>JAGTRS010000004.1 GCA_018262195.1 Pseudomonadota bacterium | reverse complement strand
GGCCGAGAAGATCGCCCACCTGCAATCCTTCATCAACCGCTTCAAGGCCAAGGCCAGCAAGGCCAAGCAGGCGCAGAGCCGGGTCAAGGCGCTGGACCGTATGGAAAAGATCGCACCGGTGCTGGCCGATGCCGAATTCAGCTTTGAGTTCCAGGAGCCGCAGAACCTGCCTAACCCGATGCTGTCGATGATGGATGTCACCATCGGCTACCCGCCGGCCGAAGAAGCGCCGGCCGGCACGCCGCCGACCGTCATCGTGCGCGGCATCAACCGCTCGGTGATGGCCGGTCAGCGCATCGGCATCCTTGGCGCCAACGGTCAGGGCAAGTCCACGCTGGTCAAGACCATCGCCCGTGATCTCCAGGCGATCAGCGGTGACGTTACCGAAGGCAAGGGCCTGAACATCGGCTACTTCGCCCAGCAGGAACTCGACGTGCTGCGCCCGCAGGACACGCCGCTCGAACACATGGTGCGACTGGCCAAGGAGGCCATCGCTTCGGGCCGCAGCAATGTGCCGGGCCGGGAGCAGGAGCTGCGCAATTTCCTCGGCACCTTCAATTTCGGCGGCGAGATGGTCAAGCAGCCGGTCGGCACCATGAGCGGTGGCGAAAAGGCGCGCCTCGTGCTGTGCATGATCGTCTGGCAGCGCCCCAACCTGCTGCTGCTTGACGAGCCGACCAACCACCTTGACCTCAACACCCGTGAGGCGCTGGCTGTCGCCCTCAACGAATTCGAAGGCACCGTCATGCTGGTCAGCCACGACCGTGCCCTGCTGCGCTCGGTCTGCGACGAGTTCTGGCTGGTTTCCAAGGGCGGTGTTGCGCCGTTCGACGGCGATCTGGAGGATTACCAGCGCTACCTGCTCGACGAAGCCAAGCGGGTCCGTGAAGAGGCATCAGCGGCACAGAAGAAGCTGGCCGCCTAGTCGCCGGTTTTCGCAAATATTCACATTCGGCGTCATGCCGATGACTTAGGATGGCCCTACTTTAATTCCTTTGGAGGAACGAACATGGGTCTTCTTGATTCGGTTGTCGGCGCGCTGGCCGGCGGACAGTCTGGTGGCGACAATCCGTTGCTGAATATCGTCATGCAGTTGATCAACAACCCCCAGACCGGCGGTCTGGGTGGGTTGGTCCAGTCCTTCCAGCAGGGTGGCTTGGGCAACATCGTCAATTCATGGGTTTCCACCGGCCAGAATCTGCCGATTTCGGCCGAACAGATTCAGGAGATTCTGGGTGGTGGTCAGTTGCAGAATATCGCCTCGCAGTTGGGCGTTTCCACCGCGCAGGCCTCCGGCAGCCTGGCTGACCTGCTGCCGCAAGTGGTCGACAAGCTGACCCCGAATGGTCGGGTCCCCGAAGGTGGCGACCTGCTCGCGCAGGGGCTGGACATGTTGAAAAAAGGCGGCCTCTTCGGCTGAGCCTGCGCTCAAGTTCTCGGCAAGGTCAGTTTGCACTATCGCTCGGGCTGACCTAGGCTGAGTACTCAATTGCTGTATTTCGAGGAGCGTCGTACATGAAAAACACCCTGGCAAAGTTGGTCGCGTGTGCCGTTTTAGGTGGCAGTCTGTCAGGTTGCGCCAACATGGACGAGTCGCAGCGCACGACAGCAACGGGCGCGGCAGTCGGCGCGGTGGCAGGTGCGCTTCTCGGAACGGTGACGGCCGGTGGCAATAAAGGCCGGAGCGCAGCAACCGGTGCCGCTGTCGGTGCCGCGCTTGGCGCAGGTGGTGGCTACCTGTGGTCGCGGCACATGCAGGAACAGAAAGCGGCAATGGAGCAGGCGACCCAGGGCACGGGCATCGGAGTCACCCAGACGGCCGACAATCAGCTCAAGCTGGATATTCCCAGCGATCTGTCCTTCGATTCCGGCCACTACGACATAAACCCCGCACTGCATGCGGTACTTGATCGTTTTGGCGCGACACTGATCCAGAATCCGGTGACCAATGTCCGCATCGTCGGGCATACCGACAACGTCGGGGGCGACGCGATCAACAATCCCCTGTCGGTCAACCGCGCTGCGGCGACCCGCGATTACCTGGCTTCGCGCGGGGTGGCGAGCAACCGGATCAGCATTGATGGCCGCGGTTCGCATGAGCCGATTGCCGATAACTCGACCGTGGCCGGGCGAGCCAAAAACCGGCGGGTCGAAATATTCGTTGCCGAGGCGCCGCGCTAAAGACTGGATGGCGGCATTACGCCCTGATGGCTAGAGAAAGCGTTCGAGCAGAACGTTCAAGAAGCGCCGGCCCTTCGCGGTCGGCGCAATTTTTTCCGGGCCGACGATCAGCAGCCCGTCGGCCTCGGCGGCCTTCAGTTGCGGCAGCACGCTGTTCAATGACTGGGCCGTGCGTGCCTCGAACTGTGACGGGTGGAAGCCATCGGCCAGACGCAGCGCGTTCATCATGAATTCAAACGGCAGACTGACAGCTTCGACCTGGTTTTCTTCCTGTACGGCATTGCCGCTGCGGATGTTTTCGAGATAGGCCTTCGGGTGCTTCCAGCGCATCTGGCGCAGCACGCGGTCATGCAAGGTTAATTTCGAATGGGCTCCGGCGCCAATACCGAGATAGTCGCCGAAATACCAGTAATTCAGGTTGTGCTTGCACTGCTTGCCGCGCTGGGCGAATGCCGAGGTTTCGTAATTGGTGAAACCGGCAGCGGCCAGACGGGCTTCGATGCTTTCCTGCATGTCGGCACAAATGTCGCCTTCAGGCAGTTCCGGCGGGAAGGCGGCGAAGCGGGTATTCGGCTCCAGCGTCAGCTGGTAGCAGGAGAGATGCGACGGCGAAAAGCTCAGCGCCGTTTCGACGTCAGCAAGTGCTTGCTCATGGGTTTGGCCAGGCAGGCCGTACATCAGGTCGAGGTTGAACGAGTCAAAATGCTCACCGGCCAGCTGCGCTGCCCGCTTGGCTTCGGCGGCGCCGTGGATGCGACCGAGGGCCTTCAGGTGATCGTCGTTGAAGCTCTGGATGCCCAGCGACAGGCGATTGACGCCGGCTGCGCGGAAGCCGGCAAATTTCTCTGCCTCGACCGTACCCGGGTTGGCTTCAAGCGTGATCTCGGCATCCGGCGCCAGCATGGCCAGCGCCCGGAAGGCAGCGATCAGTTCGTCGACGGCCGCTGGCGAGAGCAGACTGGGCGTGCCGCCGCCGAAGAATACCGTTTGCACTGGCCGGCCCCAGATCAGCGGCAGGGCGGAGTGCAGGTCGGCAATCAGGGCATCGACGTATTCACGCTCGGGAATTGTCCCGTTGGCCTCGTGCGAGTTGAAATCACAGTACGGACACTTCTGGACGCACCACGGCACATGGACATAAAGGGCGAGCGGCGGTGAGACCCGGAATTCCAGGCTGGCGGCCGTGGGTGCCGGCTTCGCTGCAAAAATCGGGATGGTGCGGACCACAGATTTACAGCGCGGGCAGGCGGGCGATCAGCTTCTGCATGGCCTGGCCGCGGTGCGACAGCTGGTTCTTGATCTCGCTGTCGAGTTCGGCCGCGGTCTGGTTGTGGCTGGGTACGAAGAACAGCGGATCGTAGCCGAAGCCGTCGGCCCCGCGTTGTGCCTCGAGAATTTCGCCATGCCATTCGCCTTCGGCAATGATCGGCTGCGGATCGTGGGCCGAGCGAACCAGTACCAGCACGCAGTAGAAATGCGCCTTGCGGTTGGTCTGTCCGGCAAGGTGCGTCAGCAGCTTTTCGTTGTTGCGGGCATCAGATTTCGGATCGCCAGCGTAGCGGGCGGAGAGCACGCCGGGAGCGCCGTGCAGCGCCTCGACACAAAGGCCGGAGTCATCGGCCAGCGCCGGCAGGCCGCTGTGCTCGGCAGCATGGCGAGCCTTGGCCAGAGCGTTCTCAAGGAAGGTGCAGTGCGGCTCTTCGGCTTCGGGAATGCCGAGTTGGCCTTGTGGAATGACTTCGAAGCCGAGCGGTGCCAGGAGCGCATTCAGCTCCTTCATCTTCTTGGCATTGTTCGAAGCGAGGACGAGCTTTTTCATGAGGTGAGGGCGGATTGCTGGGCGGCGACGAGGTGGCGAACGCCAAGCGTGGCGAGGTCGACCAGCACGCTCATCTGCTCACGAGTGAAGGGCTCGCCTTCGGCGGTACCCTGGATTTCAACGATGCCGCCAGCGCCGGTCATGACGACGTTCATGTCGGTATCGCAGTCGGAGTCTTCCGGGTAGTCGAGATCAAGCACCGGGGAGCCTTTGTAAATGCCGACGGAAATGGCGGCGACGTGATCACGTACCGGGTTGGCGGGCAGCTTGCCGGCTTGCACCAACTTGTCGCAGGCTTCGTAGAGCGCTACCCAGGCGCCGGTGATTGAGGCGCAGCGGGTGCCGCCGTCAGCCTGCAGGACGTCGCAGTCAAGCGTGATCTGGCGCTCGCCGAGGGCCTTGAGGTCGACCACAGAGCGCAGGGCGCGACCGATCAGGCGCTGGATTTCCTGCGTCCGGCCGGTCTGCTTGCCCTTGGCGGCTTCGCGCGCCGAACGGGTGTGCGTGGCGCGCGGCAGCATGCCGTATTCGGCGGTGACCCAGCCCTGGCCCTTGCCGCGCAGGAAGGGCGGCACATTCTCTTCGACGCTGGCCGTGCACAGCACGCGGGTGTCGCCCATTTCGATCAGCACCGAGCCTTCGGCGTGGCGCGTGAAATTACGGGTGATGCAGACGGTGCGAAGCTGGTCCGGTTGGCGTTGGCTGGGGCGCATGGGTGATCCTTATTTTTTTGGGGGTGAATATTTTTCGATAGCGGAGCGGATCTCTTCGATCGCATCCTCGATTTCGTCGTCGCTCAGTTCGCTCTTGTAGGCCGGATTACGGCCGAATTCCTCAAGGCGTGTCGTCACTTCATCCTGGCTCATGGTCTGGGTCGAGATGGCGCTGCTGGCTTCTTCGACATAAGTGTCTTCCCAGCGCACGGCGACGACCGAGAGGTTGTCGCCATGGGCACCGCCCTTGAGCTCTGCCTGATTGAGCACCATCGGCACGGCCTGCAGCAGGTTGGCGCCTTTCAGGGCGACCGCGATCATGTCGCCGGACATTTCTCCCCACAAACCATCCGAGCACAGCAGAATGATGTCGCCGTGATCGAGCGGCGTCTTGCGCGAAAACTCGATTTCAGGTGGCGTCGGGCTGCCCAGGCAGCTGTAGATCTTGTTGCGGTCCGGGTGGAAGACAGCCTGTGCCTCGGTGATCATGCCTTCCTCGACGAGCAGACGGATACGCGAGTGATCCTTGGTCTGCGCCACGATCCGGCCATCACGCATCAGGAACAGGCGAGAGTCACCAGCATGCGCCCAGTAGGCGACATTGTCCTGAATGACGCAGGCGACACAGGTCGTGCGCGGAGTATCTTTCAGGCGGTGGCGGGCCGTGTAATCGAGAATGGCATGGTGGGCATTGGTCATGCCCTTCTGCAGGAAGCGGAAGGGGTCATTGAGGACCGGCCTGGCTTCGCGCTGAAAGGAGTCAGCCAGTGTCTGGACGGCGATCTGGGCAGCAATTTCGCCATAGTGATGGCCACCCATGCCGTCGGCGACCACCATCAGCAGGGCGTCGCGGGAATAGCAGTAGGTGGTGCGATCCTCGTTGTTGGAGCGGCCGCCTTGGCGGCTTTCCTGATAGATGGTGAATCTCATTAAATCGGCTTCCTGAGTTTTTCGACGAATCGACCAAGCCAGTTCGGATTAGCCTTCGGCCGGGGCGGCGTGATGGTTTCGACGAGCGCCTTCTGCAGGGCAAAGACGCTTTGCGGGCGGTAAAGGTGGTTCAGATTGAGGCACCAGTCGATGATTTCCAGCAGGCGATCGGAGTACTGGCCGTCCCAGCGCATCATGGCCGGGGGGAGCGTATCTTTTTTCATGCGGGTATCGGCCGCCAGCGGCGCAACACCGGCCAGGCAGGCGTACATTGAGGCGCCGACGCTGTAGATGTCGCTCCATGGACCGAGATCCTTGCGGTTTCCATAATGCTCTGGAGATGCAAAGCCTGGCGTGTACATCGGTTTGAGGATGGGCTGGTCGGTCAGCAGCGTCTGGCGCGCAGCACCGAAGTCAATGAGCACCGGTGTGTTGTCGCCGCGCAGATAGATGTTTGACGGCTTCAGGTCGAGATGTAGCAACTTGTTCGAATGAACTTCGCGCAGACCGTTGAGCAGGCGGGTGAAAACGCCGCGAATGAAGCGTTCGGAAATGTGGCCCTGATGTTTCTGGATGAACTCCTGCAGTGTCCGGCCGTGTTCGTATTCCATGACCATATAAACGGTGTCGTTGGCACGAAAGAAATTCAACACGCGGATCACGTTGGGGTGGGACAGGCGGGCCAAGGCGCGGCCTTCCTCGAAAAAGCATTTCATGCCGTAACGGAAGGCGCCAAGATGTTCCGAGGTGATGACCGGCTTGATTTCACCCTTGCTGCGCAGGGCGAGACTGTTCGGCAGATATTCCTTGATCGCGACCTGGCGGCCCTCGGGATCCGTGGCGAGATACACAATCGAAAAGCCGCCGAGCGAAAGCTGGCGGTCGATGATGTACTCTTCGAGCAGGTGGCCGTTAGGTAGGGCCTGATTGGCTTGTTGCGCCATGGATCTCGCGGTTATGATGCAATTTCAGGCATTTTCGGGCGTGTTGTCCGGCCTGTAAAGGTGGAGAACCCCTGATCATGATCTGTAGTATGACTGGTTATGCCGTTAAAACGCGCGATATTGAGCGCGGAACACTGCAACTTGAGCTTAAAAGCGTTAATTCCCGTTATCTCGATTTTCATTTCCGCGTTACCGATGATCTGCGCTCGCTGGAAATGCCCCTGCGTGAATTGCTGGCCGCGAGATTATCACGTGGCAAAGTGGAATGCCGGCTCTCTTTCAATGCCTCGGCGGCACGGGCTGATCAGTTGCAACTCAACGGCGAGCTTCTGGCGTCGCTGAAGCAGTTGAGCGAGCAAGTGCTTCGCGAAATGCCAGGCGCCAGCCCACTATCGGTCAACGAAGCCCTGCGCTGGCCCGGCATGTTCGGTGACCAAAGCGTCGATTTTGCTGCATTCGGTCCGGCCGTCATGGCGCTGGCCAGGGAAGTGCTCGAAGAATTCACTGCCAGTCGAGGTCGTGAAGGCGACAAACTGGCGGCGATGATCGTCGAGCGCGTCAATGGCATGCGCGACATCGTTCGCAGGGTGGCACCCCGCATTCCCGAAGCTCAGGCCTTGTTCACCGACAAGCTGCGCCAGCGCCTGACCGAGGCTTTGGGCAACGCCAGCGATGATCGTGTCCTGCAGGAAGTGGCTGTCTTCGCAACCCGTATCGATGTGGCAGAAGAGCTTTCCCGCCTGACCACCCACCTCGACGAAGTCGAGCGGGTGCTGAAGCAGGGCGGAGCCTGCGGCAAGCGTCTTGATTTCCTGATGCAGGAACTTAACCGCGAAGCCAATACGTTGGGTTCCAAGTCGGCAATCACCGAAGTTTCGCAGGCATCGATGGATCTCAAGCTGCTGATCGAGCAGATGCGCGAACAGATTCAAAATTTGGAGTGATATTTCACCCTGTTGCAGAACATTGCAAAGAACCCTCAGAGGCCGCTAACCATGCGGCTTTTTTCTTTTCATGGTGTTGCATGTCATATCAGGAAAGCGCATTATTCATGTGCACCCCTATGTGAACCCAGAGGTGCACAAGGCTATGTTTTAGGGGTGCACATTGCGGAGGTTGTCATGGGCAAGCTGTCGGATATTCAAATTCGTGCATGGATCAAGAGCGGGGAACGCTTTGAGCAGCGCGGGGACGGCGATGGTCTTTACCTTTGTTACCGTGAGAGCTACGCAACGCCTGTTTGGAAATTCCGTTATCGCTTTGCCGGAAAGCAACGAATCATGAATCTGGGCAGCTATGCCGTGCTGTCACTGGCAGACGCTCGCAAGACCGCCAAAGACTTGTCGGCACAAGTGGCGTTAGGCCATGACGTTGCGGGAGAGAAGCAAGAACGCAAGCGTGAAGCCGTGGCCAAAATCGAAGCCGAGAAAAACGCCGTGACGGTCGCACAACTGGCTGACGAGTATTTCGAGCGAATGATTCTCGGGCGCTGGAAGCATCCGAATATTGTCCGGTCAAGGATCGAGAACGACATCAAGCCGAACATGGGCAAGCTGAAAGCCGAGGACGTGAAGCCCCGCGACGTCGACAATATGCTGCAAACCATCGTCAAGCGCGGTGCGCCAACAATGGCTAATGACGTGCTGCGCTGGACTAAGCGGATATTTGACTATGCTATCAAGCGCCATGTGATTCAGTACAACCCGGCCAGTGCATTTGATATTTCCGATGCTGGTGGCAAGGAGGAAACACGCGACCGCTGGCTGACCCGCGAGGAAATCGTAAAGCTGTTCCAAGCGATGAAGGACAAGGCGGGCACCTTCACTATCGAAAACCATTACGCTATTCGCTTGCTGCTGTTGCTGGCCGTTCGGAAGGAAGAGTTAGTTTCCGCCCCCTGGTCGGAGTTTGATCTTGATGGCGGCGTCTGGCATCTGCCGGAAGAACGTACCAAGACCAGTGCGGCGATTGATATCCCACTTCCGCCTTTGGCTGTCGAGACATTGCAGGAATTGAAGCGACTGGCCTGTGGCAGCGCCTACGTTTTCCCTGCGCGGAAGATGCAACACCGGATGATTCCGCACATTGACCTGAATACGCTGAATGCGGCGCTATCCAAGCATATCAAGCCGAAGCTGGCCGATATTCCGAACTTCACCATTCACGACTTCCGGCGCACCGCACGCACGCACCTGGCGGCATTGGGCGTTGATCCTTACGTTGCCGAGCGTTGCCTTAACCATAAGCTGAAAGGCGTGGAAGGCACCTACAACCGGCACGACTACTTTGACGAACGGAAGGCGGCGCTGAATGAATGGGCCAAGCTGCTGAAAGCCCTGGAAGCCGGGAAACCAGATTACAACGTTGTGCCGTTGAAGAAGAGCAAGACCGTGGCCTGATGGTATCGGGCAAAGCGGGCCGGGAGGTGTTAGAGGCACCGACCGACCCTGACCATGAAGCAACTACGAAGGAGTTACAAAGTGGCTGAAATTGATTCTAACGCTACACCTAGCCTCGGCGAACTAGTGAACCGCCTATACGATGTGCAGGCGCTAATGCAATGCGCTTCCGCTAGCCTTGATGAAGATGGGGATGGAAACGCAATTCGCGTCCTACGCCACGCAGAGGCAGTTACCCAGGAAGAAATCAATCATCTAGATTCAATTGATCTTCGCGGCAGAGTGGTGCTGCAAGTTGCAGAACTGGCGCGGACCGGAAGCGACTCAATACAGTAAACGAGTTTGCAGCGCCTACTCCGACGGGAGGAACACCGGGTACCCTTACCCGGCTGGCGCGGCTTCTGATAAAGGGTTAAGCGTGAAAGGGGCGCGAAATGATTGTTCGTGATTTTTACCTGTTGCCGGTACTCGCTGAACGGTGGGGGTGCAATGTTCACGACCTTCTACATCTTGGTATTCAAGACCGACTACAAATTTGCGCCAATATCTATGGAATGGCAGTAGGTATGCACCGTACTCGGATTTGTCTTGACGATGGCGAAGAGAACAATCTAGAGCCACAAAGCGAAGAAGAACGAGTAGAGGCAGAAGAATGGGACGCGGTATTTCAGGCATGGCTAGCAAGAACTACAAACAATATGCCGGATGGTGTATTTGAGCTGCATCCTGAATCGATACGTTTTATGGATATGCCTGGCGGCGTACCGTTCGAGTTGTTTGAAGCCAGAAAATTTGATGAAGGATGGTGGAATGTTGAGTTTGATCCACCGGTTGTAATTTCTCTAGATCACTTGTGCATTTTGCGTGAGGAGGTTTTACGGATCGATGGCCTCGATCTGGAAAAACTTCATCTAGAAGCAAGAGCAGACGAAGCTGAAAGCGCGCTAGGTGCCCAGTTTGAAGCGTTGCATTTGAGATTCTCAGAATTTGCAGAGAGGTCCAATAGCGACAATGACTATATCAAGCTTGTCGGTATCGGTAATTGGCAGCGAATTGTGATGCTTGATAGGACAGAGGGCGGAGAGCAGTACCTTTCGCGATCCGATTCTTCACTTCTTTTGAAGACCGGCGAGAATCCAAGCGCTAGCTATGTTTTGGATGGCGACGAAGCCAATTTAAATTGGCGAACTGCCAGTGTTCGTGACAGGTTGGTGGGGTTCGGGCTTCACGTTTACGTTCGAGTAATTTCGGGCGAAGCTAGCGTAAACGAAGCTACGTACCTTTTCGGCTTGGCAAGCGAGATCATAGGACTTCTTTCTGCTGGGTACCCGGAGCAAGATCAAAAGGACGCATTGGCAAAGTTGGGACGATTAGCAGCAAATGTTCTCCATTCGAAACCCGGGGGAAGTCGAGACAAGCGGCGGAGGATTCAAGAGATATGGAAGACAGGAAAGTATTCCAGCAGAGACATTTGCGCAGAACAGGAGTGCGCTGCTTTGGAGATGTCATTCTCAACGGCACGCAAAGCTCTTAGGGGGACGCCAGACCCGGCCTAGCCTCCGCTAGTACAGGCTAGCCGCTGCCAGCACAGGCCATTCAAACAGATTGCTAGCGTAAATATTGTGAGTGCTGTCGCACTAAACATCAAAGGACAGCACAGCATGGCACACCATACCGACCCGAGCGCAATTCCTGACGCGCTTACCAACTACGATTCATTTCCCGATTCCGCGCATGTTCGCCTGCCAGTAGTGCAGGCACTTGTCGGATGTTCGTCAGCTACCGTCTGGCGCATGGTCAAGCGTGGCACCCTGCCCGCCCCCCGTAAGCTGTCAGAGCGCGTTACGGCCTGGAACGTGGGCGACCTTCGCAAAGCCCTGGCGGCGTAAGGGGGCGATATGACCGACAAGAAAAAGCCGCACACGGCAGGCACCGGCACGGCTTCAAAAACTACATTCGACAGCCGCCATAGTACCCCGCCAATCGTTACCGGCCAATGTGCCGAGGTGATGAGCTTGATTCGCCAGTATCAGCCGCTTCTGTCGTTCGTGCTGACTGCCGACCATGCCATTCCTGAAGCGGCGGCAAGGGTACATAACCTGCGGGCAATGGGCTTCAATATACGGACGACCATCCTGCCGGAAGTCGATTTTCGTGGCGTGATCCGGCGCAAAGCTGCCCTGTATTCGCTGGGTTCGCCGGAATGGCCGCGTCCTGGCTTCTTCGAGGAAGAAGGGGGCGGCGATGCAGATTAACCCGACCCAACAATTCCGCGATGCGATCCAATTGGCGGGCCTTGTTCCACCGGATGACATTGAGGCCGATGGCAAGCTGCGCCGCTTTTCCAGCAACGGCAAGAAGGCCGATGATGCAGGGTGGTATCTGTTGCACGACGACGGTATTCCAGCCGGTAGCTTTGGCGATTGGCGCACCGGCATCATGCAGACCTGGCGGGCCGATATTGGGCGCACCCTGACACCGGCAGAAGAAGCAGAACACCGGGCCAAGGTGGAAGCCATGCGGCGCGAACGTGAAGCCGAGGAAGCCCGGCGCAAGTCGGAAGCCAAGGCCAAGGCGGCGGCGATCTGGCAGAAGGCCGAACCCGCCCCCGGTGATCATTCATATCTGACTCGCAAAGGCATCAAGGCCAGCGGCGCAAAGCAATACAACGATGCGCTGCTAATCCCGATGCGGGCCGATGGTGCCATTCATTCGTTGCAATTCATCGGGCCAGATGGTGACAAACGCTTTCTGACTGGCGGGCGGGTAAAGGGCTGTTACTTCAGCATAGGTAACCCCAACGGCGCGGCGGCGCTGTGTATTGCCGAGGGCTTTGCAACCGGGGCTACGATCCACGAAACGACAGGCTACCCCGTAGCTGTGGCCTTTAATGCCGGGAACGTGGGCGCAGTTGCCAAGGCCATGCGGGACAAGTTTCCTGATCTGCCCTTGATCCTGTGCGCCGATGACGACACCCAGACCGAAGGCAACCCCGGCCTGATGGCAGCGACCGAAGCGGCACGAACTGTTGGCGGCTTGCTGGCCCTGCCTGCCTTTGGCATTGATCGGCCTGTGGGGGCGACTGACTTCAACGACATGGCGGCACTGTGTGGCCTGGATGCGGTACGGCAGGCAATCGCCGGGCTGATTGAAGCCAATAGCGAGGAGTTGAAAGAAATAGAGGTATCAGAGGTATCAGGGGTGCAGGCCAGTAACGACGGGCTTTCTGCTGATACCCCGAAAGAAATCGGCGAGGTATCAGAGGTATCAAGCGCACCCGAAAGCCCCATTCCTGCCGAGATCGAGCGCCCGGCCTATCGTGTGTTTGATGACTGGCTAGAGCATGGTGGCGCAAAGTATCGGGCCGGGGTTTGGTATTTCGGCACGGATAAGGATGGCAATCCGGTTCAATTCTGGGTTTGCTCCCCGGTGCGGGTGGAAGCTGTGACCTTTGACAGCAGCGACAACAATTTCGGGCGGCTGTTGCGCTTCAAAAACACCCTGGGGCGCTGGCGTGAATGGGCCATGCCGATGGATTTGCTTAGAGGGGCAGGCGACGACATGCGCGGCGAACTGCTGAGCATGGGCGTGGAAATCGACCCGTCAGCCAAGGCGCGGAACCTGTTGGCATCCTACCTGCAAGCCAAGCCGCCAAAACGCCGGATGCGCTGCGCCCTGCAAGTCGGATGGTGCGACGGTTCGTTTGTTTTGCCGGATGCGGTGATTGGGCCGAAGGCTTCAGGCGTGATTTTCCAGAGTGGCGAACGTGGGCACGACGAACATACGACGGGCGGAAGCATGCAATCGTGGCAGGTTGATATTTCGGCGCGGGCTGTTGGCAATCCTCTTTTGCTGTTGGCGCTGTCGGCATCCTTTGCCGGGCCGATGTTGGCGCGGTGCAATGCTGAAGGCGGCGGGGTGCATTTCGTGGGCGACTCTTCCACCGGCAAAACGACTTTGCTAGAGGCGGGCTGTTCTGTCTGGGGCGGGCCGAACTATCGGCGCAGTTGGCGAGCTACGGCTAACGGCATGGAAGGTGCGGCTGCACTGTTCAATGATTGCCTGTTGGCCCTGGATGAAATTAGCGAATGCGATCCGCGAGAGGTGGGGGCGATTGTTTATAGCCTGGGCAACGGACGCGGCAAGCAGCGGGCCGGGCGATCCGGCAATGCGCGGGCTGTTTCTCGCTGGCGCTGTTTCATCCTGTCGAGTGGCGAACGCAGCATAGCCACAACGATGTTAGAAGGCGGGCACCGGGCCAAGGCAGGGCAAGCGGTGAGATTGCTGGATATTGCAGCGGCGCGGACGTTTGGCGCATGGGACGACCTGCACGACCTGCCGAGCGGCACGGCGTTTTCTGATGCGATCAAGCGGGCATCTGTGACACACCACGGACACGCCGGGCGGGCCTTCCTTGAAAAGCTGACCCGCGATAGCCGCGACTTCTGTGCCTTGTTCGAAAGGATCAAGGATTTGCCGGTTCTATCTGCTGACGGTGGCGAAGGGCAGGATAGACGTGCAGCGGGCCGGTTTGCCTTGCTGGCACTGGCAGGCGAAGTGGCAACCGAGTACGGCATTACCGGCTGGCCTGAAGGGGAAGCAATCAAGGCAGCGGCGGAAGGCTTCAGGGTTTGGCGGGCTATGCGTGGCAAAGGCAACGACGAGCGGCGGCAAATTCTTGAGAAGGTTTCAGGCTTCATTGAGCGGCACGGCAGCGGGCGATTCTCCGATGCGGATGCGACCAGTGAGGCACCGATACGTGACCGGGCCGGATGGTGGAAGGAAAGCAACGATAGCCGCGAATATCTCTTTACTGCGGAGGGAATGCGCGAAGCCTTGAAGGGTTTTGACTTCAATCGGGCGCTGGATGTTCTACAGGAAGCCGGGGCACTGCCTGCGCCTGGCGCTGATGGCAAGCGGGCGAAGTTCTACCGGATTTGTGGGCACGGCATGAAGTTGTATCCCGTTCAAGCGGAGAAGCTAGGGGGCGATCATGGCGCTTGCTGATCTGCTGTTGCGAATGGAAGGCCGGGCGACTGATACCCCTGATACCTCATGCAACCCGCCAGAGGTATCAGCGAAACCCTTGCAGGATAAGGCTTGCACCCTTGATACCCCTGATACCTCACAAAATGCCAGTGCGGAAGATTGGGCGCTGTTCAATGCCTGGCTGTTTCACTTTGCCGACCGGGACGACCTGCCTGTGACGTTCGCGCCTGCCGTGGATCATGCGGCGGCGCTGGCCTATTACCCCGACGCAGTAGCAGCGGAACCGATACCCGAGCGACTGCAACGCAAGGCGACCAAGGCTGAAGCCAACGAAATCACGGCGCTAGTGCAGGCGATCTACGCCAACGACACGGACAACGACCGGGCTGAAGCATTGGCGGCGGCATTGGCTGATCCCGATGGCGCTTTGCTCTGCTACCGAACGATTGCCAAGGATCGAGGCATTGCCCTTGCTGCGACTGTGGTGGGCACGGTGAAGGCTTGCCTGTGCTGCCAATACCATGCCCGCCCCGGCAAGTCAGAGGGCTATTGCGGCGGACGGCATGACCTACCCCCGGCCTATGGTGTGAATCATCCTTTGCGGCGGCTTCCTGCTGACGGTGGGGCATCTTGCAATCAATGGCGGGCATCTGAATAACGAAAGGAAAACGAACATGGCAATCAAACCAAAGGCGAAAGCACCGGCAAAAAAGCTCATGGCGAATACCAAGCAAGGCACTGAGCAATCCAGCGACGAGGAAAACACCACGAAGGCGCGGAATATCATGACCCCGACTGTTCGTGGTGCATTCACAACGCAGGCATTCAGTCGGGTATTTGGCGATAGTGACCTGCAATCACTCGTCAATGAGTTAGGCAATCAAATCGACAAGGTTAAGACTAACGACCTATCTAGGGCTGAAAGCCTGCTGATAACTCAGGCGCATACCCTGGACGCGATATTTAATGAACTGGCACGGCGCGCTGCCATGAACATGGGCGAGTACATCAAGGCCACCGATACCTATCTTCGCCTTGCATTTAAGGCGCAGAGCCAATGCCGGGCAACATTGGAAACGCTTGCGACAATCAAAAACCCGCCAGTGATCTTTGCCAGGCAAGCCAATATCAGCAATGGCCCGCAGCAAGTGAATAACGGGGCACCACACGCCCCCGCGCGCGAAGAAAAGACAATCGAGCATAACGAACTATTGGAGGCACATCATGGGCAACGGCTGGACACCGGAACGACGGGCGCGGCAATCGGCACTGATAAGGAACTGGAAACCGTGGGAGCAATCGACAGGGCCAACTACGGATGCAGGGAAGAGCGCGGCAAGTCGTAACGCTTTCAAAGGCGGCTGGCGCGATCAACTGCGAGAGCTATCCCGATTGCTTCGAGAACAAGGTGACGACCTGAAGGAAATGCGCTAGAGGGAGGGGGGGCGAAAGTCTAGGGGAACGTACCCGGAAACCGACCAGTAATATTCATTTTGCTAAACGTACACTTTTCTGGGGCAGGGGTGGGGTATAAGTCTGGGGGGGCTTCAGGCTGGACACCGACCGGTATCTCACGCAGAGAAAAAATCGTCGCCCAGAAATAATTCAAATCGTGCAACCAGCCTTTGAGGGGTTCGGCTGCAAAGCCGTAACGATTTGCTGATATTGGTCTTGAAGGCGGAATGCCAGGGCTGTTCGAGGGTCGGCTTGAGACCATGAATCGGATGGCTGACCAGTGCGACTAGCCTTCATCTGTTTGGCAATACCAGAAACGAAAAACCCGCCACGAAGGCGGGTTCAGTACTGAGTACGGCTTGCTTAGGCGGTCTTGCGACGGCGGGAAGCAACCAGACCGACGAGACCAAGGCCAAGAAGGGCAAGGCTGGCCGGTTCCGGTACGGATTGAGATCCAACATTGTATTGAAGGTTAGCCATGCCATAGTCACCTTCAGTATTGTTGTCGCATTTCGTCAGGGAGGTTCCTGAGCAGTATCCATAGCCGTTGAAGGTAACATCACTAGAGAAAGTCCAAGTGCCATTTCCCTGAATGTAATTATCGGAACCGCTATCGGCAACTAACCTGTATTGGTGACCCGCAAGCAGGTCGATATTGACGGACGAATAACGGTACAAACCTAGAAGAGGATCGCTGGACAGGACGTTTGTCGATACCAGCAACGCGCTAGAAATCTCGTCGAATATTCCGACTGTGATTTGTCCAGTAGTGAAGCCGTCACCCCCGAAATCGTAGGCACCTAATGATGTGACATTAAGGTTATTCGCGCCAACCGTGAATATCGTTCCGAACGACCATGCGCCATTGGTCCCAGGGGCGTCCTCGGAAATGATACTTCTAAGAACGTTAGCTTGTGCTCCCAAAGACATGCAGCATGCGGCAACTACTAAAGCAAACTTACGCGTCGCAGATTTCATTATTATTCCCCTTGAAAATTTAGAATATATCGACTATTAAGGCAAGCAATAAGCGGGCCATAAATAATATCCAACCCCTATATGATTGATTTAATTTAATTAATAATTTACGAGTGTGGTTGCTGGGGTTGATTATGTAAGATTTTCCGACAGTTTTTCAGTCGTCGAAAACAGCTTGATGTGGCAAAGTGGAAAATTACCTTTGAATGAACCCTGACTGCTCTTTTGACGGTATGTCGTCTTGTAGATCAACTGGTGGATATAATTAATTGCATCACAGCGTATCAGGTAAGCCCATGAAAAACGTGTACCCAAGCGTGTACCCCCGCCAAAAATCGAATAACAAAAAATCAGTGCTGGCGGGGCTTTACGCCTGCTACTACTGATTTAGATTCAATCTCGAATAAACGGGTGGATATGCAGCAAGCCAGCCAGTTTTCGACACTGTCCGCCACGGAGTTGACGCGGCGATTTGTGATCGGCTGGCTGATTGTTGTGTTGTCGGTCGTAGCGCTGGTGGCTTATTTCATGCACACCAGCTTCGAGCAGCAAAGTCAAAAGGCGCAGCTTGAGGTCGAGAACCTTTCGATGTTGCTCGAGCGAGATGTTGCGGCCAACCTGGAAAAGGTCGATCTCATCCTGCGGGCCGCTATTGATGAGTATGCGGGCCTGAACGAGAAAGGAGCGGTCGACGCGTTGGCAGTAGACCGTTTTCTGGCTCGCCAGCGCGATCGACTCAAACCCCTGGTGGCGATTCGCATCGCCAATTCAGCGGGCGCGGTCATCCTTGGCACCGATGGTGGCACGGGCCAGAGTGCCATCATTGAAGATCGCGATTACTTCATGCAACTGCGTGATGACCCTGCTTCTGGTCTGCTGATCTCGAAGCCGGTACGCGGGCGGATTAGCGGCAAGTGGGCGATCATTCTGGCTCGTCGTCTGCCAGATGTCGGGGGCGGATTTTCTGGAATCGCTCTCGCCAGCGTCGGGCTGGAACATTTTACGCAGCAATTCTCTTCGCTACAGATCGGACAGCGCGGGTCTGTCGCCATGCGGGGACCTGATCTCGCCTTGCTGGCCCGAGTGCCCTGGAACGATGCAGTCGCCGACTACGGCTCGACAAAAATATCACAAGACTTCCGGGAATCGCTTGAAGCCAACCCGCAGGTTGGTGTTTATGTATCCGGCGCGACCAGTATCGATGGCATACGTCGCCTGCATGCCTATCGGCTCAATCCAGATTACCGCTTCTATATCAACGTTGGCGTGCCTGAGGACTCATATCTCGCACCCTGGAAGCACCAGCTATACGGGGTTTTGACGCTTTTGCTGCTGTTTCTGGGGCTGAGTGGTGGCACTGTTTACATGCTGTATGGATATGCTCGCCGGCTGGGTGAGCGCGAGCGCATGTTGCGGACCATCTTCGACACGTCGGATGGGGCGATTTTCCTGGTCGATCCTGCCGGGAAAATCGTGCTGGCCAACGAACGGATGTCGGCGATGTGGGGTTTGCCGCTCGATGCCTTGATCGGTAGTGAGTATGTTTCGCTGATTCATCCAGAGGAAAGGAATGTCGGGCGCGAGAAAATGCTGAAACTGATGGCCAGCGAGATTCCGTTTGTTCGTCTGGAGCGGGAATATGTCAAGCGCGACGGCACGATTTTCTGGGGCTTCCTGTGTGGCCGTCGCCTGCTTGATGAACAAGGAAACTTCGTCGGGCTGGTTGGCCTGATTACCGATATTGATGAGCCGAAGCGTAATGCCCGGGAGCTGGAAAACTATCGTCAGCACCTTGAGGAGCTGGTGCGTGACCGGACGGCTCAGCTGGAAGGGGCGAAGGATGCGGCTGAATCGGCAAATCGAGCCAAGAGCGCCTTCCTTGCCAACATGAGCCACGAAATCCGGACACCGATGAATGCCATCATCGGCTTTGCCCATCTGCTTCGACGCGATGGCGTTACGCCGAAACAGGCGGACCGCCTCGACAAGATCATGGGCTCGGCAGAGCACTTGCTGGCGATCATCAACGATGTGCTCGATATCTCGAAAATCGAATCAGGCAAACTGGTACTTGAGTCCAAGCCTTTCCGTGTTGTCGACGTGGTCGAGCGACTGGTCGGCTTGTGCGCCGAGCGGGCCCAGTCCAAAGGCTTGGCTTTCAGGACCATGGTTGGTGCCTTGCCGCCGGTGCTGGTCGGCGATTGCACGCGACTGAGCCAGGCCTTGCTCAACTATGTTGGCAATGCGATCAAATTTACCGAGGCCGGTACGATTACTCTCCGGGCTGTGGTCCTTGAAGAGGATGCGCGTGCGCTGCTGGTCCGTTTTGAGGTTCAAGACAGCGGTATTGGTATCGCCGACGATGTGTTGTCCAAGCTGTTCCGCCCCTTCGAGCAGGCCGATAATTCGACCACCCGCAAATATGGCGGCACAGGGCTGGGTTTGGCGATCACCCAGCGTCTGGCGGAGTTGATGGGTGGGCAGGCGGGCGTGATTAGTGAGCTGGGGGCTGGTAGCACCTTCTGGCTGACGGCGCGCTTCGGAAAGATCGATGCGGCGGCGCCCGGTGCCTTGGCTGGATTATCCGGGAAGGTAGAAGCCGAAGGCGGCTCGAGGTTGCGTTCAGCACGTATCCTGCTGGTCGAGGACGATCCGCTGAATCGCGAGGTGGCTGCAGTTCTCATTGACGAGATGACTGGTGTGCCAGTTGATCTGGCCGAGAATGCCGAGCAGGCCATCGCCAAGGTGCAGACCACGACCTACGATCTGATCCTGATGGATATGCTGATGCCCGGGATGGATGGTTTGGAGGCTACCCGATGCATTCGGGCCCTGCCGGGAGGTGTGACGACACCGATCATCGCGCTGACCGCCAATGCCTTTGCTGAAGACCGGGAGCGTTGTCTGGCGGCCGGGATGAATGACCACCTCGCCAAGCCTGTAGAGCCGGAGCGCCTGCAAGCGGTGCTTGAATACTGGCTGGCGCGGGGGCCGTTACAATAAAGATCTTTGGTGCCAGGCGCCGCTTAGTTCAGGAACGAACCCATGGCTGGAAATCTCTTTGTTATCGCAGCCCCGTCCGGGGCCGGTAAGACCACGCTGGTCCGCATGCTGCTGGAGCAGAAATCGAGCGTGCATCTCTCCATCTCCTACACGACGCGTCAGCCGCGACCAGGCGAGCAAAACGGGCGTGAATATCACTTCGTCGAGGCGACAGAATTTCACGCCATGATCGCCCGCCAGGAATTTCTGGAATGGGCTGAGGTGCATGGCAATTTCTACGGCACGTCGAAGAAATGGATTGCCGACCAGTTGGCCGCCGGTCACGATGTGCTGCTTGAAATCGACTGGCAGGGTGCGCAGCAGGTGCGTTCGTTGTTTCCGCTGGCAATCGGGGTCTTCATCCTGCCGCCCTCGATGGAGGAATTAACCCGTCGTCTGACCGGGCGCGGTACCGACAGCGCCGATGTCATCGCCCGCCGCTTGGCCGCAGCGCAAGCGGAAATGCGCCATGTCGGGGAATTTGACTATGTTATTATTAACGACCAGTTAGCGCAGGCACTGGAAGATTTGCGCGCAGTTGTGCGCGCATCCAGCCTGAGCTTTGGGGCGCAACGTGCACGTCACGCCGCCCTGTTTGAAAGAATGATCTGATTTTTGAGGTTTACCATGGCCCGCGTTACCGTTGATGACTGCCTGAAAAGAATTCCGAACCGTTTCCAGATGACCCTCGCTGCTGCACATCGTGCCCGCCAGCTGGCCAACGGGGCCACCCCGCTGGTTGATGCTGAAAAGCACAAGCCGACTGTCGTTGCACTGAAGGAAATGGGTGCCGGCAAAGTGGGTCTGGAAGTGCTGAACCGCGGCCAGGCCTGAAAGCAGAGGCGGTGAAGACTGATGGGATCCGTGCCGTCAACTAAACCGCCTGCTTATGAGGAAGCCGCCTACCAGGTCTTCCTCGATAGTCTCGATTACCTATCCCCTGTTGATGTAGAGAGAGTCAAGGCTGCATATGCCTTTGCAGCCCGTGCGCATGCCAGTCAGCGGCGCATGTCAGGCGAGCCCTACATCACCCACCCGCTGGCGGTTGCCGGTGCGGTGGTTGAGTGGCGAATGGATGCCGATGCGGTCTGTGCGGCTTTGCTGCACGACGTACTCGAAGATACCGGTGCGACGAAGCACGAGCTTGCCGAGAAATTCGGCAAGGAAGTGGCCGAGCTGGTCGATGGTCTTTCCAAGCTCGACAAGATGGAGTTCGCTTCCTATCAGGAGGCGCAGGCCGAGAATTTCCGCAAGATGCTGATGGCCATGGCGCGCGATTTGCGCGTCGTGCTGATCAAACTGGCTGACCGCCAGCACAATCTGGCGACGATGTCGGCAATGCGCGCTGACAAACGCGCCCGCATCGCCCGGGAAACACTGGAAATCTACGCGCCGATTGCGCTGCGCCTGGGCCTGAACAAGCTCTACCGCGAGTTGCAGGATACTTCGTTCGAGCTGATCCATCCGCATCGTGCCGAGGTGCTGTCGAAGGCGCTCAGTGCAGCACGCGGTAACCGCCGGGAATTACTCACCCAGATTCTCGATGGCATTCAGGAAAAGCTTCAACATGCCGGTTTGCGGGCCGAGGTTTTTGGCCGCGAGAAGAGCCTGTATTCCATCTTCCGCAAGATGAAGGAAAAGCACCTGTCGTTTTCACAGGTGCTGGATATCTACGGTTTTCGCGTCGTTGTCGACAACGTGCCGACCTGCTATCTGGCGCTCGGTGCCCTGCATAGCCTGTTCAAGCCGGTGCCCGGCAAGTTCAAGGACTACATCGCGATTCCCAAGGCCAACGGCTACCAGTCCTTGCACACGACGCTGATCGGCCCCTACGGTACGCCGGTAGAAGTCCAGATCCGCACCCGCGAAATGCACAATGTGGCGCAGGAAGGCGTGGCGGCGCACTGGCTGTACAAGGACATGGACGAGAGCAGCGCCGATCTGCAGATCAAGACGCACAAGTGGCTGCAGTCGCTGCTCGAAATGCAGACCAGCGATTCGTCGGAGTTCTTCGAGAACGTCAAGATCGACCTCTTCCCCGACGAGGTCTATGTTTTCACGCCCAAGGGCAAGATCATGGCCATGCCGCGCGGTGCGACGGTGGTCGATTTTGCCTACGCGGTGCACACCGACGTGGGTCATCATTGCTCGGCGGCGCGGGTCAATCACGATCTTTCACCGCTGCGTACAGAGCTGCGCAACGGCGATCTGGTGGAGATCATCACCTCGGGTCAGGCCACACCCAATCCGGTCTGGCTGACCTACGTCAAGACCGGGCGGGCGCGCAGCAAGATTCGCCATTTCCTGCGCACCATGCAGAACGAGGAATCGGCCCGTCTTGGCGAGCGCCTGCTGCGCCAGGAGCTGTTGTCGCTTGGTGTCGTGCCGATTTCGATTCCGACCGATGCCTGGGATCAGCTGGTCAAGTCCGGCGGCCAGAAGTCGATGGAGGAGATTTACACCGAAATCGGTCTCGGCAAACGTCTGCCCTCGGTCGTCGCCCGCCGCCTGCTGGCCCGTGAAGACATGTCGCAGGATTCGCCGAGCAGCATGACCCTGGCCATCCACGGCACCGAGGGTATGGCCATCCAGCTGGCGCGCTGCTGCCAGCCGATTCCGGGCGATCCGATCATCGGTTCGATAAAGAAGGGCACTGGCCTGGTTATCCACACGCACGACTGTCCGACCATACGCAAGTCGAGGTCGACCGAGCCGCAGAAGTGGATCGATGTCGAGTGGGAGCCGGAAGAGGGCAAGTTGTTCGACATCCGTATCAATGTCGAGGTCAAGAATTCGCGCGGCGTGCTGGCACAAGTCGCTTCGGCAATTGCCGAGGCCGGTTCGAATATCGAGCATGTTTCGATGGACGCCGATCCGGAGCGCCTGTTTACCTCATTGCGCTTCACCATTCAGGTCGCCCACCGGAATCACCTGGCCGCCGTGATGCGGGGTATGCGCCATATTCCGGAAGTCACCCGGATTACCCGTGAAAGGGGAGGCGAGACTTGAGAGTGCTCGTGCTGGGTGCCGGCGTTGTCGGCACAACGAGTGCTTGGTATCTCGCCCGGGCTGGCCATCAAGTCACGGTAGTCGACCGTCAGCCGGTAGCCGGCAACGAAACCAGCTTCGCCAACGGCGGCCAGATCTCGGTTTCCCATGCCGAGCCTTGGGCCAATCCGCATATCCTGCCGCGCGTGCTCAAATGGCTTGGTCGCGAGGACGCTCCGCTGCTGTGGCGCTGGCGGGCCGATCCGGCACAACTGGCCTGGGGCTTGCGCTTTCTGGCCGAATGTCTGCCGGGCCGGACCCGGCGCAATATTGCAGCCATTGTCGCCATGGCGCTCTACAGCCGGGGTCGATTGCAGGCCCTGCGCGAAGAACTGGGGCTGCAGTACGATCATCTCGAACGTGGCATCCTGCACATCTATACCGACCGCGAGGAGCTTTCAGCGGCGATCAGAGCGGCCCGGGTCATGCGTCAATTCGGACTGGATCGTGACACGGTCGATGTCGACAAATGCCTGTCGATCGAGCCGGCCCTGGCTGGTGCGCGCCATTTGCTGGTTGGTGGTGATTACACCCGTTCGGACGAGTCCGGTGACGCCAACAAATTTACTCATGCCCTGGCCGAGCACGCCAAAGGAGCGGGCGTCGATTTTCGCTTTGGTCTGACGGTTGAGCGGATAGCGACCGGGGGCAGCAAAATCGCCGGTGTGCTGGCCCAAGGCGACGGTGGCGCCGAACTGCTGACGGCGGATGCCTATGTCGTCGCCCTTGGCAGCTATTCGCCGCTATTGCTCAAGCCAATCGGAGTCCGCCTGCCGGTTTATCCGGCCAAGGGATATTCAGCCACATTGACACTGGCCGAAGGCAGTCCGGCACCGACGGTCAGCCTGACCGACGACGAGCGCAAGCTGGTTTTTTCTCGTCTGGGCAATCGACTGCGCATTGCCGGGACCGCCGAATTCAATGGCTACAACCTCGAACTCAATCCGGTGCGCTGCCAGGCACTGATTGACCGTACTCGCCAGCTTTTCCCGCGCCTGGAAATCGTTGGTGAGCCTACCTTGTGGTGCGGCTTGCGCCCGGCTACTCCCTCGAACGTGCCCTATATCGGCCAGGCGCGCTATCGCAACCTGTGGCTCAACACCGGCCATGGCACGCTGGGCTGGACAATGGCCTGCGGCTCTGCTGCCTCGCTGGCCGAAATGATGAGCGGCACTCGGCCCGATCCGGATTTCCCCTTCCTGCGATGCTGATCGATACCCATTGCCACCTTGACGCGGCCGAGTTTGATGCGGATCGTGCCGAGGTGCATGCCGCGGCGCTGGCCGCGGGGGTCGGGCGTATCGTTATTCCTGCTGTGGCTGCCGACGGTTTTGAGAAGACGAAGGCGACGGTCGAAGCTTGCTCCGGCTGTGTTGCCGCCTACGGCATACACCCGATGTATGTGATGCAAGCCAGCGATAATGATCTGGCCGTGTTGCGCGACTGGCTGACGCGCGAGCGACCTGTCGCTGTTGGTGAAATTGGCCTGGACCTTTTTGTCAGCGACATCGATCCGGCACGGCAGGAGTTCTTCTTTGTCGAGCAACTGAAGCTGGCGCGCGAATTCGATCTGCCGGTGCTGCTGCATGTACGGCGAGCCGTCGATCCCGTCCTCAAGCAATTGCGCCGCATCCGCGTCCGCGGCGGCATTGCTCATGCCTTCAATGGCAGCGCTCAGCAGGCCGACGAATTCATCAAGCTTGGTTTTGCGCTCGGCTTTGGCGGGGCGATGACATTCAGCGGTTCGACGCGGATTCGCGATCTGGCGAAAAACCTGCCACTCGAAACCATTGTCCTGGAAACTGATGCGCCGGATATTCCGCCTGCCTGGCTGAACGGCGGGCGCAACTCGCCCGCTGAATTGGTCCGTATCGCCGATGTCTTCGCCGAGCTGCGCGGCCTTGGCCGGGCCGACGTGATGTCGGCAACGGCCGCCAACGCGCGACGGGTGCTCCCCGGCATTTGATCGTCGTCAACATACCTGTAAAAAATTTAGGGGTATTCCTGTCGTTTTGATTTGCGCTAAAGCAGCCTATGTCGAAGGGCGTAGATTGCTGGAGCTGACATCAAACTGACTGGGCGTTGTATGGACATGAAAGTCTCTGAAGGGGTCAATATCTCCAGCCTGATCCTCGGCGTATTGCCGGCGGATGCAGAACAAGTGGCCGCGCAGTTGCGGCTTCTTGCCGGGGTTGAACTTCATGCTGCTGCTGAAGATGGGCGGATGATCGTCTCCATAGAGACTGCCTCTGAAGGCGCCACAGTCGAAATCTTTGAGGAAATACGCCGCATGCCGGGGGTTCTCTCGGCCTCGCTGGTGTATCACCAATACGAATCCGATCCAGACGAGGAGGCCTGAGATGCTGCAAGTGAAACTGACCCGACGTGATTTCATCAAGAGCAATGCGGTGGCTGCTGCCGCTGCGACGGCGGGGATCGCAGTTCCCGGCCTCGTTCAGGCGCAGCAAAAAGGCAAGGATGACGGTGTCCGCTGGGACAAGGGCGTCTGCCGCTACTGCGGTACCGGTTGCGGTGTGCTGGTCGGTGTCAAGGAAGGCCGTGTCGTGGCCACCCAGGGCGATCCGGACGCACCGGTCAATCGCGGCCTGAACTGCATCAAGGGCTATTTCCTCTCGAAGATTCAATACGGCAAGGACCGCCTGCAGACGCCGATGCTGCGCATGAGGGACGGCAAGTACGACAAGAATGGCGACTTCAAGCCGATCACCTGGACCCAGGCCTTCGACATCATGGAAGAGAAGTGCAAGGCCGCGCTCAAGGAAGGTGGCCCGCGCAATATCGCCATGTTCGGCTCGGGCCAATGGACGGTGTGGGAAGGTTACGCCGCCGCCAAGCTGATGAAGGCCGGCTTCCGCACCAACAACCTCGACCCCAACGCCCGCCACTGCATGGCCTCGGCCGTTGCCGGCTTCATGCGCACCTTCGGCATCGACGAGCCGATGGGCTGCTATGACGACGCCGAGCACGCCGACGTCTTCGCGCTTTGGGGCTCGAACATGGCCGAGATGCACCCGATCCTGTGGTCGCGCATCACCGACCGCCGGCTCAGTGCCAAGCACGTCAAGGTCCATGTGCTGTCCACCTTCAACCACCGCTCGTGCGAACTGGCCGACAACACGCTGATCTTCAAGCCGCAGTCCGATCTGGCCATCCTCAACTACATCTGCAACCACATCATCACGACCGGTGCGGTGAACAAGGAGTTCGTCGCCAAACATGTCAAGTTCGCCAAGGGCGTGACCGACATCGGCTACGGCCTGCGCCCGAATCACCCGCTGGAAAAGGTGGCAATGAACAACGGCTATCCGGGCGAGGATGGCAAGCCGAAGGGCAATCCGAACAACTCGGCGCCGATGACCTTCGACGAGTTCGCCGCCTTCGTTTCCGAATACACGCTGGACAAGGCGCACGAGATTTCCGGTGTGCCGAAAGAGAATCTCGAAGCGCTGGCCAAGGCCTACGCCGATCCGAAGGTCAAGGTCGTTTCCTACTGGACCATGGGCTTCAACCAGCACACCCGTGGCACCTGGGTGAACAACATGATCTACAACGTGCACCTGCTGGTCGGCAAGATTTCCGAACCGGGCAACGGGCCGTTCTCGCTGACCGGCCAGCCCTCCGCCTGCGGTACGGCGCGCGAAGTCGGCACCTTTGCCCATCGCCTGCCGGCTGACATGGTGGTCATGAATCCGAAGCACCGCGAGTTGTCGGAAAAGCTGTGGAAGCTGCCGGCCGGGACGATTCCCGACTGGATCGGCCTGCACGCCGTGGCCCAGAGCCGAGCGCTGAAGGATGGCAAGCTCGGTTTCTACTGGACCTCGACGACCAACAACATGCAGGCCGGGCCGAACGTCAATGAGGAAATCTATCCGGGTTGGCGCAATCCCAAGGCCTTCGTGGTGGTTTCCGACGTTTATCCGACGGTTTCGGCCATGTCCTCCGACCTGATCCTGCCTTGCGCCATGTGGATGGAAAAGGAAGGCATGTACGGCAACGCCGAGCGGCGCGGCCAGATGTGGCGGCAGCAGGTCAAGGCGCCGGGTGAAGGCAAGTCCGACCTCTGGCAGTACATGGAGTTCTCGAAGCGCTTCAAGATCGAGGAAGTCTGGCCGGCCGACCTGCTCGACAAGAATCCGGAGTACAAGGGCAAGACGCTGTTCGACGTCCTTTTTGCCAACGGCCAAGTCAACAAGTTCGGGCTCGATGAGGTGAAGCGGGTCAACGCCCATGGCATCAAGGACTACATGAATGACGAGTCCAAGGCCTTCGGTTTCTACGTCCAGAAAGGGCTGTTCGAGGAATACGCCTCCTTCGGGCGTGGCAAGGCGCACGATCTCGCCAACTTCGACGTCTATCACAAGGCGCGCGGCCTGCGCTGGCCGGTGGTCGATGGCAAGGAAACGCTGTGGCGCTTCCGGGAGGGCTACGACACCTATGTTTCGAAGGGTGAGGGCGTCCGTTTCTACGGTTATCCGGACGGCAAGGCCATTGCCTTCGCATTGCCTTACCAGCCAGCTGCCGAAATGCCCGATGCCGATTACGATCTCTGGCTATGTACCGGCCGCGTGCTTGAGCACTGGCATACAGGCTCGATGACCCGCCGCGTTCCCGAGTTGTACAAGGCGATGCCGGATGCCGTGGTTTACATGCATCCGGACGATGCCAAGAAACGTGGCCTGGCCCGCAACGATGTGGTCAAACTATCGACTCGCCGTGGCGAGATCCAGTTGCGGGTCGAAACGAAGGGCCGCAACAAGCCACCGGTTGGACTGGTCTTTGCACCGTTCTTCGACGAGCATCGCCTGGTCAACAAGCTGACGCTGGATGCCACTTGTCCGATCTCGAAAGAGACCGACTACAAGAAATGCGCCTGCAAGGTGGTCAAGGCATAAACGAATCAACCGAGGCAATCAGGGAGCGCCGGAAACGGGTGGGAAAGGGGCCCGCCCGTGACCGGTACAACCAGACCATGAGAAATAGATGAAAAGCAATTCCCCAAAAACCAGCGCAGCCCGCCGCCAGTTCATGTTCGACTCCGCCAAGATGGCCTGCGGTGTCGGCATGCTGGGTCTTGGGCTGGGGCTTTATGCCAAGCAATCGAAGGCCTTGCCGGCCCTTGCCCTGCGGCCGCCCGGCGCCCTGCCCGAGGACGATTTCCTCGGTGCCTGCATTCGCTGCGGGCTATGCGTTCGCGACTGCCCCTACAACACGCTGGAACTGGCCAAGCCGGAAACGCCGGTCGCCACCGGTACCCCCTACTTCAACGCCCGCAACATCCCGTGCGAGATGTGCGAAGACATTCCCTGCGTCAAGGCCTGCCCGACCAAGGCGCTGGACCATGCGCTGACCGATATCAACAAGGCCAAGATGGGTGTGGCGGTGCTGATCGACCACGAAACCTGCCTGAATTTCCTTGGCCTGCGCTGCGATGTCTGCTACCGCGTCTGCCCGGTCATCGACAAGGCGATCACGCTCGACATGGTGCCCAATACGCGCACCGGTCGCCATGCCATGTTCCTGCCCACCGTCCATTCCGAGCATTGCACGGGCTGCGGCAAATGCGAGAAGTCCTGCGTACTGGAAGAGTCCGCCATTCGTATCCTGCCGCCCAAGCTGGCCAAGGGAGAACTCGGTCACCATTATCGCGTCGGCTGGGAAGAGCAGAAGAAGGCCGGCCAATCAATGATCGACGAATCCAAGATGATTGATCTGCCCGACCGCCTGCCGGAAGGGGCTGTCTTGCCTGGACACTACGATCCGGCCTCAGGGCACACTGAATCGATGCGCGGCATGGCCGGCAGCGAGGCAGGCGTCATCCCGAGCCATCCGCCCGGGCTGGGGGGCAAGCCATGAGCCAGATGGGCAACAAGAAACGCATTGGCGCCGACGCCGTCGAGGAAAAGGGCTGGTTGCGGGCCCACAAGTGGCTGATCCTGCGCCGGCTGTCGCAGTTCGGCATTCTTGGACTGTTCCTGCTCGGGCCGCTGGCCGGCATCTGGATCGTCAAGGGCAACCTCAACTACAGCTACACGTTGGGGGTCTTGCCGCTGACCGATCCCTACGTCGCCCTGCAATCGCTGATGACCGGCCATGTACCGGAAAAACTGGGCCTGATCGGTGTCGCCATTGCCGTGGTTTTCTATCTGCTGGTCGGTGGCCGGGTTTATTGCAGCTGGGTCTGCCCGGTCAATGTCGTGACCGATGCGGCCGGCTGGTTGCGTGACCGTCTGGGCATCAAGGGTGCGGGCAGCCTGTCGGCCCGGACGCGCTACTGGATACTCGGCATGACGCTGATCGGCTCCGCCGTGACCGGCGTAGTCCTGTGGGAGCTGATCAATCCGGTGTCGATGCTGCATCGCGGGCTGATCTTCGGCCTTGGCACGGCGTGGATGATCGTCATCGCCATTTTCCTGTTCGACCTGTTCGTGATGAGCCGCGGCTGGTGTGGTCGCCTTTGCCCGGTCGGTGCCTTCTATGGCCTGATCGGCCGCTGGAGCCCGCTGCGTGTCACGGCAACCAAGCGCGCGGCCTGCAATGATTGCATGGATTGTTTTGAAGTCTGCCCGGAACCACAGGTGATACGCCCGGCCCTCAAGGGGGAGGAAAAGGGCGTTGGCCCGGTCATCCTGGCACCCAGCTGTACCAATTGTGGTCGTTGCATCGATGTCTGCTCGAAGGGTGTCTTTACCTTCGGTTTGCGTACCAATAACCCGGTCTCGACGGTTGCCATCACGGCACAGTCCGAAGCCAAGTGATGTTCGAGTCTTAGAGGAGGAGCGCCCATCATGAAACACACCCTGAAGCTGTCCTGCGCCGTTCTGGCGTCCGTCGCCTGCTGGGCGTTTGCCTCGCCAAGCTTTGCCCAGGAATCTCCCAAACCGATGCGTGGCGCCGATGTCGCCGCCGTCGATCAGGCGCCGGAGGCCAAGAAATATCTCGGGGGCAAGCCGGGTGGTCAGGAAAAGGTGGCGCGCACCTTCAACAGCCAGCCGCCGGTGATCCCGCATGCGGTCGAGAACTTTGACGAGATCACGCTGGAAGAAAACCAGTGCCTGACCTGCCATAGCACGGCCAATTACCAGAAGAAGAAAGCGCCGAAGATTGGTGACAGCCATTTCCGGGATCGTGAAGGCAAGAAGCTGCCGGAGAGCTCGGCGCTACGCCACAACTGCACTCAGTGTCACGTGCCGCAAGTCGATGCGCCGCCGCTGGTTGAAAACGAGTTCAAGGGCGATATCGCGGCCAAGGGTGGCAAGGCAGCAGCCAAGAAAAAGAACTGAACAGCCGCGCGACAAAAGAAAAGGGGAGCCGAGGCTCCCCTTCTGTATTTGCAGCGGGTAACGGTCAGGCAGCAGCGAGCAAGCCGCGCATTTTTTGCAGGGCCTTGACCTCGATCTGGCGAATCCGCTCGGCAGAGACATCGAACTCAGCGGCCAGATCATGCAGGGTCGCCGCTTCGCCATCATGCAGCCACCGCGCTTCGATGATGCGGCGGCTGCGCGGGTCAAGCCCTTCCAGCGCGGCGTGCAGGCCTTCATTCTGCTGGTAGGCCAGCGCCTTGTTTTCCAGCACGCGGGTCGGCTCGTAGCGCGAGTCGGCCAGATAGTCGATCGGAGCGAAGGCTTCGTCGCCGTCGTCCGGATTGCCTTCCAGCGCAATATCGCGACCGGACAGGCGGGTTTCCATTTCGACCACTTCATCCTGCTTGACGCCGAGGCGGGCAGCGACTTCGGCGGCCTGCGTGCCGGACAGTGTGTCGACGCCCTCGTAGCCGCTCTTCATGCTGCGCAGGTTGAAGAACAGCTTGCGCTGGGCCTTGGTGGTCGCCACCTTGACCAGACGCCAGTTCTTCAGGATGTACTCATGAATCTCGGCCTTGATCCAGTGCATGGCAAAGGACACCAGACGCACGCCGCGTGTCGGGTCGTAGCGTTTGACTGCCTTCATCAGGCCGATGTTGCCTTCCTGAATCAGGTCGGCATGCGGCAGGCCATAGCCCAGATAGCCGCGGGCGATGGAGATCACGAGGCGTAGATGGGAGAGCACAAGCTGACGCGCGGCCTCCACATCGCCATCATTGTGGAGACGCTCTGCCAGCCGAATCTCCTCAGCCTCGGACAGCATGGGATAACGATTCGCCGCCTGAATATAGGCGTCGATGTTCCCGACTGTCGATGGGATGGGAAGAGCCAAGGCATGGGTCATAACGTCAAATCCTCCTTCAAGGTTCACCTATATGTTAGCACTCGTTGCCTGAGAGTGCTAAGGGTGAAAAAAGTTTCCGGCAATTCGCCAAAAAGGAGAATAGGGAGCAGCAGGGAGTTGGGTTCAGCCTTTCTATCTGGCACTTGGCTTGGGGAACCTACGCCCCGTTGCTGTTTCGTGCGGCCAGTTCAGCGGCGCGGCGGATGCTGGCCGGGATGCCGCCAATGCCCCACCGGTCGGGGTGGGTGTGCTCGATGTGGATGCGGATGCGTTCCGGATCGACATCCATCAGCCGGGCGGTGATTTCGTTCAGTTGGACAATGATCTGGCGAAACTGCTCGACGGTACGGCCTTCCATCAGGATCATCTTGATGAAAGGCATTTCCGCCTCGCGCCGGGGCGTGTGTGCCAGGACTTCGCTGGCCGGATCTCCCGAGATGCCCCACAGGTCGGGGTCGATTTCGGTGACCCAGACTTCGAGGCGGTCCTTCGGGGCGGCCAGGATGTCCGACAGGGCGCTGGAGGTTTCGCGTATCCACTGTTTGAGGTTTTCGCGCGGATGGCCGGTGAGGATGTGCAGGTTGGCGACGGGCATGTTTTTCTCCGTGGTTTAGGGCAGGCCGCGGCGGCGGCCGGCGTCGAGCATCAGGCTGGAACCGGTCATCGCATCGGCTTCCGGGGCGAGCAGCAGGGTCACCGCCCAGGCGATCTGTTCCGGGGTGCTGAGGATGCCGAGCGAGGATTCGGCGCGCATTTCGTCGAGCACTTCTTCGGTGCTGCACTGGCGTTGCTCGGCGCGGGTGGCAGCGACGCGGCGCAGGCGCTCGGTGTCGGCCGGGCCGGGCACGATGGTGTGGGCGGTGATGCCGCGCGGGCCATAGGCCATGCTCAGCTGGCGCACGACATTCAGGATCGCGGCATTGGCGACGCCGGCTGCGGCAGCATAGGCAGTCGGCTCAAGACCGTAGTGGCCGCCAATGGCGACGATGCGCGAACCGGCCGCGAGATGCGCATCGGCTGCCCGAACCAAGCGCAGCAATCCACCGACCTTGATGTTGACTGCATCGACCATGGATTCGGTCGGCGCGGTCAGGATGCCGCCAACCACGGCCACGCCGGGGCCATGCACGACCATCCGTACGGGCTTGTCGATAGCCGCTGCGATGGCAGCAATGGCCGAATCGCTGGCGATGTCGGCGACGCACGCCCGCACACCGGGGTTTTGCGCGGTCAGCGCCTGCAGGCTGTCGACCGAGCGGGCGACAGCGATGACGCCGAGGCCGGCATCGAGCAGGCGCCTGGTGATCGCCGTGCCAAATGCCCCGGTGGCGCCGACCAGGATGGCGCAGGCCTCGCGGTCAGCGTACGGGGTCATGACGTCGCTCCGGTGGCGGCATCCTTGAGCAGGCCGCGTTCCTTGGCCATGGTCATCGCGGTGTCGATGATCATGTCTTCCTGGCCGCCGATCATCTTCTTGCGGCCCAGTTCGACCAAGATGTCGCGGGCGGGAATGCCGAAGCGCAGGGACGCACGGTTGGCGTGCAGCAGGAAGGTGGAATAAACGCCGGCAAAACCCAGGGTCAGCGACGAGCGGTCGACGCGGACGATGTGGTCCATGATCGGGAAGATGATGTCCTCGGCCATGTCCATCAGCTTGAACAAATCACAGCCGGTTTCGATGCCCATGCGTTCGCAGACAGCGACAAAGGCTTCGAGCGGCGTGTTGCCGGCCCCGGCGCCCAGCCCGCCGACCGAGGCGTCAATGCGGCTGGCCCCGGCTTCGATGGCGGCAATGGAGTTGGCAATGCCCATGCCCATGTTGTGATGGCCGTGGAAGCCGATCTCGGTTTCCGGCTTCAGCACATCGCGCAGGGCGCTCACCCGCGCCTTGACGTCGCCGGGCAGCATGTAGCCGGCCGAGTCGGTGATGTACACCGTCTCCGCGCCGTACGACTCCATCAGCTTGCCCTGCTTGGCTAGGCCTTCTGGCGTGTTGAGGTGGGCCATCATCAGGAAGCCGGTGCTGTCCATGCCCAGCTTGCGGGCAAAAGCGATGTGCTGCGGCGAGGTGTCGGCCTCGGTGCAGTGGGTGGCGACGTGCACGCTGCGGGCGCCACAATCGTAGGCCGATTGCAGTTCGCGCATGGTGCCCAGGCCCGGCAGCAACAGCACGGAAACCTTGGTCTGTTTGACTGCGCCGCACACTGCCGCCAGATAGGCCTCGTTGCTGTGCGGCGCGAAACCGTGCTGCAGCGAATTTCCACCCAGCCCGGCGCCGTGCGTGACCTGGATGTAGGGCACCCCGGCCTCGTCGAGGGCGGTTGCAATGGTGACCATCTGGTCGATCGACATCTGCTCGCGTTTGGCGTGCATGCCGTCGCGCAGGCACATGTCGTGGACGGTTACCTTGCGGCCTTTCAAATTCACTTCACTCATGCTGCCACCTCCACGGGCTTGAGCTGGATGGTGCCGGCCAGGATTTCCTCGGCGAACATTTCGGCGGTGCGTGTGGCAGCGGCGGTCATGATGTCGAGGTTGCCGGCGTACTTGGGCAGGAAGTCGCCGAGGCCGGCCACTTCCATGAAGACGGTGACGCGCTTGCCGTCGAACAGCGGGCCGTTGACCAGGCGGTAGCCCGGCACGTACTTCTGCACTTCCTTGATCATCGCCAGTACCGATTCGATGATGCGCGGCTCATCCGGCTCCTCGTCGGTCAGGCAGGAGATGGTGTTGCGCATCATCATCGGCGGTTCGGCCGGATTGATGATGGCCAGCGCCTTGCCCTTGCGGGCGCCGCCGACGATCTCAATGGCGTTCGAGGTGGTGTAGGTGAATTCGTCGAGGTTGGCGCGGGTGCCGGGGCCGATGGATTTCGAGGCCAGGCTGGCGACGATCTCGCCATAGCCCACCGACTGCACGCGCGACACGGCGTTCACGATGGGGATGGTCGCCTGCCCGGCGCAGGAGATCATGTTGACGTTCATCTCCACCTTCTCGGCATGCTCGCGCAGGTTCACCGGCGGCACGCAGAGCGGGCCGATGGCCGCTGGCGTCAGGTCGATCATCATCACGCCCAGCGCATTCAGCTTGCGCGAGTTTTCGGCATGGACGTAGGCCGAGGTGGCGTCGAAAGCGATCTGGATGTTGTCTTCCAGCACGTGCGGCAGCAGGCCGTCGACACCGGCGGCGGTGGTCTTCAGGCCCATTTCGCGGGCGCGGGCCAGGCCTTCCGACTCGGGGTCGATGCCGACCATCCACACCGGCTCGAGCACAGGACTGCGCTGGATCTTGTAAATCAGATCGGTGCCGATATTGCCGGAGCCGATCAGGGCGCATCGTATTTTTTTCATGGTGGCCTCTTGGGTTTAGAGCTTGATGCAGACGTTGCGGGTCTCGGTGTAGAACTCGAGCGAATGGACGCCGCCTTCGCGGCCGATGCCGGATTGCTTGGAGCCGCCGAAGGGCGTGCGCAGGTCGCGCAGGAACCAGCTGTTCACCCAGGTGACGCCGACTTCGACGCGCTCGGCGACGCGATGGGCGCGCGACAGGTTGTCGGTCCAGATGGTGGTCGCCAGACCGTAGTCGTTGTCGTTGGCCAGCGCGATCACCTCGTCCTCGCTGTCGAACGGTCGGATGTGGCAGCACGGCCCGAAGATTTCCTCGCGCACCACGGCGGCGCTTTCCGGCAGGCCTGTCCAGATGGTCGGCTGCACCCAGCTGCCGCCGGCCAGGTCGGCCGGCATGTCCGGCACGCCGCCGCCGGTGACCAGTTTGGCGCCTTCAGCGATGGCCTTCTGGTAGTACGACAGCACCTTGTCGCGGTGTTCCTGGCTGATCAGCGGGCCGTAGGTGCTGGCGTGGTCTTCCGGGCGGCCATAGCGCACGCCTTCGACCTTGGCCTTCAGCGCAGCAACGAAGCGTTCGAAGATCGGGCGTTCGACGTAAACACGCTCGGTGCCCAGGCAAACCTGCCCGGTATTGAGGAAGGCAGAGCGGAAAATGCCATCGACCGCTGCATCGAAATTGCAGTCGGCGAAGACGATGCCGGCATTCTTGCCGCCGAGCTCGAAAGAGACGTCGCGCATGCCTTCTGCAGCGGCCTTCATGATCGCCGTGCCGGTGCGGGTTTCGCCGGTAAAGGTGATGGCATCGACGCCCTGATGCTGGGTCAGGTAGGCGCCGGCCGAGTCGGGGCCGAAACCGTTGATGACGTTATAGACGCCCTTGGGAATGCCGACCGAGTTCATCACTTCGCCGAGCAGTGTGGCGGTCAGCGGGGTTTCCTCGGAGGGTTTGACGACGACGGTGTTGCCGCAGGCCAGCGCCGGGCCGACCTTCCAGGTCATCAGTAGGAAGGGAGCGTTCCACGGCGAGATGACGCCGATCACGCCCTTGGGATTGCGGATGGCGTAGTTCAGCGCGCCCTTGCCATCCGGCGTCGCCATGCGGAAGGATTCGGCGGCGACGTTCTTGATGACGTCGGCGAAGACCTTGAAGTTGGCGGCGCCGCGCGGAATGAAGACGTGCGTCATGACGTGCGACGGCTGGCCGGTGTCGGCCATTTCGGCGGCGACGAAATCGTCGAAGCGGCGGGTAATCTCGTTGGCCACGCCATAGAGCAGGTCGACGCGCTGGTCGGTGCCCAGCTTGCCCCATTCGCCCTTCAGCGCAGCGCGGGCGGCGGTGACGGCGGCATCGACATCGGCCTGGCCGGCTTCGGCAATGTGGGCGATGACGCTGCCGTCAACCGGCGAGCGTTTGTCGAAATAGCGGGCATTGGGCGGCGCGGTGAATTCGCCGTTGATGAAATGTTGGATGCGTTGCGGCTGGCTCATGGCTGCTTCCGGGAAATTGAAGGCGGAAATTGGAGGCGTATGGGTCCAACGGCAGTCGACGACTGCGCGTTGAAGAAAGAGAAAGGAATGGCGGCCGGCACACGCTGGCCGCCGGGAAACATCAGGTCACGACGGTGAGGAAGGTTTCGTGCAGCTTGCGTTGCGGGTAGTCCAGACCGCCACCCGCACCCAGCCCGTCAAAGGTCCAGGTGGTCGGCTCGTAGTCGGGGTAGGGCTGGTAGCCGCCCATGAAGGTCTCGAAACGGTTGCCGGACGGATCCCAGGCGTAGATCGTGCAGCCGCGGGTGATGCCGTGGCGGGTCGGGCCGATGTCGATGGGTACGTTGTTCATCGACAGGATGTCGCTGGCGCGCAGCACTTCCTCCCAGGTGTCGAGCAGGAAGGAGAGGTGGTGCAGTTTGCCCGGTTCCGGGTGCTCGACGAAGGCGATGTCGTGCACCTTGTGCGAGCACGACAACCAGATGGCGGCACTGTTTTCGTTGTCCGGCGCCAGCACGTGCTCAACCAGATAGAAGCCGAGCACTTCGGTGAAGATCTTTTTCACTTCGGCGATATTCGGGCCGTAGAGCAGGCAGTGGTCGAGGCGCACCGGCGCGATGCCGTTCTCGGAAGCCTTGGTCCATGGTGCCGGGTTCTGCACCTGCAGCCCGTTGCCGACAGCCTTCTTCTCGGCATAGAGCTCGATCAGGTGGCCGGAGGGAATTTCGAAACGGACGCGCTCGCCGGTTTCCAGCATCTCGCCGGCCGGGATGCGCTCGGTTTTCAGGCCATAGGCCTGCAGGTCGGCTTCTAGCTTGTACAGGGTCGCCTTGTCGAGGACCTTGAAGCCGAAGAAATCGATGCCGGCCCGATCGGCCTGGCGCAGCACGACGCTGTTGTGGTCGCGCTCGTCCCAGCACTTAAGATAGACCCGCCCCTGGGCATCGCGCCCGGTTTCCACCATGCCGAGAATGTCGCGGTAGTGGTGCACCGCCTCTTCGAGATCGAGCACGCGGATGGCCCCGTGTCCGGGCCGCAAAACACCTGTCATTGCCATGTCTACACTCCTTTGGTTATCAAATGGGCCATTCGTCGATGGCTTTGATTTTCGAAATCTGGTCGTTCAATAAGAACCGGGAATGCCTGCTGCTGCCCCCGGCTTGTAGCTCTGGCACAGCGCCGTGGTAGCAGCGGTGAGCAGCAACGCGTCGATGCCAACCGCGACAAAATTGGCCCCGGCCTGCCTGTAGCGTTCGTTGAGTTGCCGGTCGCTGCACAGCACGCCGCCGGCCTTGCCGGCTGCCCGTGTGCGGCTCAAGCCATTTTCGATGGCACCGACAATCTCCGGGTGGGTCGATTGGCCGAGATAGCCGTAGGAAGCGGCGAGGTCGGCCGAGCCGAAAAACACGCCATCGACGCCTTCAACGGCAAGGATGGCATCCAGCTGTTCATAGCCGGCCCTGGTCTCAACCTGAACCAGCAGGCACATCTGGTCGTTGGCCAGCTGGGCATAGTTGTCGATGCGTCCCCAGCGCGAGGCGCGCGCTAGGGCACTGCCGACGCCGCGGATGCCGGCCGGTGGATAGCGCATGGCCTCGACCAGGCCGCGTGCCTGCGCCGCGGATTCGACCATCGGAATCAACAGCGTCTGGACGCCGGTTTCCAGCAACTGCTTGATCAGCACATGATCGCCCTGCGGCGGACGAACCACCGGCTGGGTCGGGTAGGGGGCCAGCGCCTGCAGTTGGGAGAGGATGCTGCGCAGGTCGTTCGGGCCGTGCTCGGCGTCGATCAATAGCCAGTCGAAGCCGGCCCCAGCGCAGATTTCGGCGCTGAATGTCTCGCCCAGGCCGAGCCACAGGCCGATCTGGTCATGGCCGGCGCGCAGTGCGCTCTTGAACTGATTGTTGGGTATTTGCATTGTCCCTCGCCGCTTGATTGATCCTCCCTGATGCGGTCGATCCTCGCACCGGGGGTTTCAATCAATTAAACGTGACGCCCGGAATACCGTCCAATACCGTTCGAATCGCGGTGCGATACGGAAAAGGTATGTCGGGGGCGTTTTCAGGCACCCGGATGCAAGCCGCCTTAGAGGCGAAGCGGGACAGATGGGAAACGGCCGGACAGGGCAAGTCACGGCGATGCAATTGGCATCTAAACCAAAGTCTAATAGATCGTCCCTGCCGAGGCGGATAGCTTCGGTCGCTCTGTGTTCCGGGCGATCTACCTTGGTGCTGCTCAATCTGGCGCCCCCGGAGCTGTTGGCAAGTCCCCTTTTTGAGGAATGTGATGGCTTTCGATAAGTTCGATGAAGTTTCCCTGTTCAGGCATTGGTCGTTGAGCCAGCGTTTTTCCCTGGCTATCTGGACGATTGTCGTGGTGATTGTGGTTTCGATGTACGGAACCCGGCTGCTCGGCAAGGCGGCGACCTTTCATTTTCTCGAGCGTAACCACATGGAAGTGGCCTTGCGCATCGAGACTGCTTTGGCCAATGTCGAGCATGAGGCGAAGAATGCCGGCGAAACGCGCATCGAGAATGTCGTCGGGCAGTTGCGCGAGGCACGTGGGCTGGCCGTGCAGGCCGGCGAGGAAACCTTCGGTTTTGAAAAGCTGATGCTGTCGCTGATTGGCTTCGGTCCGCTGATCGATCTGCCGGCCAAGGATATCGACGACGTTGACGGCATGCTGGCGACCATTGCCGGCTTTGGTGTGCAAAGCGGGCCATTGCCGGCCGAACTGGCTATCAAGTTGCGCCCCGGCATGGATGCCATGATGAAAAACTCGCGCGACTTTGCGCCGCTGACTTTTCAGGCCGGGCAGTTCATCAAGGTAAGCGTCGCGGCGCTGTCACTGGTCTGTTCGCTGGCGCTCATCATGACAGCGCTGGGCCTGCGCCGCCGCACGCTGCAGCCGCTGGCAACCGCCATTAGTGCGGCACAACGGGTGGCTTCCGGCGATCTCGGCGGGACGCTGGTGGTGAGCGGTCATGACGAGTCAGCCCAGTTGATGCAGGCCCTGGCTGACATGAACGCCAGCCTGGCGCGTCTGGTCAGCGATGCGCGCCGGGATGCCAATCTGATTGCCGAGAGTGCGACGACAGTACGCCAGCAATCCGAATCGGGGGCGGCCGAGATGCACCTGCAGAACGATGCGGTGACAAGGATTTCAAGCACGATCGAGGAACTCGCAGTCAGCATTTCCATCGTCGCCGAGCGGGCCGGCGAGGTAAAGCAGCTGTCGGCCGAGAGCCTTTCCTGCTCCCGTGAAGGCTGGGGGCACATGCAGCACCTGGCGGGCAATGTCGCGGAAATCCAGCAGGCGGTCGAGGATATCCGGGAGACGACCGAGGCCTTCATGCGCAATACTGGTTCGATCTCGGTGCTGACGCAGCAGGTCAAGGCCATTGCCGAGCAAACCAACCTGCTGGCGCTCAATGCCGCCATCGAGGCGGCGCGGGCCGGCGAGTCCGGCCGTGGCTTCGCCGTGGTGGCCGATGAAGTGCGCAAGCTGGCCGAGCAGTCGCGGCGCTCCGGCGAAGACATCGAGAACCTGACGCGCCTGCTCTCGGAAAACTCGCTGTCCGTTTCCCGTTCCGTCGAGCGCGGCGTCGAGACCCTGCGCAGCGGCCATGAATACATGGGGCATACCGTGCATGCGCTGGAAACCGCGATCGGGCGGGTCGAGGATGCCAACCGCGGGATCGACGAGATCGGCCTCTCGGTCAAGGAACAGGCGGTGGCCAGCAACGACATTGCCCGCGCCATGGAGAACATCTCGTCGGCGCTGGATGCGACGACCGCCAGTCTGGCGATCAGCCTGCACGAGGCGCAGGGGCTGGATCAGCTGGCCGAAGGCCTCAAGGGGTCGGTTGGTTCATTCCGGGTCTGAGCGGTTTCGGCGCGGCTCAAGCGCCGGGCCGTGCTGGTCGTGCCCGGTTAGCGCAGGGCGGTGTCGCCAAGCCGCTCGCGCAAGTCGGCGACGGAGGCGAGCATGGCATCGATCCTGGCCAGCGGCAGCCGGGCGTCCGGGTTTTCCTGGGGCAGTTCAATATCGAGCAAGGTTTGCCAATGGGCAAGCACCTCGGTCAGCGAGGAGAGCTTGCCTTCGAGCATGCCCATGAGGGCGGCCAGATTGTGCATGGGGCTGACGACGACGGCGCGTTGTGCGTCGATCTGATCCTGCAACTGGTACAGCCCGGCCTTGCCGATGCTGTTCTCGATCGTGCTGCTGATCAGGTCGCTGCGGTAGGCGTAGTAGGCCTGCGGGTTGTTTCTGGCGACGTCGGCGGTGACATCGAAAGCGAATGTTGGTGGAGGCATGACCTCGGATCCTCGATAGGGGAATGGTGCGCCCCGACCCGGCAGTTTGCCGGCAGCCATGGCGGCGCCGGACTGAGGAGCCCGGGCGGGACGCTGGGCGAACCTTAACGCCCGATGCCGGTGAGGGAAATCCAACTTTGGTTTAGGGACTGTTCGCGATCTTTCAAGCGTCATTCAAACCCCTCCCCAGCCCTCCCCTTGTCAGGGGAGGGAGATTGCTCCAGCGCTGCCGGGGTTGCCCCTCCCCTGAGAAGGGGAGGCCGGGAGGGGTTTGGGGGGCAAACTCATGCAGTCGACGTCTATGAATATGACCATCGAAAGATCGTGAACAGCTTCTTAGGGCAGCGATGGCAGGCAGGAATAGGTCATGCCCGGCTGGCGCTTCTAAACCAAAGTCTAATTGGCGCCCTATCACTTTCCGAATAACTTTGAGTCATCACGAAATCTCGAGAAAAATTTGGTTTCGCTGAGATCTGGTGGCCGAGACCGCCCGGATTCGGAAATTGCAGGCCTTCAAGCCTGCTACATAGAGGAGACATAGATGGCTGTACTCAACAGAATGGATTGGTACGACCTGGCCAGAACCACAAACTGGACCCCGTCGTACGTGACCGAAGACGAATTGTTCCCGCCCAAGCTGTCGGGCGATTTCGGCTTGCCCCAGAACGCCTGGGAAAAATATGACGAGCCCTACAAACAGACCTATCCCGAGTATGTGAAGGTCCAGCGCGACAAGGATGCTGGGGCCTATTCGGTGAAGGCCGCGCTCGAGCGTAGCCGCATTTACGAAAACGCCGATCCGGGCTGGAAGTCGGTGATGAAGGCCCACTACGGCGCCATCGCCCGTGGCGAATACGCCGCCGCCAGCGCCGAGGCCCGCATGATGCGCTTCTCCAAGGCGCCGGGCATGCGCAACATGTCTACGCTGGGTTGCCTGGATGAAATCCGCCACGGCCAGATGCAGCTCTACTTCCCGCACGAGCACGTCTCCAAGGATCGCCAGATGGACTGGGCCTTCAAGGCCTACGACACCAACGAGTGGGCGATGATCGCGGCGCGTCATTTCTTCGACGACATCATGATGACCCGCGACGCGATCAGCGTCTCGATCATGCTGACCTTCAGCTTCGAAACCGGCTTCACCAACATGCAGTTCCTCGGCCTGGCGGCCGACGCTGCCGAAGCGGGCGATCACACCTTCGCCAACCTGATCTCGAGCATCCAGACCGACGAATCGCGCCATGCCCAGATTGGTGGTCCGGCCCTCAAGGTGCTGATCGAAAACGGCCACAAGGCCGAAGCGCAGAAGCGCGTCGACATCGCCGTCTGGGGCGCCTGGAAGCTGTTCTCGGTGCTGACCGGCCCGATCATGGATTACTACACCCCGCTCGAGCACCGCAAGCAGTCGTTCAAGGAGTTCATGGAGGAATGGATCGTCGCCCAGTTCGAGCGCGCCCTGACCGACATGGGCCTCGACCTGCCCTGGTACTGGGACATCTTCCTGAAGGACATCGCGCAGACCCATCACGGCATGCATCTGGGTGCCTACTACTGGCGTCCGACCCTGTGGTGGAACCCGGCTGCCGGCGTCACGCCGGACGAGCGGGCCTGGCTGGAAGAAAAGTATCCCGGCTGGAACGACACCTGGGGTCAGTGCTGGGACGTCTTCATCGACAACGTGGTCGACGGCAACATGGCCAAGGCCTATCCGGAAACCCTGCCTTACGTCTGCAACATGTGCCAGCTGCCGATCCTCGGTACGCCAGGCAAGGGCTGGAACGTCAAGGATTACCCGCTCGAGTACAACGGCCGCCTGTATCACTTCGGCTCCGAAGTCGACCGCTGGGTCTTCCAGCAGGAACCGGAGCGCTATGCCGGCCACCTCTCCATTGTCGACCGCTTCCTGGCCGGCATGATCCAGCCGATGGATCTGGGCGGAGCGCTGAAGTACATGGGTCTCGAGCCGGGCGAAATCGGCGACGACGCGCACAACTACGCATGGGCCGAGGTTTATCGCGCCATGCGTGCCGCCAAGAAGGCCAGCTGAGCCACCACATCAAGCGGCCGGCGCCCGGTGCGCTGGCCAAACAAGGAGACAAGACATATGGCTTTATTTCCACTGACCTCGAATTTCGAGGGCGATTTCGTTCTGCAACTGGTGCCGGTCGATACCGAGAACACCATGGATGAAGTGGCAGCAGCAGCCGCTGTGCATTCGGTCGGCCGCCGCGTGCGTGCCCGCCCCGACTGCATCATGCGTGTGCGCCGCCAGGACGCGAAGGAGTTTTTTCCGCGCACGATGAAGGTGGCCGAATCCGGCCTGAAGCCGACGGAAACCATCGAAATCATCTGGGAAGCAGCGTAGCGCACACAAGCGCTGCACCCATTCATAAAACATCGGAGAGAAGTATGAGCTTTACAAAGGTCTGCACGGTCGATGACCTGTGGGAAGGGGAGATGGAATCGTTCACGGTCAACGGCCACGACATCCTGCTGGTCTGTGCCGAGGGTGGCGACGTCAAGGCTTTCCAGGGGATTTGCCCGCATCAGGACATTCCGCTTTCGGAAGGCAAGTTCGACGGCCAGAAGATCATCTGTCGTGCCCACCTCTGGCAGTTCGATGCCTGCAATGGCAAGGGCATCAACCCGGATGACTGCGCCCTGGCGGAATACCCGGTCAAGCTGAACGGCGACGACATTCTGGTCGAAACCGAAGGCGTGGCCCCTTTGTTTGCCCATTCCTGATCTCCGGATGAAGAAGCGGGAAATCCGATGAAATTCATCAACTGGCTGAAAAACATACTGAATCCCCAACTGGCAACTGTCGAGTCAGCGGGCACCGCCAGGGAGGCGGTGAAGGAACAGGACAAGGAGAAAACGATGAGCGCATCAAATTCAGGGCAGGCCTATCACAACAACATGGTTGGCCCGGTGATGCGTGCCGGTGATCTGGCCATGGCCGTGATCGAGGCTGCAAAGATTGACAACCCGGGCAAGGAAATCTTCGTCGAGGACAAACGTGCCTACATCCGGATCCATGCCGAACAGGAAATGATCCTGCGTCAGGAAACCATCGAGGAAGAGCTCGGCCGCCCGTTCAAGATGAATGACCTGGAAGTGGACCTCAGTTCCTTTGCCGGTCAGATCGAGAGCCAGGACCACGCCGTCCGCTTTTACTTCAACAAGAAACTGTAGGCGTCCATCGGCACTTGCCCGGTAACGCCCGACACCAAAACTCGTGGAGACAAAATAATGTCTGAAACCCAGATACTGAAGCCCCTGAAGACCTGGAGCCATCTCGCTGCCCGCCGTCGCAAGCCGAGCGAGTACGAAATCGTCAGTGCCAACCTGCACTACAACGACAAGCGGCCGGATTCGCCGTATGAGCTCGACCCCAACATGTTCATGAACCAGTGGTACAAGAAGAACACCTTCGGTACCCCGCTCAAGCATCCGGACTGGAATGCCTTCCGCGACCCGGATGAAGTCGTCTATCGCACCTACAACATGATGCAGGACGGCCAGGAGACCTATGTCTTCGGCCTGTTCGACCAGTTCAACCAGCGTGAGCACGACAAGGCGCTCGATCCGCGCTGGGCGGGTACGCTGGCCCGTTTCTACACGCCGGCCCGTTACCTGTTCCACACCCTGCAGATGACTTCGGCCTACGTCGGCCAGGTCTCTCCGGCCAGCACCATCACCAACTGCAACTACTTCCAGATGGCTGACAGCCTGCGCTGGCTGAGCCACACCGCCTATCGCACCAAGGAACTCTCCAACACCTTCGCCGACAAGGGCTTCGGTGTCGACGAGCGCAAGTACTGGGAAACCGACCCGGTCTGGCAGGGCTTCCGCGAACTGATGGAAAAGACCATGACGGTCTGGGATTGGGGCGAGGCGATTGTCGTCCTTAACCTGATCGCCAAACCGGCCATCGAGGAAAGCGTGCTGCGCAAGCTGGGCGAGTCCGGCCGCCATAACGGTGACACCCTGCTTGGTTTGATCACCGACGCGGAACTGATCGATTCGGCCCGCCATCGTCGCTGGGCGAGCGCCTTCGTCAAGATGGCTCTGGAAACCCCGGGCAACCTGGAAATCATCCAGGGCTGGATCGCCAAGTGGGAGCCGCTGGCCGACAAGGCGATCGATGCCTACTGCTCGCTGCTGCCGGATGTGGCGGACGCAGCGGCATCCGCCAAGGCCGCAACGCGGGAATTCCGCCACTCAATCGGGCTGTAAGGCGGCGTCTGTTAACACCGTTCCGGGGGGCGCTTTGCGTCTCCCGGGCATCTGTTTCCGTGACCGAGGGACCATGAGCGATCAGGCAAGAATCACCAATCAGAAAGATGGCAGCACATTCGTGCAGGCGGCAGAGGACAGCATCCTGCGCGCCGCCTTGCGGGCTGGTATCGGGCTGTCCTACGAGTGCAATTCCGGTGGCTGTGGCGGCTGCAAATTCGATCTGGTCGAAGGCGAAATCGAGAATTTGTGGCCCGAGGCGCCGGGGCTGACCGAGCGCGACAAGAAGCGTGGCCGGCATCTGGCCTGCCAATGCCGGGCGCGCGGCGACATCACGATCGCGGCCCCCAGTGCCGGCGAATATGTGCCTCGCCTGCCGCCGCGCCGTCGGGCGGCGCAACTGGCGTTGGTGCGCGACATCACCCACGACATCCGCGAATTCCGCTTTGTCGCCGCCGACAGTGCCGAATTCCTGCCTGGCCAGTTCGCGATGCTCGATCTGCCTGAAGTGACCGGTTCGCGGGCCTATTCGCTGGCCAATACGCCCAATGCCCAGCGCGAGTGGCATTTCCAGATTCGGCGGGTGCCGCATGGGCAGGGTACGCACACCCTGTTCGACCGCCTCGCAGTCGGTGACGAGATTGGTCTGGATGGCCCCTATGGCGTGGCGTATCTGCGCACCGACAGCCCGCGAGATCTGGTCTGTGTGGCCGGCGGTTCCGGTCTGGCGCCAATGGTTTCCATCGCCCGGGGGGCGGTCGAGGCCGGCATGCTGGGCGACAGGACGCTTTACTTCTTCTACGGGGCACGGACGCCGCGTGACGTTTGCGGTGAGGACATGCTCCGTTCGCTGGAAGGCTTTGGTGAGCGGATCCGCTTCATTCCGGTTGTTTCACTCCCCGGCGATGAAAGCGCATGGTCCGGTGCGACAGGCTACGTGCACGACCAGCTGGAGCGCGTCTTGCCGGGAACGCTGCCCGATTACGAATTCTATTTCGCCGGACCGCCACCGATGACCCAGGCCCTGCAGGAACTGCTGATGGTCGGTCACAAGGTGCCGTTCGGACAGATTCACTTTGACCGCTTTTTCTAATGGTTCATGGCAAAGGACGCAGGGGCTCCTAGCGTCCGGAATTTCAACAACAAAGGAGATGATGGGGATGACGACAAGAAAAATTCTGGCATCAGTGCTGGCTTCCGGACTGGCCGGTTTCAGCGGTTTGGCCTTGGCGACCGATGTTTTCCGCCTGGAAGGTTATGGCGCCATATCGCGTGGCATGGGTGGCACGGCCGTCGCCCACGACGTCGGCCCGGCCGGCATGATGACCAATCCGGCCACACTGTCCCTGATGCAGGAAGGCGACCAGATCATGGGTGGTCTGGACATCGTGTCCACCGACATCGAGGTCAAGAACAAGAATACCGGCGAACGTGTTTCGTCCGGCGAACACGCCAGCAACCGGGGGCCGTATGCCGCCCCGGAACTGGCCTACACCAAGCGTTTCGGTGACTGGGCGCTGGGCGTTGGCGCCTTTGCGCAGGGCGGCCTCGGCACCGAGTACGGTACCGGCAGCTTCCTGTCCAGGGCAGCCGGTGGGCTCAATACCGGCCTCGATAATTCAAGCCGTCTGCTGGTCCTCAACATCCCCTTTGCAGCGAGTTTCAAGGTCAGCGAAAAACTGGCCGTCGGTGGCAGCTTCGATGCCATGTGGCAGGGCCTGAACCTGAATCTGCTGCTCGGCGCCGACCAGGTGGGCAGCCTGATTTCTTCCGGCCGGGCCAGCGGTACCCTGGTGCCGGTGCTGGGTGGTCTGCCCGACATGCGTGGCGCCCACTTCAGCCTGACCAAGAACCAGCCGCTGGGCAGCGGTGTTGATGCCTGGGGTTACAGCGGCAAGCTGGGCATGATCTACAAGGCCACCCCGGAAACGACGCTGGGCGCTTCCTATACCTTCAAGAGCGAGATGGATGACATGGAAGGCAGCGCTACCCTGACGGCGGTGGACGGCATTGCCGGCCAGATTCCGCTCAAGGGCAAGATCAAGATCCAGGACTTCCAGATGCCGGCCCATCTCGACCTCGGCATCAACCAGCGGTTGAATGCGCAATGGACAGTGGCCGTCGATGTGTCGCAGGTCTTCTGGAAGGATGTGATGAAGGACATCAAGGTGGCCTTCGTCGCTGACCCGAGCGCTGCTGTGCCGGCCGCCAGCGGTGGGACTCTCAACATCCTGCTGCCGCAGGACTACAAGGATCAGACCATCCTCTCCCTGGGAACGTCCTACGCCATGAACGACCAGCTGACCTTGCGCGGCGGCATGCGCTTCGCTACCCAGGCCTTGCGTTCCTCAACGCTGTTCGCGGTGATTCCGGCCACGCCGAGCAAGCACCTGTCGTTGGGCTTATCGTACAAGTTCTCGCCGACGAGCCGTATCGACTTTGCCTTCTCCCACGCGCTCCGCGAAAAGATGTCCAACAGCAGCCTGCCGAACACGTCTGAGCCGATCGAGGTCAAGCATTCGCAAAACAACGCGACGGTCAATTACACCCTCAGCTTCTGATCAAGCCCCGCCCCAACCTCCTTAGGGGCTTTTCAAGCGAGGCTAGCCTCGCTTTTTTTTGGAGAGTGTTGGATGCTTTACGTCTCTTAGTTGTTGCGATGCGTTCATGGCACAAAATTCACGCTTCGGGCCGAATTTGCGGGGAACATCCGTGAAGGGGGTCGAACTCTCGGACGATGACTCGCACGATGTCAGGCGTCAGAAACTGGCTCGAATCATCCTTGATTCGATGTACCAGTTTCTCGGCTTGCTTGATGTCGAGGGCAACGTCATCGAGATCAACCAGGCTGCGCTGGATGGCGCCGGGGTCGGCTTGCACGAAGTGGTCGGCAAGCCCTTCTGGGAGGCTCGCTGGTGGGCGCTCTCGGAGGAGACGCGAAACCGTGTGCGCTCGATGGTCGAAGAGGCGGGAAGCGGAAAATTTGTCCGTTGCGACATCGAGATTTACGGTGAATCCCATGGCAGCCGGACCATTGTTGTCGATTTTTCCCTGACGCCCATTTACGATGACGCGGGCCGGGTTGCCTTCCTGCTGCCCGAGGGGCGGAACATCTCGGAAAAGATTGCCATCGAGGCGGAACTGACCCGCCGCAACAACGAGGTGCACGCGGCACTCGAGAAGCTGCGCGAAATCGACGGCTTCAAGACGAAATTCTTTGCCAACGTCAGCCATGAACTGAGAACGCCGCTGACCCTCATTCTGGGGCCGGTAAACCAGTTGCTGCAGTCATCCGGCGGCATTGCCGAACGTGAGCACTTCCGGCTGGCCACTATCAAGCGCAATGCTCAGGCGCTACTCCAGCAGGTTAACGATCTGCTCGACCTGGCCCGGATCGATGCCGGTGAAATGCCGCTGGTGTACGTGTGCGCCGATATCGTCGGTCTGGTCCGCGAGGTGGCCGATGAATTTGAGGCGGCGGCCGAAGAGCGCGGGATCAGCCTGTCGTTTGCCGGCGAAGAGGAGCTCTACGCGGATGTCGACCGGGCGAAGTTCGTTCGGGTCATTACCAACCTGCTCTCGAATGCCTTCAAATTTACCCCGCATGGCGGGCGGATCCGCTGTTCATTCGACCGCTTGCCCGGCGAGCGGGTCCTGCTCAGCGTTCAGGATAGTGGCCCGGGCGTTCCCGACCATCTGAAAGGCCCGGTCTTCGATCGTTACGCCCAGGGGGCGGACGAGCTTTCGTCCAAGGGCAGTGGCCTCGGACTCAATATCGTCAAGGAGTTCGTTGAACTGCATCACGGCACGATCACACTGCTTGATGCGCCCGAGCGCGGTGCCTTGTTCCAGGTTGAGTTGCCCCTGCGCGCGCCGGCGGGTGCCTTCGTCAGGGCGCGCGATGCCGGCTGGGTGCCGGCGCTTGAGCACGTTGAACTGCCCAGGCATTGCGAGCCGCCAAAGCTTCCCGAAAACCTGGGGCATCCCCGCATCGTGGTCGCCGAGGACAATCCGGACCTTCGCCAGTTTCTTTACGATGTGCTGGCCGATGATTACCAGGTGACTCTGGCCGAGAACGGCCAGCTGGCGCTGAAACTGGTCTGCGCCAATCCGCCGGATCTCATCATCACCGACCTGATGATGCCGGAAATGGATGGCGAACGCTTCGTGCACGAACTGCGCCGGCTGCAGACCTCGCATATCCCGGTGCTGGTGCTCTCTGCCCGGGCCGACGATGCGCTGCGTGAATCCTTGCTTGAGGGCTTTGTTCAGGACTATCTGACCAAGCCCTTTTCGCCCCAGGAGCTGCGGGCCCGCGTTCGCAACCTGGTCACGGTGAAGCGGACGGTCGACATCCTCCAGAAGGAACTCAATTCGCAGGCCTCCGATATCAGCGAACTGACGAATGGCCTGATCGCCAGCCGGAAGTCCCTGCAGGAAGGCATGCGCGCCCTGCAGATTTCCGAACGCCGCTGGCAGGGTTTTTACGAAAACACGGCGGTTGGCATTGCCCTGCTCGATACCGGCGGCAAGATCATGAAGGCCAATCCGGCGCTGCAACAGATGCTCGGCTACGGCCCGCAGGAGATTCTGGGCGTTTCGCTGGTCGAACTCAGCGAAGCCTCGGAAAGGGCGACGACGCTGGATAACGTCTACAGCCTGCTCGAGGGACGGCGCGGTAGCTACCAGTTGCAGAAGCGCTACGAGCGCAAGGATGGCAGCTACCTGTGGGCCAAGGTCTGTGCCTCGGTGATCCCGATTGTCGATCGTGAGGGGCCGCGGATCGCCGTTATCGTCGAGGATCTGTCGGCGCAGAAGACCGCCGAGGATGCGCTTGCCAAGACGCAGGCCGATCTGGCCCGCGTCTCGCGCCTGACCACCATGGGAGAACTGGTCGCCTCGATTGCCCATGAGGTCAATCAGCCATTGGCCGCCATCGTGACCAACAGCCACGCCGCATTGCGCTGGCTGGAGCGCGAGGAACCGGACTATCACGAGGTCGTGGCCGCGCTGCAGCGGGTGCATCGTGATGCCGCCCATGCCGGCAACGTGATTACGCGGATTCGCGGCTTCCTGAAAAAGGAAGGCCTGAAGCGGGAGCCGGTGAATATCCCCGGGATGATCGACGCGCTGATCCAGATGCTGCAGCGCCTCCTGACCCAGGCGGCAGTCCGCGTCGAAGTCAGCATTGCGCCGCAACTCCCCGTGTTGAAGGGCGATCAGGTTCAACTGCAGCAGGTCATCCTGAATCTGCTGGTCAATGCGATCGATGCCATGCGCAGCCAGGAAGGCCGGGCGCGCCGCATCGTCGTCGAAGTCCGCCCCGACCCGGCCTGCGGCATGCTGTTTTCGGTTGAAGATAGCGGGCCGGGCGTTCCTGATGAAATTGCCGCCGCGATCTTCGAGCCTTTTCATTCGACCAAGAGCGACGGACTGGGCATGGGCCTGGCGATCAGCAAATCCATTGTCGAAAGCCACGGCGGCACGCTGTGGCTCGATGCCTCAGGGGCGGGAGGAGCCCGCTTCGCGTTCTGCATTCCGGCAAAAATCTCATGACAAGTACCACGACCACCTCGCCGACCGTCTATGTCGTTGATGACGATGTTTCCATCCGCGAATCGCTGAGCAGTCTGATCCGTGCCGAGGGCATGGCCGTCGAGGTGTTTGCCTCGCCGCTCGATTTTCTGGCGCTCGAGCGCCTCAAGGATTTTTCCTGCGTCGTGCTCGACGTCCGCATGCCCGGTCTCGATGGCCTGTCGTTGCAGGATGAACTGGCGCGTCGCGGCTGGGAGGTGCCCATCATCTTCATTACCGGCCACGGTGACGTGCCGGATGCCGTGCGCGCCATGAAGGCCGGGGCCATCGATTTCCTGAAGAAACCGTTCGAGGATTTCGCCCTGATGCGCGCCATTACCTCGGCCCTTTCGCGCGTTAGCAGCGAATTCCACAAGAAGCTCGAAATCGCCGACCTGCAGGCGCGTTACGACCAGCTGACCCCGCGCGAGAAAGAGGTGCTGGTCATGGCCACACAGGGCAAGCCAAACAAGGTGATTGCCCTCGACCTCGGCATCTCGGAAAGCACGATCAAGGTGCATCGGCACAACGTCATGAGCAAGATGCGTTTTCGCTCGCTGCCCGAACTGGCGCTCGCCATGCAGCGCCTGAAACAAGGCAGTTGAGTGCGAAGGCTGGGGCGGGGAAGCAGGTTTCAACAACGACACATAAAGGAGACATGATGAGCGACATTTCCCTGGCAGGTGGCTGCAGTTGCGGTGCGGTGCGTTACCAATGCGACGGCGAGCCGGTGATGGCAGCACATTGCCATTGCCGCGATTGCCAGCGCTCGAGCGGTGCGGCAATGGCTACCGTGTTCGCGGTGCCCAAGGCGGCTTTCCATCTACTGCAAGGCAAGACCTCAACCTATGCCTATACCGGCGACAGCGGGCAGCCGGTCATCCGGCACTTCTGCCCGACCTGCGGGGCACCCCTGTTTACTGAAGTCACGGTCATGCCCGACCTGCAGTTCGTGCGCGCCGCCAGCCTCGATGCCCCGGCACAAATCCAGCCCGGCATGCACATCTATTGCGACAGCGCCCAACCCTGGGGCGAATGCCAGGACGGGCTGCCGCGCTTTCCCAAGCTGCCTGCTTGATCGAAGTTGGGGCTGGCGCCCGACCAAGCGGGAAGCATCGGTGCTGCTGGTCGGGTAACGTAGCCGGAAACTATGCCGCGAGCCCACGGTTGAAGAATTTCAATCTTGACCAAAATTGCCGGTGGCCGTAGCCATCTCATGGCCGGCGATATCGAGTCAAATGAAGGTTGGTTTCGTGCCCGTTGCTGCTATTAGTCACCTCAGTAGTTCAACCGCAGGTACTGGTGTAGAGCAGTCGTCGAATGCTGGCGTTTATGCGAGTCAATTCAGCATTAGAAGAAGCGGAGGCATCTGTGATACGGAGCATTTTGCTCGTCAAAATTAGGTTGCAGGCCCTAAAGGGTTTGATTGCCAAACTAGGTATTTATCGCTGTCATTTCTCTATGGAAATCCCATAAATTTAAACGGCGTTCGTTACATATATGAGCAACTCGATACCCTTTGCTACTTTCATTCACAGTCATTTTTAAGCGGCGCCTAGAAGTGCCTTTCTTCTCCTGCCGGCGCGGTGTAGAGCTTATAAGACCGCAGAATTTCCAATCGCAGTCCCAGTGTCCATTCAGTTTTAGTAATTCTCGCAGCCATTCCGTGAAGTGCCACGTACTCGCAATCTGCTTAGGAGCCTTGCCCGTATTGCCAGATTTCATTTCCACAGCGATCACATAGGAAACATCTTCGATCTGTGTGACCAGAATTGCATCACAAACTTTGCGCATACCGGGCAATGCGGCCAAGAAAGGCCAGGGGTCGCTTCCATCTCCTTTGTCTAGAGAAAAACCAAGCGCAGATGCCCCAGAAATCCTGAGTTCAGGATTTTCAGTCTTACTGTTTTCACGAACGAACCAATCGGCATCCTTGCATTCGAGCTTCCAGTTTTCATGGATAAGTTGGCCGAAAATATTAACCAGCGCTGTCACTTATCGGCTCCTTTTTCAGAATTCTGATAGGCGTAATAGATATCATCGCTCGTTTCATTAAGGCTATGAATTTCCTTGTCAAAAGTTTCCGCGTTGATCCCTTCGGTGGCATCAATTTCCATTGGTGAAATACGGCGGTCACAGAACAACCAAGCGCCTACCATTTTTGGGTTAAGTATTTCCTCCTCACTATAGCTAAATCGCTGCATCAGTTCTTTCTGAACCGTACCCGGGTTCGAAAGCATAATCAACGAATTCATTTCTCGAACTAAGTAATCGCTATGCGTGCTAATAACAACTCGCAAATCGCTATTAGCCATACGTGCAAGCAGCCTTGCCAACTGTCTCTGATTACTTGGATGTAGATTTAGCTCTGGCTCATCAATCATCAAAACATCGCCTGGCTGGGCGTCAAACTCCAAGTAAGCCCACAAACCAAACAAACTCTTTACGGTTGAGGATGTCAGGTGCAAATCCATTTTCGGAGGAGTATCGCTACTTCCTCTTTTCTTCTTAGGAGTAAAGGTTATGTCGCCTTCGGCATCAATATCATAGCGCCCTCCAACAAGCTGTTTAATCTTTTCAGCAAGTTCGTGGAACGGTCCTTTTTTCTTTCGAATATCAGGTAAGTCGTTCAGCCAATCGATGTAATCAGCAATGGGTTCCGCATATCGGGAACGTACAACATCCTGGATCAGCTTTCCAATATCAAATTCTTTGTCTTTTTTCGTTGCATGATGGAAAAGTGTAGTTCGCCGGTTTGCCAATTCACGGTAGAAAAGATGCAGGCCATTACGCTCGGCAGGCATCAAAAATACATTGCGCCGAGGTGGATTGCCTATTAAATGCCGAGCAATCGCGTTTGATAGAAAGAGAGAAACATCTGGAAACTGTCCGGAAAGCAACGTTATATTTAAATTTGTATCGTCAGTTCCCTTTACGAGCCTTAGCACGTCATTCTTCTCACGTCCTACTTCAAGACGAAAGTCCATTGAGCGAGCCATACCTTCAGCGATAAGTACGTTTGGCTGAATTTCCCAATCAAAATGCCCGTTCCTAACAAGCTCGGGGTCACATCGAAATATAGAGGGAAGCCGATGCTGAGTTGCTCGCTGGATTGCCACAATGATTTGGTTTGCATTGTCGTTTAACCACGCGCCAAAATCCCAATTGACTTGCCCTTCCCGAATTAACTGTTCCGCCAAACTATCCAGGTGGGGTAATTTGACAAATCCGAAATCGCGTAGAAATCCATACAGGGCATACATCACCCAAGTCTTGCCCGTATTGTTCGGGCCACATACTAATGTCAGCGGCTTAAATTCGATTTCACCGGCGTCGGCCTCAAGGCAGCCAAGCTTACCGGGTTTAAAGCGCCAACTTGCTAGGTCAAGCCGCTGCCTGTTCTGATTTTCTAAACTCATCATCGCACCTCTTCTTTTACCCTCTTTAAGCTCCATCGCGATATTTCGATATTTGCTTACCCGGCCTTACGCCTTTTTCCAATCTTCGAATGGCAGGCTTTAGCCAGGGAATGGACTCGGGACAAGCAGCGTCAGTCCAACGCAATGCCGATAGACACAAAGATCAATTATCCCTGCTGAACGGCCGTGTGTCATGAAATCTATGAGTGATCTGCCTCGCTTATTCAACATTCCTCTACGCATGGATTGATACAAATATTGTACGGAGCCCCTTGGCGGCTTTAACTGAGTTGCAAGCGTAGGCTATCGGTCAGGTTTCAGAGAAAACAGGACGCTTAAATAATGAATTTCAGGGGGCGAATGTCTGCAGTTGGCCGGGTGCAGCACAATAAAACAGGCAGCGTTGGTTCCGGTCTGCAACTAACGCGTTCCCAGCGGCTTCGCTCAGTGCCGCCCCTCATTCTTCGCCCTGAACTCCCGAATCGTCTGCAGGAAGGCCAGCAGGATCGGTGAGGTTTCGTCGTTGCGGTAGATGCAGCTGAGGTCGACGACGGCATCCGGGGCATTGGCCAGGCGGCGGTAGACGACGCCGGGGACGCTGAGGCTGGTGGCGGCTTCGGGCACCAGGCTGAGGCCGAAGCCGGCGGCGACGAGAGCGACGCTGGTCGGGGCGTCGCCGACTTCCTGGGCGACTTGCGGTTCGAAGCCTTCGGCGGCGCACAGGGACCAGACCTTGTCGATGAAGCTGGGGCGGGCGCCGCTGGGGAAGAGGATGAGCGGCTGGCCGGCCAGTTCCTTGAGCAGGATGGCGGCCTTGGCAGCCAGCGGGTGGTTTTCGCTGAGCGCCACCATGATGCTTTCGAGCATGACCGGTTCCGACGAAATGTCGGGCAGCGGCGCCAGCATGCGGTTGAAGCCGGCCATGATGCGGTGCTGGCGCAGTGCTTCGATCTGTTCCTTCTTGCTCATCTGGTGCAGGGCGATCTGCACGTCCGGGTGGCTGGCGCGGAAGGCGTGCAGCACCTTGGGGATGACGTCGAGGATGCCGGAGCCGAAGATGCCGATGTCCATCTTGCCACGTTTGCCCTGGCCGGCTTCGCGGACGCGCTCGATGGCCTGTGACATCAGGTCGCGGATGTTGCGGGCATCGCGCAGCAGCATTTCTCCGGCCTGGGTGAGTTCGACGCCGCGCGAGGTGCGCAGGAAAAGCTGGGTGCCGAATTCTTCTTCGAGTTGCTGGATCTGCCGGGTGAGCGGCGGCTGGGAAATGTGCAGGCGGGTTGCCGCCCGGCCGATGTTGAGCTCTTCGGCGACGGCAATGAAGTATTTGAGTTGCCTGAATTCCATGCCCGTCTCCCTGTTAGCTGCCGTCCTTCTTCTTCAGGCGGTATTGCAGTTGGGGGCGGGTGATGCCGAGGGTGCGGGCAGCGCCGGCCAGGTTGCCGTCAGAGCGCCTGACGGCTTCGTCGATCAGGCGGTTTTCCAGCTCTTCGAAGGGGATGCCGCTTTCGAGAATGGCATCGATCAATGACGAGGACTGGCAGGGCCCGGTTTTCTGCTCAAGGCTGCCGGCCTGGGAAATCTGCACTTCGCTGAAGTCGCTTTCAGCAACATTGGCGAACAGGTGTTCCTGCTCGATCCACCCGGTATTGGGGGCGAGGATGATGCCGCGCTCGATCATGTTTTCCAGTTCGCGCACATTGCCCGGCCACTGGTAGCGTTTGATCGCCTGCATGGCCTTGTCGCTGACGCCGAGCAGCTTCTTTTCATAGAGCGTGCAGAAGCGGGCGAGCATGGCTTCGATGAGCAGGGGGATGTCGGCGACGCGTTCGCGCAGCGGCGGAATCTGGATCGGGTAGACGCTGAGCCGGTAAAAGAGGTCGGAGCGGAAACGGCCGGCCTTGACGGCGGCCTGCAGGTCGACGTTGGTGGCCGCGACCAGGCGGATGTTCAGCTTGCGGACGCGGTCGTCGCCGAGGCGCTCGATTTCGCCTTCCTGCAGTACGCGCAGCAGCTTGGCCTGGGCGGCTAGCGGCAGTTCGCCGATTTCATCGAGGAACAGGGTGCCGCCGTCGGCGCGCTCGAACTTGCCCATGCGTGATGTCTGGGCACCGGTGAAGGCGCCTTTCTCGACGCCGAACAGTTCGGATTCGATCAGGTCGTTGGGCATGGCCGCGCAATTGACCGCCACGAACGGCCCTTGCTTGCGGTTGCTCATTTGGTGAAGTGTGCGGGCGAAGCGTTCCTTGCCAACGCCGGTTTCGCCCAGAAGGAGCACGGTGACCTGGGTTCCGGAGGCGCGGGTGACCAGATCGTAGGCGTGCTTGAAACCCTTGGAGTTGCCGACCAGCTGGGGAGGCTGGGTCTGCTGCGAGATGGTGTTGCGCAGGTAGTCGACCTGATGGCGCAGTTCCAGCAGGTGGTTGAGCATTGAGTCGGATTCGAAGTAGGCGGCGTGCTGGTCGGCGTCTTCCCATTCCTCCAGCGGCTTGCCGACGATGCGGCAGTTGTCGTGGCCGCAGGCGACGCATTCGATTTCCTTGAACAGGATGAAGCGCCCCATGAAGGCCGAGGTGTAGCCCGAGGCGTAACCGATCTGCGACCAGCAGACGGGCTCGTCCGACTGGCCCAGCTCGCGCAGGTGGGTTTCCTGCTCCCACGAGTTTTCCCAGAGGAATTCGCCGGAGAAAGTGCCCTTGTCGAAATCAAGTTTCATGTGCACCGGGGTGACGCGCACGATGCCTTCGAGCATGTGGAGTTGCGGACCGGTGAAGAAGGCGTCCTGCATCGACTGGTTGCCGCGAATGCGCTTGGCCAGTTCGGCATCGCAGACGCCGGCGGCATAGCCCATGCGGGTCAGCAGGCGGCGGGCGTGCTCCTTGCCAACGGAGCCGACCAGCTCGCGGCGCAGCGCGCCGAGGGCCGAGGTGTGCATGAGCACCATGCGGTTCTCGGCCAGCCAGATCGTCCCGTCCTTTTCGCAAAACTTGACCAGATTACGCAGGTCGTTCGATTCGGGGTACTGAATGATGGTCATCTTGTCTCTCGGTGACAGATCGTTCCCGTGGCCGGAAATCGTCTGCTTTGCTTATGTCTGGTGTGGTCCGGCCGGCGGTGACATTCATCTATCCCGCGTTCGCGGAAATGACGGTTTTGTCTTTCTCCGATGACCGTAAATATTCTCGAGATTATTTCACGTTTTGTTTTCTGTGGGTATTGAAGCTACCTGAAATTGCGTCGACAAGGTATTCGATCAGTTGATCATTTGATTAACCACAGAGGAATCAATTCATCAGATCGTAATCGTGCGCCGCAGCAAAATCGAGTAAAAATTCTATCGGTTTGTGTAAAAACAAGCACTTAACTCTCTGGCACGCTCCTTGATTAAGAGAAGCTCTGCAGCGAAGTGCGCTGCGCAGTTTTCAGGAGGTTGGTAATGGGGCAACAAGAGAGGCAAGGCAGCACGTTCGACGCGGGGCGTCGCTACGTTCGCATCTGCAAGCGCCGGCCGGATGGCTTCATCGAATTCGAGTTTTCGATTGGCGATCCGGAACTGGCGGTCGAGCTGATGTTGCCTGAGCCGGCCTTCCACGAGTTTTGTCTGGCCAACGAAGTCATCGTGCTCGATCCGGCAAGTTCGGATCAGGGCGACTGGGTTTCCCGGTTGAACGATGCCTCGCGCCAGGGTTTTGAAGACGCAGTTTGACGAAGTTTCAATACACCCGCCCTGCGGGAATAACGATAGGAGACAAAACATGCAGATTGATCTGCGCACCGTAGCCATCAAACCATTACGCCAAACCTTCGACCATCTGGTCGAGCGTTTCGGCGACAAGCCGGCCAGCCGTTATCAGGAAGGCAGCTACAACATCCAGCAGGAAAGCATCTTCCATTACCGCCCGAGCTGGGATGCCGACCGCGTTCTGTTCGACAAGAAGCGCACGAAGATCCAGATGAAGGACTGGTATGCGCTGAAGGATCCGCGCCAGTTCTACTACGGTGCCTACACCATCGCCCGTGCCCGTCAGCAGGATGCCGCCGAGTCGAGCTTCGACATGATCGAGGATCGCGGCCTGGCCGAACTGATTCCGGCCGACCTGAAGCAGATCGCCCTCGACGTGCTGGTGCCGATGCGCCATGTCGAGTGGGGCGGCAACATGGGGAACTCCTACATTGCTGCCTACGGTTACGGCACGGTCATTACCCAGCCCTGCCTGTACCACGCGATGGATCACCTCGGCGTGGCCCAGTACCTGACCCGTATCGGCCTGGTGCTCGATGGTCCGGAAGCGCTCGATGCCGCCAAGGAAGCCTGGATGTCCGGTGCGACCTGGCAGCCGATGCGTCGTCATGTCGAGAACCTGTTGGTGCTGGACGATTGGTTCGAAATTTTCGTCGCCCAGAATCTGGTGCTCGAAGGCCTGCTCAACCCGATGCTGTACGACTATCTCGATGCCGAATTCTCGGCCAATGGCGGCACGGCGATCTCGATGATGACGCGCTTCATGGGCGAATGGTCGGCCGAAACCGCCAAGTGGATCGATGCCCAGATCAAGGTGGCGGCTGCCGAGTCGCCCGAGAACAAGGATCAGTTGAGCGCCTGGGTCACCCAGTATCGCGCCGCCACGCTCGAGGCACTGGCCCCGATTGCCAAGCGTGCCTTCGGCGACAAGGCAGACGACCTGCTGGCCGAACTCACGTCCGAATTCAACGCCCGCTGCGCCAAGCTTGGCCTGGCAGTCTAGGAGTTTCCATGTCTACCGTATTTATCGCTTTTCAAACCAACGAAGACACCCGTCCGATCGTCGAATCGATTCTCGCTGACAACCCGCATGCCGTGCTCGACGAGCAGCCGGCCATGGTCAAGATCAATGCCGAAGGCAGCCTGGTCATCAAGCGCGAATCGATCGAGGAGCGTATCGGCCGCGATTTCGACCTGCAGGAACTGCAGGTCAACCTGATCACGCTCTCCGGTTATCTGGATGAAGACGACGACCAGTTCACACTGGCCTGGAAAAACTGAGCAAGGAGACTCTCATGGACATGAAAGCCAACAAGAAAAAGCTGGGCCTGAAAGAAAAGTACGCCCATATGACGCGCGGTCTGGATTGGGAAACGACCTACCAGCCGCAAGAGAAAGTGTTCCCGCAAGCCACCTTCGAGGGCATCAAGGTGCATGATTGGGACAAGTGGGAAGACCCCTTCCGTCTGACCATGGATGCCTACTGGAAATACCAGGCCGAAAAGGAGCGCAAGCTGTACGCTGTGCTCGACGCCTTTGCCCAGAATAACGGCCACCTTGGTCTCACCGATGCGCGCTACCTGAGTGCGGTCAAGCTGTTCCTGACCGGCATTTCCCCGCTCGAGTACGTTGCCCACCGCGGTTTTGCCGCGGCCGGCCGTAACTTCCCGGGCGTCGGCCCGCGTGTCGCCTGCCTGATGCAGTCGATCGACGAAATCCGTCACGCCCAGACCCAGATTCACGCCCTGTCGAACTACAACAAGTTCTACGAAGGCTTCCATGCCGGTGCAAGCCACCAGATCGAACGCCTCTGGTACCTGTCGGTGCCCAAGTCCTTCTTCGACGACGCCTTCAGCGCCGGTCCCTTCGAATGGATGATCGCCATCGGCTTCAGCTTCGAATACGTGCTGACCAACCTGCTGTTCGTGCCCTTCATGTCTGGTGCTGCCTACAACGGCGACATGGCGACGGTGACCTTCGGTTTCTCGGCCCAGTCCGACGAAGCCCGTCACATGACGCTGGGTCTCGAGTGCATCAAGTTCATGCTCGAACAGGACCCGGACAACCTGCCGATCGTCCAGAAGTGGATCGACAAATGGGCCTGGCGTGGTATCCGTGTGCTGAGCCTGGTCTCGACGATGATGGATTACATGCTGCCGAAGCGCGTGATGAGCTGGAAGGAAGCCTGGGAAATCTACTTCGAGCAGAACGGCGGTGCACTGTTCAACGACCTGGCCAAGTACGGCATCAAGGTGCCGGACTGTATCGCCCAATGCACGGTCGACAAGGAGCATCAGTCGCACCAGTTGTGGCTGACCTTGTGCACCCACTCGCACGCGATGGGCCTGCATACCTGGCTGCCCAACGCTGACGAGATGGACTGGTTGTCGGCCAAATATCCGAACACCTTCGACCAGTACTACCGTCCGCGCTTCGACAAGCTGCGTGAAATGGCCGACAAGGGCGAACGCTTCTTCGCCAATACCTTGCCCATGCTGTGCCAGGTTTGCCAGATTCCGATGCTGTTCACCGAGCCGGACGATCCGACCAAGATCTGCTATCGCGAGTCGGAGTTCCAGGGCGAGAAGTACCACACCTGCTCGGACGGCTGTAAGCACATCTTTGACGACGAGCCGGAGAAGTACATCCAGGCCTGGTTGCCGGTCCATCAGCTCTATCAGGGCAACTGCTGGCCCGAAGGCACCGATCCGACGGCCGAAGGGTTCAATCCGCTGGCCAAGTATCTCGAGTGGTGCCACGTCGATGGCAGGGACACCGGCGATTACGAAGGCTCCAGCGACCAGGCGAACTTTGCTGCCTGGCGTGGCGCGGCAACCCAGAACACCTGATCGATCAATACCAACGGAGGGCGGTTTCGCCCTCCGTACAAAAAATTTTGGAGACGAACATGGCTGTCAAAGCCCTCTACGATTATCAATATCCTGCCGCCGATACCCAGGACAAATTCCATGGCAACCAACTGCTCTATGTCGGTTGGGATGACCATTTCCTGTTTGTCGCGCCGCTCGCTTTTCCGGTGTCGCCGAATGCCAAGTTTTCGGAACTGGTCGAGCAGACCCTGACGTTTGCTTATGGCCGTCACTCCGACTGGGCCAAGATCGATTTCAGCAAGGTCGTTTGGCTCAAATCCGGCCAGCCTTTCCAGCCAGACATGAACAAGACGCTGGCCGAGCAGGGTATCAAGCACAAGGATGCGCTGCGCTTGCAAACCCCGGGCCTGAATGGCAACGGCACCAACTTCTGATTCGAGGGCGGCATGAGCTACGAACTGACCATTGAACCGCTTGGCCAGACGATCGAAGTCGAGGATGGCCAGACCATCCTCGACGCCGCGCTGCGGGCCGGCATCTATCTGCCCCACGCCTGTTGCCACGGCCTGTGTGCGACCTGCAAGGTGCAGGTGACCGACGGCGAGGTCGATCATGGCGAGGCTTCGACCTTTGCCCTGATGGACTTCGAACGTGAGGAAGGCAAATGCCTGGCCTGCTGTGCGCGCCTCGAATCGGATGTGGTGATCGAGGCCGAGATCGAGGACGATCCCGACTCGCTGAACCTGCTGGTCGAGGACTACGCTGGTGAAGTGGTCAGGATCGAGACGCTGACGCCGACGATCAAGGGTATCTGGCTCAAGCTGGACCGGCCGATGAAGTTTCAGGCCGGCCAGTACGTCAATCTGGAAGTTGATGCCCTGCCTGGCCAGTCGCGCGCCTTCTCGCTGGCCAATGCGCCGCAGACCGACGACATCGTCGAGCTCAATGTCCGCATCGTGCCGGGCGGGCAGGTGACGACCTGGCTGCACGAGCAGTTGAAGGTGGGCGAAAAGCTCAAGCTGAGTGGTCCCTACGGCCGCTTCTTCGTCAAGAAATCGGCCAACGTGCCGGTGATCTTCATGGCTGGTGGCTCGGGCTTGTCGAGCCCGAAGTCGATGATTGAGGATCTGCTCAGCGAAGGCTGCACCCTGCCGATGACACTCGTTTACGGCCAGCGCAGCCGCGCCGAGCTGTACTACGACGCCGAGTTCCGGGCGCTCGCTGAGAAATACCCGAACTTCACCTACGTGCCGTCACTTTCCGACGAGCCGGCCGGGTCCGACTGGACCGGGTCGCGCGGCTTTGTACACGAGGCGGCCAGGGCACATTTCGACAATGACTTCCGTGGCCACAAGGCTTACCTGTGCGGTCCGCCGGCCATGATCGAAGCGTGCATCACGACGCTGATACAGGGGCGGCTGTTCGAGCGCGACATCTACATGGAGAAGTTCTTCTCCGCGGCTGATGCCTCGCAACAACTGAAGAGCCCGCTGTTCAAGAACATCTGAGCGGGCGAGGGAGTGGCGATGATCTATTTCAACGTGCTGATCGAGGAAACCGGCGAGACCTTTCGCTGCTCGCCGCAGGAGTCACTGCTGGCCGGCATGGAACGCCTTGGCAAAAAAGGCATTCCGGTCGGTTGTCGGGGCGGTGGCTGCGGGGTGTGCAAGGTGGAAATCACCTCGGGCAGCTACGTCAAGCGAGTGATGAGCCGCGACTACGTCAGTGTCGAGGACGAAGCTGCAGGCCGTGTGCTGGCTTGTCGGGTGAAGCCGAGCAGCGATATCTCGCTACGGGTGCTGGGCAAGATGGCGAAGAACGTCTGCCGCGTCCAGCCCGCTGTTTCGGCAGCGGTCTAGGACGCGGACGGAGGCCGTCATGACTGGAGTTTTTCGTTCAATTGGTCAGCGGGAATGGCCTGGACGGAGCGGAAGGTCAGCTGGATGTGTTCCGCCAGCATGTCGGCGGCTTTGTCCGCATCGCGGCTGATGGCGGCCTGGAGCAGGGCTTCATGTTCGACATGGATATCGCGCGGAATCGGCTGCAGATAGAGCGAAAGTCGCCGATAGCGTTCGGCCTGCTGGTAGAGGATGGAGAGGAAATGCTTGAGCCAGCGGGAAGGGCAGGCAGCGATCAGTACTTCGTGAAAGATGCGGTTGCGTTCTTCCCATTCTTCACGGATTTCACTGCCTATCCTTTTTTCCTCGGCCTTGGCCAGACGGTGAAAGGCAGCCACCAGATCGGCTTCCCAGGCATCGTCGCCCATGGCGATCGATTGGCGCAGGGCCTCGCATTCGAGCATGACACGGGTGCGGGTGATGTCTTCGAAGTCTTCGAGCGAAACCGGGGCGACGCGAAAGCCGCGCTGGCCCTGGCTGACGACGAGGGCATCGGAGATGAGCAGGGAAAGGGCCTCGCGCAGCGTGCCGGCGCCGACCCCGTAGTTGTCCTTGAGGTGCTCGACCCGGAGCTTTTCACCCGGCGCCAGGCTTCCTTCGATGATGTCCCGGCGCAAAGCCCGGTAGGCCGATTCGACAAGGGTCTTCGGCTCGGTAGACAAGCCTTCGGCAGAGGCGCTGATGTTCATGATGGTTGGCTAACTTGTAGTGAAGCAGGTTCGAAAATTTTAACCCGATAACAGGTATTTTCGGGTGAATTAAAAAATCTCGAGAAAATATATTGACATCGAGATTGGTTGTAAATATCGTTACGTTAAATTGATTGCATAGATTTTTGTGCGCTCAACACACTCAAAAAAACAGGAGAAGACAAATGGCAATGACTGGTGTTTTACGTCCCGGACACGCTCAGATGCGGGTACTCGACATGGAAGAAAGCGTTGATTTCTATTCGAAGGTGCTGGGCCTGATCGAGACCGGTCGCGATGCCCAGGGCCGCGTTTATTTCAAGACCTGGGAAGAGCGCGATCACAACAGCGTGATCCTGCGTCAGGCCGATACGGCCGGTATCGACTTCTTCGCCTTCAAGGTCGATAGCGATGCGACGCTGGCCAAGCTGGAGAAGGACCTGAACGCCTACGGCATCGCCACCAAGCGCATCCCGGCCGGCGAGTTGCTGGAAACCGGCGAGCGCGTGCGTTTCACGCTGCCGACCGGCCACGACATCGAGTTGTATTCGCAAAAGATGGCTATTGGCAACGAAATGGGCGAACTAAATCCGGAAGCCTGGTGTGCCGGCGCCGAGAAGGGCATCGCCCCGATCCGTCTCGACCACTGCCTGCTCTACGGTCCGGATATCGAAAAGGCCCAGGCCATTTTCCAGGACGTACTCGGCTTCTATCTCGTCGAACACATCGCCCTCGACGACAACCAGGATCTGGCAATCTGGCTGTCGTGCTCGACCAAGGCCCATGACATCGCTTTCGTCCGCCATCCGGAACCGGGCAAGCTGCACCACGTTTCCTTCCTGCTCGAAACCTGGGAGCAGGTGCTGCGCGCCGCCGACCTGATGTCGATGAACCGCGTTTCGATCGACATCGGACCGACGCGCCATGGCGTGACCCGCGGCACGACCATCTACGCCTTCGACCCGAACGGCAATCGCTTTGAAACCTTCTGCGGCGGCAACTATGCCTACCCCGATCAGAAGGCTACGAAGTGGACCATGGATGAAGTCGGTGCGGCCGTGTTCTATCACGACCGCAAGCTGAACGATCGCTTCCTGACCGTGGTGACCTGATGCAAATCGCCGTCAGCACGCCGGGGATCACTGCTGAGGCAGCCTCCGCAGCTTGTGCGGCGGCGGTTGCTTTTGCGGCGGCCAAGGGCTGGAAGATCAACGTCGCGGTCGTCGACCGCGGCGGCAATCTGATGGCCTTCCTTCGCCAGCCGGGTGCCTTCATTCACTCGATCAATATCGCGATCGACAAGGCCTACACCTCGGCCAGCTTCGGCTTTCCGACCAAGGCCTGGATGGGGGCGATCGGCCACGACGACGGGATGAAATTCGGCTTTTCCAACCAGCCGCGCCTGATTGTTTTTGGCGGCGGCTTGCCGGTGCCTGGTGAGGGCGGCGAGTGGATAGGCGGTATCGGTGTCTCCGGTGCCTCGGAGTCGGAAGACGAAGAGTGCGCCAAGGCAGGGCTGGCCGCTATCGGCCTGGCTTAAGAACAGCAAATCAAAAGGACAACAAGGGAATGAAGCAGATCCTGAATTTTATTAACGGCGAATTCGTTGCCACCGCCAAGCAGTTTGAAAAGCGCACGCCGCTGGATAACTCGATCATCGGCATGGTGCACGAAGCCGGCAAGGCCGAAGTCGATGCTGCCGTGCAGGCGGCGCACGATGCGCTGAAAGGCCCGTGGGGCAAGATGACCGTCGTCGAGCGTACCGACATCCTGAACAAGGTGGCCGACGAGATCAATCGCCGCTTCGACGAATTCCTCGAAGCCGAATGTGCCGATACCGGCAAGCCGAAGAGCCTGGCTTCGCACATCGACATCCCGCGCGGCGCAGCCAATTTCAAGATCTTCGCCGACGTCATCAAGAATGCGCCGACCGAGTTCTTCGAAATGGCGACGCCGGATGGCAAGGGGGCACTGAACTACGCGATCCGTCGTCCGGTGGGTGTGGTCGGTGTCGTTTGTCCGTGGAACCTGCCGCTGCTGCTGATGACCTGGAAGGTCGGCCCGGCGCTGGCCTGCGGCAACACCGTTGTCGTCAAGCCGTCGGAAGAAACGCCGTCGACCGCCACGCTGCTCGGCGAAGTGATGAATGCCTGCGGTGTTCCCAAGGGCGTCTATAACGTCGTCCATGGTTTTGGCCCGAATTCCGCTGGCGAATTCCTGACCACCAACCAGAACGTCAACGCCATCACCTTCACTGGCGAAACACGTACCGGCGAGATCATCAACAAGGCCGCGGCGCATGGCTCACGCCCGGTGTCGCTGGAAATGGGCGGCAAAAATCCGGGCATCGTCTTTGCCGATGCCGACCTCGACGTCGCCATCGAAGCGACGCTTCGCTCCTGCTTCGCCAATTGCGGCCAAGTTTGCCTGGGGACCGAGCGTCTTTATGTTGAACGTCCGATCTTCGACGAATTCGTTGCCCGCCTGAAGGCCGGTGCAGAAAAGCTCAAGCTGGGCGTGCCGGGCGACCCGGCCACCAACATGGGCCCCCTGGTCAGCCAGGAGCATCGCGAGAAGGTGCTGTCCTATTACAAGAAGGCCGTCGACGAAGGCGCGACGGTCGTGACCGGCGGCGGCATTCCGGCCATGCCGGGTGACCTGGCCAACGGCGCCTGGGTCCAGCCGACCATCTGGACGGGTCTGGATGACAGCGCCACAGTGGTTCGCGAGGAAATCTTCGGCCCCTGTACGACGGTCATGCCCTTCGACAGCGAAGACGAAGTTATCAAGCGCGCCAACAACACGACCTACGGTCTGGCCGCCTCCGTGTTCACCCAGAACATCAACCGCGCTCACCGCGTTGCCGCGCAGATGGAAGTCGGCCTGGTCTGGGTCAATAGCTGGTTCCTGCGTGACCTGCGTACGCCGTTCGGCGGTGCCAAGCAGTCCGGTATCGGTCGCGAAGGCGGCGTCCATTCGCTTGAGTTCTACACCGAACTCAAGAACGTCTGCATCAAGCTGTAAGGCGAGCTCCTCATGTCGGCAACTTCTCCCGAAATCGGCCACCGCATCCTGGCGGGCGGCATCGAAACCAACTACCACGATGTCGGTAGCGGGGCGCCGGTGCTGCTCATCCACGGTTCCGGGCCGGGGGTGACGGCTTGGGCCAACTGGCGTCTGGTGCTGCCCGAACTGGGCAAAACCTGCCGGGCGATTGCACCGGACATGGTTGGCTTCGGCTACACCGAGCGGCCGGCCGGCATTCAGTACGGCACTGACGGCTGGGTCGACCACGCCATTGGTTTGCTCGATGCGCTCGGTATAGAACATACCGATCTGATCGGCAATTCCTTCGGCGGCGCCATCGCGCTGGCCCTGGCCATTCGCCATCCGCAGCGCGTGCGCCGCTTGGTGTTGATGGGCAGCGTCGGCGTGCCGTTCGAAATTACGCCGGCGCTGGATTCAGTCTGGGGCTACGAACCGTCGCTGCAGGCGATGCGCGGTCTGCTCGACATCTTCGCCTACGACCGCAGCCTGGTGACGGATGAACTGGCCGAACTGCGCTATCAGGCCAGCATCCGGCCCGGATTCCAGGAGTCGTTCTCGGCCATGTTCCCGGCTCCGCGTCAGCGCTGGGTCGATGCCATGGCCAGTGCCGAAGCGGACATCCGGGCGATCAGGCACAAGACGCTGATCATCCACGGCCGTGACGACAAGGTCATTCCGCTGAGCAATTCGCTGACCCTGAACCGCTGGATCGAGGATTCCCAGCTGCACGTCTTCGGGCGCTGCGGCCATTGGGTACAGATCGAACACAACGTCGATTTCAACCATCTCGTCGGCCATTTCCTGGCCGATTGAACAGAGGAAACATCACGATGGAAAAAGCACAAATTCTCCAACTGGGTGACGAGCTTTACGAAGCGCTGTCGTCCCGCCAGACGGTCAGCCCGCTGACTTCGCGCGGCTTCGACATCACCATCGAGGATGCTTATCACATCCAGCAGCAGATGCTGTCGCGCCGCCTGGCCAATGGCGAGAAGATCATCGGCAAGAAGATCGGCGTCACCAGTAAGGTGGTCATGGACATGCTCGGCGTCTATCAGCCGGACTTCGGCTACCTGCTCGACGGCATGGTCTACAACGAGGGCGAATCGATCCCGATGAACACCCTGATCCAGCCGAAGGCCGAGGGCGAAATCGCTTTCGTGCTGAAGAAGGATCTGATGGGGCCGGGCGTCACCAACGCCGATGTGCTGGCTGCCACCGAAGGCGTGATGGCCTGCTTCGAGATCGTCGATTCGCGCATCGAGAACTGGAAGATCAAGATCCAGGACACCGTGGCCGACAACGCTTCCTGCGGCGTCTTTGTGCTCGGCGATCGCCTGGTCGATCCGAAGTGCCTGGACCTGACCATGTGCGGCATGGTCGTCGAGAAGAACGGCGAGATCATCGGTACCGGTGCCGGCGCCGCTGCCCTCGGCTCGCCGATCAATGCCGTGGCCTGGTTGGCCAATACCCTCGGCAAACTGGGCATTCCGCTCAAGGCCGGCGAAGTCATCCTGTCCGGTTCGCTTGCTCCGCTCTTCCCGGTCACTGCCGGCGACAGCCTGCGTGTCTCGATCGGCGGCATCGGCGGTTGCTCGGTACGTTTCGTCTAAGAGCGACGCACCATGGATCTCCTGATCTCCGGCAAGAAGGCTGTCGTCACCGGTTCAACCGCCGGCATCGGCTTTGCCATCGCCACCGAACTGGCCCGCGAAGGCGCCAATGTGGTGATCAATGGCCGCAGTCAGGCCGGTGTCGATGCAGCCGTGGCTCGGCTGCGCGCCCTGGTTGCCGATGCCAAGGTCAGCGGCTGTGCCGCCGACCTGTCGACGGCCTATGGTTGCCAGGCCTTGTTTGCCGCCTGCCCACAGGCCGACATCCTGGTCAATAACCTCGGCATCTTCGATCCGAAGCCTTTCGAGTCCATTCCGGACAGCGAATGGCAGCGTTTCTTCGATACTAATGTGATGAGCGGCGTGCGTGTTTCGCGCCACTACCTGCCGGGCATGAAAGCCGCCAACTGGGGGCGCATCGTCTTTATCTCCAGCGAATCCGGCATCAACACACCGGGCGAGATGATCCATTACGGCATGACCAAGTCGGCCCAGCTGGCCGTGTCGCGTGGCCTGGCACAGAGTTGCGCCGGAACGGGCGTTACGGTCAATGCTGTGCTGCCCGGCCCGACCCGCTCCGAAGGCGTCGCCGACTTCTTCGGGAAACTGGCCGCCGAGTCCGGCATCAGCCTCGATGAAATGGAGCGTCGTTTCTTCGCCGAGGGGCGCCCGACCTCCATCCTCAAACGCATGATCGATCCGGCCGAAGTGGCTGCGCTGGTCGCCTACGTCTGCAGCGCAAGAGCGGCGGCGACGACCGGTGCCGCGTTGCGCGTCGAGGGCGGCGTTGTTTCGACGATCTGTTGATAGGAGAACACTGATGGCCCGCCTCGATCCTCTGCCCAATGATGCAACGCCGGAACTGGCTGAAGAATTCGCCTTTTTCGAAAGAACGCTGGGCTTTGTGCCGAACAGCATACTGACCATGGCCCGTCGCCCGGCCTTGGCCAAAGGTCTGATCGCGCTGAGTCGCGGCGTCTATGACCCGAAAGGCGAGGTTGATCTCGGCCTGAAACGCCTGATCGGGCATGTGGCCAGCATGGCGGCCGGCTGCATGTACTGCCGTGCCCATACGGCAACCAGTGCGATGCGGCATGGCGTGGAAGCCGACAAGTTGGCTGCCATTGCCGAGTATCAAAAAAGTCCGTTGTTTTCAGATGCGGAACGAGCCGCCCTCGATTTTGCGCTGGCCGCTGCCAGCGTACCCAATGACGTAACCGATGCTTCCTTTGCACGCTTGCGAGCGTTCTGGAGCGAAGGCCAGATCGTCGAAATTCTCGGTGTGATCTCGTTGTTCGGCTTCTTCAATCGCTGGAACGACTCGCTGGCCACCACCCTCGAGGCCGAGCCTCACGAAACAGCAAGCCAGATGCTGAGCCGGACAGGCTGGCAAGTTGGCAAACATCAACCCAATCAGAAGGATGATATTCGATGAATAAAATCAAATGCGCCCTGATCGGTCCGGGCAACATCGGGACCGACCTGCTCTACAAACTGAAGCGCAGCCCCTTCCTCGACCCGGTCTGGATGATCGGTATCGACCCCGAATCCGAAGGTCTCAAGCGTGCCGCCGAGATGGGTCTGAAGACATGTTCGACCGGCGTCGACGGTTTCCTGCCCCACGTTCTCGCCGACAACGTCCAGATCGCCTTCGACGCGACGTCGGCCTACGTTCACGCCGAGAACAGCCGCAAGCTCAACGCCCTCGGTGTCCTGATGATCGACCTGACGCCGGCCGCCATCGGCCCCTACTGCGTGCCGCCGGTCAATCTCAAGGAACATGTCGGTCGCCGTGAAATGAACGTCAACATGGTCACCTGCGGTGGCCAGGCCACCATCCCCATGGTCGCTGCCGTTTCCCGCGTCCAGCCGGTCGCCTACGGCGAAATCGTCGCCACTGTTTCTTCCAAGTCGGCCGGTCCCGGCACCCGCAAGAACATCGACGAATTCACCCGCACTACCGCCGGTGCAGTGGAAAAGGTCGGTGGTGCCAAGAAGGGCAAGGCCATCATCATCATCAATCCGGCCGAACCGCCGCTCGTCATGCGCGACACCGTGCACTGCCTGACCGAAACAGCCCCGGATCAGCAAAAGATCACCGAATCCATGCACGCCATGATCAAGGAAGTCCAGAAGTACGTTCCGGGCTATCGCCTGGTCAACGGCCCGGTTTTCGATGGCAACCGTGTCTCCGTCTACATGGAAGTCACCGGCCTCGGCGACTTCCTGCCGACCTACGCCGGCAACCTCGACATCATGACTGCCGCCGGTGCCCGCACCGCCGAGATGTTCGCCGAAGAAATGATCAATGGCACGCTCAAGCTCGAGCCCGTGGTTGCCTAAGGAACTGGAGAAAAAAATGACCCTACGCGGCAAAAAAATTACCGTCCATGACATGACCCTGCGGGATGGCATGCATCCCAAGCGTCACCTGATGACTCTCGACCAGATGGTCAGCATCGCCACCGGCCTCGACGAAGCCGGCATCCCCCTGATAGAAGTCACCCACGGCGATGGCCTCGGTGGCTCCTCGGTCAACTATGGTTTCCCGGCGCATACCGACGAGGAATACCTCGGCACGGTGATTCCGAAAATGAAGCGAGCCAAGGTTTCTGCCCTGCTGCTGCCCGGCATCGGGACCGTCGATCACCTGAAGATGGCGCGTGACCTTGGCGTCAACACCATCCGGGTTGCCACCCACTGCACGGAGGCCGATGTCTCCGAACAGCACATCACCATGGCCCGCAAGCTGGAGATGGATACCGTCGGCTTCCTGATGATGGCCCACATGAACAGCGCCGAAGGCTTGGTCAAGCAGGCCAAGCTGATGGAGTCCTACGGCGCCAACTGTATCTACGTCACCGACTCGGCCGGTCACCTGCTGCCGGAAGGCGTGAAGGAACGCCTGGGTGCCGTGCGGGCCGCATTGAAGCCGGAAACCGAACTCGGCTTCCACGGTCACCACAACCTGGCCATGGGTGTGGCCAACTCCATCGCCGCCATCGAAGTCGGTGCCAACCGGATCGATGCCGCAGCCGCTGGCCTCGGTGCCGGGGCAGGCAATACGCCGATGGAAGTGCTGATCGCCGTGTGCAGCCTGATGGGGATCGAGACAGGGGTTGATGTCGCCAAAATCACCGACGTGGCCGAAGATCTGGTCGTGCCGATGATGGACTTCCCGATCCGCATCGACCGCGATGCGCTGACCCTTGGCTACGCCGGCGTCTATGGCTCCTTCCTGCTGTTTGCCAAACGGGCTTCCGCCAAGTACGGCGTGCCGGCCCGCGAAATCCTTGTCGAACTGGGTCGTCGCGGCATGGTCGGTGGGCAGGAAGACATGATTGAAGACACCGCCATTACGATGGCGAGAGAAAGAGGGCTGCTAGCATGAAGCTGAGTCAACAAACGATCGGCCAACTGGCTGAACTGCTCGAGAACGCCGAACTGCAGGCGCACGACGTCGTCAAGATCACCGATGCCCATCCCGAGATGGACTGGGATGATGCCTACGCCATCCAGAACGAAATCCTGCGCCGCAAGCTGGCGCGCGGCAATCGCGTCGTCGGCCTGAAGTGTGGTCTGACCTCGCACGCCAAGATGAAGCAGATGGGCGTCGAAACCCCGTGCTTCGGTTTCCTGGTCGACTACTTCACAGTGCCGGATGGCGGCGAGGTGAAAATCAAGGAACTGATCCACCCGAAGGTCGAGCCGGAAATCGTCTTCGTGCTGAAGAAGGCGCTCAAGGGCCCTGGTTGCCATGTGGGTGCCGTGCTGGCTGCCACCGATTTCGTGATGGCCGGGATCGAGGTCATCGACTCGCGCTACCGCGACTTCAAGTTCGACCTGAAGAGCGTTATCGCTGACAACTGTTCGTCGTCGCGCTACGTGCTGGGCGGCATGGCGGTTCCCGTCGCCGACCTCGATCTGCGCACGCTCGGTGTGGTCATGGAAAAGAACGGCCAGGCCGTGGCCATCGGCGCCGGCGCAGCCGTGCTCGGTCATCCTGCCGCAGCCATTGCCATGCTGGCCAATCACCTCGGCGCTCGCGGCGAGGAAATTCCGGCCGGCACGATGATCCTGTCTGGCGGCGTGACCGAAGCGGTCTCTGTCGCGGCGGGCGATCACGTCAATCTGCGCATCCAGTCCCTGGGTAGCGTCAGCGTCAAATTTGCCTGAGGAGACCGCCGTGCCTTTTGCCCAGATTTACCTGATTGAAGGTCGTACCGACGAGCAGAAAAAACTGCTGATCGAAAAGGTCAGTGCCGCGATGTCCGAGGCGCTGGGTGCCCCGCTGGAAAACACCCGGGTCTGGATACAGGACGTGCCCAAGGCCCAGTGGGGGATCGGCGGCAAGACCGCAAAAGACCTGGGGCGCTAGTCAGTCGGCCTGAACGGGCAGGCGACCATTCTGCCCGTTCGGGTCTCGTTATGGCGATACCTGGCGGGTATTAAAAACAGCATCAAATGGTATTGGACGGTATTGGCCGCTATCGGCCATTATTGAGCCAATAAAAAATATCGAGATTTTTCGCAATTCACGGGATGCACAGAAATCCCGGAAGAAGTGAAAACCGGAGCAAATCAAGGGTGTGCCGCAACAACGGCGACTCGGTAAGGAGGAGGTTTTATGGGGCGGATTTCTGCCATACGACAATTGCCGCTGGGCTTGGCTGCGGCAGGCCTGTTTTTGTCGGCCTGCACGCAGGCGCCAGACATGTCAGGTATTGCCGCCGAACGCGAGCGTTCGGTTCGTCGCTATGACATCAGTCAGGCTATTGCCAGTAACGGCCAGGTTGTCGTCGTCGGGACGCAGAGCGGTGTGGCTCTGGTATCCACCGACAAGGGCGCAACCTGGAAGCGCCAGCCGCTCGGCCAGACTTCGCTGGTCGATATCGCCGTCTGTCCCGACAAGACTTTTGTCGCCATCGATCACTACCGCAAGATCTGGTCGGCCGATGCTGAAGGAAAGAACTGGCAGTCGGTCAGGCTGGAGCAGCCGCGCACGCCGCTGGCGATTGCCTGCAGCCCGCAGGGCGGCTGGTGGGTGGCCGGCACCAACGCGGTCATCGCCGGCAGTCCGGATCAGGGCAAGACCTGGCAAACCACCGATCTCGGTGAGGATACCCAGATCACCACCATCCAGTTTGTCGATGGCAAGCGTGCCATAGCCTTGGGTGAGTTCGGCATTACCGTGATCTCCGATGATGGCGGCGCATCCTGGAAGAAAGGCCCGAAGATTCCGGGCGATTTCTATCCCTATGCCGCCCTGTTTCGTGATGCCCGCGAAGGCTGGGTGAGTGGTATTGCCGGTCAGATGATGCATACCCGCGACGGCGGGCAGACCTGGCAAAAGCAGGTCAATGCCACGCAAGCGTCGCTGAATCGTCTGTTCATGCATGACGGCGTGCCGTTTGCCGTCGGCAACGGCGGTGTTGTGGCTCGCCTCGAAGGCGACAGCTGGCGCAATGTTCCCTATCCGGATCCGCTGCCGATGTTCCTCGGCGGCGGCGCTTCCCTGCCGGGCCAGGCGGCCATCGTCATCGGTGGCCCTGGCGGCCTGCTGCGTGCCGTCGGCACCGCGAACAATAAATAGACCAGGGAGCGAGCAACACCATGGTGAGCAAAATCCGTCATTCCATTACCCATCGCCTGCATACCGGCGAGGAATGGATCTTTCGCAATCCGAAGATTGTCCTGTCGCTGGTTCTCGCAGTGACCCTCCTGTTCGGGATGGCGCTGCCCAAGCTGCGCATCTTCACCGACTTTTCTGACCTCCTGCCGCAGAACCATGGCTACATCAAGGTCTACAACCGCCTGAAGGAGAATTTCGGCGGCGCCAACATGCTCGTCATGTCGGTCGAGGTCGAGCAGGGCACCATTTTCAATGATGAAACCCTGAAGCTGATTCACGAGGCCACGCAGGGTGTCGACAACCTGCCGGGCGTGAACCACAACCTGGTCAGCAGCCTGACGCACCGTACGGCGCGCAAGGTCTTCCTCGACGACCAAGGCGGCTTCGCCTCCGAGTCCTACTATGACCCGCTCAAGCCGACCCGTACGGTCGCCGAACTGGAGCAGTTGAAGAAGGACGTCATCGCCAACCCGACCATCTACGGCTTGCTCGTCTCGCCGGACATGAAGGCGGCGCTGATCAAGGCCCAGCTCAACGAAGGCGACATCGACTATCCGACCACCTTTGCCGCGCTGCAGGAAGTCCGCAAGACGCTGGCCAAGCCGGGCCACCAGATCTACGTGACCGGCAATCCGGTGCTGACCGGCTGGGTTTACACCTACCTGAACCAGATCGTCGAGATCATGGCCTATACCCTGGTCCTGCTGGCGACGCTGCTGATCATCTACTTCCGTCGTTTCTACGGTATTGCCCTGCCGCTGCTCGGCATCGCGCTGTCTTCGATCTGGGGCCTCGGCTTCATGGCGGTGATGGGCATCAACCTCGAGCCGCTGTCGCTGCCGATTCCCTTCCTGATCGCGGCCCGCGCTACCTCGCATGGCGTCCAGCTCGTCGTTCGCTACTACGAGGAACTGGCCATCGTGCACGACGGCAAGAAGGCCGCCCGCAATGCGCTGGATGCCCTGTTCCGTCCCGGTTCGCTGGCCATCATCGTCGATGCGGTGGGTATCGCCGTGCTGGTGCTCGGTGCTGCTCCGTTCAACCACAAGCTGGGTATTGCTGCCGGCTTCTGGGGCTTCTCGGTCATCTTCACGGTGCATTTCATGGTGCCGCTGGCACTGACCGTCCTGCCGGCGCCGAAGAACCACGAAAACGGCAACGAATGGATGCGCAACTTCCTCGGCAAGGCCATGTCGCTGACTGGCGGCACCGAAGGCGGGGCCCGCTCCATCCTGATCCTGACCCTGATTGGGGCCATTGGCGGCAGCTATCTGGTTGGCAAGGTTCAGCTCGGCGAATCTGAGCCCGGCTCGCCGCTGCTCCATCGCGACCACGATTACAACATCTCGACCAAGGCGATCAACACCCGTTTCCCGGGGTCCGAGGAACTGCACGTTGTGGCCCGCACTGACGACAAGGGCGGCATCAAGCGTCCGGAAGTCATGGCAGCCATCGAGCGTTTCCAGGCGCACATGCTCTCCGATCCGACACTGGGCGGCACCAAGGCGCTGCCCGGCGTCGTCCGAGTGGTCAACAAGCTCACCCACAACGATGACCCGCGCTGGATGCAGTTGCCCGATAACGCGGATGAAATCGGTGGCCTGATGTTCGCCTACATGGCCTCCAGCCCGATCCCCGGCGCCCTGAAGGAATTCATCACGCCGGACGAGAACGAAGCCGACATGGTGTTCTATTACAAGGACCACCAGGCCGACACGATCAGCCGCGTCGTCGCGCTGGCCGAGGAGGGGATCAAACTGATCGAGAAGGAAGTGCCCGGCCTGCATATCGAACTGGGCGGCGGCATCATCGGCGTTACGGCGGCTGGCAACCAGGCGCTACACACCGACCACATGATCATCATTCCGGCGGTGATGATCCTCGCCTTCCTCATTGTCATGGTCTATTACAGCTCGCTGCATGCCGGTTGGCTGATGATCCTGCCGATGCTGTTCTCGACGCTGATGACCTACGCCTACATGGGCGCCCTGAACATCGGCATCAACGTGAACACGGTGCCGGTCATCGCGGTCGGTGTGGGCGTCGGCATCGACTACGCGGTCTATTTCATGGACCGCATTCGCGAAGAGTTCGCCAAGTTGGGCGACATCAAGCAGGCGGTCATCGAAGCGGTCGCCACGACCGGCTCGGCGGTGAGTTTCACGGCCGCCACCCTGATCGCCGGCGTCGTGATGTGGATCTTCATGTCCGACCTGCGCTTCCAGTCCGATGCCGCCGTGCTCCTTTCTTTCATGCTCATCGTCAATGCGATCGCCGCCGTGCTGATCGTGCCGTCGTGGTGCGTGGTCTTCAAGCCCAAGTTTGTGACCGCAGTCCATTACGACGAAGACGGTGTGCTGGAAAACGATTGAACCCGGGTTGCTCATGAGGGCACGAGACGATGGCGAGGCGATTGGTGAGCGGATTGATGTCGGCGTGACAAGCCAATGGTTGTTCCATTGGCGCGGAGCGACGGCGGCAAGGCGCCGCCAAGCGGCCGCCAGCGCTTGTGCAGGCCCGTAGGGCCGCCTGATGAGCAACACGGGTTAATAACACTCCGGAAGACCGGGGGAACAGCAAACACTTTTATTCACGAAACCATTGGGGGTTTGATCCATGGAGACAACACAAAATAAAGGAAGGCGCCTGTCGCTGATTGCGGCAGCGCTGACTGCGAGTTTCGCAACACAGGCGTGGGGTAGCGAACTTCCTTCGATGGGTGAGGATGCCTCGCCCTGGCAGGTCGACCTGACCTACGAGAACCATACCGTCAAGCGCGAGCACACCGGCCTGGCCAAGTTCCGCAACACCATGCAGGCCGAGTTCGACAAGCGTGGTGGCGATGGCTGGGGTATCCACGGCATCCTGCGCGGCAGCTGGGATGGCGTGTATCGCATGAACAGCAGCGAGTACGGCAAGGATGCGGGTGGCTCGATCACCTCGCAGGCAACCCTGGGCGGCAATGTGGTAAGTGCGCCTTGGGGTGTCGGTAATCCTGGGGCTACGCAAGGAACCCTGGGGGGCTTGCTCGGATTCCCTGCGACCTACCCGAACAACCCGAATGAAGGCTTGCGCGTTCTAGGCGACCGTTGGCATGGGACTGATGGTGGCGTAGGTTTTGCTGTGCCGGTGCGTCCTTGCGATGTAGACAGTCGGGGCTGCCGAGACTTTGGTGGCTACGGTGACAAGAAACTGTCCGAACTTGAAATGCCTGAGTTCAATAGTCGTCTCGATTTCATCCGCGAGTTGTATGCCAAGAAGTCCTTCAGTCTTGGTGATGGCAAGGAATTGTTCGTCAAGATTGGTAAGCAGCAGGTGGTCTGGGGGCGTACCGATCTATTCCGCGTGCTTGACGTGATCAACCCGGTCGACTTCTCGCGCAACAACATTTATGACGAACTGTCGGATATTCGCATCCCGATGTGGATTGCCCAGGCCGAGTATCGGATGGGTGCCAGTGACTGGATGCAGGACCGCAACTTCCAGATTGTCTGGAACTTCGACAAGTTCCGTCCGAACAATCTGGGGCAGTGCGGCACGCCAAACGTCATTCTCGATGCGGGCTGCTTCTTCCGCGGCATGGCCAACTTGTGGGACAACGGCGGTACGGTGGCCAACTTCGCCAATCTTGGTACGGCAAATACCTGGCTGGCAACTAACTTTGGACCGGGCCAGATTGGTCTGAAGGATGTCAACCTGCCGGACTGGAGCCTGTCCAATACCCAGCTTGGTGCCAAGTATGAAGGCGTGACCATGAATGGCCTCTCCTTCTCGCTGAATGCGCTGACCTACCGTTCGCAATTGCCTTCGCTGCATGGCGGCAAGCGTGCAACCAGCTCCTTTGCTCCGGCCGATGGTCGCGGTTTCCAGACCGCCTGGCCGTACCTGATCTCCTTCGACATGGAGTTCCCACGCGTCAATCTGGTCGGCGGCTCGATGGACTTCCAGATCCCGGCAGCGGGCGCTGCGGTCCGGATGGAAGCGGCCTATACGCAGGGCGAAGAGTTCGCCAACACGGCGCGTGAGCAGTTGTACTCGAAGAATGATGTGTTCCGTGCGGTCATCGGTGTCGATCGTCCGACCTTCATTCCTCTCATCAGCGAGACCTCGGCCACGCTGATTTCGGCTCAGTTGTTCTACCAGCACATCTTCAACCACGAGTGGAAGCAGGAGCAGTTCGGCCCGGTCGGCATGCCTGACTGGGAAAACAACTTCATCGGCACCCTGTTGATCAAGGGCTTCATGAAGAACGGAACGGTCAGCCCGCAGATCATCTTCGCGCATGACTTCCGTGCCAAGGCAACAGCGATTGCCCCGCAAGTGGAGTGGAATTTCACCAACGACTTGAAGATCACCATCGGTGCCAACTACAAGATTGCTGACGGGCGCGATAACTGGAAATTCGATGACTGCCGCTCCTGTAATCCGTTTGCACCGTTTACTTCAGGGTTCTATTCGGGTGACCCGAACCAGGCCTATTCCCGCGGTCTGGGTGGCATGGAACCCCTTGGTCGCTTCCGCGCCGGCCCGATTGGTGCCGCGTTCAAGGAAAACGACATTTTCCTGCGCCTGAATTACAAGTTCTGATCCAACAGAGGAGACAAAGAGTATGAAAAAGCATTTGATTGCCATGCTGCCGCTGATGGCGGTCGGCGTGATGGGCGTAGCGCAAGCTGCGACCGAAGCTGATGTCGACAACTCGTTCAATCCTTACAAGGCCGGCATGCCGAGTTTTCCGGGGTTGAGCGCGGGTACCGTGATCAACAAGGCCAACGTCGACCAGTTCAAGGAGGTACTGGGCGCCGGCGTCTACAAGCTGATCAAGGAAGGCCTTTTCGAAATGAAGGTCGGGGCAACGACGCAGTTCACCATCAACAAGGGTTACGTCGATGCGACCAGGGCAAATCTGAACAAGACCAAGCTGGGCGCCAAGCCAGGTGACATGATCACTGGTTATGTGGCTGGCCGTCCGTTCCCGGAAGAGCCGGATGCCAAGGATGCACGCGCCGGTGAAAAGCTGGCCTGGAACTACAAGTACGGTGTGAACTGGGGCGATGGCGCGATCATCTCGCCGTTCTACTGGAAGTACCGCAACATGCAGACCGGCCAGGTGGAAAAGACCCTGAAGTGGGATTTCCACTTCCTGAACTTCATGCACCGGACCAAGGACGCTCCGGTCCCGGAATTCACGCCGAATCCGTCGGGCATCTTCCGCGCCATCTACACCAAGGCGCACGAACCAAACGACCTGAAGAACACGCAACTGCTGATTCAGCGCTTCGAAGATGACGCCAAGCTGGACGATGCCTATCTGTATCTGGGCTTCCAGCGTCGCGTCCGTCGTCTGGCTCAAGGACAGGCAACCGATGCCTTCCTCGGTTCAGATCTGATGATCGAAGACTTCGAAGGCTACAACGGCCGCGTTTCGGACATGAAGTGGACCTACAAGGGCACCAAGAACGTTCTCCTGCCGATGTGGAACCATGACGAACTGAAGCTGGCGACTGACATGCCGGCCGAGGCCGACGGCTACAAGTACGTCAACTTCGCCGGTCAGGGCGGCTGCTTCCACGAAGGTACCTGGCAGCTGCGCAAGGTCTATGTCCTCGAGGCCGCCCCGGTCAATACCAATCACCCGGTCAGCAAGCGCGTCTTCTACATGGACGTTCAGTTGCAGAACCTGAACGGTGCCAACGAGATCTACGACCGCAAGGGCGAGTTGTGGAAGGTGTTCATGGTCGGCAAGTCGCACGCCGATCACCACCTGCCGGTCAACAAGGGTGCCGGTATCGGTATCGACGATGCGTTCTCTATGGTCGATCTGCAGTCCAAACATTGCACCACCGGCCAGTTCAAGGGCCAGGTTGATCCGAAGAAGAATCCTCCGGGTCTCTTCCAGGTGCAGAACCTGCGTGGCGGTGACTGATCCGGATTGTCCTGCGCCCGGATAACGGGTGTCTCTGCGGTTGAGAGTCGTTCTGCGTTCGACTCTCCTCCAACCTTGAGGGGGGCTTCATGCCCCCCGTTTTTTTGCTGTGAGTTGTGACATGAAAATCTGTGTTATTCCCGGGGACGGCATCGGTGTCGAGATTTGTGCCGAGGCAGTCAGGGTGATCGATGCCCTGAAGGATATCCACGGCCTGAAAATCGAATATGAATATGGGCTGTTAGGCGGCGCCGCCTACGATCAGACGGGGCGCCCATTGCCGGTTGAGACGCTGCGGCTGGCCGACGAGGCCGATGCTATCCTGCTCGGCGCCGTCGGCGGCCCGAAGTGGGACAAGCTGCCGGCCGAATCGCGTCCCGAGCGCGGCTTGCTGGGCATCAGAAAGTATCTTGGGCTCAATGCCAATCTGCGGCCGATCAAGGTCTTTGCCGAACTGGCCAATGCCTCGACGCTGCGCCCCGAAGTGGTCAGCGGGCTCGACATGATGATCGTTCGGGAATTGACCGGAGATATCTACTTTGGTCAGCCGCGCGGGATACGGACTTCGGGATTCGAGCGGGTCGGCTACAACACCATGGAATACTCCGAGTCGGAGATTGCATTGATCGCCGAAATGGCTTTCAGGATTGCCCGCAAGCGGCGCAGCAAGGTCATGTCAGTCGACAAAATGAATGTGCTTGAGTGCATGCAGCTCTGGCGAGATGTCGTGACGAAGGTGGGAGAGCGCTTCCCGGATGTCACCCTTGAACACATGCTGGTCGACAATGCGGCCATGCAGCTCGTCAAGAACCCGAAGCAGTTCGATGTCCTGCTCACTGGCAACATGTTTGGCGACATCCTTTCAGACGAGGCCGCGATGCTGACCGGATCGATCGGCATGCTGCCTTCGGCCTCGCTCAATGTCGAGGACAAGGGTATGTACGAGCCATGCCATGGCTCCGCACCCGACATCGCGGGCCAGGATATTGCCAATCCGCTGGGTATGATCCTCTCGGCAGCCATGATGTTCCGCTATAGTCTTGGTCGCCCGGACATGGCCGAGGCAATTGAGGCGGCGGTTCAGACGGTTTTGACAGCTGGGGCACGGACAAAGGATATTTATCAACCTGGCGATCGTCTGGTGTCCACTTCCGGGATGGGCGGGTTGGTGGTGGGTGCGCTCAGGCGGTTCACCTGAGGTGAGGACGGAAAAGGCTGAAACAGCCGTACAACTCGGCGTGGCGATCATTGCCAGGTTTGGCATTCGATCTTGCGGTCGAGGCGCGTTTTTGTTGTTATTAGGGCTATTTGATCTCGAATAGTGGAGCCATCACACCATTCTCACCAATTGCACTGGCTTACTATTAGCTAAATTGATTATACAATTCGAAATTATGCTGATTTGACCTCGAAAACACGGGGCAAGTTGAAAATTTCAGGGAAAAGTATTAAATGCATCGTGGATGCTCTGGCCTTATGGGCCGGCACTTAAGTGCAGCAAAGGAATTGTGATGGCTCCTCAAAAAACGATCAACCGATCCCAGGAACTCAGCTTTGCCGTGAACCTGATGGAGCATCTGGTCGTTCCAACTTTTGTTCTCGACCCCGATTGCCGGGTAATTATCTGGAATCGGGCATGCGAACGGCTGACCGGGGTCATGGCCGAGGAGGTTGTTGGAACCCGGGACCATTGGAAGGCGTTTTACGCTGAACCCCGTATGTGCCTGGCCGACGTTCTGGCGCAGGACAAGGCCACTGAACTGGATACGCTGTACTCCTACCATACGGAGCCGTCGGAACACGGTCACGGCTTGAAGGCGGAGAACTGGTGCACCATGCCCCGTGTCGCCGAGCAGCTCTATCTGGCCATTGATGCCGGCCCGATATATGCCGAAGCCGGGCAACTGATTGCCGTGGTCGAAACCCTGCGTGACATGACGGATTACAAGAACGCCCAGACCGCGCTGCAGCAGCAGGCCACGCTGGATGGACTGACGGGCATTGCCAATCGCCGCAGTTACGACGAGAAGCTGCATATCGAATGGAGCCGCGCGCAGCGCTATGCCGAGCCTGTTTCGTTGATTCTGGCCGATGTGGACTATTTCAAGCGCTACAACGACCACTACGGGCATCAGGGCGGGGACGAATGTCTGAGGCGGGTTGCCGATATGTTGCAACGTCAGGTCTATCGGCCGACCGATATGGCGGCCCGGTATGGCGGTGAAGAGTTTGCGATCATCCTTCCCGGTACCGATCTGGACGGGGCACTGACGGTTGCCGAACGCCTTCGGGCGGATATCGAGGCGATGGCGATTCCTCATGCTGGCAGCGAAATTGCATCGTGCGTCACACTCAGCATTGGCGTGGCTTCGCTCGTGCCAACCCGCGATGATCAGGAAAATGCACTTGTTTTGATGGCTGACAAGGCGCTTTACCAGGCCAAGGGCAAGGGCAGGAATCAGGTCTGCTCAGCTGCCGAGGAAGCCTGAATTTAGGCAAGGGATGAATCGGTGAGCGACCAACGGAAACATCAGCGTTACATCCTGCCATTGCAGGTAAATGCGGCGATCGAAACCGATCACTGGCGTTACGTCGGGGCGATCGCCAACATCTCCCGCTCCGGCATGGCGATTCGCGTCAGCTGGCATTTGTCGACCAGAAGGGAACGCGCAGCCAAAGGGGCACAAGCTTTTGGCGAATACGCGGGCTTGACCGGCGTAAACAAGATGCCGGGCGCAATTGCCAGGGCCGATGTCGACAAAGTGACAATGCAGTTCGACAGCCCTGTTTCACCGAGCGATATCTCGCAGATTCTTGGCGACAAAGCGAGCACCGTGGCTTGGCGGAAAGAGGTTGCCTATGTCGAGGGCAGCCTCGGCTTCGATCTGCGTGGCGATTTCATTGCCGCCATGACCAAGCGGATGCGGCTGGACATGAGCCGAGTCAGCAGCATCGATAGTGCAGGGGTAGGCTTGGCACTGCTCGCGTTGGATAGAGGCGCGACTCTGGGGCCTTGTAGCCCCGCAATTCAGCCGATGCTCGGGATAACGCAGGTGTGTGCCCGATGTGGAAACTGTGCCGCCGGAATGGCCTATTCCCGCTCAGCGGGGCATGCGATGGCGGCGCTCGCCCGCTGAATTGGCGGGGCTGCATTTTCTCTCCTGGTGCTGCCAAATATGCGTCAGGGCGCATGCGTCGGAATCGCTTCGGGCTGGCCGAAGTCCAGCCTTTCGTTCATCATCACCTGATGACTGAATTGGCCACACTGGCTACCGAGTAGCCAGCCCCTGAAACCATGAAATTGACCCATCGGGGGCGTTTTGCCCCTTCGCCGAGCGGCCCGCTTCACTTTGGATCTCTGGTTGCTGCTGTCGGCAGTTATCTCGATGCCCGAGCCGCTGGTGGCGAATGGCTGGTCCGGATGGAGGATGTCGACACGCCGCGCAATGTCGCGGGGGCGGCCGATGGCATTCTGAAGACACTGGAGGTTTTCGGGTTCGAATGGGATGGACCGGTCCTGTATCAGAGCGCCCGTATCGACGCCTATGCTGCTGCTCTGGAGCAACTCAAGCGGGCCGGGCTGGCGTACGGCTGCGCCTGCTCGCGCAAGGAAATTGCTGACTCGGCCACGCGCCATGCGGTCGATGGTGGGCTGACTTATCCCGGAACCTGTCGAGCCGGCTTGCCGGCCGGGAGGGCGGAGCGAGCCTGGCGCCTGCGTGTGACGGACGAAGAGATTGCTTTCGATGACCGTATTCAGGGGCGGCAAGCCCAGCATCTTGAACGGGATGTCGGCGATTTCGTGCTGCGGCGTGCCGATGGCCTGTTTGCCTATCAGCTGGCGGTTGTGGTCGACGACGAATTCCAGAATATTTCCAGCATTGTCCGCGGCGCCGACTTGCTGGCTTCGACGCCGCGCCAGATTTGGCTGCAGCGCTGTCTGAATTTTGCGACGCCGAGTTACGCCCATTTGCCGGTTGCCGCCAATCTGGCGGGCGAGAAACTGTCCAAACAGACCAAGGCTATGCCGCTACGGGCGGAGGCGGCCGCCAGCGAATTGGTTCAGGCGCTGGTTTTTCTTGGTCAGGCGGTACCTCGCGAATTGGCCGGTGCGACGGTTGGAGAAGTATGGGCCTGGGCGAGAGAGGGCTGGTCGTTCGCGGCCATCCCCCGGCGACCTGCTATTGTTTTTGCTCCGGATTAGACTCCGGCGTCTGCCAGTGATGCTGGCCGTAACCGGCGATGCCGACCATGGCGCGAACCACTCCGTAGGCCAGCCAGCGCAACAGGCGTGAGTGCCAGCGTTGGCGGGAGAGTTCTTCGGGCCGTAATTCCCGGGCGCCTTCCTTGATTGCCTGCAGCAGGCTGGCCTGCAGTTCCCCGCCAAAAACCGGGTCGCGCACGACGATGTTGGCTTCCTTGTTGAGCAGCAGGCTGAAGGGATCGATGTTGGATGAACCGACCGTGGCCCAGTAACCATCGATGACCGCCACCTTGGCGTGCATGAAACTTTTCTCGTACTCGAAGATGCGGATGCCGGTTTCAAGGGCGGTCACATAAAGCGTCTGGGTGGCGTAACGGAGCAATTGGTGATCGGTCTTGCCCTGGAGCAGGACGGTGATCCTGACCCCACGTTTGGCTGCCGCGTACAGGGCACGACCAAAACGTACACCGGGCAGGAAGTAGGCGTTGGCGATCAGGATTTCATCCTTGGCGTTGTCGATCGCCTCGACGTAAGCATGCAGGATGTCGTTGCGATGGCGGATGTTGTCGCGAATCAGGAATGCGGCGGTCTGCGTGCCGACCATTTCGCAGTACGGAGTGGTGACAGGGCTTAGCCGGAAGCGCCGCTTGAGGCTGGCCCAGGAAACGATTTCCCACATGCGTCGCGCGGCGTGATGAACCTGCTGCAGGGTCGGGCCTTCGATCGATACTGCGTAGTCAAAGCGGGGGCGCATGTCCTGCGGCGCATTGTTGTCATCGACGATGTTGATGCCGCCAACGAAGGCAATCCGGTTATCGATGACGACCAATTTTCGATGCAGGCGGCGCAAGCGATGGCGTTTGATATGAAATCGCCCGATTTCCGGCCGGTAGAACAAGGCACGAACGCCAGCCCCGGTAAGCAGCGGCAGAAAGTCGGCGGCGAAATTACGGGCGCCGAAGCCGTCTACCGTGACATTGACCAGCACGCCGCGTCGGGCGGCACGGCAAAGAGCCCCGGCAATCTCATGGCCAACTTCGTCGTCGGCAAAGATGTAGCTTTCCAGAAAAATTTCAACGGTCGCCGAATCGATGGCGGCGAGCAGGGCCGGGAAATAGTCGTTGCCCGAATTGAGCAGTGTCAGCCGGTTGCCCGGCAGAAACTCAGCGGCCATGCCTTGCCAGATGGGCCGACAGTGCGGCGTGGTCAGAAATTTTCGACCACGGCTGGCCGTGATGGACCTCAGTGCGTTTGACGTCGAAGCCGCGCACGTAAATGCGGTCTAGGCGGAACATTGGCATGGCCGCCGGGAAGCTGCGTGCAGGATTTCCGGCTGGGCCACTGAAGACCTCGCGCAACTTCAGGCGGCGCAGCAAGTGTTCGCCGGCCCGGTTGCTCCAGTCGTTGAAGTCACCGGCGATGATCAGTGGTGCATCCGATTCAGCAGTTTTATCGAGGTAGTCGGCCAGTGCTTCCATTTGCCTGCGGCGCGAACGGCCGAACAGCGACAGGTGCACGCAGACACAATTGGCGGCCGGTCCTCCCGGTATATCTATCTGGCAGTGCAGCAGGCCGCGCTTCTCAAATTGCAGGTGCGTGACGTCCTGATTGTGCGAATGCAGGATCGGGAAGCGCGACAGTATCGCGTTGCCATGGTGGCCGTGGTCGTAAATCATGTTGCTGCCGTAGGCGGAGGCCTCCCAGACGTCTTCGGCCAGGAATTCGTGCTGCGGCGAATCGGGCCAATCATCGTGATTCTCGGCGTGGCCCAGATGCAAGCCCTGGACCTCCTGCAGAAAAACGATGTCCGGGTTCAGGTGGCGTAGGCGTTCGCGCAGTTCATGCACCATCATCCGCCGGTTGAATTGCGAAAAACCCTTGTGGATATTGAAGGTGGTGATGTGCAGCGTGGGTTGGGTCATGGGGTCAGGAAATCGCCAGCATGCGGTCGAGTGCCAGCTTGGCCTGCACCGTCTCGTGCTCGGATACCTTGATCTGGTTGACGACATTGCCCTCAGCCAGGTTTTCCAGCGTCCAGGCCAGATGCTGCGGGTCGATGCGCTGCATGGTCGAACACATGCAGATGGTGGTCGCCATGAACTGGACTATCTTGTTCTGCGGCAATACCTCTTTGGCGAGGCGGTCGACCAGGTTCAATTCGGTGCCGACCAGCCAGCGCGTGCCTTCCGGCGCTTCCTTGATGGTCTTGACGATGTGTTCGGTCGATCCGACATAATCGGATGCAGCACAGACTTCGAAGTTGCACTCCGGGTGGGCAATAACTTTGCCCTCCGGGTATTTGGCGCGGAAAGCGTCGATGTGCGATTTCTGGAACATCTGGTGCACCGAGCAGTGGCCTTTCCAGAGCAGGATGCGCGCTTTCTTGATCTGCGCCGGCGTCAGGCCGCCGAGTTCGAGATCTGGATCCCAGACGACCATTTCGTCCATGGCAAAACCCATGTTGTGGCCAGTCCACCGGCCAAGATGCTGGTCGGGGAAGAACAGCACTTTCGGGCGACGCTCAAAGGCCCACTTTGCAATCGTGCCGGCATTCGACGAGGTGCACACGATGCCGCCATGTTCGCCGCAGAAGGCTTTCAGATCGGCGGCAGAATTGATGTAGGTGACCGGTGTCACTTCCTCTTCGGCATTCAGCACTTCATTCAGTTCGCGCCAGCAGCGTTCGACCTTGGCCAAGTTGGCCATGTCGGCCATCGAGCAGCCAGCCGCCAGATCAGGCAGGATGGCCTTCTGGTGCGGGGCGGTCATGATGTCGGCAACTTCGGCCATGAAATGCACGCCGCAGAAAATGACGAATTCCGAGTCGGTCTGCGAGGCGAGGCGCGACAGCTTGAGCGAATCGCCGGTCAGGTCGGCGTACTGATAGACGTCGGCGCGCTGGTAGTGGTGGCAGAGGATGACCGCCTTCTTGCCGAGCTTGGCACGGGCGACGCGAATGCGTTCGTGGCAGGCCTCGTCGGACAGGGCGTTGAATGGATCGAAGGAGATGGTGGCTGTCTGCATGCTGTTCTCTAAATTTGGCCGTTTTTTCCGGTTGCCCGTAGCAAGCCCGGCTGGGCGTCGAATTATCCCTGAATCCAGGGCAAACCGGCTTTGCGCCAGCCGCCGATATTGTTACGGTGACCGTTGGCATCCTTGTCGCCCTCGAAGCCTTCGAGGACGTTGAAACAGTTGTTGTAGCCGGCCTCGGTAGCCGCCGTGGCGGCGCCGATGGAGCGCACGCCGCTGCGACAGAGGAACATGACCAGCGCTTCGGGATCGACCTGGCGTTTCAATTCGGCGCCGAAGTTCGGATTTCGCACACCACCCGGATACTGGTTCCACTCGATTTCGACGGTTTCCGGAACACGGCCAACCCAGTCCCATTCGGCACGGGTGCGCACATCGACGATTTTGGCGCCGGGGGCGAGTTGCAGCAGCTGGTAGGCTTCCTGCGGTGTCAGCTCACCTTGGTAGGCGCGGCCAAGGGCTTCGCCGCGGGCTCGGGCCAGATTCAGTATCTCGGTTAACTTTCCCATAATTTTGAACTGCTAGAATCGCAAGCCAACAGTATAGGGCAGACAACATGGCGCAAGAGCATCACCACGTAGCAACATCCCTCGCCGAACGCTCGGCCGAGGCGCAGAAGGCCACGTGGGTCAGTGTTGCAGTCAATCTGGTGATGACGGTTGCCCAGTTGATTGTTGGCTGGCTGGCGCATTCGCAGTCGCTGGTGGCGCACGGGCTGCATTCTTTCTCTGATCTGCTGTCGGACTTTTTGGTGATCTACGCCAGTCGCCAGAGCGCCCATCCGGCCGACAAGGCCCATCCCTACGGCCATGCCCGCATGGAGACAGCTGCAACGCTGGTCCTTGGCACCTCGTTGATGCTGATCGGTGGCGGCATTCTGTGGGAGTCGGGCATGCGTCTGCAGCATATCGAGGTCCTGCAGGTTGTCGAGTTCTCTGCTTTGTGGGTAGCGATCGCCACGGTAATTTCCAAGGAGGGCTTGTATCGCTACCTGATTCGGGTGGCCGAACGTCAGCGTTCGCAGCTGCTCATAGCCAACGCGCTGCACACGCGTGCTGATGCGGCCTCGGCCCTGGTCGTCGTGGTTGGCATCGGTGGCGCGTTGCTCGGCTGGTCTTTCCTCGATCTGCTGGCTGCAGCACTGATGGGGTTCATGATCCTGCGCATGGGGGGCATGTTGGCCTGGGGGGCGATCAAGGAGTTGATCGATACCGGCCTTGACGAAACCCAGGTCGAGGCGATTCGGGCGACACTGCTCGAAACGCCTGGCGTGCGGGGCTTGCATCAGCTACGTACCCGGCGCATGGCGCATCAGGCCTTGGTTGATAGCCATGTACAGGTGGATTCCCGGATCAGCGTTTCCGAAGGGCACCGGATTGCCGAATCGGCACGGGCGCGCGTGCTGCGCGAACATCCCGAGGTGCTGGACGTGCTGGTCCATATTGATCCGGAGGACGATATGGATCCGGATATCTTTGCTGCCCGCTTGCCGGGCAGGGATGCATTGCTGGACGAGTTGAAGCCGCTGCTTGAGGGTTTGCCCAAGCCAGAGAAAGTGGTCATGCATTACCTGAATGGACAGGTTGAGCTGGAAGTCTTCCTGAGCCATGCCTTTTTTGAAAATGGCGAGGCCTTGAAGAAGGCCGAAGAATCCTTGGCTGAGCGCCTGAAAACCCATGCGGCCGTCCGTTGCGTTTCATTGAATTGTCTGATAGCACCAAAATAGTGCGCATATATTAAGGTAGGCACAAATCTGGTGCGCACTTTGATCGACGAATTCTTTGCTTAAACCCCGCATCTCATTGTGGCAAAATACAAAGATTGCTCCCCCGTGTTTGGCACGCTTTCTGCTAAATGTTCGGAGTTCAGATTTTTTGATTGTCGCCGGATCGCCCGGCAACTTGTTTTCTTAGGAGATTAAGGCATATGGCAACCCCGCAAGACGTGCTCAAGATGATCAAGGAAAACGACGCCAAGTTCGTCGATTTCCGTTTCACCGATACCCGTGGCAAGGAACAGCACGTCACCGTGCCGGTCTCCGCCTTCAGCGAAGACAAGTTCGAAAACGGTCACGCTTTCGACGGTTCCTCCATCGCTGGCTGGAAGGGTATCCAGGCTTCCGACATGCAACTGAATCCGGATCCGGCAACCGCCTACATCGATCCGTTCTTCGACGAAACCACCGTCGTCCTGACCTGTGACGTTATTGATCCGACCGATGGCCGCGGCTACGACCGTGACCCGCGCTCCATCGCCAAGCGCGCTGAAGCCTACCTGAAGGCCTCCGGCATTGGTGACACCGCCTACTTCGGTCCGGAACCGGAATTCTTCATTTTTGACGGCGTCGAGTGGAATGTCGACATGTCCGGCTGCTCCCTGAAGATCCATTCCGCCGAAGCGGCTTGGGGTTCGGGTGAGAAGAACGAAGGTTCCGGTGCTACCGGCCACCGTCCGACCGTCAAGGGCGGCTACTTCCCGGTTCCCCCGGTTGACAGCCTGCACGACATCCGTTCGGCCATGGTTCTGACCCTGGAAGCTCTTGGCTGCCCGGTTGAAGTTCACCACCACGAAGTCGCCACTGCCGGTCAGTGCGAAATCGGTACCGTGTTCAACACCCTGGTCAAGCGTGCCGACCAGACCCAGATCCTGAAGTACGTGGTGCACAATGTTGCTCACCAGTACGGCAAGACCGCCACCTTCATGCCGAAGCCCATCGTTGGTGACAACGGTTCCGGCATGCACGTTCACCAGTCCATCTGGAAAGATGGCAAGAACCTGTTCGCCGGTGACGGCTATGCTGGCCTGTCTGAAACCGCCCTGTTCTACATCGGCGGCATCATCAAGCACGCCAAGGCTCTGAACGCCATCACCAACCCGGGTACCAACTCCTACAAGCGTCTGGTTCCGCACTACGAAGCTCCGGTCAAGCTGGCTTACTCCGCCAAGAACCGTTCTGCTTCCATCCGCATTCCGTACGTTGCCTCGACCAAGGCTCGTCGTATCGAGACCCGTTTCCCGGATCCGATCGCCAATCCGTACCTGTGCTTCTCCGCGCTGCTGATGGCCGGCCTGGATGGTATCCAGAACAAGATTCACCCGGGCGATCCGGCTTCCAAGAACCTGTACGACCTGCCGCCGGAAGAAGACGCAGCGATCCCGACCGTCTGCGCCTCCCTCGAGGAAGCTCTGGCCGCTCTGGCTGCTGACCACGAGTTCCTGACCCGTGGTGGTGTCTTCTCCAACGACTGGATCGATGCCTACATCGAACTGAAGATGGACGAAGTGAACAAGGTTCGCATGACGACCCACCCGGTCGAGTTCGATCTGTACTACAGCTGCTAATCAGCACTGTGCAAAAAAAGGGCGGGTTTCCCGCCCTTTTTTTGTCCACTTTTCCCGGCTCATGCCGTTAAGTCCGGTACACTCAAACGGTTACGAGGAATGATGACGATGACACGCTGTCCGCTTGCCCTGCTTATTGCTCTATTGCCACTCTCGGCTTCTGCGCAGACTATTTACAAATGTGTTGATGCCAATGGTGGCACCACCTACGCCAGTGCGCGGCTCGACAAGAACTGCAAGGCAATCTCCAGCGGCCCTGAAAATGCCGTTCCAGCGCCGAAGGCGAAGCCGGCGGGTGCTTCAGCGAATCCCTCACCCTCAGGCTTCCCGCGTGTGCAGGAAGATACCCAGAAAGCCCGCGACGGCGACCGTCGCCATATTCTGGACCAGGAACTGGCCGGTGAACAGCGCAGCCTTGAACAGGCGAAGAAGGAACTGGCCGAGCAGCAGGCCGCCGGGGCGAACAGTGACCGTGCAGCGCCCTACCGCGATCGCGTTGCGCAGCATGAGCGCAATATTCAAGCGATTCAGAAGGAATTGAGCAACTTGAAGTAGTTGCCAGTCGTTAGTTGCTAGCGAAGTTTGAGGGTGTCGAGGCGCCCTCTGTTTTTTGCCAAAAACTACCGACTGATAGCTCGCAACTAGCCTTTCACCTTGTACCACGCAGCGTACAGAGCCGGCAGGAAGAGCAGGGTCAGGGCGGTGGCGACAATCAGGCCACCCATGATGGCGACCGCCATGGGGCCGAAGAAGTCATTTCTCGACAGCGGGATCATCGCCAGCACCGCCGCGGCAGCGGTCAGTACAATGGGGCGGAAGCGCCTGACTGTTGATTCAACGATGGCTTCCCGACGGGCTTTGCCGGCGGCCATGTCCTGTTCGATCTGGTCGACCAGAATCACGGCGTTTCGCATGATCATGCCGAACAGCGCAATGGTGCCGAGTAGGGCCATGAAGCCAAAGGGCTGATTGAAGACGAGCAGGAACAGGGCTATGCCGATGATGCCCAGCGGCGCCGTCATTAGCACCATCACGACCCGCGAGACGCTTTGCAGCTGGATCATCAGGATGGTGATGACCGCCAGAATGAACAGCGGGATGCCGGCAACTACTGAACTGGACCCCTTGGCGGATTCCTCGACCGAGCCGCCGGTGGAGATCCGGTAGCCTTCCGGCAGGGTGGCCTGAATGCCGTCGATTTCCGGCTTGATCCGGTCGACGACGGTGGCCGGCTGAGTCTTTCCGTACAGATTGCCTCGTACCGTGATCGTCGGCAGGCGGTCGCGCCGCCAGATCAAACCGGGTTCGAAGCCGTACTTGATATGCCCGACCTGGCTCAGCGGTACGCTCTTGCCGGCCCGGGTCGGCACAGAAAGGTTGGCCAGCGCCGAAAGGTGGCTGCGTTCTTCACGGTCGCCGCGGAGGATGACGTCGATGGTCTTTTCGCCTTCGCGGAAGCTGGTCACCGTATAGCCAGTCAGTGACATGTTAAGGAGGACGGCGACATCCTGGCTGGAGACGCCGAGCAGACGCGCCTTGTCCTGGTCGATTTCGATCTCGATGGATTTGGACAGTTCGCTCCAGTCCATATTCACATTGGACAGCTCAGGGTTCTGGCGCATCACGTCGGCGACTTGGGCGGCGACCTTGCGCAGTGTCATGATGTCCTCGCCGGAAACCCGGTATTGCACCGGATAGCCCACCGGTGGTCCATTTTCAATGCGGCTGATGTTGCCGCGAACCCCAGACCCGTTGTGTTCGAATAGCTTGATCAGGCGTTCGCGCAGGGCTTCGCGGGCTTCGACACTGCGCGTCACGATGACGAACTGACTGACGTTGCTTGAAGGCAGTTGCTGGTCGAGGCCAAGGTAGTAGCGTGGTGAACCGGAGCCGACATAGGTGATGTAGTGCTCGAACTGGTCAAATTTGGCCTTGTCCTTGTCCAGCCAGTCTTCCACTTGTTTGGTCTCGGCATCGATGGCGGCAATCGAGGCACCTTCGGGCAGGCGGAGTTCGACATTCAGTTCGAGACGTGTCGAGTTCGGGAAAAACTGCTTCTGGACCTTGGCCATGCCGACGATCGACAGGGCAAACAGCCCGATGGTGATGGCGATGACCAACCAACGATGAGCGACACACCAGCCAACCAGTTGCCGGAAGCGGAGGTAGAAGGGGGTGCCGTAAACGTCGTGGTCTTCGGCGTGCCCCGGACCATTGAGGCCGATCTTGTCGACTAATCGGGCGAGGCGGGGCCAGTTCTGTTCGAAACGGCTGGCCCGGCGGATCGCATGCGGATCAGGCAGCAACTTGTAGCCCAGCCAGGGGATGGCGATGACCGCGGCCAGCCAGGAGATGAGCAGGGCGACGGCATTGATCTGGAAGAAGGCAAAGGCATATTCACCCGTTGACGACTTGGCCAGGGCGATGGGGATGAAGCCGGCGACCGTGACCAGCGTGCCGGACAGCATCGGGCCGGCTGTGCTGGTGTAGGCGAAAGAGGCGGCGCGGGTGCGTTCCCAGCCTTGCTCCATCTTCACCCACATCATCTCGACCGCAATGATCGCGTCGTCAACCAAAAGCCCAAGTGCCAGAACCAGCGCGCCCAGGGAAACCTTGTGCAGGCCGACATTGAAGAACTGCATGGCGAGAAAAGTGGCGGCTAATACCAGTGGAATGGATATGGCGACTACCAGGCCGGTGCGAATGCCGAGGCTGATGAAGGTGACCAGCATGACGACCGCGACGGCCTCGGCCAGGGCCTGAACGAAAGCCTTGACGGAGCGCTTGACTGCTTCTGGCTGGCTGGCTGCCTCGCCGATGTCGACGCCAACCGGCAGGGTGGCTTGCACTGTGGCAATTTGCTTTTGCAGATCCTTGCCGAGCTGGATGACGTCGCCGCCTTTGGCCATCGAGACGGCGATGGCCATGGCTTGTTTGCCGCCGAAACGCACCTGCGTCGCTGGCGGGTCGATCGTGCCGCGGCGGACGGTCGCGATGTCACCCAGGCGGAAGCTGCGATTGCCGGCACGAATCAGCGTGTCAGCCACAGCCTGGACGGTATCGAAAGCACCCCCGGGGCGGATCTGGATGCGTTCGCTCTGCGTTTCGAAGAAGCCGGCACTGGCGACGGCATTTTGCTGGGTGAGCGCCTGGATTATTGTCGTCTGGTCAATGCCCAGCGTGGCCAGCTTGGCATTGGAAAGTTCAACATAGATCCTCTCGTCCTGAATGCCGAATATCTCCACCTTGCCGACATTGGGCACGTGCAGCAGGTCGTCGCGTATGCGTTCCGCCAGATCCTTCAACTGCGGGTAGGCGAATCCGTCCGCCGTCAGTGCATAGATGTTCCCGAAAACATCGCCGAACTCATCGTTGAAATACGGTCCCTGAATCCCGGCTGGCAAGGTCTGGCGGATATCACCGATTTTCTTGCGAACCTGATAGAAGACATCGGGCACATTGGCGGGTGGCGTACTGTCCTTGGCGAAGAACATCACGGTCGACTCGCCGGGGCGCGAATAGCTGGAAACCCGGTCGATATACGGGGTTTCCTGCAGTTTTTTCTCGATCTTGTCGGTCAGTTGTTGTTCGACCTGGCGTGCCGTGGCTCCGGGCCAGAAGGTGCGAATCACCATCAGTTTGAAGGTGAAGGGCGGGTCTTCGGCCTGGCTAAGTCGACCGTAGGCGAAAACGCCCATCAGGGCGATGGCAAACAAAAAATAGCCGACCAGCATCCGGTGGTGCAGCGTCCAGTCGGAAAGATTGAACCGGTGGCTCACGGCTTAGCGCTGCCGGACCGGCGGGGTGGCCGGTTTGGGCTGGACGTCCTGGCCGTCGACCAGTTTGCCGGCACCGCTGATGATGACCAGTTCACCGACTTGCAGGCCTTCGTTGATGGCCACGCCATCCTCGCGGAATTGCGAGACTTTTACCGGCCGGGTGGCGACCTTGCCGTTGTGGACGACCCGGACCAGCGGTCCCTGGCCAAGATCAAGCACCGCGCTGAGTGGTATCAGCAGGCTGGTGGCCGTATTGTTGTCGAGCATGACGCGCGCTGTCATGCCGAGACGGACTTCGGGCGGCGGGTTGATTAACCGGATGCGAGCTGCGTAGGTGCGGGTTGCCGGGTCGGCGGCTGGTGAAAGCTCGCGCAATTGGCCGATCAGCCGGATGTTCTGGTCAGCCCACAGGGTGACCTGAAGCTGCTTTGCTGTTTTCAATTCCACCATTCGGTTTTCGGGAATGGCGATGGCGACTTCCTTTTCCTCCGGGCGTGCAATGCGCAGCACGGCCTGCCCGGGGCTGACGACCTGTCCCGCATCGGCCAGCACAGCGGTCACGATGGCCGGGAACTCGCTGCTCAGCGTGCCGTAGTTTGCCTGGTTGCCACTGATCTGGCTTTGGGCGCGGGCCTGCTCCAGGCGAGCCTGAGCACTGTTGAATGCATTTTCCTTGGCATCGAAGGCAGCCTGGCTGACAAACTTCCTGGCGAGCAGGCCGGCATAGCGCTCACGGTCGGCACGGGCTGTGGTCAGGTCGCTTTCTGCTGCGGCCAGTTGGGCCAGGGTGGCGGCGGCAGCCAGTTGAAGATCTGTGGGGTCGAGGCGGGCAAGCGCCTGACCAGCCTTGATCTCGGCGCCTGCATCAACCAGCCGGGCGGCGATTCTGCCACCGACGCGGAAAGCGAGATCGACTTCGTGGCGGGCGCGAATCTCGCCGTTATAAATACCGCTGCTCGCAGGGGTGCTGCTTGCCTCCTGCACCAACACGATACGCGGCCCCGGCGGCGGTGGGTCGCCGGCATGGCATCCGGCGAGGAGCGCGCTGGCGCCAAGCAGCAGGGCGAGTAAACGGGGCATAGTCTTCGGCATTCTTCCGGAATCCAATGAGCAGTGTTGCATGATAATGAACCACTGGTCAGTAACGCAAGTTGTCACTTGGTAGTACGACCAAATCGCTACAATGGCGGTCATGAATATCACCCATGCTTCCTTTGCCGGCCTCGACTTGCTGGCCTCGGCGGTGCTGCTGATCGACGATGGTCAGGCCATCCGTTATATCAATGCAGCTGGCGAGAATCTGCTCGCTGTCAGCAGTCGTTCGGTTTTAGGAAAGACGCTGGCGACCGTGTGCACTTGTTCGGCCACCTTGCAGGCGGCTTTGGACAACGGCCTGAACAATAACTGGGGCTACACCGGCCAGAATATCGAGTTGAAACGCAGCGATGGCGAAATCCTGCATCTCAACTGCACCGTGACCCCCTTGCGGCCCGATGTTGCCGCCGGTATGCGCCTTTTGCTCGAATTGCAACCGATTGAGCATCACCTGACCGCAACTCGCGAAGAGCGCTTGATCGAGCAGCAGCAAGTCAGTCGCGAACTGATCCGCAATCTGGCGCACGAAATCAAGAATCCGTTGGGGGGAATCCGCGGGGCGGCACAACTGCTGGAGCACGAACTGGGCAACCCGTCGCTCAAGGAATACACGCAAGTCATCATCAAGGAAGCGGATCGCCTCCAGGATCTGATGCAGCGCCTGCTGACCCCGCACCGGGCGATGCTGCCGACGACGGTCAATATCCACGAAATTCTCGAGCGGGTGCGTAGCCTGCTGACAGCCGAGTTTCCCGGTTCCTTGCAGGTCAGGCGTGATTACGACACCAGCCTGCCTGAGCTGATCGGTGACCGTGAACAGTTGATTCAGGCGGTGCTGAATATCACCCGTAACGCCGCGCAGGCAATGAATGGCGAGGGTGAGATTGTTCTCAAGACGCGTTCCCTGCGGCAGGTGACGCTGGCCAAGAAACGATATCGTCTGGCTATGGAGATTAAGGTGGTAGACAACGGTCCCGGGATTCCCGATGCAATCCGCGAACGCATGTTCTATCCGCTGGTTTCCGGGCGTGAAGGGGGGAGCGGATTGGGGCTGACCATCGCCCAGAACTTCATTCAGCACCACCACGGCACCATCGATTGTTCCAGCCGGCCGGGGAATACAGTATTTACGCTGCGCCTGCCGGTCGAACAGGCCTGAGTTTTGCTTCTATTCAGGCCATTCTAACGACAAGATGAGCCTACAAAATATGAAACCGGTCTGGATCGTAGACGACGATCGTTCCATCCGCTGGGTGCTCGAAAAGACCCTCTCGCGCGAGGGTATCCCGTTCAAGAGCTATGCCTCGGCCAGCGAGGCGATTTCCCAGCTTGAACAGGGGATCGAGCCCCCGCAGGTGCTGATGTCCGACATCCGCATGCCCGGGCAGTCCGGCCTGGAGCTGCTGCAGGAAGTAAAGACCCGCTTTCCGTCAGTACCGGTCATCATCATGACGGCCTATTCCGATCTGGAAAGCGCAGTCGCTGCTTTCCAGGGCGGCGCCTTCGAATACCTTCCCAAACCCTTCGATGTCGATCAGGCAGTTGAGTTGATTCGGCGTGCGATTGACGAATCAATGCACCAAAGTGGTGCTATGGAAGAAGAGGGGCTGGTGCCGGAGATTCTCGGCCAGGCGCCCGCCATGCAGGAAGTCTTCCGGGCGATTGGGCGGCTTGCCCTTTCGCACGCCACGGTGCTGATCACCGGCGAGTCCGGTTCCGGCAAGGAACTCGTTGCCCGTGCCCTGCATCGACACAGTCCGCGGGCCGACAAGCCTTTCATTGCGATCAACACGGCAGCGATTCCGAAGGATTTGCTGGAGTCCGAGCTGTTTGGCCACGAGCGTGGCGCTTTTACCGGCGCTCAGGCCCAGCGGCGCGGCCGGTTTGAGCAGGCCGAAGCGGGCACCTTGTTCCTCGATGAAATCGGCGACATGCCTTCGGAGTTGCAGACCCGTCTGTTGCGTGTGCTGTCGGATGGACATTTTTACCGGGTTGGCGGCCATTCGCCGATCAAGGCCAATGTGCGCGTCATTGCGGCGACACACCAGAATCTCGAAACGCGGGTCAAGGACGGTCTGTTCCGTGAGGACTTGTTTCATCGCCTGAACGTTATTCGGATTCGCTTGCCTGCCCTGCGCGAACGGCACGAAGATATTCCGCTGCTGACCCGTCATTTCCTGCAGAAAAGTGCGCGCGAACTTGGGGTTGAAACCAAGCGCCTGACGGATGCGGCATTGAAGTATCTGTCCGGGCTGGAGTTTCAGGGCAACGTACGGCAGCTGGAAAATCTATGTCACTGGCTGACCGTGATGGCGCCGGGGCAACAGGTTGACGTTGGCGATCTGCCCGCCGAATTGCGCGAAGCATCTTCGGTGGCTCTGGCCACCGATTGGGAGAGCGCGTTGGAAGGCGAAGTCGACCGCATGCTGGCGCGCGGCGTGCCGGATGTCCATGGCGTTCTCGCACATACCTTCGAACGCATCCTGATTTCCCGCGCTTTGGCCCATACCGGCGGGCGCCGGATCGAGGCAGCGCAGATCCTTGGCATTGGCCGCAACACGATCACTCGCAAGATTGCCGAACTCGGTATTGATGGCGGCAAGGAGCACGCGGCGGAGTAAAATTCGCCGCATGGCCCTGATCGACCCCGTATTAATCAAATCCCGGCTGGGAAAACTGGCCGGGCGTTTTGATGTAGACGCACTGGACGAGTGCGATTCGACGAGCAGTGAATTGATGCGTCGGGCTGATCGAGGGGCGCCTGCCGGTACGGTGATCGTCTCTGACCGGCAGAGTGCCGGGCGCGGTCGTCGCGGTCGAGCCTGGTTGTCTTCTCCGGAGAGCAGCCTCACTTTTTCATTGCTTTGGCGATTTTCCGGGAATGCTTCCCGCTTGAGCGGTTTGTCACTGGCGGTCGGACTGGGGCTTGCTCAGGCGCTGGAAAAGCTTGGCGCAGCAGGGGTTCGTCTTAAATGGCCGAATGACGTGCTGCTGGAGTCGGGCGGTGCCTTTGCCAAGCTGGCCGGTATTCTGATCGAGCTTTCCAGTGACCGTCGGGGGACGCAGGCGATCATCGGCCTTGGCCTCAATCTCGATGCGCCGGAGGGTGATTTGCCGCAACCAGCGGCCGGTTTGAAACAAGCTGGTGTCCAGGTTGGTCGTCACGAAGTGCTGGCGGCGATTTTGGCCAGTCTGGCCGACGCACTCGATGCTTTTGCCGTCGAAGGCTTTGCTGGGAAAAAAAGCGAATGGCAGCGCTATCACGCCTGGCAGGATCAGCTGGTACAGCTCCTTGGTGATAATGCCGAACCGTTGTCGGGCCGATGTCTGGGAGTCGATGAGGACGGTTCGCTATTGCTTGAGACTGACCACGGTGTCGAGCGTGTTTTTTCAGGCGATGTCAGCCTGCGTCGTGCATGATTGTCTGTCTGGATAGCGGCAATACCCGCATCAAATGGGGGGTGCATGACGGCGCCAAGTGGCTGGCCCAGGGGGCGGTCACGCATGCCGATGTCGGGCAGTTGTCGCGCTTGGTTGCGGAATGGCCGCTGCCAGCCAAGGTCGTGCTGGCGAACGTGGCGGGTCCGGAAGCCGGTGGGCGAATTCGCGAGCAGCTCGCGGCATGGTTACCGGTTTTTCACGAGGTGCGTGCCGAGGCCAGTTCCTGTGGCGTAACCAATCTTTACGAATTTCCGGAGCGCCTTGGCGTTGATCGCTGGTGTGCCCTGCTAGGTGCCAGGGGCTTGGTTGAGTCAGCCGCCGTTGTCGTCATGGCCGGTACGGCAACGACCATCGATACGCTGGATGCCGATGGTAATTTTCTCGGTGGCGTCATCATGCCTGGGGTGGGCTTGATGCTGCGCTCTCTGGCCCATGGCACAGCAGCCCTGCCGTTCGCCGATGGTGAATATGCGGCTTATCCGCGCTGCACCGATGATGCAATCGTGACCGGGGTGATCGAGGCGCAAACCGGGGCGATTGAGCGCGTCTTTTCCCGATTGGCTGACCGGGCAGCTTGCTGCCTGATCTCCGGTGGATATGCCAAACAACTGGCTGGCCACCTTGTGATTAAACATCGCCTGACGGACAATCTTCCTCTAGAAGGGTTGAGGCATCTCGCGCTCAAAACCTGATACATAAGAATATAAATAATGGAGATTGTTTCTGTTGCCGATTTAAAGATCGGCATGTTCATTGCCGAGCCGGATTGTTCCTGGAGCGAATTTTCGTTTGCTTTTCAGGGCTTCGTAATTTCCACGCCGGCGCAGATCGAGATTTTTCAGCGGAAATGCCGGTTCGTTTCCATCGACCGCACGCGTTCGCTGAACGAACACTATGCTGCGCCAAAACCGGGCTGGGATCGGCCGCTGAAGTCAGCGCCTTTCCAGAATCTCACAACCAAGAATGAGCCGAAGCCGGGAGGCGGGCTCCCGCACGTTGCGTTTACCCAGGAGGTACAACAGTCGCGGCGCCGTCGTTTTCGTGATTTTCTGCATTCTCAAAAGGACGATGAGCACATTCGCGCCCTGGCGCGAGAACTTGCCCACATCGAGCCGCGCTACGACGAGCTTTCCGAAGCCTTGCAACAAGCTTTTGATGCTTTTGCCGAGGACAAGGAGGTCGACATCGGGGCCGTCCGCGATGGTCTGCGGGATATTGCCGGGAGCCTGCAGCGCAATGCCGATGCCGTGATGTGGTTGCTACGCCTGAGGCAGCGTGATCAGTACAGCTTCGATCATGCGATGGACGTGGCGGTCAGCATGATCATGCTCGGTACGCATATTGGCTGGCGCGAACATCAATTGCTTGAGTTGGGTCTGGCGGGTCTGATGCAGGACATCGGCAAGACGCAGCTGCCGATTGAGTTGCTGACGAAGAAGGCTGGCTTGTCGGCAGAGGAGCGCCAGCTGGTGCGATCGCATGTGGCCAGTTCGCTGGAAATTCTTTATTCGCAGGCTCAAATACCGGCGGAAGTGATCGAGATTGTCTCCAGGCACCATGAGCGCTGGGATGGTAGCGGCTACCCACGTGGCCTGAAGTTCGAGCAGATCGGGATGGCGGCAGAGATCGCCGGAATGGCTGACTCCTTCTGCGCCATGCTCAAGGACAAACCCTACCGTAGCGCGCTTGGCCATCAGGAGGCGCTGGAAGAATTGCATGATCTGCGCGGCAGGAAATTCAATCCGGTACTGATGGAGCAGTTCGTCCAGTGCGTCGGCCTCTATCCGATCGGTACGCTGGTTGAGTTGAGCGGCGGCGAAGTTGGGGTGGTCATCCAGCAGAACCGGGTGCAGCGCTCCAAGCCGCGTGTAGTGCTCATGCTCGATGCGGACAAGCAGCCGGTCCGGATGTATCGCATCATCGACCTGCGCGAGGCAGCGCACGCCAAACTGCGTATCGCCAAGGCATTGCCGCACAACGCCTACGGCCTGTCGGCCAATGACTACTATCTTGGATAACGCCGGGTACATCGACTACCCGGCCTTCGGGGTCAGTGCCGAGAACCTGTGCTCGCTGCGTGCACTTTCGGAGGTCTGGCGTGCTGCCGTGCTTAATGTGGCGGGCGATTTTGGCGAGACTGCCGCCTATGATGAATTTTGCCAGCGATCAATCGAATTGCCGTTGATGATTGCCGATGTCACCTGGCAACAGCGCTGGATGCACGCTTGGCAAAAGCTGAGCAGTCATGGTTTTTCGATAGCCGACATGTTTGTCTTTTTCAACCATGCGATGGCCTGCGTCGAAGCTGATTTGTTCGGCGATCTGGCGCAGGTTGGGCGTCTTCAGTTCGACTTGTTCGGCATACTCAGGCGCAGCGTGGTCGCTGCGGTGAGTTGCGCGATCGAATTGGGCGAAGAGGTCCAAAAGTCCGGAATCGGCCTGCCTGGCGAGTTTGCCGCCATGCGCACTTTTCGCCAAATTGCCGAAAATGCGCAAGGAACCGCCGTGTTGTCGGTCTCGATGGTCAATCGTCGGGCCTTGTCCCACCTGACGGCCAGCGAACTGCAAAGCCTGCCGGTGCTGCTGACCGATCAGCTGACAACCTTGTTGCGCCCGCAGGACAAGGCATTCGTCGGCCATGAAGGCGAATGGCTACTATTGTTGCCCGAAGTACAGTCGGCAGCCCAGCCCGCACTTGCTGCTTCCCAGATCCGCCGCGCCTTCGGACACCCGCTCGTGCTGCTCAGTGGTCGAGGCATCTCGCTGGATGTGGCCATTGGTGCTGCGATGGCGCCGGAGCATGGCACCGATGCCGAAGAGCTGATACGCGCTGCCCGTCTGGCCCGGGCCAGCCTGCAATCCTCAAATGAATCCTTCGCCATGTACGACCAGGGAATGAAAGAGGATTGGCAGAGTCGTCATCAGCTTTCCGAGGAACTGAGGGAGGCTTTGCGCAAGGATGTGCTGACCTTGCATCTGCAACCACAGGTCGATGTCGAAAGCGCACAGTGCCTTGGTGCTGAACTCCTGTTGCGCTGGCGGCGGGTCAATGGCGAGTGGGTTGCGTCGCAGGTGATCGTGGAAATGATCGAGGAGTACGGCTGGCGGGAGCAATTTACGGACTGGCTGATCCGTTCAGCCATGCGCTTCAGCGTTGAGCTTGAGGCTGCGGGAGTCGATGTCCGCTTGTCGCTCAACCTGACGGCTGGGGATCTGCTTGATACCGATCTGCCGGAACTGGTGGCTCAATGTCTTGAAACTTGGCGACTGCCGGCCGACCGATTTACTTTCGAATTGACCGAGTCGGCAATGATGGGCGATCGCGAGCGCGGCCTGTCGGTCATGTCCAGGTTGCGCGATATGGGGATCAAGCTGGCGCTGGACGATTTCGGTACCGGTTATTCCTCATTGAGTTATCTGGCCACGCTGCCGTTGAACGAGATCAAGATCGACCGTTCCTTCGTCGTTGGCATGGCCTCGTCGCCTGACAATCTGCGCATCGTGCGTACCATCATCGACTTGACTCATGATCTTGGCATGATCTCTCTGGCCGAAGGTGTTGAAGAGGCAGTCCAGCGTGATCAGCTACTCTCATTGGGGTGCAACCGGATTCAAGGCTACTTCTATGGCCGGCCGATGCCGTTTGCCGACTTCGTCGCCTGGTATCGCAGCCGTCAGACTTGAACAAAGCGCGGCGAGCGGTGACAATCCGCTGTCATTGCCCCACCTCCGGGAGATTCCATGTTCGATCCGGTTCTCAGCAGCCTGCCGGCCTTTGCCGGGTATTTCGCGACAGCCATCGGGCTGCTCGCCGTCTTTGTCCTGCTCTATGTCTTTGTCACCCCGTACAACGAAATGGCACTGATTCGCGAGGGCAATACCGCTGCAGCCATCAGCTTGGGTGGGGCGATGGTTGGCTATGCCATGCCGATTGCCGTTTCCGTCGCGGTCAGCCATAACATCGCCGCGATGGTCGGCTGGGGAATCGTCGCCTGCGTCGTGCAACTGCTGGCCTACATCGTGGCGCGCCTGGCGCTGCCGCAACTGGTGCTGAACATTCCCCAGGGCAAGATTGCCTCGGCAATTTTTCTTGCTTCCCTTTCCCTCGGCATCGGCATTCTCAACGCCGGCTGCATCGCCTGACCATTCAAGGAGAAATTCATGGCTCTGATGGACTTCATCAAGAAACAGTTTATTGACGTCCTGCAATGGACCGAGGATGGCGACGGCACGCTGGCCTGGCGTTACCCGATGGCCGAGATGGAAATCCAGAACGGCGCCAGCCTGACGGTGCGTGACTCGCAGATGGCATTGTTCGTCAACGAAGGCACGGTCGCCGATGTTTTTGGCCCGGGCATGTTCAAGCTGACAACGCAGACGCTGCCGGTCCTGACCTACCTGAAAAACTGGGACAAGCTGTTCGAATCCCCGTTCAAGTCCGACGTCTATTTCTTCTCGACGCGCACCCAGCTCGACCAGAAGTGGGGCACGCCGAACCCGATCACCATCCGCGACAAGGAGTTCGGCATCGTCCGCCTGCGGGCCTTCGGTATCTATTCGTACCACCTGACCGACCCGAAGACCTTCTACCAGAAGATTTCCGGTACACGCGACATCTACACTCGTACCGAGCTCGAAGGCCAGTTGCGTAACACCATGGTCGCCGGGATGACAGATCTGTTCGGCGAATCCGGTGTGCCGTTCATCGACATGGCAGCCAACCAGGACGAGTTCGGCAAGGCAATGTTCGCCAAGGCGGCGCCGATGTTTGCCGAGTATGGGCTGGCGCTCGATTCGCTGGTCGTCCAGAACGTTTCGCTGCCGGAAGAACTGCAGAAGATCCTCGACCAGAAGATCGGCATGAACATGATCGGCGACATGCAGCGCTACACGCAGTATCAGGTTGCCAACAGCATTCCCGATGCGGCCAAGAACGAGGGTGGGCTGGCAGCGATGGGCGTCGGCCTCGGTGCCGGCGTAGGATTCGGGCAGGTCATGGGTCAGGCAATGGGTGCTGCGTTACAGCCGACGGCAGCGGCCCCGGCGGTCGCCGCGATTTCGGCTGACGACGTGGTGGCCACACTGGAGAAGCTGCATGGCCTGGTCGAAAAAGGCATTCTGAGCAAGGACGAGTTCGAGGCTAAAAAAGCCGAATTGCTGAAGAAACTGACCTGATCCGCGGCCTATGGCCCTGAATGCGTCCTGTCCTTCCTGCGGCGCGCCGGTTGTCTTCAAATCGGCGTCGTCGGTCTTTGCTGTCTGTGAGTATTGCCAGAGCACGCTGGTCCGCCACGACCAGAACCTGGAAGACATCGGCAAGATGGCGGCGCTGGTCGAAGACCGTTCGCCGCTGCAGCTGGGCTCGGAGGGCAGCTACAAGGGCGTGCATTTTGCACTGATCGGCCGCATTCAGATCAAGTACAGCCAGGGTATCTGGAACGAGTGGCACCTGCTGTTTGACGACATGCGGACCGGCTGGTTGTCCGAGGCCGGTGGTGAGTATGTGCTCACCTTCGCGCAGTTTGTTCCGGAGGCGCTGCCGCAATTTGACGACCTGAAGATCGGTCAACGCTTCGTTCTGGCCAGCCAGACCTGGACGGTCAGCAATATCGAAAACGCCGAGTGCGTGGCCGGTCAGGGTGAACTGCCGTTCAAGGTCGGGGCCGGTTACCCCGTTTCGGCGGTCGATCTCCGGAACCAGAAAAGTTTTGCGACGCTTGATTACTCGGAAACGCCACCCTTGCTGTTCGTCGGTGAGGCGGTCGATTTCAAGTCGCTGAAGATGGCCAACCTGCGTGAAGGCATGGCCGAACCGACAGCGACGGTCACGGCGCAGGTTTTCCGCTGCCCGAGTTGCGGCTCGCCGATGTCGGCCCGTTCCCGGGAAATTCTCGCCGTGGGTTGTGCAACATGTGGTGCGGTGGTCGATACGGCCGACCAGAACTACAAGATTCTCTCCAGATCGCTGGCGGCGCGCGATGAGAAATACCTGCCGCGCCTGCCGCTTGGCAGCAAGGGAAAGCTCGAAGGCAAGCCGGTCGAAGTGATCGGCTTTCTCGTCAAGCAGAGCAAGGTCGACGGCATCGCCTACAACTGGAGCGAATACCTGCTGGCCGGCGAGCACGGCACCTACCGCTGGCTGACCGAATACAACGGGCACTGGAATGTCGTCGATGTGTTATCCAAGCCGACGACCAGCGGGGTGATCGAAGTCGACAGCATTCGCTTTGCCGGCGAACTGTTCAAGCATTTCTCCACCACGCCGCTAGCTGAGGTCATCCAGGTCGCCGGCGAATTCACTTGGCGCGTCCGGCGCGGCGAAACGAATCGGGTCGTCGATTACGTTGCCCCGCCATTGATGCTGTCGCGAGAGTCTACCGGTAACGATCTGAACTGGTCTCAGGGCTTCTATGTGAGCCAGGAATCAATTGTCGAAGCCTTCAATCTGAAGGGGGCGCTGCCTGATCCGATCGGTGTTTTCGCCAACCAGCCAAATCCGTGGAACGAGACCAATCGGCGGGTCTGGAGTCTGTTCTGGAAATTGGTGCTGGCCGCCATCCTGGTCCAGTTCTTCTTCGTTTTTTTGTCTGGTGGAAAGTTATTGCTAAGGCAGGATTTCACCTTCGAACCGCGTGGCGGTGACGAAGTGCAGTCCCGGGAATTCGAGATCACCGGCAAGCCCCGCAAGATTGCGGTGAAGAACTCGACATCGCTCGACAATAACTGGATCGGCCTCGACATGATGCTGGTCAACAAGGTGACCGGTACGGCATGGCCGGCGGCCCGTGAGTTGTCCTACTACAGTGGTTACGACGACGGCCACTGGACCGAGGGAAGTCGAGATGACGAAGTAGTATTCCTGAACATTCCGGCCGGTACCTACTATCTGACACTCGATCCCGACATGGCGCCGGAAAAACCGATGGCGGTGCGCGATACCCTGGAGGTGCATACGGCCGGTGCCGGCTGGTCCAACTTCGTCTTGGTGATGCTTTTCCTGCTGGTCTTCCCCATCTTCACGATCATGCGCCGGGCTGCCTTTGAGGGGCGTCGCTGGGCAGAAAGCGACCATGCGCCGGTGAGCAGCGACGATTCGGATGGGGGCGATGACTGATGTTCGATAAATTCAACATTACGGCCGGTGTGTTCGCCCTGCTGCTTTTCGCTTACGCCCAGCATCAGGGCTGGAACATGTTCGACAACGTGGCCAATTCCGGCCATGGCAGTTCCGGTAGCAGCCGGACTTATCACAAGTAATAAATTTCCCAATTTAGATGATAATGCTGCCCGTGCGGCTCCTCATCTCGCTGACTCTCTTGTTGTTTCTCGCTCCGGTCTTCGCCGTTGAGCGGGTCGTCCTGCAACTGAACTGGAAGCACCAGTTCCAGTTTGCCGGCTACTACGCGGCCATCGACAAGGGCTACTTTCGCGATGCCGGCTTCGAGGTCAGTTTGCGCGAGTTAAATGAAGGGAACGATCCGGTCGTTGCCGTGCTGGGTGGCGAGGCAGAGTTTGGCGTCGCCGCTTCTGAACTGGCCCTGCATCGTGCGCAGGGCCAGCCGGTCGTTGCCCTGGCGGCCATCGTCCAGCGCTCACCGCTGGTCTTGCTGGTCAACCGGCGAAAGATCACCAGTGTTGATGCGTTGAACGGTTCGCGCATCATGCTCACGCCGCATGAAACAGAACTGTTTGCCTACCTGCGCCGTGAAGGGGTGACGCGCTACGACGCGGTGCCTCACAGCTTTGATCCCAAGGACCTGATCTCGGGTCGTATTGATGCCTTGTCTGCCTATATCACCGACGAGCCATACGTCTTGCAGGCCGCAGGGTTTCCCTATCTGGCTTTCAGTCCGTCGGCTGCCGGCATCAATTTCTACGGTGACACGCTATTCACGACAGAGGAAAAAGTTCGTGCTGCCCCGGAACGCATCCGCGCCTTTCGTTCCGCCGCGATTCATGGGTGGAAATACGCGATGGAGCACCCTGAAGAGATCGCCGATCTGATCCTGAAGAAATACTCCAAGCGTCATGAGCGTGCCCATCTGCTGTTCGAGGCGAAGGAACTGAAGCGGCTGATGCAGCCGGACCTGGTCGAGATCGGCTTGCAGTCCACCAGTCGTTGGCAGCAGATAGCCCTGACTTATGCCGAACTGGGCATGTTGCCGGAAAAGCACTCCGTTGCCGGATTGATTTTCGACACCGACGAACGGAAGTTGCCGGTGTGGTTCGGTTACGCGCTTGCGGTTGGATCGCTGCTGATTGTTGTTGTTGCCAGTGCAGCCTTCTATTTCGCTCGTCTGAACCGGCGCCTGACCCGCGAGATGATTTCGCGACGGGTGTTTGAACGGGCACTGAGTCACAGTGAGGAGCGCTATCGGCAACTGGCCGAGCACAGCAAGGATGTGATCTGGACTCTCGATCTGGCGACCATGCGCTTTACCTATGTCAGTCCCTCGGTCGAAGCGGTTCGTGGCTTCACGCCCGACGAGGTGATCAATCAGACCTTGGCTGAAGCGATGACGCCAGCCTCCCATGCCGTGGTGGTCGCAACGCTGGAAGAGCATCTCTCCCGGCTGGCCGCTGGCGATATGAGTGCCCAGTCGGCGATGACGGAAATCGAGCAGCCGCACAAAAATGGCGGGATTGTCTGCTCCGAAGTCGTCGCCAGTTTCTTGCTGGATCAGGAAGGCAAGGCGTTTGCCTTGCTGGGTATCGCTCGTGATATCTCCGAGCGGCGCCGCTCGGAAGCCGAATTGCGCAGCGCCAATGACAAGCTGCGCAAGCAGTTGGAGGAAATCGAGCAGTTGCAGGTTGCCCTGCAGGAACAGGCCATTCGTGACAGCCTGACCGGCTGCTTCAATCGCCGCTATCTTGACGAGACGCTGGAGCGCGAGCTATCTCGTTCGCGCCGTGAAGGCTACCCGCTCTCTTTGCTCATTCTCGACCTGGATAACTTCAAGCAGATCAACGACACCTATGGCCACATGGCTGGCGATCAGTGCCTGATCGTGCTGGCCGAAACCCTGCGGGCCGACATCCGGCACGAGGACGTACTCTGTCGCTACGGTGGCGAGGAGTTTGTCGTTCTGATGCCAAGGATGCCCTTGGCCATCGCCGCGGAGCGGGCCGAACTCTGGCGGAGCAAGATTGCCGAAATCCGCGTCAACTTCGGCAATTTCGAGCTTTCCTTTACCGCATCGGCCGGTGTCTCTGCCTATCCCGATCATGGCAAGATGCCCGACGAGCTGACCCAGGCCGCCGACCAGGCACTCTACTCCGCCAAGAATGCGGGGCGTAACCGGGTAGTGGTCTATTCTGCCAACTGAGGCAGAGCGAAGTTAATCCCCTCCACCGCCGCAGCCGCCACCGCAGCCACTGCCGCCATCTCCATCGCTGCTGCCTGAGTCGCCCGAACAACCGCTGCTGCAGCCGATATGGCTGGCGCAATAGCCATCCCCTGCTGCGCCTCGTGCCGCCATGCAGTCAAGCTGATAAACGAAGCCGCCGGTGATGCCGAGGCTGGCGTCCAGGGCAAACAAGCGGGGCAGACGATCAGGTTTCTTCGGGTCGATCTTCTCGCGCACACAGGCTAGGCGCCAGGCGCGCTTGAGGCCGTCGCTGGCCTGGGTTGGCGAACTCATCGCCTCGGCTGGTGTGTGATGCAGGAAGCGGCCGAAAGCGTGCCGGCAGAACTTGTCGTACTGCCTGGTGAAAAGAATGAACTCGTGCCACGCATCATCGACCGCCTGTGAAGGCATTGCCACCATACGGCGTCCGGCTTTTCGACAAAGCTGGAAATAATCGTTCAGCCCGACAAAGACATCGGCCCGCTGTTCGGCGCTAAGTTCGGGGCGTCGGGCGGCCAGTCGCTTGTCGAGAAAACGCTGATAGGGATAAGCGTCGATGTAGCCGGCCCGTTGTCGGATAGCCCACTTGCGCCAGAGCAGGACCAGCAGCAGCGCGATCCCCGAGAAAACGATGAGTTTGCCCATGAGCTCAGGTATTGACGTCGAAGCAGAGGTATTTGATTTCCAGATATTCTTCGATGCCGTACTTCGAGCCTTCGCGACCAAGGCCGGATTGCTTGATGCCGCCGAAAGGCGAGACTTCGTTGGAGATCATCCCGGTGTTGATGCCAACCATGCCATATTCCAGCGCCTCGCCAACCCGCCAGCAGCGGCCGACATTGCGGGTGAAGAAATAGGCGGCGAGGCCGAATTCAGTGTCGTTGGCCATGGCGATGGCCTGTTCCTCGGTCTCGAAGCGGAACAGCGGTGCCACAGGGCCGAAGGTTTCCTCGCGGGCAACCTTCATTGCGGTCGTTACATCAGCCAGCACCGTCGGCTGGAAGAAGTTGCCACCGCGCTCATGGCGGGCGCCGCCGCACAGCACTCGAGCGCCCTTGCCAACGGCGTCGGCGACATGGGATTCCACCTTGCTCAGGCCGGCTGCGTTAATCAGCGGGCCTTGAACCACCCCGGCTTCGTTGCCGGCGCCGACTTTGAGGGCTTTGGCCTTCTCGGCAAACTTGGCCGCGAATTCCTCATAGATGCCCGCCTGGATCAGGAAGCGGTTGGCGCAGACGCAGGTCTGACCGGTGTTGCGGTATTTCGCCGCGATGGCGCCATCGACCGCGGCATTGACGTCAGCGTCGTCGAAAACGATGAAGGGGGCGTTGCCGCCAAGCTCCAGCGATAGCTTCTTGATGGTTGGCGCGCATTGCGCCATCAACAGACGCCCAACGCCGGTCGAGCCGGTAAAGGACAATTTGCGCACGATGGGGTTGGCGCACAGCTCCCCGCCGATTTCAGCCGGCTTGCCCGTGACCACGTTGAATACGCCAGCCGGAAAGCCTGCCTGCTCGGCCAGCACGGCCAGCGCCAGTGCGGTCAGCGGCGTCGCTTCGGCTGGCTTGACGACGACGGGGCAACCGGCAGCCAGCGCCGGGGCGACCTTGCGGGTGATCATGGCGAGCGGGAAATTCCACGGCGTGATCGCGGCACTGACGCCGATCGGTTGCTTGACGACCACCAGGCGAGTGTTCGAAGCGGGGCTGGGAATGCTCTCGCCGTAGGTGCGCTTGCCCTCTTCGGCAAACCATTCCACAAAGGAGGCACCGTAGATCACCTCGCCCTTGGCTTCCTGCAGAGGCTTGCCACATTCGGCCGTGACCAGCTGGGCAAGGTCGTCGGTATTCTTGATGATCAGGCTGAACCAGGCTTGCAGCAATTGAGAGCGGCGACGGGCTGTCAGGGCGCGCCAGGCCGGCCAGGCGGCATTGGCCGCATCGATGGCGCGGCGGGTTTCGTCAGCGCCGCAGAGCGGTACGTCGGCCAGCTTTTCCCCTGTGGCCGGGTTGATCACGGCGAGTTGGGCGCCATCATCGGCGCTGACCCATTGTCCGCCAATCAGGTTGGTCGACCGTAGCAATTCGGTGTTCTGTAAATTCATGGCCTTGAAAATTCCTGTAAAAACTGTAAGTTATGGGTTGTTCCAAGAAAGCGCTTTAGCTCAATGCGTATTGCATCCCTGTTTCTGCTCTCTCTCTCCGCCCTGCTGCTCGCCGCTTGCGGCAGCCCGGGGCCGCGCTCTTCCACCTCGACGGAAACTATAGCGCAAGCCTCGCGTCCGGTCAGCGAGAAGGGTAACGAAGTGGTGTTCTACGCCATGGGACTGATCGATACCGGCTACCGCTTTGGCGGCAAGAATCCGGAAGCCGGGCTCGACTGCAGCGGCATGGTCAGTTACATCTACGGCCAAGCTGCTGGCCTCAAGGTACAAGGGAGTGCTGCCGATATCGCCCGGAGCAGCAAACCGATTGCCAAGGCCGAACTGCGGCCCGGGGATCTGGTCTTCTTCAATACCCTGAATCGCTCGTTTTCACATGTCGGCATCTATATTGGCGAAACGCGCTTCATCCATGCGCCATCGACCAATGGGCGCGTCCGTATCGACCGGTTGAGCGACGGTTATTACGCGCAGCGTTTCGAAGCCGCGCGTACCTTTTTCGACTGAGGCGGTTCAGGCGCCGTTTTCTTCGATGACCGTAGTGATCCGGCTTCGAAGTTCATCCTGATCGTCGCCGGAGATGCCAAGGAAATCCAGCGCCCGGTGATATAGCTCGATTCCGACCTCGATGTCGTCATCGAGCACTTCGCTCAGCAGATGTTCTGCCACCTGCGTGACGGCGATCAGTGATAGCGCTCCGCCAGGCAAGGTGCGATCCGGTACGTCGTAAGCATCCTTTTCATGGTGAAAGCGGATCGCCTGCCCAAGAAGCGGGGGGAGCCCCCAGTTGCGGACGAGCAGCGAACCGATGATCGGGTGAGTGCTGGGGAAGTATTGCTCCTCGGCATCATTGAGCATTGAGCCTTCACGCCTGCATTTCTCCAGAAGTGCGCCGTACTCGGGGAAGCGGCGCATCATCAACGGAATTGCGGCATCATGGAATAGCGCATAGGTATAGGCGGCATCCGGCGAAATACCATACTGGCGGCGAGCGATCAGACTGGATGTCAAAGCCAGCAGCATCGTCCGTTTCCAGAATTGATCAATCCAGGCCGGCGGCAGGCCAATGATGCTTGAACGCAAGGCGGAAGCGACGACGACACACAGCGTGTTTCTAATCCCCAGTCGTTCCACGGCCTTGCGCACGCTGGAAAGGCGGTTGCTGCTCCCATAGAGCGGTGAATTGGCCAGTTTCAAAGCGGCCGCCGACATCCCCGCGTCATTGGCGATGATTTCAGCGAGCCGTTTGAGATCGGGCTCATCCTTCTGCGCCTCTCGCATGGCATCCGTCAACATGGCAGGGCAAGTCGGGATGTCTATCGTGTCCATTACCTTCTGGACATCTTCATCGGAGAGTTCGCGCGGGCTGTTCTGAGTCATGATGATTTTGAGGAATTATGCAATATTGTTAATTGCGGCAAGCTTAATGCCTTTCGAGTCATGGACGCAAGGATTGCCTAGGGGTAGAATGCCTCCCTCCCAAGCGCCCGTAGCTCAGCTGGATAGAGTACTGCCCTCCGAAGGCAGGGGTCGGACGTTCGAATCGTCTCGGGCGCGCCAAGAACACGAAAAAGGGCTGATTCCAGACGGAGTCAGCCCTTTTCTTTTTGATTTCAGGAAGCGCTACACGTAACTGCTACACGTGGAGGGCATTCCAGCTATGCCAAGTCATACCAGCCTGGTCCGTCGCGGTACGACGTATTCTTTCAGCGCGTAATTTTGCCGCTGCTCAGTGCGTGTGGAGTGTCTTTCCTGTGATGGATCCCACCCCAGGCAGATTTCAGCTCTTGCCCGCCTCGTAGGAGGAGAGGGTTACCCCGGCGTGGGCCAGCACTTCGCGAATGGTCTTGATATCCGTCTTGCTGCAGGTGCTGCTGTTGTGCGGATGGTGCAGAAAGGCTTCGACCTTGTTCAGGGTGATCTTGAAGCGCGCACCATGCGACGGTTCGACTTCGGCGCCCAGGTGGTGGAGCAGCGATTCGATTTCGCGCCAATGGATATTGGCGGATGGCGGATCCTGGAAGATGCTGCGCAAGAGGTGAGCGTGCTTGTGACTCATGATGAAGCTCCAAGCGTTAGGAACCCCAATATTCTATGCCTGTGGCACGCAGGCGTCAGGCAAAAATGATCTTGAGCAGGGCCAGGGCGAGCAAAGTGTACCCTGCAGCAATAAGGTCATCCGCCATGACGCCGAAACCGTTCTTGACGTGTTCGTCGAAGTAGCGGGCCGGTTGCGGTTTGGTGATGTCGAAGTAGCGGAACAGTGCGAAGGCGGCCAGTTGCCAGAAGAAGGTGTCCGGCGTCATCAGCAGGACCAGCCAGAAAGGAACGATTTCGTCCCAGACGATGCTGCCGTGGTCTGGATCGCCGATGGCCTTGCCGGTGACGTCGATGAACCAGATGCCGCCGAGGTAGGCCGCAGCCAACAGAAAGAGCAACTGAAAATCACCAAAATAACTGTGGAAAAGGGCAAAGGTAATCCACGCGAACAGCGTGCCGAAGGTGCCGGGCGCCTTCGGAGCCAGCCCGCTACCGCAGCCGAGCGCGAAAAAATGCGCCGGGTGGGCGAGCAGGAACGTGAGGCTAGGCTTCTGTGCCAAAGTGGTCGTATCCCTTGTGGTCGAACTGGACCGGCTTGCCGTCCGGATCAAAGACGGTGACCTCGCCTGTCTCGCCCGGAACCATCTCGCCGATGTTCCAGAGCGGCAGTTCGAGTTGGGCGGCAATCTTCGCGATGGCAAGGCTTTGGGTGCCCGGCGCGGTGAAGCAGAGTTCGTAGTCGTCGCCGCCGGCCAGTTGGCATTCGAGGGCAATGCGCCGGAGGTTGGCGTCGTAGCTCTCGCCCTTGGGCAGGTGTGGCAATTGCACCAGCTTGACCGCTGCCGCACAGCCGGAGCGTTCGGCAATGTGACCGAGGTCGGCCAGCAGTCCGTCGGAAACATCAATCGCGGCGCTGGCGATGCCGGTCAGCGCCAAGCCGAGGGCAACGCGCGGGCGAGGTTTTTCGAGGGCGCCAACGCATAGCCGTGGCCAGGGTTCGGGCAACTGGATCTTGCCCTGCAGGTAGGCAAGGCCAAGGCTGGCCAGTCCAGGGCGGCCGGAAACCCAGATCTGGTCGCCGACTTTGGCGCCATCGCGACGCAGCGCCTGACCGGGTTCGACTTCGCCCATGGCGGTGATGCAGACGTTGAGCGGGCCTTTGGTGGTATCGCCGCCAATGACATCGACGCCATATTCAGTTGCACAGGCAAAGAAGCCTTCGGCGAATTTGGCGATCCATGGCTCGTCGACTGTGGGCAAGGCGCCGGCCAACGTGACCCAGCGAGGCTCGGCACCCATGGCGGCGAGATCGGAGAGATTGACGGCGAGGGCTTTCCAGCCGAGATTCTTCGGGTCGGTGTCAGGCAGGAAATGTGTGCCGGCGACCAGCATGTCGGTAGTGACAGCGAGCTGCTTGCCCGGCGAGGGCTGGAGCAGGGCGCAGTCGTCACCGGGGCCGAGGACGGCCGACGGCGTCGGCCTGGCGAAATATTTGTCGATCAGTGCGAATTCGCCAGGCATGGGATTACTTGGTCTTCTTGCGTGCCGCGACCTCGTCCGGACGCAGGATGGCCGCGACCTTGTCGAGTACGCCATTGACGTACTTGTGGCCATCGGTGCCGCCGAAGGATTTGGTCAATTCGATGGCTTCGTTGATGATCACGCGGTAGGGCGTTTCAGCGTGGTTGAGCATCTCGAAACTGCCCAGCATCAGGATGCAGGCTTCGACCGGCGACAATTCGGTGAACGGACGGTCAATATGAACGGAAACCTGTTCGATCAGCTTTTCGTGCTGGGCCATCACACCACGCAGTGTGCCAACGAAGAATTCGCGGTCCGCCTTGGCAAAGCCTTCCATTTCCGGTGCGTAGGCTTCGATGGCTGCTTCGTCGGCCCCGCCGACACGCCATTGGTAGAGCCCCTGCAGCACGAATTCGCGGGCCCGGCGACGGGCAGACTTGGGTGGTGCCTTGACGTCCTGAGGATGTTCGCTATCGCTGAGGAAGGTGGTCATTGGATGAGCGCTTTCTGAAGGTTGGCCATTTCGACGGCAGCCTGGGCGCAGTCGCTGCCCTTGGGTTGCATGCGGACTTCGGCCTGCTCGTCGGTTTCGCAGGTCAGCACGCCATTGGCGATGGGGATGCCGGTATCGAGCTGGACTTCCATGATGGCGCGGCAGGCATCGTTGGAGACCACTTCGAAATGGTAGGTATCGCCACGGATAACGGCGCCGAGAGCGACCAGTGCGTCGAAACTGCCGCTCTGGGCCATGGTTTGCAGCACGAGCGGGATTTCCAGCGCGCCGGGGACGGTGGCGATGGTCATGTCGGCATCGGCCACGCCAAGGCGCTTCAGTTCGTTGATACAGGCCGAGAGCAAGCCTTCGCAGACCGGCAGGTTGAAGCGGGCCATGACGATGCCGACCCGGAGGCCAGCCCCATTCAGGTTGTTGTCGAATTCATAAACGTTGTCAAAGCGGGACATGGCTTAGAGCTCCGCAGGTGAGGTGACGAAACCGGTGACTTCAAGGCCAAAGCCGGTCATGGAGGGCATCTTGCGGGGGCTGGAGAGCAGGCGCATCTTGCTGACGCCGATATCGCGCAGGATCTGGGCACCGATGCCGTAGGTACGCGGATCCCATTTTGCTGGCGCCTGAGGAGTCTTGCCGGTCAGGCGGGAAAGCAATGCGTCGCCATCTTCCGGGCGGTGCAGCAGGACGATCACGCCATGGCCTTTGGCGGCCAGCGCAGCCTGGGCCTGATCGATGGAAAAGGATTGTTGCTTGCTCGACGGATCGAGGAAGTCGAGCACCGACAATGGTTCATGAACACGCACCAGTGTTTCGGTGTCGGCCGGAATCTGGCCCTTGACCATGGCCAGGTGGGTTGCGCCGCTGGCGCGGTCGACATAGGCGTGCAGCGTGAATTCGCCGTGCGCGGTCTGCACCGGCTTGCTGGTGACGCGTTCGACCAGGGTTTCCGAGCCGGCACGGTAATGAATCAGGTCGGCGATGGTCCCGATCTTCAGGCCGTGTTCCTTGGCGAATTCCATCAGCTCCGGCAAACGAGCCATGGTGCCGTCGTCGTTCATGATTTCGCAAATGACGGCAGCAGGTTCCAGGCCGGCCAGGGAGGTCAGGTCGCAGCCGGCCTCGGTATGCCCGGCACGGACCAGAACGCCACCCTCGCGGGCGGTAATCGGGAAAACGTGGCCCGGCTGGACGATATGGTCGGCGGTGGCATTCTTGGCCACGGCCACCTGAATGGTCTTGGCCCGGTCAGCGGCCGAGATGCCGGTGGTGACGCCTTCGGCGGCTTCGATGGAGACGGTGAAGGCGGTGCCGTAGACGGTGCCATTGTTGCGTGCCATCTGGGTCAGGCCGAGGCGCTTGCAGCGAGCTTCGGTCAGCGTCAGGCAGACCAGGCCGCGCGCGAACTTGGTCATGAAATTGATGGCTTCCGGCGTGATGTATTCAGCGGCCATGACGAGGTCACCCTCGTTTTCGCGGTCTTCTTCATCGACCAGGATGACCATGCGGCCGGCCTTGAGTTCGGTGACGATTTCAGCGGTGCTGGCTATGGCGGGATGGGGGGGCATGGGGGAAATCCGGGAACAGCAAAAGGGGTGCTATTTTCGCAGAAACAGACCATTAGCACATGACTTTAGTGAAGCGTCAGTGCTTTGGCGGCCATCGGCAATCAGGGCAGATAGGCCTCGACCTGGATGCGCAGGCGGACTTCGTCGCCGATGAAAGGTTGCCCGTTGTTCATGCCGAATTCGGAGCGACGCAGGCTGCCTAGCGCATCGGCGCCACAGCCGCGCTTGCGGCTGGCTAGATTGAGCCCGCACTTGAAGCGGCTGATTTCCAGCCGCATCGGGCGAATCTCGCCGAGCATGGCCAGCGTGCCTTCGACGGCGCTCAGGCGCTCTTCGGTGAAGATCAGTCTGTCGCTGCGAAACAGGATGTCCGGGAAGGCTTTGACGTTGAACCAGCCGTCACCACGCAGCACGTCATCACGGAGCTCGAACCCGGTGTCGAGCGAAGCGGCATCGATCCTGATGTCGATCCGGCCAGCTTTGCTTTCCGGGTCGAATTCAATGCTGCCGCTGCTGCGGTTGAATTGGCCACGTTGGGTCGAGAAGCCGAGGTGGTCGATCTCGAAGCTGGCGTAGGTATGCGCCGGGTCGATGGCGTATTCGGCCGCATGCGAGGCTGGCAGGAACAGAGCCAGCAGCAAGACGGGAAGAAGTGTTCTCCGCCAGTGGGATTTTTTTGGGTGCAGGGGCGACATGAAAGCGGGCTGGGTTTTATAGCGGGATAACTCTCTGACCATGCCGGGGCTGCGCCGTTCCAACTGTTTCGGGTTAGCATCCGGGTGGTCTGCTTCGCAATTAACTGAACATGAAAGCTTGTCTTTGCCCCGCTGGCGTTGTTGCTCATCCTCGCGATAGCGCTGGCTATCGCTGTGGTTCGCGCCTAGCCAGCGGAACAAATCCGGCGCGTTCATTCTGTCCAGCCAATTACGAAGCAGTCCACTAGCCCATGCGGCATGCCCTTCTTTTTTCCGTTTTTGTCATTGCTTCCTGCGGGCTGGCTTATGAGCTGATTGCCGGGGCGCTGTCGTCCTACCTACTGGGCGATTCGGTGACGCAATTCTCGACGGTGATTGGTACCTACCTGTTCGCGATGGGCGCCGGTTCCTGGTTGTCGAAATACATTACGCGCGACCTGATCGGGCGCTTCATCCAGATCGAACTGATGGTCGGCCTGCTCGGCGGCTTTTCGGCCATCGGGCTGTTCCTCGTTTTCACGTGGCTGGCCGGGCCGTTCAAGCTCGTGCTTTATCTGGCAGTGTTTGGTGTTGGAGTGCTCGTCGGTCTCGAAATCCCGCTGGTCATGCGGATCCTGAAGCGCGAGCTGGCCTTCAAGGATCTCGTGTCGCAAGTGCTTACTTTCGATTATCTCGGCGCCCTGGCGGTCTCCATACTCTTTCCGCTCGTTCTGGCACCACAGATCGGGATGGTGCGCACCGGGCTGCTGTTCGGTGTGCTGAACGTGGCGGTAGCGCTTTGGGCGCTACACCTCTTTCGCGACCAGCTGCCTGGCCGGCGTTGGCTGGCGTTACAAAGCTGGTCGGTGTTCGGCCTGCTGGTCACCGGCTTTGCCGGTGCCGGGCAACTGACGACGTTTGCCGAGGCGCATCTTTACGCCGACGACATCGTCCATGCCGAAACAACACCTTACCAACGCATTGTCGTTACCCGCTGGCGTGACGATCTGCGACTGTTCCTGAACAATAACCTGCAGTTTTCCTCGCATGATGAATACCGCTACCACGAGGCGCTGGTCCATCCCGGGCTGGCCAGTCTGCCGGGGGCGAAGCGGGTGCTCGTGCTGGGGGGCGGCGACGGGCTGGCAGTGCGTGAAGTGCTCAAGTATCCGAATGTCGAATCGGTCACGCTGGTCGACCTCGATCCAGCGATGACCGAGCTGTTCTCCACGGCACCGGCGCTGGTGGCGTTGAATCAGGGGGCGCTGAAATCGGAACGGGTCAAGGTGGTCAATGCCGATGCGCTGCAATGGCTTGAGGACAGCAAGGAGTATTACGACTTCATCGTCATCGATTTTCCCGATCCGGCCAATTTTGCCTTGGGCAAGCTCTATACCTCGGCCTTCTACCGCCTGATCGAGAAGCGGCTTTCGGCCCGTGGTCTGCTGGTCGTCCAATCGACTTCCCCGCTTTACGCCCGACAGTCTTTCTGGTGCGTGGTGACGACCTTGGAAAGCGTCGGTTTCAGGACCGCGCCGTATCACGCGCTGGTGCCGTCTTTTGGCGAATGGGGCTTCATCATTGCCGGGCGTCAGGATTTTGCGCTGCCAGCAGTCGACGGGGGAAAAACCAGATATCTGACTTCCGAAACCCTGCCCGGCATGTTCGTCTTTCCGGCCGATATGGCACGCCTGCCCGCAGAGGTTAACCAACTGAACAATCAGGTATTGGTGCGCTACTTCGAGGCCGAGTGGCGCAAGGTCATCCGCTAGTAGCGATCTAGGGTTGCGCCGCCCTGTGCGCCTTGAGGTAGGCGATGGTTTCCTCGAAGGGCATCGGCTTGCTGTACAGATAGCCTTGCAGCATGTCGCAGCCGAGGCGAGCCAGGAAGGCACGTTGAGCCTCAGTTTCGACCCCTTCGGCGACCAGTTCCAGTCCCAGGCTGTGGCCGAGGGCGATAGTCGCCGTGCAGATGGCGGCATCGTTGGCGTCCGTCTCGATGTCCTTGACGAAGGAGCGATCCAGCTTCAGGCGCTGAATCGGCAAATGCTTCAGATAGGCCAGTGACGAGTAGCCGGTACCGAAATCATCGATGGCCAGCATGACTCCCATGGCCGATAGTTGGTCGAGTATCGACAGCGTCGTTTCCGGATTCTGCATCGCAGTGCTTTCCGTGACTTCGAGTTCGATGTCTTCCGGCTGCAGGTCGTAGCAGGCGAGCGCCCCACGAACCAGGAGCAGCAGGTTTTCGTGGCGCAGTTGCTGGGCGGAAATATTGATCGCGATGCGGATGCCTTCGATGCCGTGCTGCTTCATCTGGCGAATCTGGCGACAGGTTTCCCAGATCACCCAGTCACCAAGCGGCTGGATCAGGCCAGTTTCTTCGGCGATGGCGATAAAGCGCATCGGCGACACCAGCCCGAAGGTCGGGTTGTTCCAGCGCAGCAGCGCCTCGAGCCCAAGCACTCGGCCGCTGGCGGTCTGCACCTGAGGCTGGAAGTGCAGCGAGAATTCGCTGGAACTCGGCGAAATGGCCGAAATCGCCTGGCGGAGTTCATTTTCCAGATGCAGCCGCTCGCCGGCCGCCTCATTCATGCGGGCGGTGTAGAACTGGTGGTTGTTACGACCGGCATCCTTGGCGTGATACATCGCGGTATCAGCATTGCGCAACAAGGTGCTGGCATCCCCTCCATCGATCGGAAACAGGCTGATGCCGATGCTCGGCGTGGCGTACAGCACGTGATCGGAGATCCGGTAACTATCAGCCATGTTGTGCTGCACCTTGTTGGCTACCCGGGCGGCTGTCAGGGGCGATTCGATTTCCGGCAGGACAATGACAAATTCGTCGCCGCCGATGCGGGCGACCAGATCGCTGGAACGCACGCTTTCACGCAGGCGCAGGGCCACCTTCTGCAGCAACTCGTCACCGACGTGATGGCCGAGTGTATCGTTGATGTTCTTGAAATTATCGAGGTCGATCAACATCAGCGCCAGCTGGCGGTTGTCTCGTTCGCAGCCGCGCAGGGCCTGCGCCAGTTGCGACTCGAAAGCGAGCCGGTTGGGCAGATTGGTCAGCGGATCGTGGTAAGCCAGATAGGCGAGCTGGTCGGCGAATTCCTTGCTGGCTTCCATGTCGGAGAAATTGGCGACATAGTTTTCGATCTGACCATCGGCATTCCGCAAAACGGCAATCTTCAGCCAGCGGGTATAGCTTTCGCCATTCTTATGCTTGTTCCATACCTCGCCTTCCCAGAAATCCTCCGTGGTCAGCGAGTTCCACATGTTCGCGTGCAGCTCGGCAGCCAAGTCCTGGGAGGCAAGGATCCGAGGATCCTTGCCAATCAGTTCATCGTGCGAATAGCCCGATAGCTGGCAAAAAGCACCATTGGCCGCAACGATGAGGTTGTCGCGATCCGTGATGAGAATGGCGTCATGACTTTGCTCATAGGCGCGCAGCAAAACCGCTCTGGAAAGGGCTTTCCCTTCCTGGGCTAGCGGCGTGGAGGCTGCAGCGACTGGATCGGCCATTCATCCATTCTGTAAATTCAATGCCCTGATTCTAAACGTATGGCTTAGACGTTGAACAGGAAATGTCTGCTGGAAGGCTTGATTTCACTGGTCATGGTGTCGGGGGCTTTCATAAAGTGCCCCCAAATGTGCCCCCAATTTACTCGGATAGGGGCGAACGTCGGCGTACAGTGGGGGCGGAATTTGTCTCTAAATCAGGGCTGAGAAGCGAATCCCCCCAGCACCGCCATTTTACCCAAAGATCGCTTGCTCCACCTTCCCGAAATCCAAGTAACGGCCATGCAGAGCATCGGCAGCCTCGGTATCACCAATGACCCGGAAGGCGGCGATGCACTCTTCCAGCGTGACGACTTGGAAACCAGATACTTGGGGGTCGGCAGAAACCAAGTGCTCCCGGTAGGCATTCACTCCCGCTCGGCATTGATGGTTCTGCTCGGGATGGATCACGACAAAGCGCCCGGTTGAGTACAGGCCATTGTGAATCATGGCGCGGCTGAGCATGTGTTCCCGCCACAACTGCTGCATCGGGTTTCCTCGCAAGGCTGGTGCCTCCGGGTCTTTATAGATGCCGGCAAGCCGGGAAAGCTCCTCGTAGCGAGGGCGAAGCCCAGCCAATGGCTCGGCCATCGTCTCCGAATACTTCATCTCGATAGCGATAAAGCCAGTTTCGCCATCCGGGGTGATGCAGACTACGAAGACATCAAACGCGCTGTTGTCATCCGTAAAGGCAGGATTGCCACGTCCCGGCGAATGCTCGAAGTAGATTCCCTGCAATGCCGCAACATAGTCGGGGAACAGGTGACGGAAGAACTGATTCGCCTTCTCCGCGTCCAGCTTCATCCAGCCAAACAGGTTGAAGCACAAGGGCTGGCTGGACAGCATGTTGGTCCAGAGCCGTTCCTGTTCGATGACTGCCCCGATTTCCCGATAGACCGACTCGCGGAGTGCCAGCTTGGCGATGTCGGGAGAGAGGAAGTTGCCTCCCTGCTTGGCGCTTTCTGCATCAAGTCGGCTACCCACCTTGCGCCGCTTCCCCTTGGGAGAACGGTGGGTGCCAATCGGCAACCCTCTTTCATCTCGCCATAGTGATTGCAGGAAACGTGCTGCGGCCTTGAATCGAGTGTCGCCGGGTTCATTGACCCGATGTGCCTTGAGGATGGCAGCCGGGACAAGGGGAATTCGGTTGAACTGCATGTGTGGCTCCTTGCGTAGTGAAGGCCAACGGCAGCCTTCTCAGCAAGGGATTCAATGAGCCACAGAATTTCTTTATGGCTGGCCCTTCATGGTGTAGATTGTGTCGGGCATTTTAGCGATACGGCGAACGCACCATCAGGTTTTCAAAGATTTGCTCGTGCCGTTAATCTAGCCACACAGGAAGCCATTGGGTGCATGGAGTCATAAAATTCATCAGGCAAGCAACCGACAATCTCCGGTCGGAATGAGCCAATCACGGGTACATCCAGTTCCTCTCCCATTTTTCTTACAATTTTCTCTGTCGGTACCATTGCTTTGACATTTGGCGAAGCCTCAAGCATCCAAACGTTTTGGTGATAAGGAGTCATTAGCAAAACCGGCTTAACCCCATGCTCTCTTGCCCACAGAATCAGCCTTCGATAGAGATCAACAGCACGCCCATCGTTAATAGCCCCATCAGTTTTATAGCTTTCGCCGCCAGCAGGGATTTTCGCTATCTTCGCGCTCGTTATGTACGCAGCAGAATAGACGAGGCTGCCGTCTGGCAACGTGATTGCAAATTCGTCACCCACATCCTCATCCACGCTTCGCGCCACTTCGATTGAAGGCGTAGATGCGCCACGTAGCAGCAGACCAAGAGACCTCTTCGTGTATTGGGCGCTAATAAGACTCGACCAACGATTAGCCGATCCACCGCTGACTGCATTTTTTCCTTCAATCGCCATCCGTGCAACTGGATACTGTTCCGCATACCGAACTTTCCAGCGTTCATCTTTGCCAAAGGCAAACGTCCACGGGTCAATAGAAAAGATCAGCGCTCTGGGCCTCCCCGCTGATAGTGCCAACCACGATAGAACAACATGATCTTCGATCCCTGCGCCAGATACACCAAGATTCAGGATGCTTTTGCAGGTAGGAAATGACCTATGCTTGCGAGTACTCCCAACTTGCATGACATGGCTGCTGCCGATAACAACGCAGTCATAGTGAGCGGCATCCGTTGCTAGCTCGGATTTAAATTCGCGCTCGTCGAATGAATCGGGAGTCAAGAGACCATGTTCTGACGCCACTAAATAGTTGGCATATTGCTGACCAAAGGATGACTTCCGAAACAACCCTGCTGGGTCTATCGTCCAATTCAGAACTGCCGCAGAGGCTACCAAAACGGCTGCCGTGCTCAGCACAGTAAAAATGTAATTCATGGCTAAAACTGGAAGTACAAGAATGCGCTTTCGCGCGTCAGCATGAGGAGCGTTAGCGCAAAGAGGACTCCGCCAACAGCGCCATATTTTCTCGATAATTGCCACGACCATCTCGACGGGGCGCGGACAGCCTCCCATGCTGGCTGGTATTTGGCCATCCACTGCTGCGTGTTTGGCAGTAACCAAATGACAGCCAGCCCGAATGGAAGCGCCAGAATTACCTCCTGCGCATTCAATGCAGATAGAGGTGCTAAACCCTCAAATACAACCAACGGGTTAAACCCCGAAGGCACGCGCACTGCCAAGGACATTGGCAGTGAAATCCCATTCACTCCCAACATCCCAACCCACATGTGCAGCGCCGCATCCAGATCAGTCGCCCGAAACGGCACCCAGGCGATGACCACCGCGATAAATGTCAGTCCAATGCCCGCCACGGCGCGCCAACCCGATGACTCGCCCTCGGCACCGGTCAAGCGCCGCCAGCCGTGGTTGATCACCAGATACAGACCATGCAGGCCACCCCACATCACAAACGTCCAGCCGGCACCATGCCACAAGCCGCCCAGCAGCATGGTGATCATCAAATTGAGATAGCGACGCGGCACACCTTTGCGGCTGCCGCCTAGTGGCACATAGAGGTAATCGCGCAGAAATGTGGATAGTGTCATGTGCCAGCGTCGCCAGAACTCGATAATGTTCGGCGCCTTGTAGGGCGAATCGAAATTCATAGGCAGCTTGACGTTGAACATACGCGACAAGCCGATTGCCATGTCGGAATAGCCAGAAAAATCGAAGTAAAGCTGCAATGCGTAGGCCAAAGCGCCAATCCATGCCTCAATCAGCTTCGGCTCGCCACCATGTGCGACCACATCAAACACCGGATTGGCATACAGCGCAAATTGGTCGGCCAGCAAAACTTTCTTGGCCAGCCCGATGATAAAAATGGTCAAGCCGATGTTGATGTTTTCCAGATTGACACGATAGGTTCCGGCGTACCCGAACTGCGGCATCATTTGCTTGTGATGAAGCACCGGACCGGCAATCAGATGCGGGAAGTAGGTCACAAAAAGTACGTAGTGAATGAAATTGTATTCACGCGCAATACCGCGATATACATCAACAAGAAAGGCGATCTGCGTGAAGGTGAAGAACGAAATACCCAAGGGGAGAACGATATTCACGACACTCAGTTCCGCACCAGTCAATTGACTGACGTTGGCGATAAAGAAGTTGGCGTATTTGAAGTAGGCGAGCAGGCCGAGGTTTGTTATTACCGAGACGGTCAGCACCGTCATCGCTTTCTTTCCTGATCGTAACCGGGCGTGACCGATAGCGTAACCGAAGCCGTAATTAACCGTAATCGACGCCATTACCAATGCAACAAAAGCCGGATTCCACCAGCCATAGAAAAACAGGGATGCCGCCGCTAACCACAAAGCCGCCAACCGGTGGCTGCTACTTGCCAACAAAAAAAAGCCGGCCAAGGTGACCGGCAGGTAGCCGAAGATGAAGGCGTATGAATTGAACAGCATGAAGAAATTTGCTAACTATTTATTGAGTATTTCGGGATTATGGCAGAACTGGGCGCAATCACCTTGCGGACTTCTGATACGCTGCTGAGTCCGGTGGCCAAACACAGCAGGCCAATCATGTGGCAAATGGCATTCTGGTAGAGAGTTGCATGACCAGTCAGCCAGTTTTTGTCCACATTGCTGCCAGATAAACCCTGATCCACCACTGGCATCTTTTGGCAGATGAGCACTCCGTCGTCCAGCCGTCTAAAGGGTTGCTGCAATCAGATACCCGCCTTTGGACCTTCTGAGCAGCGAAATTACGGATTGGGTCGATAAGAGCCTGCCATCTTCATACCTCCCACCATTCGCCGTCATGGCGATAAACCACGTTGCTGAACAATTCACTGTACTTGTCCGTAGCGAAGCTATGAATTGGGATCAAAGCTCGGGGAGCCAATGCCTCCGCAAAGCGTTTCAAGTCCTTGGGGCTGGCATGTCCCGAGGTGTGGATGTGGCGGATCTCGATGCCCAAGGTTTCCAGCCATTCCTCCGTCGAAGCATAGGTTCCCTGCTCAAGATAGCCGGCCCACTGGGAATAGATGTAACTGGCTTGATCCAGACAGCCTGCGTCGTCAAGATCAGGACGCATCAAGGGACGGAACAGGATGACCGCGTTGCGGCCAATCTCCTTCAGTTGCTCTTGATAAATCCGGTTTGTGGAGTGCCGCTTGAGCAGCGGGAACCACTCATTTTTCTTGACCTGAATGGCTTGCAGCTTCGGCAGGTAAAGATGAACGCCCGGCCAATCGGACTGCGGAATATTCTTGTTCTCGGTGGCGGCAAGGATCGCTGCTGCATAGAGGTCGATGATGAGGGGGCGACCTGTTCGCTTGCAGGCTCGGTAGAGGGTGACGACACGGTCAATGTTCTGGGCCGAGGTGTGGAACATCACCATGCCTTGGTCGGCCTTGAGGTGGGCGACGATTTCAGTTTCAAGATCGCTTTCGGTCGGGAATGACTCGTCCGATTCCAAGCGTGACAGGGAGGAGCCTTCCATAAAAAGGGCGTGGATGTCCTGCGGTGGGTTCGCCACCAGATGCTCATACAGCTTTGCCTTGCGGCCATGTGCACGGAAATCTCCGCTGTAGAAAATGCGCTTACCCTCGGCCTCGATCAGAAACGAATAGGCATCGTAGGCCGAGTGATCGACCAGATACGGGGTGATTCGGAAGGCGCCGATTTTTATGGTTTTTCCATGCTCCAGATCAGGCCCGTTGAGCGATGGCAATGGCTGCCCGGTAAAGGGAGCGGCAGCTTGAACAATCCGGCGTGCGGCACTGCCCATGACAACGGGCGTACTCCCCGACAAATGATGCAGCAACCCGTAGTGGTCAATATGGGGATGTGAAATCACGATGCCCCGCAGGTTGTCACCAGCGATTTCCGGTACTAGCGTGGTGTCTGTTGCATCTCCATCAAGCGGCAAGCCGAAATCCAGAGCGATGCGGTCGCCGGCTGCTGCCAATTCGATGCAGGTTCCGCCGATTTGTTGCGTGCCACGGTGAATGCGAACTTTCATACAGGACTCCATGCGTGCTGGTTGATGTTGCCATTATTGAGCCACCAAGCGACACTCTGAGTCGCTTGCGGAATGCATCATGGTATTCAAACAGTCAGGAGAGAACTTTGGACGCTTTGCTACGGCACTGGGCGATGCTTCGCCTGATTCCTCGCCATCCAAGGCGGGTTGATACCGGCAGGATTCGTGATGAACTGGAGCGGCAGGGTTACGCCATTACCTTGCGGTCGATTCAGCGTGACTTGAATAAACTATCGGCCGTGCTGCCGTTGTGCTGTGACCAAAGCAAGCCGCAAGGCTGGTGGTGGCAGGCCGATGCCGACTTGCTGGAAATTCCCGGCCTCGATCCGCAAGCGGCTTTGGTCTTCAAGATGGCCGAACAGCATTTGAAACAGGTGCTGCCTGCCTCGACGCTGGATTCCCTGCGCCCGTGGTTCCGGGCGGCGAATGGCGTACTGGATGCGCTGCCGGATGGCGTAGGCGGCTGGATGAATAAAGTTCGCATCCTGCCCAGTGGCCCGCCGTTGATTCCTCCAAGTATCAATCCCGACGTTCAGTCGGCCATCTATCAAGGGCTGTTTGAGAATCGGCGCATGGCATTGTGCTACAAGCCAAGGGGAGCAGTGGCAGCCAAAGCCTATGAGATAAACCCGATGGCAGTGGTTCAGCGTGGGTATTCGATTTACATCGTCTGCACCTGCGGGAATGACAGCAATCCCAAGCTGTTCCTGATGCACCGCATCGAATCGGCCACGCTGCTTGATGACCTGGCTAATTGCCCAGCGGGGTTCGATGTGGATGCCTACATTGCCGAGGGGGAACTTGGTTATCGGCTGGGGCCACCGATAAAGCTGATTGCGGACTTTGATCCGAAAGCCGCACAGGTTTTCTACGAAACGCCCATTGCTGCTGACCAGCAACTCCTTGAGGGGGTGAATGGCAAGATTCGCTTGGTGGCAACGGTGCCTGACACGTGGCAGGTGAAGGCATGGCTGCGAGGTTTTGGCGGTAGCATTTCCGTCATCGAGCCAAGTGCCTTTCTTGATGCCTGAAATGTCTATGCCTTCTGAACCTACGGTGCCAAACACAGCCGACAACGCCGAAGGGTTACATGACCTCATTCGTGCCGAGCGCGATGAAAAAGCCCGCAATCTGATCGAGTCTGGGGAAATGGGGCACGATCACAAGGGCAGAAAAATGCCTCGAATGCAGGGCGACGGGCTCTATGCCAGTATTTTCCAGTCAGCAATGGGCGTGACGGAGGCCGTTCGTGCAAAACATCTCAAGCATCTGCAGCAGGAGGATGAAGCCAAGTACCCGGAAATTTACCTGTGGAAGATAACGAGCCAAACGAAACGGGGAAATCAGCGAGCGATAAATCTCGCCGCGCAAGGCGCTGACCGTCCGGCTCCAACCCACATCACCAAGTCCCAGTTCATCGACCTATACAGCGCAGTCAGTTTCGCCAACGCTCAGGGCGTTGCGATGAACGTTCATGTCATCATCCAGTGGGGGCGGATGGGCTACACAGATCACGAAGAGGCGACGAAAGTTCTTCAAGATGATTTCTTTCGCCATCTGAATGTCTGGTACGCGTACAGAAACAAGGTGAGATTGCAGTCAGGGCAACCGGCACTCCACCCGTTGTTCTGGATTTATACGCATGAGTGCTCACACAGAGCGGGGTTTCACACCCATATCCTTGCGGGCATCCCCTTGGAGATTCGGCAGGACTTCCGGGAGTGGGTAAAAAGCCGTATTGCCCCGTTGTCCAAGAAAACCCCAGCACCTAAAGGCATCGTGAAGGTGGTGTGCCCTCCAAGTGATCCCATAGGTAGGCAATGGCGATTTTTTCAGTATTTGTGCAAAGGCCTCGATCCTGCGGCGTCGGTCAGCATTCCACGTTACGAGTTTCCGGTGCCGATGGCTGGCTTCATCCGCAATGCCTACGCCAGCCCTGGCCATATTCAGTGCCGGCTTCAGGTTGGCAAATCGAGTAATCTAAGCCCGGCCAAGAGGAAGGCGGCCAAGTTCAAGTCAGCAATCGAGTGGAAGGTGTTTCATAAAGACTTGCTGTACAACTCGGCTGAGTATGACCTCTGGCACAGGCGAAACGCTGCCGGCGCCAGCTTCAAGGGGGTAACGCTTCCAGAAAGTGTATTCAAATAACCGCCAAATTGCTCAAACCTCAGAATGCCTGCCGTAGCCGGCGTAAAATATGTTTAAAAACAGTTAGTTGAAAAGCATTTCCAGCAAGGGCAGTGACGTACAAGGGCGCTTTTCAGTAATGAGCGATAAACACTAGTGGCAGTGGCCGCGAACCGTTGAAGGCGAGGTGCGATGTCGTGGTGTGGCGGCGGTGGCAAGAATCGCCTCCAGTCCTGCCAGCCCCTTCTCCGCGCGGCGTTGGCCTTCGCCATCAATCGTGATGGTGCCCGTTCGGGGCCAGAAATTGATAGTGCCAATCTTGATCTGATCGGGCGGGAAATGCTGGTAATAAACTCCGCGCTGATCAAGCCACGCCATCGCCTCCATCATGGCAAGGGCGGCAAGCTGTTCTTTATTGATAGCTAAGCTCACTGGTTTTTTCCTCGGGGCATTGGTCTGTTGGTAGGTTTGGGGGCTAAGGCTGTAGGTATCTATCCATTGATAGATGGGTATGGGTATGGGTATGGGTATGGGTATGGGTATGGGTATGGGTATGGCGGGATTGTGGGGATAGGGGGGGTAAGTTATGTCGCCCTGACCCTGCCACTGTTACTATTTTTTCGCCAAAAATTTTTAGTCGGCCAAGCGATACTCTGAGACCATGAAAAAACGGCACTGCCGATTGGTCAGTGCCGTTATCTTGAGAGGGTTGGTTCGGCGGGGAAAGCATCTGGCCGTTAGCAATGCCGCTGGGGTGGAAGTGCCTCTAGCCAACGCTCTGCATCATTTATGATGATGAATGTACGCTTCCCAAATTTCTTCGCTGGAAGCCTCCCGGCTTTGATTTCAGCGTAGGTGGCGGTTCTGCCGATGCCTGCCCACTGGCAGAACTCGTTGATGGAGAAAACGCCCTTGAGCGGCTGTTGAGATTCCTGCTGATCCATGTTGCACCTGACTGGAAGTTGATGGTGCCGGATATAGAGTTGCAGGAAGCCTCATGCTAGGCGGCTGAAACGCTGAGGCCGGGGGTACTGCTGCCGCGAAAAACCATCTCAAAAATGGCGCAAAAAGCTCGCCTGAGATGCCTGTCACATACTGCGCAAACCCTAACTATCTCCCGGCCTCCGGTACAGGGCTAAGCTGCCCGTTCTTGCTTGATCGGGATCACGTTGCTCTCGCCCTTTTTCCACTGTTCGAGCAAATCCGCCCATTGCTGCATCATCACGGCGCGATCCTTGAAATAGTCGGCATGGTTGTAGGTGCGGCGAACGGCGTTCGGCTCCTCATGGGCAAGCTGGCGCTCTATCCAATCGGGCGAGTAGTCCATTTCGTTCAAAAGTGTGCTGCCGGTGGCTCGCGTGGCGTGGGGGCTGAATTTTCCTGACCAGCCCAATACATGAAGCATTTGGCGGAACGAGGCCGTGACCATCGGTTTGGTTCTGTCGTCCCGGTGCGGGAAAAGGTGTTTTTTGGTGCCGGTCAGCGTGTGCATTCCCTTGAGTAGAGAGACGGCCTGAAGGGGCAAGGGAATCAGGTGCTCCTTGCGTTTCTTCATGCGCTCGGCGGGAATGCGCCAGACAGCTGCCTCAAGGTCGAACTCTGCCCACTCGGCCTCGACAACCTCGGAAGGCCGGGCAAGGGTCAGCCACATCAGATTGAACGCGCATTGGGTTTGATAGTTACCGCCGTGACCATCGACTGCTGTCAGCAGTTCGCCAATTTGGATGGTGGTCAGAGGGCGTTTGTGCTGGGTCTTGTTGGCGGCAATCGCCTTGCGTACCGGATAAACCGGATCGGTCTCGGCGCGGAGCGTGGCAACGGCGAATTCAAAAATGGCTGACATGGTGCGCTTTGCCTCTTGGGAAACGCTATTGCCGTTGTTCTTGTCCGCTCGTTTCAGGATGTCGAGAACATGGATCGGGGCTACCTGCTTGGCCGGCAACTTACCGATGTGCGGGAAAACCACGCGCTCCAGCATGTTGATCCGGCGCTTCTTCGTGATTTCCTCCCAGTCCCGCAGAGCAACCCACTCTCGGGCAATGGCCTCGAAAGTATTGGCTTGCTCAAGGCTGGCCTTGAGCCGGTCGAGTTGCTTTTGCTGGGCCGGGTGGATGCCCTTCTTGACCAGCTTCCGGGCTGCCTCCATCTCATCCCGTGCTTCCTTGAGCGTCAGGTTCGGGTACTTGCCGAAAGAGCAGCGGTTTTCCTTGCCGAGTAGCCGGTATTTCCAGCGCCAGAGCTTCGAGCCGCTGGGCTTGACCTCAAGATAAAGGCCGTCGCCTACCGCGATTTTGTAGGGTTTGTCGTTCGGCTTGGCTGCCCGTAGTGCCGCATCACTAATCCCGCGTCTGGGGGGACGGTTTTGGCTGCTGCTGGGGGCATGATTTTCAGGGCTAACGCCAGTATTGGCGCGGGTTTCAGTCGTTTCCATGGGCACGTTTCCTCCGTGAAGGGAGGGCACACACCGCGCGTGCCCCCAACCATGCCCCCATGTAGGCAATTCGCCCGCGCACTCACTAGATCATTGGCGAACAAACTACCTCCTATTTTCAATGTGTTGCGAAGTTCTTCGATCTTCGGCGAACACCTGAGAACAGGATTTACTACTTAGACGTTAAACAAGAAATTCATCACATCGCCGTCCTTAACGACGTATTCCTTGCCTTCGGCGCGCATCTTGCCGGCTTCCTTGGCACCAGCCTCGCCCTTGTAGGTGATGAAATCTTCGTAGGCGATGGTCTGGGCGCGAATGAAGCCACGTTCAAAATCGGTGTGGATGACGCCTGCTGCCTGCGGTGCGGTATCGCCCTGATGGATGGTCCATGCACGGACTTCCTTGACGCCAGCCGTGAAGTAGGTGGCCAGGCCAAGGAGTTTGTAGCCGGCGTGAATCAGTCGGTCAAGACCGGGTTCTTCCAGGCCGAGGTCGGCCAGGAACATCTGCTTTTCCTCGTCGTCGAGGTCAGCGATTTCTGATTCGATGGCCGCACAGACCGAAACGACTTCAGCTTTTTCGGTTGCCGCGTGAGCACGCACGGCGTCAAGCAGGGGATTGTTTTCAAAACCACCCTCGGCGACGTTGGCTACGTAAAGCACGGGTTTACCAGTGATCATGCAGAAGGGCTTGATCAGGGCCAGTTCTTCCTTCGACAAATCCAGCGCGCGAATGGCCTTCGCCTGGTCAAGCTGGGCGAAGCATTTTTCGAGGACGGCGACCAGTGCCTTGGCTTCCTTGTCACCGGAGCTTGCCGGGCGGCGGTAGCGGTTGAGTGCCTTTTCAACGGAGGCCATGTCGGCCAAAGCCAGTTCGGTATCGATGACTTCAATATCGCGCAGCGGATCGACGCCGCCGGAAACGTGGATCACGTTGTCATCGGCAAAGCAGCGCACGACGTGCACGATGGCATCCGTTTCACGGATGTTGGCCAGGAACTGATTGCCCAGGCCCTCACCCTTTGAAGCCCCGGCCACCAGGCCGGCAATATCAACGAATTCAACAATCGCGGGCTGCATCTTCTGCGGCTTGACGATGGCGGCCAGCGCAGCCATACGCTTGTCCGGCACTTCGACGATGCCGACGTTCGGTTCGATGGTGCAGAACGGGTAGTTCTCAGCCGCAATACCCGACTTGGTCAGGGCGTTGAACAGGGTGGATTTGCCGACGTTGGGCAGGCCGACGATGCCGCATTTCAAAGACATGGGTTTTTCCTAAGGTTTTGCCAACTAAACGGCTTTGCCGTGCAACTGTTGTTGAGCGCCGGCAAAGTCTCCGGCGGCGAGTTTTGGCCAGGCCAGCAGGCAGCGGGCAAGGGCGTGTTCGATATCCGGCAGCTCTTCCTTGCGCGGCTGGTGCAGGACGAAATCGACGACCTGTTGGGACAGGTTGAGCGTTCGCGGGTGGCCGATGCCGAGGCGCAGGCGCCAGAAATCCGGCGTGCCGAGTTTGGCCTGAATATCCTTCAGGCCGTTGTGTCCACCGTTGCCGCCGCCCTGCTTGAGGCGAATGCCGCCGGGTGGCAGGTCGAGCTCGTCATGGATGACGAGAATCTCGGCTGGGGGAATCTTGTAGAAATTGGCCAGCGCCGCCACCGATTGACCGGAACGGTTCATGAAAGTCGTCGGCTGCAATAACCAGGTTTCGCCCGAGCGGGCTGCCCGGCCGAAGAACTTGGCCTGTGGGGCGAGCGATACCTTCAGCTTGTCGGCCAATTGGTCGACAAACCAGAAACCGACATTGTGTCGGGTCGCTTCATACTCGGGGCCGGGGTTGCCCAGGCCGACGATCAGGCGGGGTGCGTTCATGGGCTATAAGTGCGAAAAAGCCGCCGGCGGCATGATGCCAGCGGCGGCCATTGCTGCAGGATGCCGGAAATTACTCGGCAGCAGCTTCGCCTTCAGCAGCTTCTTCAGAGGAGCCGCCCTTGCCGACGATACCGACGACGACGTCGTCAGTGGTGTGGTGACCCAGCTTGACGCCCTTCGGCAGCTTGAGTTGCGACATGTGGATGCTGTCGCCAACCTTCAGGGCTGCGAGGTCAACTTCGATGAACTCGGGCAGGTCGCTAGCCAGACACTGGACATCGACTTCGGTCATCACGTGATTGACCAGGCCGCCATTGAGCTTGACGCCCGGAGCGATTTCTTCGTTGACGAAGTGCAAGGGCACCTTGGCATGCAATTCGTGCGTGGCATCGACACGTTGGAAATCGACGTGCAGAACCAGCGGCTTGTAAGCGTGAACTTGCGTGTCACGCAGCAGAACCTGTTCCTTCTTGCCATCAACGATGAGGTTGATGATGGAGGAATGGAAGGCTTCCTTCTTCAGCTTCAGCAGCAGATCATTGTGGTCGACTTCGATCGATTGCGGGGCAGCTTCGCCACCGTAAACGATGCCCGGCACCTTGGCAGCGTGACGCAGGCGGCGGCTCGCACCCGTTCCCTGCAGCGTACGCGCTTGCGCGTTAAGTTCGAATTGCATGGTGTTACTCCAATGTTTTTCCCGGTCCGCGACCAGAACGGGAAGGTTTAAAAAACTTAATCGATGAACAGCGACGAGACGGAGTCGTCGTTGCTGATCCGGCGAATGGTTTCGGCCATTATTTCGGCCACGGAAAGCTGACGGATGCGCGAGGAGGCAGCAGCATCGTCGCGCAGCGGGATGGTGTCGGTGACCACCAGGGCGTCAAGGTCGGATGAATTGACGCGCTCGACCGCCGGGCCGGACAACACCGGGTGGGTACAGTAGGCGACGACCTTCTTGGCACCATTGGCTTTCAACGCGGTAGCTGCCTTGCACAGCGTGCCGGCGGTGTCGACCATGTCGTCCATGATGATGCAGGTGCGGCCATCGACTTCACCGATGATGTTCATCACTTCGGAAACGTTGGCTTTCGGGCGACGCTTGTCGATGATGGCCAGATCGCATTCGAGGCGCTTGGCCAGCGAACGGGCACGAACGACGCCGCCGTGGTCCGGTGATACGACCATCGGGTTTTCGTAATGTTGCTTCTGGATGTCGTCGAGCAGGATCGGCAGGGCGTAGATGTTGTCGACCGGAATGTCGAAGAAGCCCTGAATCTGTTCGGCGTGGAGGTCCATGGTCAGCACGCGGTCGACGCCGGAGGCGACGAGCATGTTGGCGACCAGTTTGGCGGCAATCGGCACACGGGAGGAGCGCGAACGGCGATCCTGGCGGGCGTAGCCAAAATACGGGATGGCGGCGGTGATGCGGCCGGCCGAGGCGCGTTTGAGCGAATCGACGATGACCAGCAATTCCATCAGGTTGTCGTTGCACGGAGCGCAGGTGGATTGCAACACGAAGATGTCACGGCCACGAACGTGCTCTTGCAGTTCGACACTGACTTCGCCATCGGAGAAACGGCCGACATTGGCGCGCCCGAGATCAACGCTGAGTTGCGTTGCGACGTCGGCAGCCAGTTTTGGATTGGCATTGCCGGTGAAGACCATCAAGCTGTTGTAGGCCATTCCCACATTCCTCCGGACCTTCTGCATGCTTACGTGCATTTGCCCGCCACAATGAAAATCGGGCAGGCTTGTGACCTGCCCGAAGGAAACTTGGCTGGGGAAGAAGGATTCGAACCTTCGAATGCCGGAATCAAAATCCGGTGCCTTGACCAACTTGGCGACTCCCCAGCGGGTTGCTCGAACGGGTTC
>JAGTRS010000038.1 GCA_018262195.1 Pseudomonadota bacterium | reverse complement strand
CCCGTGGCGCGAGTGGGACCTGATGTCGCGCGAGAAGCTGATGGCCTATGCCGAGAAGCATGGCATCGAAATCGACATGAAGCACAAGAAGGGCGGCTCCCCATACTCGATGGATGCCAACCTGCTGCACATTTCCTACGAAGGCCGTCACCTCGAAGATCCTTCGGCCGAAGCCGAAGAGTCGATGTGGCGCTGGACAGTTTCGCCGGAAAAGGCGCCAAACAAAGCCGAATACCTTGACCTCGAATTCGCCAAGGGCGATGTGGTCGCGGTCAATGGCAAGAAACTCAAGGCTCATGAAGTGCTGGCTCTGCTCAACGAGTTGGGTGGCAAGCATGGCATCGGCCGTCTAGACTTGGTGGAGAACCGCTACGTTGGCATGAAGTCGCGCGGTTGCTACGAGACCCCGGGTGGAACGATTCTGCTCAAGGCGCACCGCGCCATCGAATCCGTAACCCTGGACCGTGAAGTCGCCCATCTCAAGGACGACTTGATGCCGCGTTATGCCAGCCTGGTGTACAACGGTTACTGGTGGAGCCCGGAGCGCAAGGCGCTTCAGGTGCTGATCGACCACACGCAAGGCTGTGTCAATGGTGTGGTTCACCTGAAGCTGTACAAGGGCAACGTGATTGTCGTCGGGCGTGATTCGAAGACCGATTCGCTGTTTGACTCGACCATTGCGACCTTCGAGGACGATGCTGGTGCCTACGACCAGCGCGATGCGGGTGGCTTCATCAAGCTGAACGCGTTGCGTATGCGCATTGCGGCCAATCTGGCGGCCCGCAAGGCTGGCAAGCCGGCAACGAAGAAAGCGGTTGCCAAGAAGGCTGAAACTGCGAAGCCTGCAGCCAAGCCCGCCGCTAAAGCCGTGGTGAAACCAGCCGTAAAAGCTGCGACCAAGGTTGCCGCAAAACCGGCTGCCAAGCCGGTGGCAAAGCCGCTGGTCAAACCTGTCGCTGCCAAGGCGGTTGTCGCCAAGGCTGTGAAGTTGCCTGCCAAGGCGCCGGCCAAAAAGCCTGCCGCCAAGAAGAAGGGCTAAGCAATGGAAGGCGGTACCGTATTCGGGCTGAATGAAGAACAGATCGCAGACTTCTTCTCGACCTGGGGCGTGGCTGCCTTCATCATCTTCATGCTATTCATCATTGGCGAGATCGCCTACAAGTCCAAGGCCGGCAAGACGGGCACCTTTGTGCTCTTCTTCGTGCTGGCTTTTGGCATGGTCGGCTTCATTGCCAAATCAGTCATTCAGAAACTCTGGGGTATTTAAATGTCGCAATACGACAACGTTTCCGTGGTCAAGAAGGCCAATGTTTATTTTGACGGCAAGTGCGTCAGCCACACCGTGGTGCTGGCTGATGGCACCAAGAAGACGGTCGGAGTGATCCTGCCGTCCAGCCTGACCTTCAATACCGGTGCGCCGGAGATCATGGAAGGTGTGGGCGGTTCGTGCCGCGTCAAGCTCAAAGGCGAATCGGAGTGGAAGACCTACGGTGATGGCCAGTCCTTCAATGTGCCGGGCAATTCAAGCTTTGAGATTTCCGTTGCCGATGGCGATGCCTACCACTACGTCTGCCACTTCGGGTAATCGCCATGCCGAGCTTTGACTTCACCTCCGAAGCGGACATGGTGGCGTTGAAGAACGCTGTCGATGTTGCCGCGCGCCAGATTGAAAACCGTTACGACTTCAAGGGCACCAGCGCCAAGGTCGAACTGAACGAGAAGGACAAAGTCATCACGCTGCACGGTGACTCCGACTTCCAGCTCGACCAGATCAAGGACATTCTGTTTCCGGCCATGGAAAAGAAGGAAGTCGAGAGCACCAAGCGTCTGGATCACCAGTCGGTGCAAAAGATCTCTGGCAACAAGGTCAAGCAGGAGCTGAAGATCAAGATGGGGATTGAAACCGAGCTGGCCAAGAAGCTCGTCAAGATCATCAAGGATGCCAAGCTCAAGGTGCAGGCCTCGATCCAGGGCGACGCCGTCCGTGTTCAGGGCGCCAAGCGAGACGATCTGCAGGACTGCATCGCGCTGATTCGCAAGGAAGTGACCGATTTTCCCATCAAGGCGGGTAATTTCCGAGATTGATGGACTCTGTTTGGCAACACGATTAGTCGGCGATCAAAAAGGGCAGCTTCGGCTGCCCTTTGTATTTGCTTAGCGGGTCAAGCCCTTGATCCACACTGAGTAAAGTTGTTCTGACAGTTGGCGCATGGTCGGCAGGCGTTCGGTGACCTCGGACAGCATGGTTTCCGGTGTCTGCACACTGGGATGGTCGGCAACAGCGATGGCTTCGTCGGCCCATTGGCTGCACCAGGTGGCGATCATCTCCGGTGTCATTTCGACATGGCACTGCATGCCGAGGTGCGGACCGAGCGCAAACATCTGGTTGGCGCAGTGGTTGTTGGCGAACAAACGGGTCGCATCTGCCGGGATGCTGAAGGTTTCGCCGTGCCACTGGAAGACCGTGCCGCTCTTGCCTGCCAGTTCGCCGAGCCAGTGGCGGGCAATGGCATTGTCTTCACCGTGGGCGTTGCCCCATCCGATTTCCTTGACCGGGTTTTTCGTAATCTGGCCACCGAGTGCCTTGCTCATCAATTGCCCGCCCAAGCAGTGACCGATGACGGGAATGTTCTTTTTTACGGCGTCCCGAATCAGCGCGCAGACCGGTTCGATCCACGGCAGCGAATCGTTCACACTCATCGGGCCACCCATGAAACATAGTCCGGAAAATCCATCGGCTATGCTGGGTACCGTGGCGCCTTCATCGATAGCAATCAATTGCCACGGAATCCCGTGCTGCTCTAGGAATATGGCAAAATAGCCCGGACCTTCAGTAGGGGAGTGACGAAAGATGGCGACTGGCTGCATGATATTGATGTCCGGAAAATCGAATTGCCATTCTACGCTGCTCGCTTTGCTGGTGTGTCTGCTTCCAGCGACGTGTATGGCTCAGGATGTTGGACTGGCCGGCATCATGGGCAGCAAGGCCATGTTGATGATCAACGGTGGCGAGCCTCAGGCGGTGCCAGTTGGGCAGACTGTCGATGGCGTGAAGGTGCTATCCATTCAGGGAGACCAGGCAACGATCGAGGTGGGTGGCCGGAAACGTCCGCTGCGTGTTGGTCAGCATGCCATTGGCACTTCCAATGGCGATGGTTCCGGCAAGGTCACCATGACCGCCGATGGGCAGGGCCATTTCTTCACAACAGGAACGGTAAACGGTACTTCGGTACGCTTTGTCGTTGACACTGGTGCGACATTCATCGCTCTTGGCCCAAGTGATGCGCGACGGATTGGTATTGACCCCAACAAAGGGAAAAAGGCGCTGGCGAGTACCGCCAATGGTAATGCGGTCTATATGCGGGTCATGCTTGATACCGTGCGTATAGGAGATATCACATTACATAACGTTGAGGCCGGTATCCTTCCAACCGAAATGCCTGCAGCCCTGCTCGGAATGAGTTTTCTGAATCGGATGGAAATGCAACGCGATGGCAGTACCATGACACTGAAAAAACGATTTTAGGAGAGAGAAAGTGCCAAAAAGAGATCAAGAAATTGCACTATTGCGTGAAGAACTGGAAATGCTGATGGGCGAACGGCAAGCGTTGTTGCGCGTGGCTGGTGCTTCGGCGGTCATGATTGCCAGCCTCGACAGCAAGCGACTGCCGGTCGGCTCCATCGAGTCGGCCGATCTGGTGGCGACAACCATCAATGATCTTCAGGAAGAAACGCTACAGGATGCCTTGGCTGCCGTACATGCCGAAATCGAGGAAGACTCTGCAGCGGCATGACCATTGATCTGGAGCGTTTGCGGGCCAGTTTGCTGCCCGAGCCGCTGGCTGGCCATTTTGTCCAGGAGGATGGTGCCGCAGATCAGCCGTTGACCCCCGCTGCAGTGCTGTTTCCCATCGTCCTGCGCGATGGAGGGAATACTGTCTTGCTAACCCAACGTACCGCTCATCTGAGGGACCATGCTGGGCAGATCAGTTTTCCTGGTGGTCGTGTGGAAGATGAGGACCTCTCGCCGATACATACCGCTTTGCGCGAGACGGAAGAAGAAATTGGCTTGTCGCGCGAGCGGGTTGAGATTGTCGGCTTTCTTCCCGAATATCGAACCGGCACCGGTTTTCGGGTGACGCCGGTGGTTGCGCTGGTCCGGCCGCCTTTTGATCTGCAGCCCGATCCTTTTGAGGTTGCCGAGATATTCGAAGTGCCGCTTTCCTTCTTGCTCGATCCAAGCAACCATCAGCAGCATTCACTGCATTACCGTGGTGCGCTGCGGAATTACTTTGCCATGCCTTATGGCGAGTATTTCATCTGGGGGGCCACCGCCGGCATGATTCGTTCACTGAGCGAGCGGCTCGGGCTTCTCCAAGACGCTTGAGCTTGTGGTATCGTGATACTTTGAGACACCAAAATAAGCCGAATACGGCAATCCTCGGCACCCCATGAGTCTTCTCTCGCTGATTGCAGTTTTTCTCATCGAGCAGCTGCAACCCCTTGATTACCGGCGCGTTGTTGCTGATCCGCTTGGCGCGTGGGCGGATTTTATCGAATCCCGTTTTAACGCTGGTGCGTACAGGCACGGTGTCCTTGCCTGGTGCCTGGCGGTGTTGTTGCCTGTGCTGGTCGTGGCGATTGTCTACGGCTTGCTGTATTCCCTGAACCCGATTTTTGGTTTGCTGCTCAATATCGGCGTGCTGTATCTGACCATGGGCTTCCGGCAGTTCAGCCATCACTACACTGAAATCCAGCTGGCTTTGCGTCTGGGCGATCTGGAGCGGGCCCGTCAACTGCTCAGCGAATGGCAGGGGCGGTCAAGCTATAACCTGGGCTCTGAAGATATTGCCCGGCTCGCTATTGAGGGTGCGCTGGGTGCATCACATCGCCATGTGTTTGCTGTTCTGCTGTGGTTTGTCTTGTTGCCCGGGCCTTGCGGCGCCTTGCTTTACCGTCTTTCCCTGATTGTCCGCGATCGCTGGAACAGTGAAAATGCCAATCAGCGAAATGATTTTTCCATATTTTCCAAACAAGTTTTCGGTATGATCGACTGGTTGCCTTTACGAGTGACCGCTTCCGCTTTCGCCATTGTTGGCGATTTCGAGGATGCAGCCTATTGCTGGCGTACTCAGCCGGCGCAGTGGCCTGATCGCGACATGGGCATCGTGCTTGCGGCCGGTGCTGGTGCCCTTGGTGTCCAGTTGGGACGGCCGGTGGCTGATGGCGTGGAAGTATCTGATCGTGGAGAGTTGGGTCTGGGTGACCCGGCCGACGTAGATTTTATGCAGAGTGCCGTTGGGCTCGTCTGGCGAGCTACGGTGTTGTGGATGTTGTTGCTCTTTTTGTTGGGGCTCGCCAGTCTGGTGGGCTGAATCAATTTCCAAGTGGAGGTAGTTACATGAGCAGAGATGTCGTCGTTCTGAGCGCAGTTCGTTCCGCTATTGGTGCCTTTGGTGGTGCCCTGGCTGATTTCGAATCTACCGAGCTGGCTGGTATCGTCATGAAGGAAGCGATTGCCCGCTCCGGTGTCGATCCCCAAGCAATCAATTACGTAACTGTTGGCACCACCATGCCGACCGATTCCCGCTACGCCTATGTTTCCCGCGTTGCGTCCATTCAGGCCGGCCTGTCGATGGATTCCGTCGCCATGCAGGTTTCCCGTTTGTGCGCGTCCGGCCTGCAAGGTATCGTGACGACCGCCCAGAACCTGATGCTGGGCGATGCCGACTACGGTATCGGCGGTGGTGTTGAAGTGATGTCCAAGGCTGCCTACCTGTTGCCGGCACTGCGTAACGGTGCTCGCATGGGTGACACCAAGGCCATCGACTCGATGGTTGCCGTGCTGACCGACCCGTTTGGCGTTGGCCACATGGGTATCACCGCTGAAAACCTGGCTGCCAAGCATGGTTTCAGCCGTGAAGACCAGGATGCCTTCGCTGTCGAATCGCAGCGTCGCGCTGCTGCAGCTATCGATGCCGGCTACTTCAAGTCGCAGATCGTGCCGATCATCAAGCAGACCCGCAAGGGCGAAGTGGTGTTCGACACCGACGAGCACCTGAAGCGTGGCACGACCATGGAATCCCTGGCCAAGATGAAGCCGGCCTTCAAGAAGGACGGTACTGTTACCGCCGGTAACGCATCCGGCATCAATGACGGTGCTGCTTTCTTCGTGCTGGCTGCGGCTGATGTTGCTGCCAAGGCCGGTCACAAGGCGCGTGCCCGCATCGCTGGCTACGCCGTTGCCGGTGTGCCGAACGATGTCATGGGCGAAGGCCCGATCCCGGCGACCAAGGCTGCCCTGAAGAAGGCTGGCCTGACCCTGGACCAGATGGACGTTATCGAGTCCAACGAAGCTTTCGCTGCCCAGGCTCTGTCGGTTTCCAAGGTGCTCGGCCTCGATCCGGCCAAGACCAACCCGAACGGCGGCGCAATCGCCCTCGGTCACCCGGTTGGTTGTTCCGGCGCGTTCATCGCTACCAAGGCGTTGTACGAACTGGAACGCGTTGGTGGCAAGTATGCACTGGTCACCATGTGTATCGGTGGCGGTCAAGGTATTGCTGTTATCTTCGAACGCGCCTAAACACTACGAACTGGATGTACTCAAAACCCGCCGGAGCGATCCGGCGGGTTTTTATTTGCACCATCTTGAAAATCTGACGCACCTTTGCGGTGCGTCAATAGCTAAAAAGTACTATTCGGCGCATGATTTAAGGCTTGTTTGCGGGTGGCATGGAACCTGCTGAAACCTGTACGAGAGCTTCCTCAGCGACGAGTGGAAAAATGAACTTCTATAACGAGATGTATGACGCCAATGGCGGTGTCCGTGCGCATTACAAGGGATATGAAGACTGGCTGAAGGCTACGCCGCCTGAGCGCATCGAGCGCAAGCGGGCCGAGGCAGATCTGGCCTTTCATCGGGTGGGCATTACCTTCGCGGTCTACGGTGAAGAAGCAGGCAAAGAGCGTCTGATTCCATTTGACGTCATCCCTCGAATCATTCCGTCGGCTGAATGGAAGTCACTGCGCTCCGGACTGCGCCAGCGCGTCAAGGCGCTGAACATGTTCCTGCATGACGTCTATCACGATCAGGAAATCCTGAAGGCCGGGAAGATTCCAGCCGAGCAGGTGCTGAACAACGCCCAGTACCGTCCGGAGATGAAAGGCGTCGATCTGCCTGGCAGCATCTATGCACACATTGCCGGCGTCGATATCGTCCGGGCCGGAGAGGGCGAGTTTTACGTTCTCGAAGACAACCTTCGGGTGCCGTCCGGCGTTTCGTACATGCTGGAAGACCGCAAGATGATGATGCGTCTCTTCCCCGAGTTGTTTGCCAAGCACAAGGTTGCGCCGGTTCAACATTACCCGGACATGCTGCTGGAAAAGCTGCGCGCTGTGGCGCCAAAGGGAGTGTCGAACCCGACTGTCGTCGTCCTGACGCCTGGTGCCTACAACAGTGCCTATTTTGAGCATACCTTCCTGGCTCAGCAGATGGGCGTTGAGCTGGTTGAAGGTCGTGATCTCTTCGTCAAGGACGAGGTGGTTTACATGCGGACGACGCAGGGGCCGCAGCGCGTCGATGTCATCTACCGACGCCTCGACGATGACTACATGGATCCGCTGGCCTTCCGTGCAGATTCCTCGCTCGGTGTGCCGGGCATCCTGAAGGCCTATCAGGCGGGTAACGTGACCTTGTCCAATGCGATTGGTACGGGTGTGGCTGATGACAAGTCGATCTACCCCTATGTTCCTGACATGATCCGTTTCTACCTCGGTGAAGAGCCGACGTTGAACAACGTGCCAACCTACATGTGTCGCAAGCCGGATGACCTCAAATACGTGCTCGATAATCTGGGTGAGTTGGTCGTCAAGGAGGTGCACGGTGCCGGTGGTTACGGCATGCTGGTTGGCCCGGCCTCGACCAAAGAGCAAATCGAACACTTCCGCCAGTTACTGATCGCCAAGCCGGACGGCTATATTGCGCAGCCAACGCTGGCCTTGTCCAATTGTCCGACTTTCGTCGAGGAGGGCATTGCGCCCCGTCACCTCGATCTGCGGCCCTTCGTGTTGTCCTCAGGCAAGTGCGTCGATATGGTGCCGGGCGGTCTGACCCGTGTCGCATTGACCAAGGGCTCGCTGGTCGTCAATTCGTCGCAGGGCGGCGGTACCAAAGATACCTGGGTTTTGGAGGATTAAGCCATGCTGAGTCGTACTGCCGATCACCTGTTCTGGATGTCCCGCTATATCGAGCGGGCTGAAAACCTTGCCCGCCTGCTCGACGTTACCTGGCAGATGTCCCTCGTGCCGCAATCCGAGGAGGCCGCCAACCAGAGCTGGAACGCCATCATCGCCCTGAACAGCCTTGAAGAATCGTTTGCCAAGAAGTACTCCACCGTCAATGGTGAAAACGTCCTGCAATTCATGGTCAGCGATCCGGACAACTACGCGTCCATTCATAGCTGCCTGCGTCTGGCGCGTGAAAACGCCCATGCGGTGCGCGGCACGCTGACTACCGAGATGTGGGAAACCCTGAACTCGACGTGGCTGGAAGCCCGCGGCAAGAGCTTTGAGCAGTTGCTCAGTGCGGGTATCGGCGACTATTTCGAGTGGGTCAAGATGCGCTCCTCGTTGTCGCGTGGTACGACCCTAGGCACCCTACTGCAGGACGAGGCTTATCACTTTATCCGTCTTGGCACCTTGCTGGAGCGGGCCGACAACACGGCGCGCATCCTGGATGTGAAATACCACGTCCTGCGCCCGCATGGAGACGAGGGGGCCACCGATTTCTATGAATGGGGTGCCTTGCTGCGTTCTGTCTCCGCGTTCGAGGTCTACCGCAAGGTCTATCGCGATGTGATTACGCCGGACCGCGTCGCCGAGTTGCTCATCCTCAACAAGGACATGCCGCGCTCGCTGCATTTTTGCCTGAACAGCGTGATCAAGAATCTTGATCTGATCGCCAACCGTCAGTCTGGCGAAACAGCACGTCAAGCCGGCTTGCTGCATGCCCAGCTGCACTACGGGCGGATCGAGGACATCCTGGCGCAAGGGCTGCACGAGTGGCTGACCGATTTCATGGATCGCATCTACCTGCTTGGTGATGGCATCAGCAAGGACTTCCTGGTGCCAATGGGCGAGGCGGCCTAAAGAGCGCTTCGACACCTCCCTGTGATTCCGGCAGGGCGCCTTGCAGACGAAAAAAAGCCCGCGATCAACGCGGGCTTTTTTTGTGCCGGAAAAGCTGGATTACTTGCTCTTCTTGGCAGCCTTGGCTGTGGCGCTAGTGGCAGCGCTGGTGGCAGCGGCCATATTGTTCTGGGCCATTTCGGTAACTTGCTGGGCAGCCTTGCGCATGTTTTCGAAGGTGCTGGTGGCTGCAGCGATAGCGTTCTGGAATGCATTGACAGCGACATCGGAACCGCCAGGAGCGGCCTTGGCAGCCTTTTCAAGCATGTTGGCAACCGACTTCTGGAAGTCGCCGAACTGGGCTTCGACCATCTTGGCCATCTGTTCCTGGGTCTGGGTGGAGATTTCGTACATCGAGCGTGAGTAGGCGACGGCCTTCTCGACGTTCGGCTGAGTCAGGGAAGCCTGAATGGAGATGGCTTCCTGCGGATCCTTGGCGCCCATCAGAGCCTTGGCACCGGAGACGGAGTCTTCGATAACGGAGCGGGCGGTTTCGAGGTTCAGGGTGGCGATACGCTCGGCGGAAGCCAGGGCGGTATTGGCAACGGACAACAGAGAATCAATGGCGGCCTTGTTGGCGGCGGCTAACTGCTCGGGATTGATAGACATCGGACGCTCCTAGAAGAGAAAATTAATAATTACAGCAAATCGATTGTAACAGTGTTTTTGCATAATTGCTGCAATGCAGCAATGCTGATTTGTTGATTTTTATCAACTCTTTAGCAGATACCTTCGGCAAACATTCGTTTGAAACAGATCGTTCCAAACGGCCTCTCCGATGTACTCTTCTTTTAAAAATACCTGAAATAATAGGTTTTGCGGTTGGCATTTATCAATTCCGTAACAATATTTCGTGAAGCGCTGCTTTCTCGGACGAGGCTCGTTTATTCAAGAAAGCGGGCTGCTCGAAGGGGCCAGAACCGCGGTGTTAAAATCCGCCGCGTTTCATTGCACGCTATTTCTTGAATCGGATCCCAATGCATTTTGACGTCATCATCATCGGTGCCGGCGCCGCTGGCCTGATGTGCGCCGCCCAGGCGGCTACTCGCGGTCGGCAAGTTCTGCTCGTTGATCATGCGGAAAAGCTGGGCGAACGCATCCGCATTTCGGGCGGTGGGCGCTGCAACTTCACCAATCGAACGGTCAGCGCTGAAAACTATCTTTCGCAGAACCCCCATTTTTGCCGCTCGGCACTTGCCCGTTTCTCCCAGTTCGACTTTATTGCGATGGTTGAAAAGCGCCGTATTCCCTACCATGAGCGCGAACACGGCCAGCTCTTCTGCGACGAATCGGCCGAAGAGATCATCGACATGCTGCGCGACGCCTGCGACGACCGGGGCGTTAAATGGGCCTTCCCCTGCGCGGTAAAGCATATCGAACGGAACGAGGGCGAGGCGGTGAAGCGCTATGTCGTTGCGACCGATAACGGCACCTACTCCTGTCAGTCGCTGGTTGTTGCCACCGGCGGGTTGGCTATTCCAAAAATCGGCGCCAGTCCGTTCGGCTACCGTCTGGCCGAACAATTCGCTATTCCGGTCATCGCACCCAAACCTGCCCTCGTGCCATTGGCGCTGGCGCCGGAACTGCTCGATCCGATGAAGCCTCTGGCTGGCGCGACGCTCGACGCTGTCGCCCAGTTTGAAAATGCGCAGTTCCGGGAGAATGTGCTGATAACTCACCGTGGCCTCTCCGGCCCGGCCATCCTGCAGATTTCCAGCTACTGGCAGATGCAGGAATATCGACAAGGCAAGAAGCAGCCCGTCGAAATCGATCTGCTGCCCGGGCTAGATGCCGGCACTTGGCTGGAAGAACACCGGCAGGGCAGGGTGCATCTCCCAAACCTGCTGGCAGAAAGGCTGCCCCGGCGTTTTGCTCACGAATGGTGTGCGCTGCAGGGCGGCGAAAAACTGGTGACTCGTCCGATCAGCGAACTGAGTCGGCGTGATCTGGAGATGGTTGCAGGCCGCCTCAACGCCTGGCCGCTGATGCCTGCCGGTACGCTCGGTTTTGCCAAGGCGGAAGTCACGCTGGGCGGTGTGTCTACCGATGCGCTGTCGTCGAAGACGATGGAGGCCAAGACTGTACCGGGGCTCTTCTTTGTGGGCGAAGTCGTTGATGTGACCGGCTGGCTGGGCGGCTACAACTTCCAGTGGGCGTGGTCGTCGGGCTGGGTTGCAGGGCAGTTCGCGTGAGTCTCTGAGCGCTCATGCCATGAGCGGCCGGTTAAGTCGGTAGCACAAAGCAGCCATTCGGCTTCATCGAGGCCCTCGTGTTGGCATTTCAAGTCTGGCAACTCGACTGTTGGGAGCACGGAAGATTGAAGTGATGACCGACGATAAATAGAAGCTACTCAACTTAAGCATTCAGCTTCAAATCCAGCATCAACGATGGCCTGAGTGATGTCATCAGGACTAACGAATTTGCCGTGCTCGATGCTTGCTTCTCCTTTTTCCAGCGAAATCTCGATGTGGCCGATATTTGGTAGGTCTTGAATCGCATTAGCCAAGGTGCGTACACAGGACTCGTCTTTCAGGCCTGTGATTTTGAAAGTCAGATTTTGCATGGTGTTTCCGCCAGTTTTCAGGTTCCGTTGCCTTCGGGCAACAAGTTATAAGAGAAGTTCGCCAACTGGGTTAGCGTTTTGGAGAGTCTGGCCGCATATTGATGAGGTGGTGGAATGCCTCATGAACGTCGAACAAGGCTGCATCCACTCCTCCCTTGTCACTATCGCACTTTACTTTCAGCACAGAAATTGAAGCCATAAGCTGCGACGCATTTATTGAGCGAATCCCATTGGCCAATGTTGTCATTTCGCCAGCCTTGGCACAGGCATCCTGCAGGCGTTCAGCTCCTGGACGAGCATGCCAAACTGGTGCCAGAACAGAATGGAAGGCATCAACGTCCTTCGGGAACTTGTGATGCATGTGGCCATGTTCATCAGCAAGTACGCTTCCGCCGAGAAAGGCGGCTGCAACCAATAGAAGATTTCTGTTATTGAATTTATTCATGCCTCTTTGCTCGATTCTTACCAATTCCGCTCAGCCAAAAAACGCTCAACATATGCCTTTGGATGCTTCTAATCTAGCGCCCAGACCGACGCTTCAGCCAGAAAACAACCTCTTCAACATCGTCAGCATCAGACAACTCGCTCTCAAATTCTGCACACGATACGGCATCAACCAGCACACGCTCGGCAATCGTCAGGTACTGCGCCAGTTCGTCCTGGTTATGTACCTGCGTCACCGCGATTCTCAAGGCCAAGCGGCTCGGAATGCAGTACCAGATGTCGTAATAGAGGTCCACAAGCCCCGGACAAGGCACGACCGGTATCAACTCCGATAGCAATTGCAAGAACTCAGGCTCTGGGCGGTAATCGATGAGATTCTCTAGCTCGGCTCGTACATCGGGTGACTGAGCTGCTATCCATGTAACTATTGAATCGGTCATTAAGTGAACGGTGTTGCGCGGGGCCGTAAGGATACCAGCGACACCTAGTGCCCTAACGATGGAAATGGCACAGTCGTTTGGCCGGGTAGTTTGTGCATGCAGTGGAGAAACAAAGGGCTTGAAAGCCAGTAAGCAAGCCATGCCTGTAGCGCAGGCAGTTGCAACACTTCAAACCAAGCTGGCTCTACAGCAGCGAATTGCCGCACGAACGGGAAGAGCGCAAGGTCGGTTGCACAAGGCTCGCGTCCGCCAAGGAATCTGCTCTGTTCCAGCCGACTGTTTAGCGGCTTGAGAAATGCCGAGAGCGCACTTTCACGATGTCCAGCCCGGTCTGTCTCGTTGTAACGCTCCGGGTATTTGTACCGGTCGAGATGGTGTTTGAACACACTGTCATTCCTGGCCAGCCACTCGAGATTTTCTATCGATTGCGCTGGCTCCCACCAGTTCTTGGTTGCGGCCCGGTTCAGCGCCCAGCGCATGATGTCCCAGCTTTGCTCCAATACGCTGCCATCCGGCAGAAGCATGACGGGAACCGAGCCTTTTGGTGAACGTGCCAGCATCTCCGCAGGCTTGTCTCGTAGCGATACCTCGTGCGCGTCGAAGTCTATGTCAGCGACCAAGAGCGCCATTCTTGCTCGCATTGCGTATGGGCATCGGCGGTAGGTGTAGAGCAGTGGTTTTTGCATGCTCAACTACTAAGCCTGTTGATGATTTGCCAGGACCTGGTCGACCTTAGCCTTGGGAACGCCTTGAATCTTGCGAAGCAATTCATGCGTCACCTGACGAATCCCGTACCTGCTCCGCAACTCATAGGCCAGGTGCGTCAACAGGCTGGCCGCCATCTCAGCATCGGCCAAAGCGCGGTGAGCACGACCTGCTATGGGAAGGTTGGCGAATTCAACGAGGGCACCGAGTTTGTGGCTTGGGGCCAGCGGGAGGAGTCGCCTCGAGAGCAGCAGTGAGCATGCAAATTCCTGCCGTCTGGTGAGATTGATGCGCGCCACCTCCGCATCCCAGAATTTGCAGTCGAATGAGGCATTGTGTGCAACGAGGGGAATATCGCCAACGAAGTCTGACACTTCTTGCATGACGTTGGCCGCCGTTGGCGCCTGTCGAATCATCGCGTTTGAAATTCCAGTGAGCGCTTCAATGAACGAAGGGATGCGTACGCCGGCGTTCATCAAGCTCTGGTAGCGGTCCACGACCTTGCCGTTTTCGAGGATGACGGCCGCTACTTCAGTCGCACGGTCACCCTGCGCGGGGGACAACCCTGTCGTTTCAAAGTCGATTACAGCTACAACGTCCAAAATTCATTCCCCTAGCGGTTCAATTCGCAATTCATTGGTGCGAATTGTCTCATTTGCCAAGGTGACGAGAACTTGCTTATAGTCATCGCTCCCTACTCAAGGACGTCATCATGTTCTATCTCGCTGCGCTCGTCCCTAGCCATGACAAGCCTGAGCAATACGCCTATGGGACTGTCCACACGGAAGCTGATAGCTACTTGAACGCGGAAGACCTGCTAAGCGGCCTCGTGAGTGAGGGCAACCACGTCTTTGAGCTTGGGGTAGATGTACTGCCCAGCGGTGCTGAAGACATCCGGGAATGCCTGCTGTGCAATCCTGGCCGAGTTTTCGTGAGCATGCTGTTCGGCGAGCCCGATTATTTCTGTATCGTCGAGTTGCCCTGAGCTGGTCTCGAAATGAGCAAACTCACTATCAAATCCGGTTGCGTTGAAGCAGTGTTCAAGCGTGGCCGAGTGCGTACAAAAAGCACTGAGCGAGCCCCGCAGCTCAATACTGAGCAACCCACGCCTACGTCCGAAAAACGGTTGGGAGATGCTGAGTTTGGCACTCGCCAACAGATGACCCAGTCTCAGGATGACGGTACGTCCTCAGGAAGGCGTCTAAACGGAGGCAAAAAATGACACGAATTCGCGTGGAGGGCTTCACCATCTCGCTCGACGGATACGGAGCAGGTCCGAATCAAGACATCAACAATCCGCTCGGCGTCGGCGGGATGGAACTGCATCAGTGGCTATTCCCAACACGCACGTTGCAGCGTGCCTTGTTCGGCAAGGAAGACGGCACGACCGGGGTTGACGATGATTTCGCCGCCCGTGGCTTTCAGAATGTCGGGGCGTGGATTCTTGGGAGGAACATGTTCGGTCCCATTCGCGGGGACTGGCCGGACACAAACTGGAAGGGCTGGTGGGGGGACAATCCACCGTATCACGTTCCAGTCTTCATTCTCACCCATCATGCTCGTGCCCCCATCGAGATGGAAGGCGGCACAACGTTCCACTTCATAACAGGAGGCATTCTCGAGGCGCTCGAACGTGCACGCGAGGCCGCTGCCGGAATGGACGTGCGTATCGGCGGTGGGCCGAACACAATCCGGCAATATCTTCGTGCCGGCCTCATTGATGAGCTGCACATTGCTATCGCGCCGGTCCTGCTCGGCCGGGGAGAGTCGCTGTTCGAAGGGCTTGACTTGCGGGCTTTGGGATACGAATGCATTGAGTTTGTGGCCTCGGAGAAGGCCTCGCATCTCGTCCTGCGGCGCCAAGGGCACACGGCCGCCTAACCTCTCACCGAAGGCCTTCGTCCCTAATTGGCTGCGGCCTAAGCTCCGACGTTGCGTGTCCGCTTTTCTAATCACCGACCGTCTGTTAAGGGCACAAAGCCGAAGTTCAGCGATTCCCTGCTATCGACAGCGCCAGCGCTTCTGCCACCTTGATGCCATCAACCCCCGCCGAAAGAATCCCGCCAGCGTAGCCGGCACCTTCTCCGGCTGGATATAGACCGCGGGTATTGATGCTCTGGTAGTCTTCGCCGCGCTTGATGCGGATTGGCGAGGAGGTGCGGGTTTCGACGCCGGTCAGCACGGCGTCGGCCATGGCGAAGCCGCGAATCTGTTTGTCGAAGGCGGGAATGGCTTCGCGCAGGGCTTCAATGACGTAGGGTGGAACGCAGCTCGACAGGTCGGTCATGTGTACGCCTGGCTGGTACGAGGGATCGACTTCGCCCAGTCGGGTGGATGGCCGGCCGGCGAGAAAGTCGCCGACGCGCTGGGCGGGGGCGGCGTAGGTGCTGCCGCCGGCCACGAAGGCGGCGGATTCCCATTGCCGCTGGAAGTCGATGCCGGCCAGCGGGTTGGTCTTGTAGTCACCCGGGAAGTCTTCGGGTTTGACTTCGACGACGAGCGCGGCGTTGGCGTTGCGTTCGGCGCGTGAATACTGGCTCATGCCGTTGGTGACGACGCGGCCTTCTTCCGAGGTGGCGGCGACGACCTGGCCGCCCGGGCACATGCAGAAGCTGTAGGCGGCGCGGCCATTGGCGCAGTGATGCACGAGCTTGTAGTCGGCGGCGCCGAGGATTTCGTTGCCGGCATTGGGGCCGAAGCGGGCCTTGTCGATCATGGCCTGCGGGTGCTCGACGCGGAAACCGATGGAGAATGGCTTGGCCTCGATGTAAACGCCCTGATCGTAGAGCGTCTGGAAGGTATCGCGGGCACTGTGGCCGACGGCGAGGACGACATGCTCGGTGGCAATGGTTTCGCCGTCCGCCAGCACGACGCCACGAACCTGATGGTTTTCGATGACCAGGCGCTCGACCTTGCTGCCAAAACGGACTTCGCCGCCGAGTTCGGTAATCGTCGCCCGCATGTTCTCGACCATCTTGACCAGCCGGAAGGTGCCGATGTGCGGCTTGCTGACGTACATGATCTCTTCCGGCGCACCCGCCTTGACGAACTCTTCGAGCACCTTGCGGCCGTGGTGTTGCGGGTCCTTGATCTGGCTGTACAGCTTGCCGTCCGAGAATGTGCCGGCGCCGCCTTCGCCGAACTGGACGTTCGATTCCGGGTTGAGCTTGTTTTTGCGCCACAAACCCCAGGTATCCTTGGTCCGCTCACGCACGGCCTTGCCGCGTTCAAGGATGATCGGCTTGAAGCCCATCTGGGCCAGGATCAGACCGGCCAGCAGGCCACAGGGGCCGGTGCCGATGACCACCGGGCGCGTCTTCAGGTCAGCCGGGGCGTGGGTGACAAACTTGTACTGGGTGTCCGGCGTCGGGCCGACGTGGCGATCCTCGGCGAATTTCTTGAGCAAAGCCGCTTCATTGCTGACTTCGATATCCAGCGTGTAGATCAGCGTGATCGCCGATTTTTTCCGGGCATCGTAGCTGCGCTTGAAGATCGTAAAGCTGGTCAGGTCAGCATCGGCAATACCCAGACGCTGGCAGATGGCAGGGCGCAGAGCATCCTTGGCGTGATCGAGTGGCAGCTTCAGTTCGGTCAGTCTCAACATGCGAATACTCTCAGCGTTCCTTGAACTGCTTGTGGCAGGTCTTGCAGGCTTGGTGAACGGCCTCGTAGGCCTCTTCCACCTGTGCCTTGTTCTTGCTCTTGGCAGCAGTCAGCAGGGTGTCGGTGGTGGCGATGAAAGCCTGTTTGTCCTTTTCGAACTGTTCCGGCTGTTTCCAGACGTCCGGCGTCGCCTTGGTTGGCGGGTAGTTGGTGTCCGGCCCGAAATGTGACCAGGGTGCATCGCGTTTTGCCACCAGTCTCTCGGCCTGGACGGTAAATTTATCGGCCTCGTAGCGCCCGTCGCGCAGCATCACGCCCATCGGCTCGAAAGCCTTGACCATCTCCTTGAACGCCATCTGGCGCTGCTTTACCGGTTGCCCCGGCCGCGTATCCTCGACCTCGCCGCATGCGGCAAGCATGGCCGCAGTCAGCAACAAAAACCGACAAGGTTTCAAGGATTTGAACATGGCAGGCAATCGGTAGCGGGGCGGAACCCGGGAACGCGAATTATACGGGGTACGGGTTGGGGGCGCGGCAAGCTCGCTAGCTGCAAGCTTTGATCGCCAGGTGCAAGGGAGTGCGTCAGGCGTTCCTCATGGCCAGGAATTCATCGATCAGCCGAACGAGGATTTCCTCTTCGTCCTCTTCATTCATGCCCAGCAGTTCGGCGACCAGCTTGACCTTGCCCGGGCTGACCTTGCTGCGGGCCGCCGCAGGGGCTGGGGCAGGCTCATCCTCCCAAGGCAAAACGGTGGTTCCTGCCGAGGCCTGGGGGGCTGTCTTAGCGGCCGGTTCGGCAGCGGGTGCAGCGTCTTCGGTTTTCTTGCGGCGACCGGTTTCTTCGGAAAGGGCATTGTCGACCACCTTCTTCGAGACCTTTTCGCCTTCGGGCATTTGCTCGATCTGGTCGATCAGCGATTCGGCCTTGGCCTCGTTCTTCTTGGCCAGTTTCTCCAGCTGGACCGCGGTGCCGGTGCTGGAAATCTTGCCCGAGTCGAGCAGGGCGGTGACTTTTTCAGACAGGTTGGCGGCAGCGGTGGCCTGGTTGAGCCAGGTCGGGGCGCGGCCAAAGTACTGTGCGGCCTCTTCCAGGGTCGCGAATTGTTCGGAGATCGTCTGTATGGCGTTGGCCATGTCGCGTGGTTCGAGTGCCGAGCGCACGCCGAGTCCGATGTTCTCGAAGACCTGAACCTTGAGCATTTCGTCAGGGGCGCAAGCGCGGACCACAACGGGTACGGTTTTTTCACCGGCAATGATCGCTGCCTGGCGACGCCGTTCGCCAGCGATCACCGTGTAGTTCCCCGCGGCATCGGCAGGACGAACGACGATGGGCTGGATCACCCCGATCTTTTCGATCGAGTTGACCAGACCCTTCAGGTTGTCTTCGTTGATATTCTGCCGGGCATGTTTGGCATCGGCTTTGAGTGTCGTGATGTCGACGATCTGGAATTGCAACGAACTGTCTTTGAAGGTCATGGCCTGTCTGCGGATCGGGTAGGGGGTGGCTTCTCAAATCCGGCGCTGGAGGTGCGCTCAGAAGATTCTGGGAAGGGGCGGCATGTTCGTCTTTTTTTGCCGGCTTTTCAACTTGAATCGAATAGGCCGGGGATCACTCGTTCCAGATGGCTGAAAGACTCTATTGCGGTGGATGGGAGCTTGCCGGGCAATGCCGACGCTTCAAACCAGAACGTGGCGGGTCGATTTGAAGTAGTCGTAAATCTGTTGTTCGACGGCAGGGTCGATCATGGCCTCGGGGCGCTTGCCATTCGGGCAGGCCAGCCGCGGCGTCGTGCCGAACAGGCGGCAGACCAGCGGGCGCTCGGCATAGACCTCGCAGCCTTTTTTCCCAAGATGCGGGCAGCTCAGTTCGGCCAGGGCCGCCGCATGCTCTGCTTCCGTCTTGAGTGGAAGGCGGGCCATTTCCTCACTGGATGCGGTCACGGGGCCGCAGCAATCGTGGCAGCCGGGAACGCACTCGAAGGCAGGAATGCGTTGGCGCAGAAAGCGGATCTTCTGGCTGTTCGGGGTCATCTGTCGCCAGACCCAGAGTAGTCGCCCGGAAAGAGAGGAGACCTAGTTGTCCTCTTCATGCTCACGGATCATGGCTTCCGCATTGCGCTCAAAATACAACTCAATGGCCTCTCGCAGGTTGGCAACCGCTTCTTCATCGGTTTCACCATCGCTGGCCACATCGAGATCCAGGCAACGGGCGATAAAGAGGTCGCCTTCCGGATAAACCTCGTATTTAATTTTGTAGGGTGTAGATTCGTTCATTGTGCAATGCCCGATGCCGGCAGGTGCATCAGGTTTCTTTAAAACCCGGATTATCGGTCAAGCCCAAGTCGGGCAGCAAGCAAGGCCGAGGCTTGGTCAGACAGTCACTGCTCACTATTTTTGGGATCTTTCATCGCGATGAAACAAACCATCAGCTTCATTACTCTTGGTGTATCCGATCTGGCCCGCAGCCGGGCTTTCTACAAGGCCTTGGGCTGGCAGGAGTCTTCGTCCAGCCAGGAGGCGATTGCCTTCTTTCAGGCCGGCTCTGTGGCGTTTGCCTTGTTCCAGCGAGAGGCGCTGGCCGATGATGCGTCGGTAAACCCCGTGGGGAACGGCTTCGCGGGATTTACGCTGGCCCACAATGAGCCATCTGAGGCTGATGTGATCGCGACGCTGGATCAGGTCGTGGCGCTTGGCGCGACCTTGGTCAGACCGGCGGAAAAAGTTTTCTGGGGAGGCTTTCGCGGGTATTTCTCTGATCCGGACGGCTTTTTGTGGGAAGTTTGCTACAACCCGTTCGTAACGCTTGATGCGGATGGCTTCGTCAAGCTTTCATGAGTTTTCGGGTTGGTGCCAAGCCTCGTGATTGCACCACAACAGTGCGCGTGCCATTTCATCAGGCCTTCACGAGGTGCGTGCAATAATCCGGGGTATTGAAAAACAAGGGCTTGCAAGCTGGTTCGCGTCTTGCTTTTAAGCCTACAGTCATTTTGCCTGGAGCAAGCTTGTGTCCATCCATGTCGCACTGAATCACGTTACTCGTTACAACTACGATCGCTTGATCAATCTCGGTCCGCAGGTCATTCGCCTGCGTCCCTGTCCGCATTCGCGGACTCGTATCCTGTCCTACTCGTTGAAGATCGGGCCGGAAAAGCACTTCGTCAATTGGCAGCAGGACCCGCAGGGCAACTATCTCGCCCGCCTGGTATTCCCGGAAAAAACCCGCGAATTCAGCATCGAGGTCGACATGGTCGCCGAGATGTCGGTCATCAATCCCTTCGACTTCTTCCTCGAGCCGCATGCCGAGAAAATTCCCTTCGCCTACGAGGCCTGGGAACGCCATGAACTGACGCCTTACCTGCACAAGCTGCCGGAAACGCCTGAACTGAAGAAGTACATGGCCGGTATCTCTCGAGAGCCGGTACGCAGCGTCGATTTCCTGGTTGCCCTCAATGCCAATCTGCAAAAGGCCATCAGCTACACCATCCGTATGGAACCGGGCGTCCAGACACCGGAAGAGACGCTGACCAAGCGTTCCGGCTCCTGCCGCGACTCAGCCTGGCTGCTGGTGCAGGTGCTGCGCCACCTCGGCCTCGCCGCCCGTTTCGTCTCCGGCTACCTGATCCAGCTCACCGCTGACGTCAAGTCCCTCGACGGCCCGTCCGGCCCGGAAGCCGACTTCACCGACCTCCATGCCTGGGCCGAAGTCTATCTGCCGGGTGCCGGCTGGATCGGCCTCGATCCGACCTCCGGCCTGTTTGCCGGCGAAGGCCACATCCCGCTCGCCTGCACGCCGGAACCCGGTTCCGCCGCACCGGTCACCGGTGGCATCGACAAATGTGAAACCGAGTTCTCGCACCACATGCAGGTCACCCGCATCTGGGAAGCGCCGCGTGTTACCAAGCCCTACACGGATGAGCAGTGGGCGGCCATCGAAGGCCTCGGTCACCAGATCGACGACACGCTGGGCAAACTCGACGTCCGCCTGACCCAGGGCGGTGAGCCGACCTTCGTCGCTGTGGATGACCCGGATGGCGCCGAATGGAATACGGCCGCGCTCGGCCCGACAAAGCGGATCTTTGCCGCCGACATCTTCCATCGCCTGCGCAGCAAATATGCTCCGAACGGCCTGATGCACTTTGGCCAGGGCAAGTGGTATCCCGGTGAGCAACTGCCGCGCTGGTCGCTGAACTGCTTCTGGCGCAAGGATGGCGAGCCGATCTGGAATGCGCCCGAGCTGTACGCCAACGAACGCGTCAATTACGGCGCCACGGCCGAACACGCCCAGCGCTTCCTCAAGCGTGTCGCCGAACGGCTCGGCATGACTTCGGACTACGTCTTCCCGGCCTTCGAGGATGTCTATTACTACATGTGGCGCGAGCGTCGCCTGCCGGGCAACGTTGATCCCTTCGATTCCCGCGTCGATGACGCCATGGAGCGCGAACGCCTGATGAAGGTGTTCACTCAGGGCATGACCTACACTGTCGGTCACGTCCTGCCGATCATGAAGAATGTCTGGAATCAGTGGCAGACCGGCCCGTGGTTCCTGCGTTCCGAGCGCTGCTACCTGTTCCCCGGCGATTCAGCCATGGGTTATCGCCTGCCTTACGACTCGCAGCCCTGGACGGCAACGAGCGACTATCCCTACGTCAATCCGCCCGATGCCGAAATGGCGACCGATCCGCTGGCCAGCTGGGCTGCCCTGCGAGCCCGCGTCAGCGGCGAAACTGGCTCCCGTGAGCCGCAGATGCAGAACCGCCCCGGCAGTTCCGCTGCTGGCAAGGGTGCAGCCGCTTCTGTGACCGGCGATGGCAAGCTGCGGCCGTGGGAAAAGCCGACCGATACCATGCCCCGCTTCAAGGAATCGGCCGGCTGGATCACCCGCCTGGCCATGTGTGCCGAGCCGCGTGATGGTCGCCTTTACGTCTTCATGCCGCCGACCGAGAAGCTCGACGACTACCTCGAAATCGTCGCCGCCGTCGAAGCGACGGCTGAAGAGATGTCGATGCCGGTCATCATGGAAGGCTACGAGCCGCCGTCCGATCCGCGCATGACGCACTTCCGCGTCACGCCCGACCCCGGCGTCATCGAAGTCAATATCCATCCGGCCAAGAGCTGGGATCAACTGGTCGACCAGACCACGCACCTTTACGAGTCGGCCTATTACTCGCGCCTGACCACCGAAAAGTTCATGGTCGATGGTCGCCACACCGGTACCGGCGGTGGTAACCACTTCGTGCTTGGCGGCGCGACGCCGAACGATTCGCCCTTCCTTCGTCGGCCGGATCTGCTGAAGAGCCTGGTCGCTTACTGGCACAATCATCCCAGCCTGTCCTACCTGTTCTCAGGCCTGTTCATCGGCCCGACCAGCCAGGCTCCGCGTGTCGATGAAGCCCGCAACGATTCGCTCTACGAGTTGGAAATCGCCTTCAAGCAGATTCCGCAGCCAGGCGGCCATGTTCCGCCGTGGCTGATCGACCGCATCCTGCGCAACCTGCTCACCGATGTGACCGGCAACACGCACCGGTCCGAGTTCTGCATCGACAAGCTCTACTCGCCGGATGGCCCGACCGGTCGCCTTGGCCTGCTTGAGCTGCGTGCCTTCGAAATGCCACCGCATGCCCGCATGTCGCTGGCCCAGCAACTGCTGCTCCGCGCCATGATCGCCCGCTTCTGGGAAACACCTTACGAGCCGGCCCGCCTGGCCCGTTGGGGCACCGAGCTGCACGACCGCTTCATGCTGCCGTTCTACGCCGAGCAGGACTTCAAGGACGTCATGCAGGAAATGGCCGAAGCCGGCTATCCGTTCAAGGCTGAATGGTTTGCCCCGCATTTCGAATTCCGCTTCCCGAAATACGGCGATTTCGCCGTCAAGGGCATGGAGTTCGAACTGCGTCACGCCCTCGAACCCTGGCACGTCATGGGCGAGGAGGGCAGTGCCGGCACCACGGTGCGCTACGTCGATTCCTCGGTCGAGCGCGTCCAGGTCCGCATCAAGGGCATGGCGCCCGACCGTTATGTGCTGACCTGCAATGGCGTTCCGGTGCCGCTGCAGAATACCGGCATCAATGGCGAGTTCGTCGCCGGCGTCCGTTACCGCGCCTGGCAGCCGGAGTCCTGTCTGCATCCGACCATCGGCGTCCATGCGCCGCTGGTCTTCGACATCGTCGACACCTGGATGCAACGTTCGCTGGGTGGTTGCCAGTACCACGTGGCGCATCCGGGCGGGCGCAGTTTCGACACCTTCCCGGTCAATGCTTTCGAGGCTGAAAGCCGCCGTCTGGCGCGCTTCTTCCGCTTCGGTCACACGCCGGGCAAGATGCAGGTCAAGGCGCCGGAGATCAGCGCCGAGCACCCGTTTACGTTAGACTTGCGTCGGTTCTAATGAAAAATTCGGGTTGACCGCAAAACAGGCCGGAAACGGCCTGTTTTCGCTAATAAAAGATTAAATGGCTCGCACCCTCCTCGCGATTTACCCCAATAGCCCCCGCCGTTACGATGAAATGTTGTCGGCGGATGGGACAGTGCGTCCACACTGGAAGCAGTTCCTGAACCATCTCGATGCGCTTGCGCCGGACGACATGCGCCGTCGTCTTGATTTTGCTGAGCAACGGATTCAGGAAAATGGTGTTACCTACAACGTCTATGCCGATCCGAATGGCGCCGACCGCCCATGGACGCTCGATCCGCTACCGCTGATCATTCCGCCCGACGAATGGGCCGAGGTTTCTGCTGCCGTCGCGCAGCGTGCGACTTTGCTCAACGCCATCCTGGCTGATCTCTATGGCGACCAGACGCTGCTCTCCGAGGGGCTGCTGCCGCCTGCGCTGGTCTATGGGCAACACGGCTATCTGTGGCCATGCCGGGGCATCAAACCTCCCGGCGATATTTGGCTGCACCACTACGCGGTTGATCTGGCCCGTTCGCCGAACGGCCGTTGGTGGGTTATTGCCGACCGGACGCAGGCGCCTTCGGGGGCGGGCTACGCACTGGAAAATCGTCTGGTTGTCTCGCGGGTGTTTCCTGAAATGTTCCGCGACCTGCGCGTTCAGCACGTTGCCGACTTTTTCCGCGATCAACTCGATGGCCTGACAGCTCTGGCCCCGCTCGATGGTGATGAACAGCCGCACATGGTGCTGCTGACCCCCGGACCGTACAACGAAACGTATTTTGAACACGCCTATCTGGCCCGCTATCTTGGTTTTCCGCTGGTTGAGGGGCAGGATCTGACGGTTCGTGGCGAGACGGTCTATCTGAAGACCTTGCGTGGCCTGAAGCGCGTCCATGTCATCCTGCGTCGTCAGGACGATGCCTACTGCGATCCCCTCGAACTGCGTGGCGAATCGGCGCTCGGTATTCCGGGTCTGGTCAATGTGGCGCGGGCTGGCCGCGTCGTCATCGCCAATGCGCTGGGCAGCGGTCTGCTGGCTTCGGGCGCCCTGATGGGCTTCCTGCCCGCTATCTGCCGCCACCTGCTGGGCGAAAAGCTGGCCATGCCGTCGGTCGCCACCTGGTGGTGCGGCGAGAAGCCCGCCCTCGATTTCGTCAAGGAAAACTTCGACGACCTGGTCATCAAGCCGGCTTACCCGACCCAGAACCTGGAGCCGATCTTCGGGCATGAATTGAAGGGTGAGGCGCGGGCAGAGATGCTGCGCCGCATCGAAGCACGGCCGCACGCCTACGTCGCTCAGGAAATGATCAACCTGTCGCAGGCGCCGACCTGGAGCCGGGCGCACGAGCGCCGTCTGCTGGCTCGTCCGGTCGGCCTGCGCGCCTACGCCGTGACGACGCCGGACGGCTATTCGGTGATGCCGGGTGGCTTGGCCCGGGTGACGACCGGGGCCAGCACGCGCATCATTTCGATGCAACGCGGCGGTGCCTCTAAGGATTGCTGGGTGCTGACCAATGGCCCAGTCAGCCAGTTCTCCATGCTCAAGCCGTCGGTTGGCGTGCGCGACCTGGTCCGGGCGGGCGCCAATCTGAGCTCCCGCGTGGTGGAAAACCTGTTCTGGCTCGGTCGCTACTCCGAACGATTCGACGATAGCGCCCGCATGCTGCGCGTCGCGCTTTCACGTGTCGTCGTCGGCGGTGGTCAGAAAACCCCGGTCGTCGTCTGGGCGATGGAGCTGGCCCGGCATCTGGGGGTACTGCCGGAATTGGGCGAGGACAGTGAAGTCAAGGAAGGCAGCGAGCACGAGTTGCTGGAGGCCATCTATGACCCGGCGCAACCGGGTGGCTTGGCCAGCAATATCCGCAGCCTGATGTGGTCGGCGACGCATGTGCGCGAGCGCCTGTCGCTCGATCACTGGCATTCGCTGAACCGCCTGCAGCGCGACCAGCAGGCGGCACTGAAAGTGCATCCGACGCTGACCGAAGCCATCGCCTTCCTCGACCGAGTCCTCGGTATTTCCTCGTCGCTGACCGGCTTTGCCATGGACAACATGACACGCGATGACGGCTGGCGTTTCCTGATTATCGGCCGGCGCCTGGAGCGGCTTTCGTTCCTGGCGATGAGCGTTGCTCATTTCCTGCGCATGCCATCTTCGCGTGGTGCCGGTTCGCTGGAATGGTTGCTCGAACTGTCTGATTCGATCATTACCTACCGCTCCCGCTACTCGCGTCAGCCGGAGTTGCTGCCGGTGATCGACCTGCTGGTGTTCGACGACAGCAACCCGCACGGCGTCGTCTTCCAGGCCAGCGTGCTGATGCGTTATCTTGATCGCATGGCCCGCGAGCTTGGCGTGAGTTTCGGTGAGGGGCTGGCCGAAGCGCTCGAGCGACTGCACAAGTTTGATCTTGAGCGGCTGGAAAACGTCGAGTTCGATAATCTGGAGGAATGGGCGCCCTGCGAAGAACTTGCCAGCTTGTTGCAAGGTCTTGATAGCGCCGCATCGCAGCTCTCAGGCGCGCTGGGCATGCGCTACTTCACCCATGTCGGCGATGTCAGCCGGCAGACGATGGCGGTCTGACCATGGATCCCGTTCGTTACCGCGTCCTGCACGAAACCCGCTACGACTATGGCAGCCGGGTTTCCCTGTCGCAGCAGCAACTCCACCTTTCTCCGCGCATTCTCGAATGGCAACAGGTGGAAGAACAGCGCATCGACATCGAGCCGGCCCCCACCTGGCGACGCGACGGACGCGATGCCTTCGGCAATCCGGTGACCTGGGTTGCCTTCCATGCGCCGCACGAAATGCTCTTCATCCGTTCGGTGATGACCGTTGCCGTGATGCCGCATCTGCCGAAAGATCTGGAAAAGTCCCTGCCCTGGGAAGAGGTGCGTGACCGGCTGGCTTACGACTCGACGGACCCATTGCCGGAAGATCTTGACGCCACGCGCTTCCTGTTTGAAAGCCCGCATGTGCGGGTCAAGCACGAGCTGGCCGCCTACGCCGCCGACTGCTTCCCGCCGAAGCGGCCGGTTCTGGTCGGCGCCAAGGCGCTGATGGCAAAGATCTTTCGCGAATTTACCTTCGACCCCGAGGCAACCACGGTGTCCACCCCGGTGCTTGAGGTGCTCGAGAACAAGCGCGGCGTCTGCCAGGACTTTGCGCACCTGATGATCGCCTGCCTGCGAGCCATGGGGCTGGCTGCCCGCTATGTCAGCGGCTACCTGCTGACTCGCCCGCCACCGGGCAAGCCGCGCCTGATTGGCGCCGATGCCTCACATGCCTGGGTGTCGGTGTATTCGCCGGGCAGCCAGGAGGATGGCAGCGACTGGGTTGATTTCGATCCGACCAACGACTTGCTTCCGGATACCGAGCACATCACCCTGGCCTTCGGGCGTGATTTTTCCGATATCTCGCCGCTGCGCGGCATCATTCTTGGCGGCGGCGGCACCGAACCCGATGTTGCCGTTACCGTTGTCCCGCTCGACGAGGAAGAAATCCCCGATGAGCTGCTCGACGATCCGGACGCCGAAGCCGACGAAGCATGACGAAGCGCGTCGTCATCATCGGCGGCGGACCAGCAGGCTTGATGGCGGCTGAAGTAATCGCCGCAGCAGAAAATGTGGCGGTGGCAGTATTCGATACGATGCCTTCGGTTGGCCGCAAGTTCCTGATGGCCGGCAAGGGGGGCATGAACATCACCCATTCCGAACCGCTGGTCGATTTTGTCCGTCGCTACGGCCAGCGGTCAGCACAGATCGCACCACTGCTTGATGTGTTCGGGCCAACCCAACTGCGGGACTGGAGTCGCGGGCTGGGTATTGAAACCTTCGTCGGCACTTCCGGCCGGGTTTTTCCGATCGAAATGAAAGCGGCACCATTGCTTCGGGCCTGGCTGCATCGCCTGCGCAGCCAGGGCGTGCATTTCCATGTCCGTCATCGCTGGCTTGGCTGGAAGGATGGCCGCCTGCGATTCGCGACGCCAACCGGTGACATCGATATCGAGGCAGATGCCGTCGTTCTTGCTCTCGGTGGTGGCAGCTGGGCCAAACTGGGTTCCGATGGCGCCTGGGTGCCTCTGCTGCTCGAGCACGGAGTGCAGGTGGCGCCACTGAAACCGAGCAATTGCGGGTTTGATGTGGCCTGGAGTGCCTATTTCAGCGAGCGTTTCGCCGGTGAGCCGGTCAAGGCAGTGATTGCCTCGGTGGGAGCGCAGCGGCAGCAAGGCGAATTCAACATTACCGCCACTGGCATCGAGGGTGGGCTGATCTACGCCTTGTCGGCAGCGCTGCGTGATGGGCTGGAACGCGATGGCCGGGCAGCGCTGACGCTGGACCTGGCGCCTGGCCGCAGTCTGGAAAAGCTGACGCTTGAACTCTCCCGGCCACGTGGCCGGGATACGCTGGCCAGCCATCTGCGCCGGCGTGCCGGTATCGAGGGCGTCAAGGCAGCACTGCTCAGGGAATTTTGCCCGACAGAGACCTTGAATGCTGCCGCCAGCCTGGCCGCTGCGATCAAGGCCCTGCCGCTACCGGTGGTGGCAACGCGGCCGATCGATGAGGCGATCAGTACAGCCGGCGGTGTGGCTTTCGAAGCTCTGGACGAGCGCCTGATGCTGCGTGCTCACCCCGGTGTTTTCTGTGCCGGGGAAATGCTCGACTGGGACGCCCCGACGGGCGGCTATCTTCTCACCGCCTGCCTGTCCAGCGGCCACGCCGCTGGCTTGGGGGTGCGGCATTGGCTCGACGGGCAAGGTCTTACCTGATCCGATACTGATCGAGGAAAACCAGGGCATCCTCGAAGTCGAACGATGAAACCAGTCCTTCGAACTCCGGGTAGGCTGGGCCAAGAACCTGTTGCAGGGTTTTGGCCTGCTGACGAACCAGTTCCTGAACACTGATTTCGCCTTGCTGCAGTTCGCGCCGGACGTGTTCGAGCAGGGCGGCGGTGGCTGAGGCATCACCCACATTGGCACCGGCCTGCTCATTGGCCTTGAGCATGGTCAGTTGGTTGTGGAGCGACAGATAGGCATCTTCGGTCTGCTCGATCAGTGGTTCGATCGAGCTGATCGGACGCCCCTCCTTAATGGCCAGTTCGAGCGCCATCGAGGTCTTGTTGATTTGCACGGCTCCGAGCGTGGCAGAGACACCTTTCAGCGAGTGGGCCAGGCGGCGTGCCTCATCGAGGTTGCCGGCAACAAGATTGCTACGAATGCTTGAAAAATCATTGAGGTGATTTTCGGAAAATTTGCCGAGCAGGCGGAGGTAGCTGTCCAGTCGGCCACGCACTGCTTGAAGACCGAAATGGCTATCCAGTCCAGCGATGTTGGCCAGCATATCCGGCGCATCGCGGCTGCTTTCGGTCGAAACCTGGTTGAGCGACCGTGTCGGCAGCCAGCGGGCCAGTGCCGCGTAAAGCACATCCGGTGCGACAGGCTTTGCAACGTGGTCGTTCATGCCCGCGGCAAGGCAGGTGTCCCGGTCTTCGTCGAAAGCATTGGCGGTCATGGCAAGGATGGGGATCTTTCCCCAGCCGGGCAGGGTACGGATCTGCCGGGTGGCTTCCAGGCCATCCATGACGGGCATTTGCATGTCCATCAGGATCAGGTCGTAGTGTTGGCGGCGGGCAAGACTCAGGGCTTCTGCCCCATCTTTCGCCAGATCGACCTTGAAGCCGGCGCTATGTAGCAGGTCGCCGGCAACTTCGGCATTGATCGCGTTGTCTTCGGCCAGCAGAATGTGTGCGCCAAGCTGGGGAGCGCTCGAAGGGTGGGCGGTCGCTGGAGAGTGGCTTACGCTAACAACAGTCGATAGGCGCGCTGTAAACCAGAAGGTGCTGCCACGACCGGGTTCGCTTTCGACACCGATTTCGCCGTCCATGGCTTCCGCCAGGCGCCGGCTGATCGCCAGCCCAAGCCCCGTGCCGCCATAGCGACGGGTGGTCGAGGTGTCACCCTGCTCAAATGGCTGGAAGAGCCTTCCCTGTTCTTCCGGTGCGATGCCAATGCCGGTGTCGCTGACTTCGCAGCGGATCAGGATGCTACTTCCGGCTTGTTCGAGTAGATGCGCACGGATTTGAATGGTGCCGTGATCAGTGAATTTGATGGCATTCGACAGGAAGTTGATCAGAATCTGCTGGACACGCAGCGGATCGCCGCACAGCGTTGGGGGCAACATCGGGTCGAGTACGCAGGACACGGGCAGATGCTTCGCTTCAGCACGCTGGGCGACCAGCTCACAGGCAGTGGAGCAGACCTGGGCCAGCGAGAAATCGGTATTTTCGAGCAGCAGTTTGTCCGCTTCGATCTTCGAAATGTCGAGCACATCGTTGATGATGGACATCAGGTGATGCGCGGCATCCGATACCTTGCTCAGGCGTTTGTGCTGTTCAGGATCGCTGGTGTTGCGCTGGGCAAGATGGGTGAGGCCGATGATGGCGTTCATCGGTGTCCGGATCTCGTGGCTCATATTGGCCAGGAAGGCCGTTTTTGCCCGGCTGGCCGATTCGGCCTCATCCTTGGCATGGTTCAATTGTTCGGTGCGCTCGGCGACCAGTTTTTCCAGATGCTGTCGGTAGGTCTCCAGCTCGGACTGGATGCGTTTTTTCTCGGTGATGTCTTCCTTGATCGCGAGATAGTTGGTGATTCGTCCATCCGGCTGACGCACCGGCGAGATGATCGCAAACTCTTCGTAGATTGAACCATCCTTGCGCCGGTTCATGAATTCGCCATGCCAGACTTCACCGCGTTTCAAGGTATTCCACAGCTCACTATAGGATTCCCCGGGTGTCATTCCGGAGTGCAGCACGCTTGGATTGCTGCCAATGGCTTCGTCACGGGAATAACCGGTATTGAGTACAAAGGCTTCATTGACGTACTCGATCTCGGCCGCGAGGTTGGTGATGACAATGCTGTGCGGGCTCTGTTCGATGGCCAGCGAGAGCTTGCGCAATTGCTCCTCGGATTTCCGGCGCTCGGTGACATCCTGCACGGTGCCGACCGCGGAGACCGCTTCGCCGATTTCATTGGTGCGGATATGCGCCCGTTCGCGCACCCAGCGTACCTGCTGGTCAATCGTGATCCGGTGCTCGCTGTCGTAGGGCTGTCCCTGTAGTGCAGCATTCCAGTCGGCGAGCACGCGATCGCGGTCATCCGGGTGAATACGGTCAAGAAAGTCGGCAATTCGCAACGGCTGATCTTTGGCGACACCAAATATCTTGTAAACCTCGTCGCTCCAGGTCAGGTGGTCGCTGGAGATGTCCAGTGTCCAGCTACCGAGGTGGGCGATCGCCTGCGCTTCTTTCAGCGCGGCCTCGTTCTGGCTCAGACGTTGTTCGAACTGCTTGCGTTCGGTGATGTCCTGGCTGGTGCCGAACAGACGGGCGACCCGGCCATCACGGCCGATTTCGATCTGGCCGGCACCGTGCAGCCACCGTTCTTGGCCATCATCGCGGCGGATGATGCGGTATTCGGTATCGAAGGTCTGCCGGCCGCGGAAAACGTGGTCCCGCGAGTAGTCGGCCATGCGCTTGCGGTCATCGGGATGAATCAGTGCCAGCCAGGTGTCGGTGTCGATTGCGATGCCGGCTTCAATGCCGAATAATTCGTTGTGTGTGGGTGAGCCGCGCAGGGTGTCAGTAGCCGCATCGAAGGTGAAGTGGCCGAGTCGGGCCAGTCGTTGCGCCTGAAGCAGCATTTCTTCACTGTGCGCGAGGGTCTGGCGCGATCGCTGCATGCTGATCCCGACGCCGAGTTCGCCGGCCAGATTGCAGAGGAGGGCGATTTCTTCATCGTCAAAAGGATCGATTCTGGTCGAGTAAAGATTCAGGGCGCAAACGATCTTCCCTTCGATACGCAATGGAAGGGCGATCGAGGAGCGAAAGCCGAGCGGCTGCGCCGCTTCTCGCCACGGTGCGAATGAAGGATCGGTTTCGATGTCGCGAATGATGCTCGGTACGCCCGTACGGATGGCACGCCCGGTCGGGCCTTGGCCGTTTGGGGCGTCAGCCCAGCTAATGTTCAGTTGGTTCAGGTAGTCCCGGGTCATGCCTGACTCGGCGGTCGGCACGATGCTTTTCTCTTCATCGTGCTTTGCTTCGCCGACCCAGGCCATCAGGTAGCCACCGATTTCGACGACGATTGTGCAAACTTCGGCCAGCATCTGCTGCTCGTCGGTATAGCGTGCAAGGATCTGGGCAACGCCGGTCATCAGGCGAAGAGCACGGTTCTGGCGGGTTATTTGCTGCCGGGCAAGCTCGCGTTCGGTAATGTCGTTCAGAACGCCGGCAGTTACTTTCGGGCTGCCATCGACATTGCGCTCGGTGACGCAACTGCGATCCTCGATCCACAACCAGTGCCCATCCTGATGGCGGATACGATATTCGAGCTGTTGGGAGATCGCCTTGTTAGCGCTGACCTTGCTGACGGCGTCCTGCAACAGATGGCGGTCTTCCGGATGGATGCGATCCTGCCACTGGGCGAGTGTTCTCGGGGCTTCGTCCACGGTGCATCCGAGCAGGGCAAGGATGCCGTCACTGACGATGTGATGGTCGATGTCGTGCTGGTATTCCCAGCTACCGGCGCCACCGACATCAAGTGCCAGCTGGAGGTGGGCCTCCAGGCGAAGTCGATCACGCTCCTGCTGGACCTGATGCAGGGCATTTTCCAGCCGCTCAAGGGCCAGTTGTTCGAATAGCCGGCGCTGGCTGACAACACCGAGAATCTTTCCGTTGTTGTCGAGGACGATCATATGCCTGAGGCGGAAGCGGTTCATCGCTTCCAGGGCACCAGTCACCGAGGTCTCTACGTTGACGCTGCGCAACGGGGCGCTCATGGTGTCCCGCAAGGGGATATTCTGCGGGGTAAGGAACTTGTCGAGCAGGCGCGGTATGTCGCGTTCGGTCAGAATGCCAAGCGGGCTGTCATCCTCGCTGACAATCAGATAGTCAGCCGCATTGTCGATCATGCAGGAAATGGCCTGATCGAGTTGTGCATCAGGCGGAAGTTTCGGAATCTGACGATCCATGATGCCTTCCAGCGTTCGGAGATGCCGGAAGGCTGCGGTGCCCAGATGCAGGCGGAAGTCGGTGTCGCTGACAATCCCCGCCACATTGCCGCTGGCATCTTCGACCACCAGATGCCGGATGTTGCGATCTTCGACCAGGCGTCGGGCGCTGATCAGATCCAGATCGCAGGGTGCAGTGATCAGAGGATGCGACATGATCGCATCGAGACGTGTTTCCCGCGGGTGGTGGGCATGGAGGGCGCGGAGGATAGTACTTTCGGTCACGATGCCCAGTGCCACGCCATCGGCGATCACCAGCAGGCTGGAAATGTGCTCAGCGGCCATCAGTCTGGCGGCGTCCTCCAGCGTTGCTTGCGGCGGCAGGCTGCGCACATCGCTGGTCATGATGTCGCCAAGGGTAGAGGATGGAATGGTGTGCATGAGTGAGTATTGGCTACTTGGCGTGACCGATTGCCGGATGTTTTCTACGGACTTGCGACTTCAGCGGAGAACGGGTTTCGAATTCGCAGTGTCTTGCGCTTCAAAGCGAGCCATATCCAGTCCGGCAGGGTAGGGGGCATGGCCTATTCAGCGTAGGTCTTGGCGATTGTGATGAAGTTTTCATATTCCCGAATGAAGGCGTCGGCAACATCCGGGTCAAAGTGCTTGCCACTGCCATCAACGATGATGCGGTAGGCGTCATCGAAGGAAAAGGCAGGTTTGTAAACCCGCTTGCAGGTCAGTGCGTCAAAGACGTCGGCCAGCGCCATCAGCCGTGCCGCAATCGGGATGTCGTCGCCAGCGAGTTGGTCAGGATAGCCGCTGCCATCCCATTTTTCGTGGTGGGAGCGAGCAATCAGCTTGGCGATGGCGAGAAACTCGACCGGTTTCTCAGCATCCTCTTCGGCCTGCGCGATGGCATTGCTGCCTAATTCGGCGTGGGTTTTCATGATCTCCCACTCTTCCGGTGTCAGTTTGCCGGGTTTGAGCAGGATGTAATCAGGGATGCCGACCTTGCCGATGTCGTGCAATGGCGCAGACTGGGCCAATGCGTTGATTGTCCGGTCATCGAGGTAGCGGGTGAAACGGGGATGGTCGCGCAGCGCCCGGGCCAGTGTCAGGACATATTCCTGGGTGCGGCGCAGGTGCTTGCCAGTTTCCGGGTCACGGGTCTCGGCAAGGCGCGCCAGCGCGTGGATACTGACTTCCTGAATCAGCTGGTTTTCGCCCATGCGGCGAATGACTTCGGCTTCGAGAAAACTGTTCTGGTCGCTGAGAATGTCGCGGGCCTGCTTGAGTTCAAGGTGGGTACGCACCCTGGCCAACACGATGCTGGGCCGGATTGGCTTGGTGATGTAGTCCACTGCGCCATGGTCAAGGCCGCGCTCCTCGTCTTCTGTGCCATCCATTGCGGTAACGAAAATGACCGGTATGCCTCGGGTGAGGCTGGAGGCCTGCAATTCGGCGAGAACGTCGTAGCCATCCATCTCCGGCATCATGACATCAAGGAGAATCAGGTCAGGGGTAGGGTCGCCCAAGGCAATCTGCAAGGCGCGCCGTCCCGAGTTTGCAGCCCGTACGCGATATGTGGGCTGCAATAGTTCACCCAGAACGCTGAGGTTCTCGGGGGTGTCATCGACAATCAATATGGTCGGCTGGCGGGCGCCCATCTATTCTCTCCGGTCGCGCAACATTTGCGACTTTGCCAGAATTATCACCTTTTGAAGGGGATATTGCTATCTCTATAAACCCTCATTGGCTACTCAGGGAGAACGCCCAGGTCTTAGCTGGTCCTTTGTGTGCCAACAATACGGTGGTAGGTGGCAAAACGTGTCTTGTCGATTTTTCCTGCAGCGGTCGCTGCGATCAAAGCGCAATCCGGTTCCCGATCATGTCGACAGTCGCGGAAACGGCATTGGCCAAGATAGTCACGGAATTCGCGGAAGGCAATTTCGATCTCCTGGCGGTCGAGATGGCCGAGGCCAAATTCCTGCAGGCCCGGCGAATCGACCAGGTGGCTGTTGTTATCCAGATGGTAGAGCTCGGCGTGGGTCGTTGTATGTTTGCCGGAATCGAGCGCCTGCGAAATTTCGCGGGTCGCTGCCCTGGCTTCCGGGATCAGCGCATTGACCAGCGTGGACTTGCCCATGCCGGATTGGCCAACGAGGACGCTGGTTCGGTCTGCAAGGTAGGGGCGCAGGTCTTCGGCGTGGTCGAGGGCTGAAAGCTCGAGGACACGGTAACCGAGGGCGACCAAGGGAGCGAGTCGTTCGCGGGCAGCCGGCAACTTGTCGGCCAGGTCACATTTGTTGAGGACGATCAGCGGCTCGATTTCCTCGCTTTCAGCAGCGACGAGGGCGCGGGTGATCAGCTCATCGGAGAAGGCCGGTTCGGTCGCGACCACGATGACAATCTGGTCAACATTGGCGGCGATCAGTTTCTGGCGAATTTCATTGGAGCGGTAGAGCAGGCTGGAGCGGGGCTGAATGGCCTCGATAACACCCTGATCTTCCGAGGTGCGCTTGATATCGACGCGGTCACCGCAGGCAACGTCGCTTTTCTTGCCACGCGGGAAACAGGGCAGCAGGCTGCCGTCAGCCAGTTCAACCACGTACTGGCGACCGTGGGCGGCGATGACGCGGCCTTCCATCATTCTTTGAAGTGGTAGTACTGCTGGTTCAGGTAGGCGGCCACTTCCGCTTCCTCGTCAGGGAACCAGCCGGCCTTGACCTGTGAATTGCAGGTGGCGACGCGTTGCAGGACGTCGAGTTTGGTCATCAGCAGACGACCGTCACGGGTGTACATCTTGCTGCCATCTCCGCCGTAAAGCCGAACGTGGCAGGCAACGCAGGCCTTGTCGTGATGTTCCTTGCCAACCTTCGGGTCGGCGTTTCCCCATGGTTCAGCCAGGGCGGGTAGCGTAATCAGGGCTGAAGCAAGAAGCACTATGATCGGTTTCATGCGGTTTTCTCCTGAATTTGCAGGTGCGCGATGCGCTGGGCTGCCGGTGGGTGGGAATCATAGAACAGCGAATGCAGCGGGTCGGGCGTCAGCGTTGTTGCGTTGTCCTGATAGAGCTTGGTCAGAGCGCGCGTGAGATCGCCGGCTTCGGCATGTTCGGCGGCATAGGCATCAGCTTCGAATTCGTGCTGGCGCGAAAAGTGACTCATCAGCGGGGTGAACGGGAAGGTGAATACCGGCATGACCAGGAAAAACAGGATCAGCGCCAGCGTAGTATTTTGAGCAGTGACACCGAGGCCAGCATAAAACCAGGGCGAGTCGATCAGTTGGCCGAGTAGCCAGAGAAAGCCGAGTGAGGCGGCAAACATCAGGACCATGCGCTTAACCACATGTTTCTTGCGGAAGTGCCCGAGTTCGTGGGCCAGCACGGCTTCGATTTCCGGTGGCTGAAGGCGGGAGAGCAGGGTGTCGAAGAAAACGATGCGCTTGTTGTTGCCGAAGCCGGTGAAGTAGGCGTTGCCATGACTGGAGCGCTTCGAGCCGTCCATGACGAAAAGGCCGGACGAGCGGAAGCCGCAGCGGGTGAGCAGGGCTTCGATGCGGGCCTTCATTTCGCCGTCTTCGAGCGGCGAAAATTTGTTGAACAGCGGCGCAATCCAGGTTGGATAGACGAACATGATCAGCAGATTGAACACGCTCCAGAACAGCCAGACATAGAGCCACCAGTATTGCCCCATCGCACCCATCAGCCAGAGCACGGCAAGGATCACCGGGGCACCGATGACGATGCCAAGGAGTGTCTGTTTGATCAGGTCGGTAATGAACAGGGTCAGGGTCATTCGGTTGAAGCCATGGCGTGCTTCGATGACGAACTGGCTGTAGAGGGAGAGCGGCAGATCGATCAGCCCGGAAATGAACATCAGGCTGAAGATCATCACCAGTCCATAACTCAGGCCGTCGAATCGCGGCGCCCAAAAGTCATGCAGGGCTGCGAGTCCGCCGCCGAGGGTCAGCGCCAGCAGAAATCCAGCCTCAATCAGTGTGCTGATGACTGCAACCTTGCTGCGGTCTACCGTGTAGTCAGCCGCTTTTTGATGGGCGTCCAGTGTCACGCGCTCGGCGAAATCGGCCGGCAGATTTTCGCGGTGGGCCGCGACGAAGCGGATATGCCGCAGCTTCAGCCATAGACGAGTGGCGAGCGTCAGCACGAAGAAGGCCAGAAAGAAAAGCTTGAAGGTTTCGGTCACGAAGGTCGATGAAAGCTGTGCGAAAATCACGGTTTTAAAGGAATCGGGCAATTATATGGCAGGCAACGCAAACAACCTCGTCTGGCTGGACATGGAAATGACGGGCTTGAACCCGGATGGCGACCGCATCATCGAAATGGCGATGGTCGTCACCAACTCCGAACTGGAAATGGTTGCCGAGTCTCCCTCCTGGGTTGTGCACCAGGCGGACGAGATTCTCGCCGGCATGGATGATTGGAACCAGAAAACCCACGGTCGTTCCGGCCTGATCGACAAGGTCAAGGCATCGACGATGAACGAAGCGGCTGTCGAAGCCGAGGCACTGGAATTCCTGAAGAAATATTCGCTGGCCGGGCACTCGCCGATGTGCGGCAATTCAATTGGCCAGGACCGTCGTTTCATGGCCCGCTACATGCCGACCCTAGAAGCTTTCTTCCATTACCGCAATCTTGATGTCAGCACGCTGAAAGAACTGTGCAAGCGCTGGCAGCCGGAGGTTTACAAGGGTTTCAAGAAGAAGAGCAAGCACACGGCGATGGCCGACATCTATGAGTCCATCGATGAGCTGAAGTATTACCGCGAACACTTCCTGATCAAGTCCGCGGCTTGAGTGCCCGCATGAAGGCGTTGTAGCCCGAAGGGGATACAACGCACTCAGCGTCGGAAGAGGCGGAATTTTTCCTTGCGGTCGCCCGGGCGGCTGCCTTCCCAGACCTTGCTCCACTGCTTGTCCGGGGCTGCCAGTTCGCGGCGGGTATCGCCCACTACCAATAGCCAGTTGCAAGCTTGTCCGGCCTTGGAATCTTCGGCGACCGGCTCGATGCCGACAAAATAGGACATCGACGCCAGCTGGGTTTCACTCAACCCGCGTTCCGCCAGGCAGCCGTGATCGGCGGGAAGGGCTTGGACGATTGCCTGGGCGACCGGCCGGTAGGTCTTGCCATAGTCGAACCAGGGCAGGATCAGCGTCGTTGCCAGCAGCCACAATGTCGTGAAGCCGAGGGTCCAGTGCGTCAGACTGCGATACGGCGAACGTGGAGCGGTGATGATCAGCCAGACCCACCACGCCGTGGCTGCAACGCCAATGACCAGCGCGACCAGACTGAGGTGGCCGACAAAGCCGGGGCGCAGGATCAGTGCCCGCTCGGCGAGTTTTGTTGGCCAGCCGAGCGCCATGGCCGACCAGGCCAGCCAGACGATAGCGACGAACAGGCTGAAGGTCGACATTGCAAACCAGTCGAAAGCATTGGCTGCGCCGCGACGAAGGGCCAGTGTGCCAGGTGTGGCGAGTAGAGCCAAGGACGGCAAGAGCAATAGGGACGGGATTTCCCGGGGGCGGAAGGCCCAGGCCAGCATCAGCAGGGTGATCAGCAGGAAGGAAAGCGGCAACAAGAAGGAAGGGGTTGTCAGTTCCTTGCGACGGGTCCATAAGGTCCAGGCCGCCAGCGGCATGGCGGGGAAGGCAAACCAGGGCAGCATGGCCAGGAAGCGGCCGCCACCACCGAAGGAGAACGGTGTCTTCAGCGGTGCAAGTTCAGTGGCGAGCCAGCCATGAAAACGTGCAGGTTCAAGGGTGAGCAGTAACAGCGGCCACGGCAGAATCAGCACTGTGGCGATGCCAAGGCCGATGAGCAGTGTGTGCAAGGCCTTTGGACGGTCCGGGGATAGCCACCAGGCAACCGGGGCGATGGCAAGTAACGGTAGCGTTGGGGCAATGCCGGTGCCGAGCAGGCAACCGGCCACGGCCAAGCCGTAGTAGATGCCTGTCAGCCTTGGCTTGCGTCCAATCGCGGCCAGACCACCCAAGGCGCCACTATAGGCGGCAAGCGCGATCAGCATCGGCTGGGCATCGTGGGCATGGAAGAGCAGACCTGCACAACCCGCCAGCAACATCGGGCTCGCAGCTGCAGATTCCTCACCGTACAGCTCGCGGCTGGCGTAGTACAGCCCCATCAACGCCAAGGTGACCCAAACCCCGCTGGCGAGGCGCATGGCCTCGTGCAAGGGCAGCAGCCAGCCGAACATCTTGCCGGTCAGCGCTGCGCTCCAGTAGTAAAGTGGTGGTTCGTGGAACGGGCGGCCGGCGAGGTCCGGAGACAGCCAATCGCTGAAGTTCAGCATGTGCCAAGCCGCACCGATGTGAATGGCGTCCTCGCCCTTCCACGGGTCGCGACCGAACAGACCGGCCAGCACATAGAAGGCGAGCATGGCGGCGAGCATCCAGCCAGCTGGGGGCAGGCGGATGCCACGACGGAGCAGAATGCTTAATTCAGACATGTTGGCCGGAAATGAAAAAGGCAGCCAGTCGGCTGCCTTTTATAACGCATTTCGGGGTGATCAGGCAGCCGACTTGCCGCGCATGGCGCCGAACTTCTGGTTGAATTTCTCGACGCGACCAGCCGTGTCGACAATCTTCTGCTTGCCGGTGTAGAACGGGTGGCAGGCGGAGCAGACTTCAACGTGGAAGGCATCCTTGCTCATGGTCGACTTGGTCGTGAAGGTATTGCCGCAGGAGCAATTGACCTGGATTTCTTTGTAGTTCGGGTGAATATCGGCTTTCATCTTTTGTCCTTTAATCTAGCGACCGGCGGATTTGGCCGATCTGGGAAGCCCGTGATTATCTTCGAAAAATCACGCGCTTGCAATAGTTTTTGTATGGTTTAACCCCGACGCATCGCGTCGAAAAACTCCTGATTGCCCTTGGTCGATTTGACCTTGTCGAGCAGGAATTCCATCGCTTCGAGGTCATCCATCGGGTAGCACAGCTTGCGCAGAACCCACATCTTTTGCAGCACGTCGGGCTTGAGTAGTAGTTCTTCGCGACGGGTGCCGGAGCGATTGACGTTAACCGCTTCTCGGCCATGCGGCGGTCGAGGTGGATTTCCGAGTTGCCGGTGCCCTTGAATTCTTCGTAGATCACTTCGTCCATGCGCGAGCCGGTGTCGATCAGCGCGGTGGCGAGGATGGTCAGCGAGCCGCCTTCCTCGATGTTGCGCGCGGCGCCGAAAAAGCGCTTTGGCTTCTGAAGGGCGTTGGCGTCGACGCCGCCGGTCAGTACCTTGCCGGAGGCCGGTTGAACGGTGTTGTAGGCGCGGGCCAGGCGGGTGATCGAATCGAGCAGGATGACCACATCCTTCTTGTGCTCAACCAGGCGTTTTGCTTTTTCGATGACCATTTCAGCAACTGCGACGTGGCGCGATGCCGGTTCGTCGAAGGTCGAGGCGACAACCTCTCCTTTGACGGTGCGAGTCATTTCGGTAACTTCTTCCGGGCGCTCGTCAATGAGCAGCACAATCAGCACAACTTCCGGGTGATTGGCGGTGATGGCGTGGGCGATGTTCTGCAGCATCACTGTCTTGCCGGTCTTCGGCGGGGCAACCAGCAGACCGCGCTGGCCGCAGCCGATCGGGGCGATCATGTCGATGACACGGCTGGTGATGTTTTCTTCGGACTTGATTTCCCGCTCGAGCTTCAGGTGACGCGTCGGGTGTAGCGGCGTCAGGTTCTCGAACATGATCTTGTTCTTGTTGGCTTCTGGTGGGAAACCATTGATGCGGTCCAGCTTGGTCAGGGCAACATAGCGCTCGCCATCTTTCGGTGTGCGGATTTCACCTTCTACCGTGTCGCCGGTACGCAGGTTGAAGCGGCGGATTTGCGACGGAGAAACGTAGATGTCGTCCGGGTTGGCCAGATAGGACGTATCGGAGGAGCGGAGGAACCCGAACCCATCCGGCAGTACTTCCAGCGTGCCGTCGCCGTAGATGGTGTCGCCATTTTTTGCCTTGGCCTTCAGGATGGCGTAAATCAACTCCATCTTGCGCATGCGGTTGGCGTTTTCGATGACCAATTCGGTGGCCATGTCCAGCAGTTTGCTGACGTGTAGTGTCTTTAGTTCGGAAAGTTGCATGTGGGGAGTGTGTGGCGCCGGATACAGAACGGGCGATTGCCCGGTGGCCAGGGCGCAGATGCGGAGATCTTGGGGGAGGAGAATGACGCCGGACGGTTGCCTGTCGCGTCTGCCTGAAGGCGCAGAACGCACCCTCAGGCCGGGAGACTACGGAGATTACAGGTTGCTGTCAATAAATGCAGCGAGTTGGGACTTGGACAGCGCGCCAACCTTGGTTGCTTCGACGTTGCCGTTCTTGAAAATCATCAGCGTCGGAATGCCGCGGATGCCGAATTTGGCAGGGGTGGCCTGATTGTCATCAATGTTGACCTTGGCGACCTTCAGTTTGCCGGCGTATTCGGCGGCAACTTCGTCAAGGATCGGCGCAATCATCTTGCACGGACCACACCATTCGGCCCAGTAGTCGACGAGCACGGGCTGCTGCGATTGCAGAACTTCCGCTTCAAAGGTGTCGTCGGTTACGTAATGGATGTGCTCGCTCATGGTTGCCTCATGGGATGGTGAAACGAATAGGTGAAGGTGATTTTGCGCCTGGATGGCGACGAGAATATTTTGTGATGCTAGCGAAAAAAGAAGCGGTAGGGAAGCATTCGCGTCAGGGTTTGAGAAGATTGGCCAACTCGACTGCGGTTTTCACCTGCATCTTGTCGAAAAGGTTGGCGCGATGCACCTCGACGGTGCGCATGCTGATGTTCAGTTCGTCAGCAATGACCTTGTTGAACTTGCCGGCGAGTACCAGTTCCATGATCTGTCGTTCGCGGGTAGTCAGGCAGGAAAGCCGGGCTTTTACCGAGTCTACCGTGGCGTTTGCTTCCCGTTGCCTGGCATCCAGCGCCATGGCTTCTTCGATGCGTGTGACGAGTGCGTTGTCATTGAGGGGTTTTTCGAAGAAGTCAAAGGCGCCTTTTTTCAGCGTGGCCACGGCCAGTGGGACGTCGCCGTGGCCAGTCAGGAATATGACCGGCAAGCTTGATTTGAGTTCGTGAAGTCGATCAAAGCAATCCAGACCGCTCATGCCCGACATCCGCATGTCGAGGACGATGCAGCCACTCATTTCCTTGTTCCAGGCGGCGAGGAATGTTTCCGCAGAATCGAACGATGTGCTGGGCAGTCCCCGCGATTTGAGTAACCAGGCGAGGGCATCACGGATCGCTTCATCATCGTCGATCAGATAGGCTTGGGGGGCACTCATGCAGTTTCCAAGGGGAGTGTGAAGAAGAACATCGTACCGCTTCCGGTCGTTGATTGGGGGTTGTCTTCAGCCCATAGGCGGCCACGATGGAATTCGATGATCGAGCGGCAGATCGATAGCCCGATGCCCATGCCTTCCGGCTTGGTGGTGAAGAAAGCCGTAAATAATTTTTCGCGGACTTCCGGAGCGATGCCGCAGCCCTGGTCGCTGACGCTTATACGCAATTCGCTTTTGCTGATTTCGACGGCGATGCGCAGGAGGCGGTTGCTCTGGTTGGTGGTAGCCATTGCTTCCATGCCGTTCCGAATCAGGTTGAGGAGTACCTGCTCGAGCATCAACCGGTCGGCCAGGACCGGTGGCAGCGGCGGGGTATCGCATTCGATCCGGACATGGCGCTTGCGGGCCTCCGCTTCCATGAAACCAAGGCAGTCCTCAATCACCTCGCCAAGCAGGCAGGGGGCGCGTTTGGGTTCGCTCTTGCGAACGAAGTCATGGACGCGACGGATGATCTTGCCTGCCCGTTGTGCCTGTAGCCCGATTTTTTCCAGGGCGGGCAAAATGTCGTTTGAACTGGCCTTGCCATCGGTCAGTAGGTTCAGGCAACCCGTGTTGTAGCTGGCAATGGCGGCGAGTGGCTGGTTCAATTCGTGGGCCAGTGTCGAGGCCATTTCACCCATGGTGACTAGTCGTGAAGTGAACTGCAGCTGTTCCTGCTGCTGGCGAGCCAGTTCTTCGGCCCGCTTGCGTTCGGTGATGTCGAGTACCGAAGCCATCCAGCCGGTATGTTTGCCGTTGCCGTCAATCAGTTTGGCTTCGTAGACCAGTGCCTGGAAGCGCTCGCCATTCTTGCGCATGAAGGTGATTTCAAAACCGTCGGGAGGCGCTTCACCGGCCAGGACGGTTTGGTGTATAGCGTAGGTTTCTTCGAGTTGCTCCGGTGCCCAGTAGGGCATTGGTGGCGCTACTCCCACCAATTCGTCGGGGCTGAATCCGGTCATTCGGCAGAATGCGGGGTTGACGTAGATGGCCCGGCCGGTCAGGTCTCGGGCGCGCATGCCGACGGTCAGTGAGTCTTCCATCGCGGCACGGAAGGCGTGTTCTGCCCGTAGCGCCTCTTCTGCCTGGCTACGTTTTTTCATCAGCTCGCGGACCAGCCAGAGGCTCCAGAATACGCCGGCCGCGAGCAGGAAAATGGCCGCAACCAGCAGGCGTTGGACGGAGTTGTCAGGGGTGTGGTAGCTGGTGATACGGAGCAGCAGGCCTGAACCTGGTGGGTCGAAGGGGATTTCGTAACGCTGGTTACTGTTCCCTTCGATGCGTGTCTTTGTGGCGTATTGAAGGTCGTTATCGTCCACGATCTCAACCTTGTATTTTTCGGTAAACCACCACGGGACCTGATTGGCAAGCAGGGTATCAAGCGGGTAGACGACGGCGAGCATGCCAGTGATGTGGCGGTCGTTGCCGTAAACCGGAACCAGCATTTCAATAAATGCCCGGTTGCCCTCAAGAAAGAAGGGTTCGCTGTAATGGAGCTTGCCCAGCCGTTTTGCGACTTCAAACGCCTTGGCGGTGACAGGGGGGCCGAATGACTCTATTTCGCTGTCGGGCTGGATCGATGTTGGCAGAGCGTCAATGACCTGGCGATTGTTGTCCAGCCAAAGAATCTGGGCGATTTCCGGGGCATTCTTGAGCATGTGCTCGGTGCGCAGCCGGAACATTTTCTGGCGACCAGGCAGGTTGGCCATTTCCAGGGCCAATTGCTGAATCTGTTCCTCATTGCTGCTCAGGTGAAAACGCAGATTTTGCTCCAGCCACAGGACATCCTTGATCAATGCCGCGCGATCCTCTTCCACCTCATTGCGGTGAAGCAGCCAAAGCAGGGAGAGGATGGCCAGCAACAGCAGGACGATGCCCAGCTTGGGCAGTGCAAGCAGCCAGCGCAATCGGCGCGAGCTGCCCGGAGATGTCTGGAGGGGAGGATTCATGTTGAAAATGGTACACCACGTTATTTCGAGGTGGGCGATTGTGGTTTTCCACAATTCGGATAACCACAATGGTTTGCTGACGCACGTTTCAGGATACTGCGCTCCGTTTTTCGGGATTTCCCGGATGAAGCCATTAAAGGAGTGCGTATTTCATGGCCAAGAAAGCGGTATTCAAGAGTCTCTATTTCCAGGTGCTCGTCGCCATCGCGATCGGTGTGTCGCTGGGGCATTTCTATCCGGAAACCGGTGCAGCGATGAAGCCGCTGGGGGATGGGTTCATCAAACTGATCAAAATGATCATCGCCCCGATCATCTTCTGCACCATCGTTGTCGGGATTGCCGGCATGGAAGACATGAAGAAGGTCGGCAAGACTGGTGGGTTGGCGGTGCTTTACTTCGAAGTGGTCAGCACTATTGCACTGGTCATTGGCCTGATTGTCGTTAACGTCTGGGCGCCCGGTGTCGGCATGAATGTCGATGTGTCGACGCTCGATACCAAGGGCATCGCCAAGTACGCCGAGCCGGGCAAGATGCAGTCGACGGTCGATTTTCTGCTCAACATCATCCCGACCAGCGTCGTCGACGCCTTTGCCAAGGGCGACATGCTGCAAGTGCTGTTCTTCTCGATCCTGTTTGGTTATGCGATGCACGCCTTTGGTGAGCGCGGCAAGCCGGTCTTCGAGCTGATCGAGAAGCTGTCGCATGTGCTATTTGGCATCGTCGGTGTGATCATGAAAGTGGCTCCGATCGGCGCTTTTGGCGCGATGGCCTATACCATCGGCAAACACGGTGTCGGCAGCCTGGCCCAGTTGGCCAGCCTGATGGGTGCCTTCTACCTGACTTGCGTGATCTTTATCGTCGGGGTGCTGGGTTCCATCGCGGCGGCTCACGGCTTCTCGATCTTCAAGCTGATCAAGTACATCAAGGAAGAACTTTTTCTGGTGCTGGGTACTTCCTCGTCGGAATCCGCGCTGCCGCGTCTGATGGCCAAAATGGAAAATGCCGGTGCCCAGAAATCGGTGGTTGGCCTGGTCGTGCCGACGGGTTATTCGTTCAATCTGGATGGCACCTCGATCTACCTGACCATGGCTGCGGTGTTCATTGCCCAAGCGACCAATACGCCGATGGATCTGAGTCAGCAGATCACCTTGCTGGTCATTCTTCTGCTGACCTCAAAGGGTGCGGCCGGTGTCACCGGTTCCGGTTTCATAGTGCTGGCGGCTACACTGTCGGCGGTTGGTACAGTGCCTGTTGCCGGCTTGGCGCTGATTCTCGGCATTGACCGTTTCATGTCGGAAGCACGGGCGCTGACCAATTTCATCGGCAACAGCGTGGCGACTCTGGTCGTTGCCAAATGGTGCAAGGCGCTTGATGTTGAGCGGATGAATGCGGTGCTCAACAATGAAACCGATGACGAAGCCGAGAATCCGGAGCTGGTTCTAGATGATGCGCCGGACGTGATCATTCCTCATGTGCCACGCCCGATTGTCGAACACCACTAATCGAAGATCTTCGAACAAATCAAACCGCCGGCTAGTCCGGCGGTTTTTTATTGTCTATCGTATGTGGAAATCCACAATACGCGTCGGTTCATCATTCCGTAATACTTTCACTCAGTCGCAATTCGCAGTGTTGCGGCCCCATTTCTGGAGGAGAGAGTAATGAACGTTTCGAAACTACTGATTGGCCTGTTCGCTGGTGCCTTGTCGCTGGCAGCCTATGCTCAGCAACCTATCGTCATCAAGTTCAGCCATGTCGTGTCGGCCGATACACCCAAGGGCAAGGCAGCTGAAATGTTCGCCAAGAAAGCTGGCGAGCTGACCAAGGGTAAGGTCAAGGTCGAGGTCTATGCCAACTCAACGCTGTACAAGGATAAGGAAGAAATGGAGGCCCTGCAGTTGGGTGCCGTCCAGATGCTGGCTCCCTCCCTGGCCAAGTTCGGTCCGCTCGGTGTCAAGGAGTTCGAGGTCTTTGATCTGCCCTTCATCTTCAGCGACTACGATGCTCTGCGCAAGGTGACCAATGGCGCAGTTGGCAAGCAGCTCCTTGCCAAGCTCGAACCCAAGGGCATTCGTGGTTTGGGTTACTGGGACAATGGTTTCAAGTCCTTCTCGCTGAATAGTCCGATCAAGGCGCCGGCCGACCTCAAGGGCAAGAAGCTGCGCATCCAGTCCTCGAAGGTGCTGGAAGAGCAAATCCGCGCGCTGGGTGGCATGCCGCAGGTAATGGCCTTCTCAGAGGTCTACCAGGCGCTGCAGACCGGCGTGGTTGATGGAACGGAAAACCCGATTTCCAATCTCTATACCCAGAAAATGCACGAAGTGCAGAAGCATCTGACGCTGACTGAGCACGGTTATCTGGGCTATGCGGTGATCGTCAACAAGAAGTTCTGGGATGGTTTGCCGGCTGATGTTCGCGCCCAGCTGGAAGATGCGATGGAGCAGGCGACGCGTTATGCCAACCAGATCGCCAAGGTTGAAAACGACAGCGCGCTGGAAGCTGTAAAGAAGAGCGGCAAGACGACGGTCTATACGCCGACCAAGGAAGAGCGCCTGGCCTTCAAGAAGGCTCTGGTGCCGGTGCATCAGAAGATGGAAGGCCGTGTCGGCAAGGAAGTAATCCAGGCAGTCTACAAGGACACCGGTTTCAAGCCGGATAGCCTGTAAGCGCAGCAGCAACAAGAATTCGGGGGCTGCGGCCCCCGAATCACACCGGGGGAACTCGTCATGATCAACAAAGTGTTGAATCACATCGAAGAGTTGCTGGTCACCTTCCTGATGGGAGCGGCCACGCTGATTATCTTCGTCTCCGTCATGCACCGATATTTGGCCGGGATGGAGATTCCGGTCATGCAGGATTGGCTGCTGACGCTCAATTTCGGCTGGGCTCAAGAGCTCTGCATCATCATGTTCGTCTGGATGGCCAAATTCGGTGCAGCCTACGGGGTGCGTACCGGTATCCACGTTGGCGTCGATGTGCTTATCAATCGTCTGGGTGATGGCATGCGCGGCAAGTTCATTGTCTTCGGCTTGCTGGCCGGAGCTTTGTTCACCGGCATAGTCGCTACGCTTGGAGCCCATTTCGTCTGGGAGAACGGCGCCCATTACGCCATTTTCCAGTTCCTCGGTATTGATACCGGCGACAACTACGAAGGGCCGACGACGCCGGATCTGGAGTGGCCGACCTGGATCGTCTATAGCGCCATCCCGCTGGGTTCTTCGCTGATGTGTTTCCGCTTCCTGCAGGTGACCTGGGGCTTTCTGAAAACCGGCGAATTGCCGCATCACGATCACGGCCATGTCGATGGTCTGGAGGACGAAACACCGCCCGTCGATGTCGATGTGTATTCAATGGACGACAACCTGCACATGCACGACCTCAAACATCCGATGGTCGGCGAACGGCGGGCCGGAGACGAGCGGCGAGAGGAATCTACCGCCGATATCGCGAGCGAACGCCGCCAGGGCGAGCGCCGTAACCCTGAAGGCAAGGGAGAACAACAATGAACGCCCTGGTGATTTTCTCGCTGCTGGCCGTCCTCATGCTGACCGGCATGCCGATCTCGATTTCGCTTGGCCTGACCGTGCTGACCTTCCTGTTCACGCTAACCCAGGTGCCGCTGGAATCGGTCGCTCTGAAGCTGTTCACCGGTATCGAGAAGTTCGAGATCATGGCGATCCCGTTCTTCATCCTGGCCGGTAATTTCCTGACCCATGGCGGGGTGGCGAAACGGATGATCAATTTCGCCGCGTCGATGGTCGGGCACTGGTACGGCGGTCTCGGTCTGGCTGGCGTGCTGGCCTGCGCCCTGTTCGCGGCGGTATCTGGTTCCAGCCCGGCGACCGTGGTGGCGATCGGCTCCATCCTGTTGCCGGCGATGGTCAAAGCCGGCTTTCCGAACAAGTTCGGGGCGGGCGTCATTGCTACCTCGGGCGCGCTCGGTATCCTGATTCCACCGTCCATCGTCATGGTCATGTACTCAGTGGCGACCAATACCTCGGTCGGCGCCCTGTTCATGGCCGGCGTCGTCCCGGGCCTGGCCCTGGCCGGCGTGCTGGGCGGTGTCACCTGGTATCGCGCCAAGAAGTTCAACTACCCGCGCCAGCCCAAGGCGACCTGGGGTGAACGCTGGACGTCGTTCAGAGCTTCTGTCTGGGGCTTGTTGCTGATCGTCGTCGTGATGGGCGGTATCTACACCGGTATCTTCACGCCGACAGAAGCGGCGGCGATGTCTGCGGTCTATGCCTTTATATGCGCCGTGTTCATTTACAAGGACCTGAGCCTCAAGGATGTGCCAAGGGTGTTGCTCAACTCGGCCAACATGTCGGCGATGCTGCTCTACATCATCACCAATGCCGTGCTGTTCTCGTTCATCATGACCAACGAAAACATTCCGCAGTCCCTGGCTGACTGGATGATGGGCAACGGATTGGGGGTTATCACCTTCCTGTTGATGTGCAACGTGCTTTTGCTCCTGGCAGGCAACTTCATGGAGCCGTCGTCGATCGTATTGATCTTTGCCCCCATCCTGTTTCCGGTGGCAGTGGCTCTGGGTATCCATCCGGTGCATTTCGGCATCATCATGGTGGTCAATATGGAAGTAGGCATGTGTCACCCACCGGTCGGCCTCAACCTGTATGTCGCCTCGGGTATCACCAAGATGGGTATCACCGAACTGACTGTCGCAGTCTGGCCGTGGCTGCTCTCGATGTTGTGTTTCCTTGGGGTTGTGACTTACTGGCCGGACCTGTCGTTGTGGTTCCCTCGCCAGCTTGGCATGATCTAGCAGGCAAGGCTTTTTTGTGATGAACCCCGGCCGCGGCCGGGGTTTGTTTTTTGGCGGACCGGGTGTGGCACAATTCGGCTCCCCGGAAGACTTCATCAGGAAATCATGAAATTTGCTCTCTCCATCATCGCGCTGATTCTCGTTGCCCTGGTCGTTCCTTTCCTGTTTCCGGGAATGGGCAAGCGCGAGGGAGTTGATCCGAACAGTAATCTCCCCTGGCAAATTCAGCTTGATGGCCAGGGCGGCAGTTCGGTCTTCGGCTTGAAACCGGGCACCAGTACCTTGGGCGAGGTGCGTCAGAAGCTGGGGAGCGAGATCGAAGTAGCGATTATCGCCGAGCCCAATGAAGTCGGATTGATTGAGGGCTACTACGCCCAGGTGCCGCTCGGCTTTGTGCTGGCGAAACTGGTGGTGACAATCGATGCGTCAAACGATGTGGTTTCTGCCATGCGTGAGCGAGCGCTTAAAGCAAAGCATATGGAGAGTACGACTCGTCGCATCACCTTGCATCCAGAAGACCTGGTGGCGGCAGAAAGTTTGCCGGTCAGGGCGATCAGTGTCATTCCTACGGTGAATCTGGATGAAGCAACGGTGATTCAGCGCTTCGGTCCGCCGGGCGAGCGGGTGGCAGTTTCAGAAAAGCGGGTACATCTCCTTTATCCGGACAAAGGGTTAGATGTCGTGGTTGATGGCGATGGCAAGGAGGTGCTGCAGTATGTGGCGCCGCGCAATTTTGCCCTGCTGCGCGAACCCTTGGTGGCGATCGAGGTTGCCAAACCGGTTGGTCAGTGAGTCGGGCGTTTGCCTTCTGATTCTGCTAAAATCGTCCGTTTTTCAACTGACTAGCTTTATCGGAGCAATCACATGGCTATCGAACGCACCCTTTCCATTATCAAACCCGACGCAGTCGCCAAGAACGTTATTGGCAAGATTTATTCCCGTTTTGAATCCAACGGCCTGAAGATCGTCGCTTCCAAGATGGCTTGGCTGTCGCCGCAGGAAGCTGGTGCTTTCTACGCTGTGCACAAAGAGCGTCCTTTCTTCAAGGATCTGGTTTCCTTCATGATCTCTGGCCCAGTAATGATTCAGGTCCTGGAAGGCGAAAGCGCCATTGCCAAGAACCGCGAACTGATGGGCGCGACCGACCCGAAAAAGGCTGATGCCGGCACCATCCGCGCCGATTTCGCTGAATCCATCGATGCCAACGCCGTGCACGGCTCTGATGCCCCGGAAACCGCCGCTGTCGAAATCGGCTTTTTCTTCCCGGGTATGAACGTTTACTCTGGCCGATAAGCCAAGCTGCATGACCGTCAATCTGCTGGATTTCGATGGCGAAAGCCTGACTGCCTGGTTTGCCGAGCAGGGCGAAAAGCCCTTCCGCGCCAAGCAGGTCTTGCGCTGGATCCATCGTTCCGGCGTGGCGGACTTCGATGCCATGACCGACATCGCCAAGAGTCTTCGCGAGAAGCTCAAGGCGAAAGCGGTCGTGGCGCCGCCTGCTGTCGTATCCGACAAGCTGTCGGATGACGGCACACGCAAGTTTCTGATCGATGTCGGTAACGGTAATGCCGTCGAAACGGTGTTCATTCCCGAAGATGATCGCGGTACGCTGTGCATTTCAACGCAAGCTGGCTGTGCGCTTGACTGTGCCTTCTGCTCGACCGGCAAGCAGGGTTTTAACCGCAACCTTACGGTTGCTGAAATCATCGGCCAGTTGTGGCAGGCCAACAACGCTCTGGGCGCTGTCCACGGCGACGAACGGGTCATTTCGAACGTCGTCCTGATGGGCATGGGCGAGCCGCTCGCTAATTTCGAAAACTCCGTCGCCGCTTTGAAGCTGATGCTCGACGATAACGCTTACGGCTTGTCGCGTCGGCGGGTCACGGTATCTACTTCCGGTCTGGTGCCGGTCATGGATCGCCTGGGCGACGAATGCCCGGTGGCACTGGCGGTGTCGCTGCACGCGCCGAACGACAGGTTGCGCGATCAACTGGTACCGATTAACCAGAAGTACCCGCTGAAAGAACTGATGGCTGCCTGCCAGCGTTACCTGGAAAAGGCGCCACGCGATTTCATCACCTTCGAGTACATCATGCTCGATGGGATCAACGACACCGATGCCCATGCCCGCGAACTGCTGGCGCTGGTCAAGTCGGTGCATTGCAAATTCAATCTGATTCCCTTCAACCCTTTTCCGGGGTCGCCATTCAAGCGCTCTCCGGCAGAACGGGTACGGCGTTTCGCCGATATCCTGATGCAGGCCGGCATCGTCACGACAACGCGCAAGACGCGTGGAGATGACATTGATGCGGCTTGTGGCCAATTGGCTGGACAAGTCCAGGACAAGACCAAACGAACCGCTGGACGAGTTATTCCCCTGAAGGAGGTAAGACCGTGAAAGTCTTTTCGCTGAAAAACCGGATTGTAGGTATTTGTCTGGGCGTGCTGTGTATTGTCTCTGCGCAGGCGCAGTACAACTTCAACCCATCTTCGACGGATCAATCCCAAGCTGCGACCGATCCGCGAAATCGAGCCAGGATTCACACCGAACTGGGATCCATGTATTTTCAGGCAGGGAATCCTGGGGTTGCGCTCGACGAGTTGCGCATAGCCCTGAATGCTGACTCTAGTTATTTTCCGGCTTTCAACGTACGTGGTTTGGTTCATTTGTCTCTGAAGGAGTATGCCAAGGCAGAGGATGATTTTCGCCGGGCGCTGGATCTTGCTCCCAATGATCCCGAGGTGAATAACAACTACGGGTGGTACCTTTGCGAGACAGGCAAGGAGCGTCAATCAATTGCCTATTTCCTGAATGCACTGAAGAGCCCTTTGTACGAAACACCTGACCGCGCCTACACCAATGCCGGTACCTGTGCATTGAAGGCTGGTGACCTTGAAGGGGCGCAAAACTATTTGTTGAAGGCCTTGCAGTTATCTCGCGATGGGGCTGTGCAGGCGCGCTTGCAGTTGGCCAAGGTTTTTTACCGGCGAGGTGTTTTGGAAGAGGCGCGTATCTATCTGAACGAAGCGCTGCGCATGATGGAGCCGCCGTCAGCCGATGCGCTTTGGCTTGGTCTTCGCCTTGAGCGAAAATTGGCGAATAAGGCAGCCGAAGGCGGCTATGCATCGCAACTGCGCAGTCGATATCCAACTTCGCCAGAGTATCAGGAATTCCTAAAGGGTAATTTTGAATGAGTGAGCAGGTCATTAGCGAGGGGGCTGGCGCCGAGGAAGTCGCAGTTGTTTCCGAGATGCCAGTCGGAGAACAGTTGCGTCTGGCGCGCGAGGCGCGCGGGCTGCTGGTTGCCGATATTGCGCAAACTCTCAAGCTTGGACCGAGGCAGGTTGAGGCGCTGGAGTGCGGGGATTGGCAAGGTTTGCCAGGCCAAACCTTCATTCGTGGCTTTGTCCGCAACTACGCGCGCTTGGTCCAGGTTGATCCGGCACCCCTGATGGTTCAGTTAGGCCAGGTTCTTGAAAAGCCTGCTGACAATCTAGCCATGCAGGAAGCTCGACCGGCATCAATGCCTAATTCCGGTTCTGGCGTTTCGCGACGTGACCGGATCGTTATGCTTGTTGGGGCTGGCTTGGTTGCATTGGCCGGTTTGGCGTATTTTCTGATTCCGGCCGACCTGTCCGCCTTGCGGGATAGCACACAGTCGCTCCTTGATTCTCTGGCTCGCAAAGATGCGCCGACCTCGACATCAGCGCCTGCCTCCGGGGCTTTGCCCGCAGTGCCAACTGGCGAACCGGTTTTCCCTCCGGGCACCACGCCGCAGCAGGTCATGTATCCGCAGGTTTTGGCTCCGGCCGAAGCGCCTGCAACGTCTTCTGCTGCCCCGCAAAAACCTGATGCGGCAGCCTCTATGCCAGCACAATCCGCAGCGAATCAGCCCCAGATGCGCTTCCTGTTCGACAAGGAGTCCTGGATCGAAGTGCGGGACCGTGAGAACAAGGTCATCTTTTCCCAGCGCCTGAGTGCGGGGGCCGAACAAGCAGTTTCCGGCCAAGGTCCCTTGTCTCTGACGATCGGCTACGCCCCGGGGGTTCGTCTGTTCTGGCATGGAGAAGCTGTTGACCTTGCACCGCATACCAAGGGCGATGTGGCCCGCCTGGTTCTGGAGTAAGCCGTGAGTGCAGTTATCAAGCGGCCGACCCGCGCTTGTGTTGTCGGTCATGTGAAGCTCGGTGGCGATGCGCCGGTGATCGTTCAGTCGATGACCAATACCGATACCGCCGACTATCTAGCGACCGCTATCCAGTGTGCCGAGTTGGCCAGAGCTGGTTCTGAACTAGTGCGCATCACGGTCAATACGCTCGAAGCCGCCGCTGCAGTTCCCCTGATTCGGGATCATCTCGACAAGATGAATTGCAATGTTCCGTTGATCGGTGATTTTCATTACAACGGTCATCGCTTGTTGACCGAGCATCCGGCTTGCGCGGAAGCCTTGGCCAAGTATCGCATCAATCCAGGCAACGTGGGTTTCGGCAAGAAAAAAGACGAACAATTCGCCCAGATGGTCGAATTGGCATGCAGGTACGACAAGCCGGTGCGTATCGGCGTCAATTGGGGCAGCCTCGATCAGGAATTGCTCGCTCGCGTCATGGACGAGAACAGTCGCCGGGCGGAGCCGCTCGACGCAACCGAGATGATGCGCTATGCCATGGTGACCTCGGCCCTGGAGTCTGCCGCCAAAGCGGAAGAGGTTGGCTTGGCTGGCGACAAGATCATCCTGTCGTGCAAGGTTTCCAGTGTTCAGGATCTGATTGCAATTTATCGTGACTTGTCGAAGCGGGCAGATTACGCCTTGCACCTTGGCCTGACCGAGGCAGGCATGGGCTCCAAGGGTATTGTTGCCTCGACCGCAGCCCTCTCGGTGCTGCTGCAGGAAGGCATTGGCGACACGATTCGCGTATCGCTGACGCCTGAACCTGGTGGTTCCCGCTCGCAGGAGGTCATTGTTGCGCAGGAAATCCTGCAGACCATGGGCTTGCGAGCCTTCACGCCGATGGTCGCAGCCTGTCCCGGTTGCGGTAGGACAACCAGTACCCTCTTTCAGGAACTGGCAGGCGAGGTTCAGGATTTTGTGCGAGCAAAAATGCCTGAATGGAAGCTGCGCTATGATGGTGCCGAGAACATGACGCTCGCCGTCATGGGCTGCATCGTCAATGGGCCGGGCGAGTCCAAGCATGCCAACATCGGCATTTCCTTGCCTGGTACCGGTGAAGCGCCATCAGCCCCGGTTTATGAAGATGGCGAAAAAACGGTCACCCTCAAGGGTGACAACATCGCCAACGAATTCAAGCAAATTATCGAGCGCTACGTCGAGCGCACTTACACCAAGAAACTGAAGTCATGAGTCAAGCCTTGCAAGCCGTGCGCGGGATGAACGATATCCTGCCCGACGAAGCCGAATTCTGGGAACTGTTCGAGGACACCATCCGTGCCTGGCTGAAGGGCTACGGCTATCGACCGGTCCGCATGCCCATCGTCGAGCCGACGCCACTGTTCAAGCGAGCCATCGGGGAAGTGACCGACATCGTCGAGAAGGAAATGTATTCCTTCATCGACGGTTTGAACGGTGAGGCGCTGACGCTGCGCCCGGAAGGCACGGCCGGCTGCGTGCGCGCTGTCATCGAACATAATCTGGCAGCACGACAGACCCAGCGTCTGTACTACATCGGCCAGATGTTCCGGCACGAGCGCCCGCAGAAAGGTCGCTATCGCCAGTTCCATCAGGTCGGCGTCGAATCCTTTGGCATGGCCGGACCGGACATTGATGCCGAAATGATCCTGATGGGGGCACGCCTGTGGGCGGACCTCGGTCTGGATGGCATCGAACTGCAACTCAATAGTCTGGGTCAGTCGGAGGAGCGCGCCCTGCATCGCGCTGCGCTGATCACTTACTTCGAAGAAAATGCCGAACTGCTCGACGAGGATGCCAAGCGTCGCCTGCATGCCAATCCGTTGCGTATTCTGGACACCAAGAATCCGGCGATGCAGGAGTTGTGTGCTGCAGCCCCGAAGCTGATCGACCATCTCGGCGCTGAATCGCTGGCTCATTTCGAGGGTGTGCAGCGTGTTTTGCGTGATGCTGGGGTGCCATTCACGATCAACCCGCGTCTGGTGCGTGGTCTTGATTACTACAATCTAACCGTTTTCGAATGGGTGACTGATAAGCTTGGTGCTCAAGGTACGGTCTGCGCTGGTGGCCGTTACGATGGCTTGGTCGAGCAGCTCGGTGGCAAACCAACGCCGGCCTGCGGATTTGCCATGGGCGTCGAACGGCTGATCGCTTTGATCAAGGAGTCTGGTGGTGAGCCGGCTGCGCCAGCTCCGGATGTCTATGTCGTGCATCAGGGGGAAGCAGCTTCCCGCCTGGCCTTCCGGGTTGCCGAAGGCTTGCGCGATCAAGGTATCAATGTGTTGCAGCACTGTGGCGGCGGTAGCTTCAAGTCGCAAATGAAGAAGGCTGACGGTAGCGGGGCGACATTTGCCGTGATTATTGGTGATGACGAGGCGACAACCGGAGAAGCTCAACTGAAGCCGCTGCGTGCAGAAGGTTCTGCACAATTGAAACTGAAAGTTGATGATCTGGCCGAGGCCATCATCGGACAACTGATTGATTCGGACGAAGAGGAATAAGCAGCATGGCGCATTACGACCTCGAAGAACAGGAACAGATCGATACTCTGAAAACCTGGTGGAAAATGTACGGCAACCTCGTGACAGGCGTGATCGTCGCGGCATCGCTGGCAGCGATCGGGTGGCAGGGTTGGAACTGGTATCAGGGTGGTCAGGCCGCAAAGGCCTCGGCGATCTATGGCGTGCTCGAGCAGGCGGCAGCTGTTGGCGACGCTCAGAAGGTCAAGGCGGCAGCAGGCGAGCTGGCTGAAAAATTTGGTGGAACCAACTACGCTGCTCTGGGGGCGATGCTTGCCGCCAAGCAATCTTTTGAAGCGGGTGATCTGAAGACTGCCAAGACCCAGTTGAGCTGGGTGGCAGAAAACGGCAAGGACGAGGTCAAGGATCTAGCGCGCCTCCGCCTGGCCGCCGTGCAACTGGACGAGAAGGCCTACGATGAGGCGATCAAGAACCTTGATGCGACACATGCACCAGTTTTCGATGCACGCTTCCTGGAATTGAAGGGCGACGTATTGGCTGCACAAGGTAAAAAGCCCGAGGCACGGACTGCCTACAAGGCAGCGCTGGATAAGATGGTTGGCAAGCAGGGAGCCGGTCGTGAACTGCTGCAGCAGAAACTCGACGGCTTGGGTGAGGCAGCCTGATGTCACGCCAGCTGATCGCCATGTTAGCCGCCGCCGGATTACTGCTGAGCGGTTGCGCCACAATTTCTGACGGATTGGATGCGATCAATCCGTTCGCCAGTTCTGCTCCGAAAATGGCCCCTTTGCCGCCGCTTGTTGCGACTGCCGACGTGCGCACCTTATGGTCGACGAGCGTTAGCAAGGCCGGGAACTACAGCTTTACGCCTGCAGTTGTCGATAACACGGTCTACGTTGCTGGCGCCAATGGCATGGTCAGCAAGATTGAGGACGGGAAGACCATCTGGAAGATAGATGCGGGTCAGCCCTTGTCGGCCGGTGTTGGTGCCAATGCGCGTCTAGTCGTGGTTGCGACGCCGAAAGGCGAAGTCCTGGCGTTTTCGGCAGAGGACGGCAAAGTGCTGTGGAAAGCTCGGGTATCGAGTGAGGTTCTCGCGGCGCCAACAGTTGGCGAAGACGGCGTTGCCGTGAAAAGTGGCGACAATCAGGTTTTCCTGCTCGACGCTGGCGACGGTGGGCGGAAATGGGCCTATCAGCGTGCTACACCCCCGTTGTCCGTACGTAGTGCCGGTTCGCCGGTATTTGCCGATCGCTATTTGTTCGTCGGCTACCCTGGTGGCAAGCTCGTTGCGCTGGCTTTGCAGAACGGAGCTCCCGTCTGGGAAGGAGCCGTGGCCTTGCCGAAGGGCGCTACCGAGCTCGATCGAGTCGCCGATATCGTCGCCTCGCCGGTTATCGACGGTCGTCAGATTTGTGCCGTGGCCTTTCAGGGGCGTGTTGCCTGCTTCGACATGGGGCAGGGCGGTGCAATGGTCTGGTCGCGTGACATTTCCTCGGTCTCCGGCCTCGCCATGGATGGCCGCTATCTGTTCGTGACCGATGACAAGGGTGTCGTTTATGGCCTCGATCGTCTTTCTGGCAGCAGTTTGTGGAAGCAGGACAAACTGAAAAACCGTCGCCTTTCTGCGCCAGTCATTCGGCGTGGTCTGGTGGTCGTGGCAGATGCCGAAGGCATCGTGCATTTCCTTTCTCGTGAAGATGGCAGCTTTGCCGCGCGCCAGAAAACCGATGGCACGCCGGTTCGCGCGCCTCTTCAACTGCTCGGTTCCTCGGTTCTGGTTCAAACCTCCGGTGGTAGCGTGAGCGCAATCGAGGCTCAATGAAACCTACGCTCGTACTGGTTGGCCGACCCAATGTCGGCAAATCGACACTTTTCAACCGACTGACCAAGTCGCGCGATGCTATCGTTGCCGATATGCCCGGCCTTACCCGTGATCGTCATTACGGTCATGGAAAGCTGGGCAAGAAGCCCTATCTGGTTGTCGATACCGGCGGTTTCGAACCTCTGGTCAAGGAAGGCATCCTGCACGAGATGGCGCGCCAGACCGAGCAGGCAATCGCCGAAGCCGATGCCATCATTTTCGTGGTGGATGGCCGTAGCGGTCTGACTCCTCACGACAAGGAGATCGCCAACAAGCTGCGGCGAATTGATCGCCCGGTGTTTGTCGCGGTCAACAAGGCTGAAGGCATGAATTCCGGCATGGTTGAGGCGGAATTCCATGAGCTTGGCCTGGGCGAACCCAATGCCATTTCTGCCGCCCACGGTGAAGGTATCCGCGGTCTGGTCGAGATGGCACTGGAGAGTTTTCCTGAACCAGAAGAGGATGAATGGCACTCTGATTCCGTTCGCGTCGCTATCGTTGGTCGGCCAAACGTTGGCAAATCCACGCTGATCAACACCTTGCTCGGTGAAGAGCGCGTTATCGCCTTCGATGCCCCAGGAACGACGCGCGACTCGATCGAGATCGATTTCGAACGCGGTGGTCGCAAGTACGTCCTGGTCGATACGGCCGGCATGCGCAAGCGTGGCAAGGTTTTCGAAGCGATCGAGAAATTCTCGGTGGTGAAAACCCTGCAGTCCATCGAAGATGCCAATGTGGTCATTCTGATGGTCGATGCGCAGGCCGATGTCTCTGATCAGGACGCCCATATTGCCGATTTCGTCGTGCAAAGCGGTCGCGCCCTAGTGGTTGCCATTAACAAGTGGGATGGCCTTGATGCCTACACGCGTGAACAGACGCGGCAGATTTTGCAGCGCAAGCTGAAATTCCTGGATTTTGCCAAATTCCACTTCATTTCAGCACGTGACAACATCGGCCTGGAAGGGATGTTCCGCTCAGTTGACTCAGCCTATGCAGCCGCGATGTCCAAGATGACTACGCCGCGCCTCACTCGCGTTCTGATTGATGCGGTGGCGAAGCAGGCGCCGGCCAAGCATGGTCTTTTCCGCCCGAAGCCGCGTTATGCCCATCAAGGGGGCTCCAATCCACCGATCATCGTTATTCACGGCAGTGCGGTTGATCAAGTGACCGACAGCTACCGTCGCTATCTGGAGCATACGTTCCGCGAAGCCTTTAAATTGCAGGGAACGCCATTGCGTATTCAGTTCGTGACCGGCAAGAATCCGTTTGCTGACAAAGACAAGAAATAATCTGTAAATTTTTTAGCATCACCCCCCAAATTTGGGTACATTAGGACCCTCATAACAACTACCACCATGGAGTCCACACCATGAGCAACAAAGGGCAACTTTTACAAGACCCCTTCCTCAACGCTCTTCGCCGTGAGCACGTTCCCGTTTCGATCTACCTGGTAAATGGGATCAAATTGCAGGGCCAGGTTGAGTCGTTCGACCAGTATGTCGTGCTGCTCAAGAATACGGTTACGCAGATGGTATACAAGCACGCCATCTCTACGGTGGTTCCGGCTCGTCCGGTTAACCTTCAGCAGGAACAGGCGGCGGAATAATCGTCTACTGTCCTCAGGCCCGCCGGATCGGCGGGTCGGCTCCCAATATTTCAGGTATCGCCAATGATTGAACGACCCGCCGCCGGTGAACGTGCGGTGATCGTTCAGCTTGATTTCGGCCAGCTTGATCTCGAAGATCAACTGGAAGAGGTCAGGTTACTGGCCGAGTCCGCAGGTGGTGTCGTGGTTGCTGAAGTGGGTGGTCGTCGACAGAGTCCAGATCCGAAATCCTTTGCCGGAAAAGGCAAGGTTGATGAAATTGGGGCGATGATTGCTGCAGCAGAAGCCGATCTGGTGATTTTTAATCATGAGCTATCTCCGGCGCAGCAACGTAATCTTGAACGGGCACTGCAGTGCCGGGTGATTGATCGCACAAGCTTGATTCTTGATATTTTTGCCTTGCGCGCTTCCAGTGCGGAAGGCAAGTTGCAGGTGGAACTCGCCCAACTCGAACATCTCTCGACTCGACTGGTTCGCGGCTGGACTCACTTGGAGCGTCAGCGAGGCGGTATCGGCATGCGGGGGCCAGGCGAAAAGCAGCTGGAAACAGATCGGCGTTTGCTTGGCAATCGCGTCAAGTTGTTGAAAGAGCGACTCAGCAAATTGTCCAGGCAGCGTGGCGTTCAGCGTAAAGCCCGAAGGCGAGGTGATGTATTGAACGTGTCTCTTGTCGGTTATACCAATGCTGGCAAGTCGACGCTTTTCAATGCGCTCACCCATGCATGTGTTTATACGGCTGACCAGTTGTTTGCAACACTCGATACGACTTCACGTAAATTGTGGATTGAAGGTGCCGGCAATATCGTGATTTCTGATACCGTTGGGTTCATCCGAAATTTGCCGCATTCCTTGGTAGATGCTTTTCACGCCACACTGGAAGCGGCAACCGATGCTGATATCCTTTTGCATGTGGTTGATAGCGCCAGTCATGCCCGCGATGAGCAGATGATTGAGGTTAACAAGGTGCTTGAGGAAATCGGTGCTGATGCTGTCAGGCAGGTGGTTGCCTGGAACAAGATCGATCTCACCGATGCCTCGCCGGGAGTGGAGCGGGACGAGTATGGTAATATCGCGCGCGTTCGCGTCAGTGCGCGTTCTGGAGAAGGTCTCGATTTGCTGCGTGAATCGTTGGCCGAATACGTCCGAGCCAAGGCACAGGCCCGTAAAAAGGCACTGGCTGAGGCCGAACAAGAAGCACAACACGACTACATAACCTGAATCCCCGACATCCATGATTCCGACTCTAGGTATTTTCATGTCGCTCAACGACCCGCAGTGGGGCAACCGTGGCAGCAGTGACGGTGACAAGCCCAACGGCAATGGTCCGCGCCGACCCAACGATGGCCCGCCTGATCTTGAAGAGCTTTGGCGCGACTTCAATCGCAAATTGTCCGGCATGTTCGGCAAGAAGGGCGGAGGCGGCGGCAATGGTGGTGGCGATGGCCCTCGCATGCCGAACATCGATTTCAACCCGAAATTTCTCGGTGGTGGCTTGGGTCTTCTGGCGGGATTGGCTGCCGTTGTCTGGTTGGCCTCGGGTTTCTATATTGTCGATGCCTCTCAGCGTGGCCTGGTGCTCCAGTTCGGCAGTTTCAAGGAGGCGACCGAGCCAGGTTTGCGCTGGCGTCTGCCCTATCCGATTCAGTCACACGAGTTGGTCAACCTGACCGGCGTGCGTACCATCGAAATCGGCTATCGCGGCACCGAACGCAACAAGGTGCTGAAAGAAGCCCTGATGCTGACCGATGATGAAAACATCGTGAACATTCAATTCGCGGTTCAGTACATCTTGAAAGACCCCGTCGAGTATCTGTTCAACAACCGCTCTACAGATGAGGCGGTGATGGGGGCCGCCGAAACGGCGGTTCGCGAGATTGTTGGCAAGAGCAAGATGGACTTTGTGCTCTATGAAGGTCGTGAGCAGATTGCTACCCAGGCCTCCAAGCTGATGCAGGACATCCTCGACCGCTACCAGAGCGGCATCCTGATTTCCAAGGTGACGATGCAGAATGCGCAGCCTCCCGAACAGGTTCAATCGGCTTTCGATGATGCAGTCAAGGCTGGTCAGGATCGTGAGCGCCAGAAGAACGAGGGGCAGGCCTACGCCAATGATGTGATTCCGAAGGCCAAGGGTACAGCTGCCCGCCTGCTTGAAGAAGCTAACGGCTACAAGCAGCGCGTGATTTCCTCGGCAGAAGGCGATGCCTCACGCTTCAAGCAGGTGTTGACCGAATACGCCAAGGCGCCGGAAGTGACGCGTCAGCGCATGTATCTGGAAACCATGCAGCAGATTTACTCCAACACCAGCAAGGTGATGATCGATGCCAAGGGGCAGGGCAATCTGCTGTATCTGCCACTTGACAAGTTGATGCAGGCAACCGGCGCGGCAACCGCTGCACAGGCTGCACCTGAGGCTTCGGTTGCACCTTCGACGGTGCGTCCTTCGGCGCCGCTATCGTCCGACGCGCCGCCGCAACTGGAAAGTGCCCCCAAGGTAGGTGGTGGTTCATATAGTCAGAGTTCGCGCGAGGGTTCGTTGCGCTCGCGTGATCGGGAGGGGCGTTGATGAGTCCGCGTATTAATTTGCTGGGCATCGTGATTGCCACAGTACTGGTGGTGCTGGCAATGTCGATCTTTACTGTCGATCAGCGTCAGTACGCCGTGGTTTTCCAGTTGGGCGAAGTCAAGCGAGCAATCGCCGAGCCAGGGCTCTACTTCAAGGTGCCGATGGTTCAGAATGTGCGCTACTTCGAAAAGCGCATCATCACGCTCGATAACAACGAGCCTGAACGTTTCATCACTTCGGAAAAGAAGAACGTACTGGTCGATTCCTACATCAAGTGGCGCATCGTTGATCCGAAGCTCTATTACATCTCGGTGGGCGGCGATGAGTCGCGTGCCAAGACCCGTCTGAACCAGACAGTCAATGCTGGTCTGCGCGAGGAGTTCGGTAAACGCACTGTGCATGACGTGGTATCCGGCGAGCGAGACAAGATCATGGACCAGATGCGTGAAAAGGCTGATGCCGATGCTCGCAAGATTGGTGTGCAGATTGTCGATGTCCGTGTAAAGCGCGTCGAATTGCCGACCGAAGTCAGCGAGGCGGTCTATCGTCGCATGGAAGCAGAACGCAAGCGAGTCGCCAACGAATTGCGCTCTGAGGGTTCCGCCGAGGCCGAGAAGATTCGTGCCGACGCAGACCGCCAACGCGAAATCATCATTGCCGAGGCTTATCGTGATGCCCAGAAGATCAAGGGTGAGGGTGATGCCAAAGCCACCAATACCTACGCCCAGGCTTTTGGTCAGAACCCCGAGTTTTATGCGTTCTATCGCAGTCTCGAGGCCTATCGCGGCAGCTTCAAGAGCCGGAGCGACGTGCTGGTTCTTGAGCCCAACTCCGATTTCTTCAAGTATATGAAGGGGGTCGGGCGCGGGAATGACAAGGCTAAATGACTTCCACCATACTTCTTGCCTTTGCGTTGATGCTTGTGCTTGAAGGTCTGATGCCTTTTATTGCACCGGCGGCATGGCGTGAAACCTTTCGCCGTCTCATACAATTTTCGGATGGGCAGATTCGCTTCGTGGGCCTGACTTCGATGCTGATTGGCCTGATCCTTCTGATCTTTTTCTCATGAACTGGCTGTTACCCGAATACCTTGCCGATGCCTTGCCTGCAGAGGCTGCACGCGTCGAGCGCTTGCGCCGTACCGTTCTTGATCATTTTCGTGGCCGCGGTTTCGAACTGGTCATGCCGCCGATGCTCGAATATCTCGAGTCTTTGCTGACCGGTGCTGGGCAGGATCTGAAACTGCGTACTTTCAAGCTGGTTGATCAGCTTTCCGGTCGGACCATGGGGGTGCGGGCTGATATAACGCCACAGGCGGCTCGTATTGATGCGCATCTTCTTAACCATCAAGGTGTGACTCGTCTCTGCTACTGCGGAAGTGTGTTGCATACCCTTCCGGCGACGATTTCCGCAGGTCGTGAGCCCCTGCAGATTGGCGCCGAGCTCTACGGTTACGCCGGCATTGCCGCCGATCTTGATGTCATTCGACTGATGGCCGGGGCTTTCGAACAGATCAAGCTACCGATCAGTCGTATCGACCTCGGGCATGTCGGCATCTTCCGCGCATTGGCTGAAGCAGCCGGTTTGCCGCAAGAGGCCGAAGACAACGTCTTGAGCCTCTTACAGACCAAGGACGTACCAGGGCTGATCGAGGCCTGCGCCGATGTACCGTCGCCTTATCGCGAAGCGCTGCAGCGCCTGCCGCAGCTATACGGCGGAGCGGATGTTCTGGAACGAGCGGCTGCCGAATTGCCGCCGTTGCCAGCAATCACCGCCGCACTGGAAGGCTTGCGTCACCTGCTGACCGGCGCGCCAGAGCTACCTTTCTCAATCGATCTTTCTGATCTGCGTGGTTATCACTATCACAATGGCGTGGTCTTTGCCGCCTATTGTGAGGGGTATCCGGCAGCTATTGCACTGGGCGGTCGCTACGATGGTGCTGGCAAGGCGTTCGGTCGGGCTCGTCCCGCTACGGGCTTTTCGATGGATATGCGCGAAGTTGCGCGCCTGGCACCTGTCGGCAAATCAAATGGCGCGATCCTTGCACCCCATGTCGGAACGGACAAGCGTCTGGCGGCACATATTGCGGCCCTGCGTGAACAAGGTGAAATCGTCGTCGAACTGCTGCTTGGTGAAACTGCGTGCGAAGGTCCGCTCTGCGATCGCAAGTTGGCGCTAGTCGGCGAACACTGGATTATTGAAGCAATACAAGAGGATTGAATATGGCCAAGAATGTCATCGTGGTGGGCACCCAATGGGGCGACGAGGGTAAGGGCAAGATCGTCGACTGGCTCACCGATCACGCCAAGGGCGTGGTGCGTTTTCAGGGCGGCCATAACGCCGGCCATACGCTGGTCGTCGGCGAGAATGTCTATAAGCTGAATCTGGTTCCATCCGGCATCGTGCGCGATGGTGTTGAATGCTACATCGGGAACGGTGTCGTGCTCGACATCCATCACCTGATATCTGAAATCGCAGAGCTGGAAAAGGGCGGTATCGACGTCCGTTCCCGTCTGAAGATCAGTCCGGGATGCCCACTGATTCTGCCGTATCACTCGGCTATAGATCAGGCGCGCGAAGCCGCCAAGGCAGGTGACAAGAAAATTGGCACGACCGGCAAGGGTATTGGCCCGACCTATGAGGACAAGGTTTCCCGCCGCGGCTTGCGTGTCTATGACCTGTTCCATCCGGAGCGCTTTGCCGAGAAGCTGAAGGAAGTGCTCGAATACCACAATTTTGTTTTGACCCAGTATTTCAAGGCCGAAGCAGTGGATTTCCAGACGGTTTACGATCAGGCGATGGCTGATGCCGAACTGATCAAGCCGATGGTCGTTGATGTATCAGCCGCGCTTTACGACGCCAATAGGGCCGGTCACAACATGTTGTTCGAAGGCGCTCAGGGCACCTTGCTCGACATCGATCATGGTACCTATCCATTCGTTACGTCCTCCAACTGTGTTGCTGGCCAGGCAGCGGCCGGAGCCGGTATCGGCCCGGGCATGCTGCATTACGTGCTGGGAATCACCAAGGCCTACTGTACCCGCGTTGGTGGCGGCCCCTTCCCGAGCGAACTGGATATCGATGCCGAGGGTACACCGGGTCACCAGATGTTCTCCGTAGGCAAGGAGTTTGGCACGGTAACCGGTCGCAAGCGCCGCTGCGGCTGGTTCGATGCGGCTTTGCTGCGCCGCTCTGCCCGGATCAACGGTCTGACCGGTTTGTGCATTACCAAGCTCGATGTTCTGGACGGCCTGAAGGAAATCAAGATTTGTACCAGCTACCAGCTTGGTGACAAGGTGGTCGACCTGCTGCCCATCGGTGCCGACGACGTGGCCCGTTGTGTGCCGATCTATGAAACCATGCCGGGCTGGGAAGGCACGACCTTCCGCGTCAAGCGCTGGGAAGACTTGCCGGTGAACGCACAAGCCTACCTGAACCGTCTGGAAGAGCTCTGCGAAGTGCCGATCGCCATCGTGTCTACTGGTCCGGAGCGTGACGAGACCATCCTCAAGCAGCATCCGTTCAACTAATTCTTTTTGCCGGATGCCATGAAGAACGGGCCCATCGGGCCCGTTTTCTATTCTAGCGAGCCGGCACAGCCTGCCAGCCTTCCGGGCAGGCGTTGGTGTAGGGGTAGTATTGGTCAGATGAGCCGCAGTAGTACCACATACCGCTGCGAGCCGGTGGGGCCGCGTAGACCGGGGCTGGTGGCGCATAAACCGGAGCGGAATAGACCTGTGCGGGGGCGGCGTAAGCGTTGCTGTAGGCAGCCGCGCCGATTGCCATGCCTGCAATCGCTAAGACAGCGGCAGGCCCGACCCAGCCCGAGCCACCGCGATGATGGTGTCCGTGCATGGGCATCGGTGGGCGGAAACCGCCGTGGCGATGGCCCCAGTCGGCCTGTGCCGACGTATTGATGGTCATGGCCAGGGCAGCGGCGATGCAGAGGGCAGTAGTCTTTTTCATGGTTCGGCTCAAATATGTCGTTTGGACAAGCCGAATAACGTTCCGCCGGAGCATGCGATGACTCGCGTTGTGTACGGATGTGTGAGCAATTGTTACGGCAGCAGTGATTTTTGGCGGGGGGGCGAGAGAAACTTCGGCCGGAAATGAAAAAAGGCCTTGTTTAAACAAGGCCTTCAATCAAAATTGCTGGTGCCCAGGAAGGGACTCGAACCCCCACGGAGTTACCCGCTAGTACCTGAAACTAGTGCGTCTACCAATTCCGCCACCTGGGCACAGGTGC
>JAGTRS010000037.1 GCA_018262195.1 Pseudomonadota bacterium | reverse complement strand
GAACGGATCCTTGCCCATCAGGTAGTTGTTGACCACGAAGGACCAGATCAGGTCGTTGGCGCGCAGCATGTTGAAGGTGCCGGCCATTTCCGAACCTTCGAGGAAGCCTCGTTCGGCCATCTTCTTTTCCAGACCGGCGACGGCGCCTTCATCGAGGAAGATGCCCAGTTCGCCCGGCTCGGAGAAATCGAGCATGGTGGTGAAGAAGGTGGCGGAATTGGCGCGCTTGTCCTTCTTGGCTGCCATGTAGGCCAGTGTCGTCATGGTCAGCGTGCCGCCCAGGCAGTAGCCGGCCAGATTGACGCTGTCTTCGCCGGTGTGGGCACAAACCTGGTTGATGGCTTCGAGCGAGCCTTCAAGCAGGTAGTTCTCGAAGGACTTTTTGGCCAGCTTCTCGTCCGGGTTGATCCAGGACATGATGAAGGTGGTGTGACCCTGATCGGTCGCCCACTTGACCATGGAGTTCTTCTCGCGCAGGTCGAGGATGTAGTACTTGTTGATCCACGGTGGGACGATCAGGAAAGGCTTCTTGTTTTGATCAGGGGTCGTCGGGTTGTACTGGATCAGCTGGAACAGTTCGTTCTGGAAGATGACCTTGCCCGGCGTCGTGGCAACGTTCTTGCCCATTTCGAAGGCCGAGGTGTCGGTCATGCGGATGCGCAACTGGCCATCACCGGATTCGACGTCATGCAACAGGTTGTTCAGGCCCTTGATCAGGTTCTGGCCGTGGCTCTTGACGGTTTCACGGAATACTTCCGGATTGGTCAGCGCAAAGTTGGACGGCGACAGCGCATCGATGTACTGGCGGGTGAAGAAGTTGACCTTCTGCTGGGTCGCTTCGTCCAGACCTTCGGTACCGGCAACGGTGTCGTGCAGGTGACGGGCGGTGATCAGATAGGACTGCTTGACGAAGTCGAACAGGAAATGCTGTTCCCAGTCTTCATCCTTGAAGCGGTTGTCGCCCTTCTTCGGGGCGGCGACGGGGCCAGAACCAGGCACGCCCATCATCTTCATCATGGAGCCTTGCCACAGTGAGAAGTAATCCCACATCATGTTCATCTGGGTCTGGGCCAGCTTGTACGGATTGGCCATCAGGCGGGCGGAAAGGTCCATGAAGGCCTTGGCAACGCCCAATTCGTCGGTCGGCGCATCAACGCCGTCCTTCGCCTTCTTTTCCATGAACTGGGTGATCAGCCGGGAGGCGCGTTGGGCGACTTCGGCATAGGTCTTGGCGATTTCTGCCGGATTCGGCAGGTTGGCGCCTTGGTCTTCGGTTTGCTGCGACATCTTCAAACTCCCTCTGTCAGTGCGCGGTGGGTCAATACCACAACCGCGAATAGCGAATAACCCCATCGGCGTCCATGGTACGCGACAACCGACCAGCTTGTTCAAGGTAGTTCAGATGGGCGATCGCTTCGCCCATCGCGAACATGGTTTGGTGTGTATCGAGTGCCCGATTGAACAGGACATCCAGCAACTCGGCTGCGCTCTGTGGCGCTTGTTCACAGCTATTTTCCAATGCCTGCAGCCGCTCTTCGTGATGCGAATGCAATGCCTGGACCCTCTCTTGCACCCCGGTAAAGGGCAACCCGTGCGAAGGCAACACCAAGGTTTCTGCCGGAATATCCCTCGCCATTTCATCGAGCGAATCCAGATACCAGCGCAAAGCGTCAGCTTCAGGGGTCGCTGCGAAAACGCTGACGTTAGTCGAAATTCTCGGCAGTAGCATGTCGCCCGAAATTAACACGCCGAGTTCGGCGCAGTAAAGTGCCAAATGTTCCGGGGCATGACCATGACCGATCACGATTTGCCATTTCTTGCCATCAATGCTTGCGACATCACCGGCCATCAGACGATGGTAATACTCCGGCAAGGCAGGCACAGCGCGCCGATAGCCCGAACCACGCTTCTCGAACTTGGCCAGGTGATCGGCATCAAGGCCATGCTGACGAAATTGTTCGACCATGAAACGCGCCCCGTGTCCGCCGACTTCATGCCAGACGACGTGGGCCGTCAAAAACTCGCCAGTCGTCATCGATAACGGCGCACCGGTCTTTTCCATCAGCCAGGTGGCCAGCCCAAGATGATCGGGATGGAAATGGGTCACGATCAGGCGCGTCACCGGGCCATCAAGCCGATCGAGTATCTGAGTCCACATGGCCCGAACTGCATCGTCAGGAAAGCCGGTATCGATGATTGTCCAGCCGCCACCATCACGCAGCAGCCAGAGATTGATGTGATCAAGCTGGAAAGGCAGCGGCATGCGCAGCCAGAAAACGCCGGGCGCAACTTCGGTCAACTCGCCGGCAGCCGGCGGATGAGCATGGGGAAAATGCAGGGACATGGGGAAGCCAAAAAACTGAAGGTCTCAACTTACCATACGGTAGCGGATTGAAAAAAGCCCCCGCTTCTGATTTACTCTGCCGCACTATCAGGAGACAAAATGAGCCAAACGGCCATCACCTTCGCCATTTCCGACCTTGCCCGGGAATTCGGCATTACCCCACGCACCATCCGTTTCTGGGAAGACCAGGGCATCCTGTCGCCGGAACGTGAAGGCAGCAAGCGCATCTTCACCCGCCGTGACCGCGCCCGCCTGAAGATGGCCTTGCGTGGCAAACGCCTCGGCTTGTCGCTGGCCGAAATCAAGGATCTGATCGGCATGTACGAGTCGACCGAGGATGAAACGCCGCAATTGCTCGAATGCCTGCGCGTCATGGAAAAGCGCCGTGCCGCGCTGGAACAGCAGCGCGAAGACATTGAGGCGATGTTGGCCGAAATCTCGCAATTCGAGCGGCAATGCGAACAGGAGCTGACCCGCCGCAACGCCAAGAAATAAATATTTCCCAATTAGTTGACGTTAACGTCAACGTAAATACAATCACGACCTATGACCAAAATCCACGACCCCCACTTCGCCGAACGCGTCAGCGCCAGTTTTGCCCGCCAGAACGCCATGGAGCTCATCCAGGCGACGATGCCGGTCATCGAACACGGCAGGACGGAAATCCATCTGCCGCACTGGACCGGCGTCGAGCAGCAGCATGGCTTCGTCCATGGCGGTGTCGTGGGCATGATTGCCGACTCGGCGGCCGGCTATGCGGCAATGACCGTCGTGCCGGAAACCGCATCGGTACTCACTGTGGAATACAAGATGAACCTGGTCGCCCCGGCCGATGGCGAGAAACTGATCGCTCGAGGCAAGGTGGTACGCCCTGGCAAAACACTGATCGTTACCCAGGCTGAAGTCTTCGCCGTAAAAGACGGCCGGGAAACACTTTGTGCGCTGATGCAGCAGACCATCATGGTCATGCACGGCAAGACTGAAAAATAAATCGATAACGGAGACAAACCATGAACATACCCAGCCTCGATTTCGCCCTCGGCGAAGACATCAACATGCTGCGCGATGCGGTAAAGGCCTTTGCCGATGCCGAAATCGCGCCGCGCGCGGCGGAAATCGACCGCGTCAATGAATTCCCCGCCGACCTCTGGAAGAAGTTCGGCGACATGGGCCTGCTCGGCATGACCGCCGGCGAGGAATACGGCGGCACCAACATGGGCTACCTCGCCCACATCGTCGCGCTGGAGGAAATTTCGCGCGCTTCGGCCTCGGTCGGTTTGTCCTACGGCGCCCATTCGAACCTGTGCGTGAACCAGATTCGCCGCAACGGCAGCGAAGCCCAGCGCCAGAAATACCTGCCCAAGCTGATTTCCGGCGAACACGTCGGCGCGCTGGCCATGTCCGAGCCGAATGCCGGCTCCGATGTCGTCTCGATGAAACTGAAGGCCGAGAAAAAGGGTGACCGTTATGTCCTGAACGGTTCCAAGATGTGGATCACCAATGGTGGCGACGCCGACACGCTGGTGGTTTATGCCAAGACCGATCCGAATGCCGGCGCCAAGGGCATGACCGCCTTCATCGTCGAAAAGGGCATGAAAGGCTTCACCCACGGCACCCACCTCGACAAGTTGGGCATGCGCGGCTCGAACACCTTCCCGCTGTTCTTCGACGATTGCGAAGTGCCCGAAGAAAACGTGCTGGGCGGTGTCGGCAACGGCACCAAAGTTTTAATGTCCGGTCTTGATTACGAGCGGGCCGTCCTCTGCGGTGGCCCGCTCGGCATCATGGCCGCGTGCATGGATGTCGTCGTGCCCTTCATCCACGAACGCAAGCAGTTCGGCCAGGCCATCGGTGAATTCCAGTTGATGCAGGGCAAGGTCGCCGACCTCTATTCGACCTGGCAGGCCACCCGCGCCTACGTCTATGCCGTCGGCCGGGCCTGTGATGCAACGGACCATTCACGCACGCTACGCAAGGATGCGGCCGGCGCCATTCTCTACTCGGCTGAAAAGGCGACGTGGATGGCCGGCGAGGCGATCCAGACGCTGGGCGGCGTCGGCTACACCAACGAGTATCCGACCGGCCGCTTGTGGCGAGATGCCAAGCTCTATGAGATCGGGGCAGGCACCTCGGAAATCCGTAGAATGCTGATTGGTCGCGAACTCTTCGCTGAAACCGCATAACACGCTCCTTCCGGCGCTCCGGACAGGAGCGCCGCAACATGGAGCTAAACAGCATGACCGTTACCCTACGCACCCTCACCGCCAACGATACCGAAGCCCTCGAGCAGGTTCGCCAGTACTTCCGCAACTATGCGGCCTGGCTGGGCGTCGACCTGTCGTACCAGAACTTCGACCAGGAAATGGCCTCCCTGCCCGGCACCTATGTCGCGCCGCAGGGACGGCTGTTCTTTGCCGAAGTCGATGGCCGCCCGGCCGGCTGTGTCGGCGTGCGGCCGTTGCCGGACAGCGACGGTGTCTGCGAAATGAAGCGCCTCTATGTCGATCCGGCTGAACGAGGCCATGGCATCGGCGCCGCGCTGGCGCTGGCCGCGATCAAGGCGGCCAAGGAAATCGGCTACCGCAAGCTGATCATCGACACGCTACCCAACATGCGCATGGCGGTGAAGCTGTACCGCGAACTGGGCTTTACCGAAGCGCCGAACTATTACCAGACGCCGGTCGAAGGCACGATGTTCCTCGCCCTCGATCTCGACAACTGGTCGGAAGAGGAAATCCGCAGCGAAAACCTGTCGCATCTGTTCGACTTCAACCGTGCCTGGGCTGGCCAGATGCAGGCCGTCGACCCGAACTATTTCGACAAGCTGTCCCAACTCCAGACCCCGGAATTCCTGTGGATCGGCTGTTCCGACTCGCGCGTGCCGGCCAACCAGATCGTCGGCCTGTTGCCGGGCGAGGTCTTCGTCCACCGCAACGTCGCCAATGTCGTTGTCCATACCGACCTCAACTGCCTGTCGGTGATCCAGTACGCGGTCGACGTGCTGAAAGTGAAGCACATCATGGTCGTCGGCCACTACGGCTGCGGCGGCGTGCTCGCCGCCCTCAACCGGGCCCGGGTCGGCGTCGTCGATCTCTGGCTGCGCCACGTCCACGACGTGCATAACAAGCACCTGGCTAACGTAGAAAACCTGCCCGAAGCCCAGCGCCACGACCGCCTGTGCGAACTGAACGTGCTGGAGCAGGTGGTCAATGTCTGCCACAACCCGGTCGTCCAGGACGCCTGGGCGCGCGGCCAGCAATTGACCGTCCATGGCTGGATCTACGGCCTGAAAGACGGCCTGATCCACGACCTCGGCATCACGGTCGATTGTCCCCAAGATTTACCCACCCGTTATGACGCCGCACTGAAAGCGTTGGACGCCTAGTTACAACAAGCACTCAGGAGAAATCAGCATGAATGACCCGATCGTTATCGTTTCCGCCGCCCGTACCGCCATGGGCTCGTTTCAGGGCGGCTTTGCCGGCCTGACCGCGGCCAATCTCGGTGCAGTCGCCATCAAGGCCGCTGTCGAGCGCGCTGGCATCGACGCCAACCTGATCGAAGAAGTGCTGATGGGCTGCGTGCTGCAAGCCGGCCAGGGCCAGGCACCGGCTCGCCAGGCCGCATTGCAGGCCGGCCTGCCGCTCTCCGCGGGCTGCGCCACCATCCACAAGGTTTGCGGTTCGGCCATGAAGGCAACCATGCTCGGCCACGACGGCATTCTGGCTGGCTCCTATGGTGCAGCCGTCGTCGGCGGCATGGAGTCGATGACGAACGCCCCCTACCTGCTGCCCAAAGCCCGCGGTGGTTATCGCCTTGGTCACGGTCAGATGATGGACCACATGTTCCTCGACGGCCTGGAAGACTCCTATAGCAAGGAGACCCGCGGCCGCCTGATGGGTACGTTTGCCGAAGAGTGTGCGACCACTTACGGTTTCACCCGCGAAGCGCAGGACGAATTCGCCGTGCGTTCGACCACCCGCGCCATCGAAGCCAGCAACAACGGCAGCTTCGCCTGGGAAATTGCCCCGACCACGGTCGCCGGCCGCAAAGGCGATGTCGTGATCGACAAGGATGAAGGCCCGTTTGCCGTCAATGTCGAAAAAATCCCGACCCTGAAGCCGGCTTTCAAGAAGGACGGCACCGTCACCGCCGCCAACTCCTCGTCGATTTCCGATGGCGCCGCAGCCATGGTCCTGATGCGCGAATCGCAAGCCGCCAAGCTTGGCCTGCAGCCGATTGCCCGCATCGTCGCCCACACGACGCATGCCGGCGTGCCGGCCCTGTTCCCGTCCGCTCCGGTTGGTGCCATGCAGAAGCTGTTCGCCAAGACTGGCTGGACGGCTGAATCGGTCGATCTGTACGAGATCAACGAAGCCTTTGCTGTCGTCACCATGGCCTCGCTGCATGACCTCAAGCTCGACCCGGCCAAGGTCAACATCCACGGCGGCGCCTGCGCGCTGGGTCACCCGATCGGCGCCTCCGGTGCCCGTATTGTCGTCACCCTGCTTGGCGCCCTGAAGAAGTACGGCAAGAAGCGTGGCGTCGCCTCGCTGTGCATCGGTGGCGGAGAAGCAACTGCCCTCGCGGTGGAAATGCTGTAATTGCCTTCGGCCCGTTCGCTCGTCTACGTCAAGCTGATCGCTGCCATGGCCATGTGGGGAGGCACCTGGGTTGCCGGGCGGATCATCGCCCAGGAGCTGAGTGCGCCGCTTGCCGTGGCTTCGCTGCGTTTCGTGCTGTCCGGACTGGCCGTCGGTGGCTTCATGCTGCTCTCCGCAGGCCGCATTCCGGTGCCGCAGACCGGCGGCGACTGGGGGCTGATCTGGGCCTTGGGCTTTTTCGGCATCTTCCTCTACGGGCTGTGCTTCTTCTTCGGCCTGCAACGCATTCCGGCTGGCCGGGGTGCGCTGGTCGTCGCGCTCAACCCGGTGGTCATCGTCATCACTGCCTGGCTGATCGGCAAGGAGCGCATGACACCCAGAAAGGCCATCGGCAGCCTGATCGCCTTTGCCGGCTGTCTGACCGTGATCGGCAACGGCGATCCGCTGGCGCTATTCCAAGGCTCGGTCGGTCTCGGTGAATGGCTGATCATTGGCTGTGTGCTGTCTTGGACGGCCTACACCTTCATCGGCTGGCAGGCCACCCATCGTTTCTCGCCGCTGGCGACGACGCTCTACGCCAGTCTGAGCGGCGCCGTGCTGCTTGGCCTCGCCGCGCTGGTTCAGGGCGATATCGACCCGGCGTCCTGGTCGTGGCGCGTCTGGGCCGGCATGGGTTTTCTCGCCATCTTCGGCACCGCCATCGCCTACACCTGGTTTACCGACGCTGTACATAGACTCGGCGCCGGCCATGCATCCATATTCATCAATCTGGTGCCGGTTTTCGCCGTGCTGCAGGCTGCCCTGCTGCTTGACGAACGCCTCGGGCTGGCCGTGCTGGCCGGCGGCGCGCTGGTTATTTCCGGCGTCTGGCTCACCAGTTATCAAAAGGGAAAAACAACATGATTCTGACGCAAGAACAGGAAATGATCCGCGACTCGATGCGCGCCTTCGCACAGGAGCGCCTCGCCCCCTTCGCCGCCGAATGGGACAAGCACCACACCTTCCCGGCCGACGCCCTGAAGGAACTCGGCGAACTGGGTGCCATGGGCATGGTCGTTCCCGAAGAATGGGACGGTGCCGGCATGGATTACATGTCGCTGGTCCTGACCCTGGAAGAAATCGCCGCCGGCGATGGCGCGACCTCAACCATCGTCTCCGTACAGAACTCGCTGGCCTGCGGTATCACGATGAAATACGGCACCGACGCACAGAAGGAAGAATGGCTGAAGCCGCTCGCCCGTGGCGAGAAGCTGGGCTGCTTCTGCCTGACCGAGCCGCATACCGGCTCCGATGCCTCGGCGATCACCACCCGCGCTGTGCGTGACGGCGACCATTTCGTGCTGAATGGCGTCAAGCAGTTCATCACCACTGGCAAATACGCCCACATGGCCATCGTCTTCGCGGTGACCGACAAGGCCGCCGGCAAGAAGGGCATCTCCTGCTTCCTGGTGCCGACCAGCACCCCGGGCTTCATCGTCGGCCGCACTGAAGAGAAGATGGGCCAGCACGCCTCTGATACCGTGCAGATCCTGTTCGAAGACTGTCGCGTCCCGGCTTCTGCACTGCTCGGCAAGGAAGGCGAAGGCTACAAGATCGCCCTCTCCAACCTCGAAGCCGGCCGCATCGGCATCGCTGCCCAAAGCATCGGCATGGCCCGCGCCGCCTTCGAAGCCGCTGTGCGCTACGCCAAGGAACGCGTCACCTTCGGTCAGCCGATCATCGAACACCAGGCGGTCAATTTCCGTCTGGCCGACATGAACACCCTGCTCGACGCAGCCCGTCTGATGGTCTGGCGTGCCGCCATGCTCAAGGATGCCGGCAAGCCCTGCCTGAAGGAAGCCTCGATGGCCAAGATGTTCGCCTCCGAGGCGGCTGAAAAGATCGCTTCCGATGCCATCCAGATCCACGGCGGGGTCGGTTACACCAGTGATTTCCCGGTCGAACGCATCTACCGCGACGTCCGCATCTGCCAGATCTACGAAGGCGCCAACGACATCCAGCGGCTGGTCATTGGCCGCAGCATCGCTGCCGAGTAAGCCACAAACTGGCGGCCGACCGGAACACCCAAGAAATTCCGGCGGTCGCTGCCAACAGAGAAAACGAGGAGACGAGACATGACCGATAGCGACAAGAACCCGATCGATTTCTGGTTCGATTTTTCCAGCCCCTACGGCTACCTGATGAGCGAGAAGATCGATGCCATGGCGGCCAAATTTGGCCGCAAGGTGCGCTGGCACCCGGTGCTGCTCGGCGTCATCTTCCAGGCCACCGACTCGCGTCCGCCGGCTGACGGCGTCAGCAGCAAGGGCAAGTACATGCTGCATGACTTCCATCGTTCAGCCCGCCATATGGGCATCCCGTACAACCCGCCGAGCCGCTTCCCGCTGCCGACGCAGAACGCCGCCCGCGGCTACTATTGGCTGCACGGACAGGACTGCGCGCTGGCCCGCCAATTCGCCCATGCCGTCTATCGCGGCTTCTTCGTCGACGACCTTGATGTTTCCTCTCCGGACACCGTGCTCGACATTGCCGCCAAGCTTGGCATCGACCGCGAGCAACTGGCTACCGCGCTGCAGGCACCCGAGATCAAGGCACGCCTCAAGGACGAATGCGACAAGGCGCTGGCCGCCGGCGTCTTCGGTTCGCCGCACGTGATCATCGACGGCGAAGCCTTCTTCGGCGCCGACCGCCTGCCGCAGATCGAACACTGGCTGGAAACAGGCGGTTTTTAAGCGGCAGCTTCCGAGGCAAACATGAAACGAATCTGCGTCTTCTGCGGCTCCAACGCCGGCCACAACCCGCTCTACCGCGCCGAGGCCGAAAAGCTCGGCCGGCTGCTGGCCGCCCGCGGCATCGAACTGGTCTATGGCGCCGGCAATATCGGCCTGATGGGTGCCGTCGCCGATGCCTGTCTGGAAGCTGGCGGCACGGTGATCGGCGTCATTCCGGAAGCCCTGATGGGCAAGGAAGTGGCCGGACGCGCTGTCGATCACCGGGCACTGACGCGGATCGAAGTGGTCGATTCGATGCACACGCGCAAGGCCCGGATGGCCGAGCTGTCCGATGGCTTCATCGCCCTGCCCGGCGGCTTTGGCACCTTCGAGGAATTCTGCGAAATCCTGACCTGGGGACAGCTTGGCTTCCACGTCAAACCGATGGGCCTGCTCAACGTCAATGGCTTCTACGACCCGCTGCTCGGCCTGTTCGACCATGCGGTGCAGGAAGGCTTTCTGCGTGCCCAGAACCGGGCGATGGCGCTGGCTGATACCGATATAGAACACCTGCTCGACGCGATGGCCGCCTACCGGCCTGAGCCGGTCAGCAAATGGCTCAAAGAGGAAAAGCAGTTGTAGCGCTTTTCAAGAAATCAGAAATTCAGGCAAACGGAAACTAATAAAAGCGAGGAGACATGACCGTACTGAAAACCCAACTCAACCCGCGAAGCGCCGACTTTCAGGCCAACGCGGACGCCATGCGGACGGTGGTTGCCGACCTGCATGAAAAAGTCGACAAAATCGCCCTCGGTGGTCCGGAAGCTGCCCGCCAGAAACATCTGGCGCGCGGCAAGCTGCTGCCCCGCGAACGGGTCAGTGGTCTGCTCGATCCCGGCACGCCCTTCCTCGAAATCGGCCAGTTCGCCGCCTATGGCATGTACGGTGGCGATGTCCCGGCCGCCTCGGTGATCGCCGGTATTGGCCGCGTGCATGGCGTCGAATGCATGGTCGTCGCCAACGATGCCACCGTGAAGGGTGGCACCTACTATCCGCTGACGGTGAAAAAGCACTTGCGGGCGCAGGAAATTGCGCTGGAAAACCACCTGCCCTGCGTCTATCTGGTCGATTCCGGCGGCGCCTTCCTGCCCATGCAGGACGAGGTCTTCCCGGACAAGGAGCACTTCGGCCGAATCTTCTTCAACCAGGCCAATCTGTCGGCCAAGGGCATCCCGCAAATCGCCGCGGTGATGGGCTCGTGCACGGCCGGCGGCGCCTATGTGCCAGCCATGTGCGACGAGTCGATCATCGTCAAGAATCAGGGCACGATCTTTTTGGGCGGCCCGCCGCTGGTGAAGGCCGCGACCGGCGAAGTCGTCTCGGCCGAAGACCTCGGCGGCGCTGATGTGCATACGCGCATTTCCGGCGTCGTCGACCATCTGGCCGAGAACGATGCCCACGCGCTGGCCATCGCCCGCCGCATCATCAAGGATCTGAACTGGAAGAAGCAGCCGCCGGTGACCCTGACCGCCCCGGCCGAGCCGCTTTATTCTGCCGATGAGCTTTACGGCGTGATCCCGACCGACAGCAAGAAACCATTCGACGTGCGCGAGATCATCGGCCGCATCGTCGATGGCTCCGACTTCGACGAATTCAAGGCCCGTTACGGCACAACCCTGGTCTGCGGCTTTGCCCGCATCTACGGCTACCCGGTCGGTATCGTCGCCAACAACGGCATCCTGTTCAGCGAATCGGCCCTCAAAGGCGCCCACTTCATCGAACTCTGCGCCCAGCGTGGCATCCCGCTGGTTTTTCTGCAGAACATCACCGGCTTCATGGTCGGCCGCAAGTACGAAAACGGTGGCATCGCCCGTGACGGCGCCAAGATGGTTACCGCCGTCGCCACCGCCAAGGTGCCGAAATTCACCGTGGTGATCGGCGGCTCGTTCGGTGCCGGCAACTACGGCATGTGCGGCCGCGCCTATTCGCCGCGCTTCCTGTGGATGTGGCCCAACGCCCGCATTTCGGTGATGGGCGGCGAACAGGCGGCCGGCGTGCTGGCCACCGTCAAGCGCGACGGCATGGAAGCTTCCGGCAAGACATGGAGCACCGAGGAAGAGGCCGCCTTCAAGGCGCCGATCCGCGAGCAGTACGAGACGCAGGGCCATCCCTACTACGCCTCGGCCCGCCTGTGGGACGACGGCATCATCGATCCGGCCGATACCCGCCGCGTGCTCGGCCTCGGCCTTTCCGCCTCGATGAATGCGCCGGCCGAAGACACGAAGTTCGGCATCTTCCGGATGTAAGCGATGTATCTGCCCAAGCACTTCGCGGAAACCGACATTGGTACCCTGCACGCGCTGATGCGCGAGCATCCGCTCGCCACGCTGGTCAGCCACGGCCCGGATGGCCTGGACGCCAATCACATCCCGCTGCATCTGGATGCTGGCACCGGCCCGAACGGAACGCTGCAAGGCCATATTGCCCGGGCCAATCCGCTGGCCAGGGCGTCGGCAGTGGACGGTGAAATTCTGGTCATTTTTCAGGGGCCCGAGGGGTATATCAGCCCTTCCGGCTACGCCACCAAGGCCGAGCATGGCAAGGTGGTGCCGACCTGGAATTACGCGGCGGTCCATGCCTATGGTCAGTTGCGACTGATCGACGATGCGGACTGGGTTCTGGCACAGGTTTCAGCGCTAACCGCCGCCCACGAAGCCAGCCTGCCGCAGCCCTGGTCAGTCAGCGATGCCCCAGCCGATTACATCGAAAAAATGCTGGGCGCCATCGTCGGCATCGAAATCACCATCAGCCGTCTGGTCGGCAAATGGAAAGTCAGCCAGAACCAGCCGGCGGCCAATCAGGCCAGCCTGATCGCGGCGCTGGAGGGCCAGCCGATGGCCGAACTGATCCGGCAACGACAACAATAATTGGAGCGAGACATGTTCACCGCACTAGAAATCGAACTACAAGGACCGGTCGCCACGATCTGGATGAACCGGCCAGATCTGCACAACGCTTTCGACGAAACCCTGATTGCCGAACTAACCGCCGCCTGCGTCGCGCTGGATAAGGACGAGGACATCCGCGTCGTCGTTCTCGCCGGTCGCGGCAAGAGCTTCTCGGCCGGAGCCGACCTCAACTGGATGAAACGCGCGGCCAATAACGGCCTTGACGACAACCTGAACGATGCCCGGGCGCTGGCCAGGATGCTGCGCACGCTGGCCGAGATGAAGAAACCGACCATCGCCCGCGTCCAGGGCGCCGCCCTCGGTGGCGGCATGGGGCTGGCCGCTGCCTGCGACATCGCTGTCGCTTCGGACAAGGCAGTTTTCGCCACCTCGGAGGTCAAGTTCGGGATCATCCCTTCGGCCATTTCGCCCTACGTGCTGCGCGCCATCGGCGCCCGACAGGCGACTCGCTACTTCCAGAGCGCCGAGCGCATCGACGCCTTCCGCGCCCGTGAAATCGGCCTGGTCCATGAAGCCGTCGCCGCCGAAGACCTGGATACCAAGGTACAGGAGATCGCTACCACCCTGCTGCAGGGCGGCCCGCTCGCCCAGGCTGCCGCCAAGGACCTGATCCGCGCCGTGGATAGCCGGCCGATCAACGACAACCTGGTCGAGGATACCGCCCACCGCATCGCCCACCTGCGCGCCACGCCGGAAGCCCGCGAAGGCATTGCCGCCTTCCTCGATAAACGTTCGCCCGCCTGGATCGGGGAGTAATCACCATGTTCACGAAAATCCTGATTGCCAACCGCGGGGAAATCGCCTGCCGCGTCATCAAGACTGCCCGCCGCATGGGCATCCGCACCGTGGCCGTCTATTCCGAAGCCGATGCCAACGCCCGCCACGTCCGCCTCGCTGACGAAGCCGTGCTGCTCGGCCCGGCCGCCGCCCGCGAGTCCTACCTCGTTGCCGACAAGATCATCGACGCCTGCAAGCGCACCGGCGCCCAGGCCGTGCATCCCGGTTACGGTTTCCTGTCCGAGAATGCCGACTTTGCCGATGCACTGGCCGCCAGCGGCATCACCTTCATCGGCCCGCCGGCCTCTGCCATCCGCGCCATGGGCTCCAAGTCCGAAGCCAAGAAGCTGATGGGTAGTGCCGCCGTGCCGCTGACGCCGGGCTACCACGGCGACGACCAGACGCCTTCGCTGCTCCACAAGGAAGCCGACGCCATCGGCTACCCGGTACTGATCAAGGCCGCCGCTGGTGGTGGGGGCAAGGGCATGCGCCTCGTCGAGAAATCGGAAGATTTCCCCGATTCGCTCGCCTCCTGCAAGCGCGAAGCCGCGTCCAGTTTCGGCAACGAGCACGTGCTGATCGAGAAATACATCACCCGGCCACGCCACATCGAAATTCAGGTCTTCGCGGACACGCTGGGTAACTGCGTTTATCTGTTCGAGCGCGACTGCTCGGTGCAGCGCCGCCACCAGAAGGTGCTGGAAGAAGCCCCCGCTCCCGGCATGCCGGAAGAGCGCCGCCGCCAGATGGGCGAAGCCGCTGTCGCCGCCGCCAAGGCGGTCGGCTACGTCGGCGCCGGCACAGTCGAGTTCATCGCCAATCAGGACGGTTCGTTCTATTTCATGGAAATGAACACCCGTCTGCAGGTCGAGCACCCGGTCACCGAAATGATCACCGGCCAGGATCTGGTCGAATGGCAATTGCGTGTCGCTTCGGGCGAGCCGCTGCCGCTGCGCCAGGAACAGCTGCAGATTCGTGGCCATGCGCTGGAAGCCCGCATCTACGCCGAAGACGCCAGCAAGGGCTTTTTGCCTGCTACCGGCAAGCTGGTTCGTCTCGCCCCGCCGGCCGAATCGCTGAATGTCCGTGTCGATACCGGCGTCGAACAGGACGACGAGATCACGCCCTACTACGACCCGATGATCGCCAAGCTGATCGTCTGGGACGAACATCGCGACGCCGCACTGGCCCGCATGCGCAAGGCGCTGGCCGACTATCAGGTAGCCGGTGTCACGACCAATATCGATTTCCTTTCCCGCCTCGTCGCCTGCCCGGCCTTCGCCGGCGCCGACCTCGATACCGGCCTGATCGAACGCCAGAAGGAATTCCTCTTCCCCGAAGCGCAAGCCGTACCGCGCGACGTGCTGCTGGTCGCCACCGTGGGCGAGCTGCTCTGGGAACAGCACGAGGCCAAGCAGGCAGCCAAAGGCAGCGGCGACCCCTACTCGCCGTGGCATGCCCGCGACGGCTGGCGGATGAACCTGTCTTCAGCCCGCACCATCAGCTTCCGCGACGGTGAGGCGCTGGTCGATGCTCACGTCCGTTACCAACATGACCAGTGGCAGATCACGCTGAACGGTGAAACGACGCTGGCCCGTGGCAAGAAGCTCGATGGCGACCGTTTTGCCGTCGAACTCGACGACCGCCGCCTGATCGCCAGCGTGGTGGCTGTTGCCGACAAACGCAGCATCTTCCTGCAGGGCACCACCTTCACGCTGCTTCGCGACGACCCGTTGCACCGCGTCGACGCCGGCGACAGCCATGGAGGCGGCCTGACCGCACCGATGCCCGGCAAGGTCGTCGCATTGCTCGCCCAGCCCGGCCAGAAGGTCGACAAGGGCACGCCGCTGCTGATCCTCGAAGCGATGAAAATGGAACACACCATCACCGCCCCCGCTGCCGGCACCGTCAAGGCCTTCTGCTACGCCGCTGGCGAGCAGGTGAGCGATGGCGCGGCACTGGTCGAGTTCGAAAGCGAGGCATAATGACCTTCGCTTACCGACAACGCTCGCCAGCCTGACCATGAACGATCTGCGCAGAAAACTGATTCTTGTCGGCGGCATCGCCGCCATCCCGGTGGCGACCGGGTGCTTTACCAGCGCCCTCGTTCAGGATGCGACCACCCCGGATCGCACGGTCTATGCCGAAACCGTGTCATCGATTCTGGTCTCTGGTGATGGCACGGCGCTGGTGGTCGTGGGCGAGAAGTACCACTACATTTTCGATGCCCCGGAATCCGTCAAGGCGACGCTGCAATCGGATTTCCGCAGGATCGTTGAAGTCGGCTTCGACCGCTTTGCCGTCGATAGCTCGCAGCGCATCACCGGCACCTACCGGCTGCGCATTGACAAGAATGCGCCGGCCGACCAAAAGGAAAAGGCCTTGGCTGCTGGCTTCAAGGCTCTATCTACCGGCGAACTGGTCGCCAGCGGTAGCGTTACTGGCAAGCGCTATGCGGCCAATGGCATCCAGCCCACGGACGCCAGCCAGAAGCTGCAAAAGGAATACAAGGTATCCATCTCTGAAGAAAAAGCCCTCGGAGCGAAACCGGCCAAGCTGTTGCTGACGCCGATTACCATCGCCGTCGATGGCGTCCTTTTCCTGGCTGCAATACCGCTACTGGCGTTGCTTGCCTTGGCATCCCAGCGCTGACCCATCAAGCCAGCACCACGTCCCGACCAAAGCGAATCAAGATGCAACAAATCGAACGACTGGCGGAAATTGGCTTACGTGTCATGGATGCAGCCTCCATCCTCTCCAAGGCTCAGGGGCCCCAGATGGGCAACCGGAAGCATCGGGGACAACGAAGCGTTTACCTCTTGATCCACCCGTAGTTAAAGGAGCCACGATGTCAGACCAAAACCTGCTTGGCAAGCGAGTGCTCATCACCCAGGCTGACCTGTTCATGGGACCGGTGCTGTGCGAGGTGTTTGCGCGCCATGGTGCAACGGTCATCGCCAATACGGATGCGCTGCTTTCCGCTGACGCCCCAGCCGCCGTGGTCGAACAAGCCGGACAGATTGATGCGCTGATTGCCAATCTGGCCATACCGGCACCGACAACGCCTGCCACGGAAGTCTCGGAAGAGGAATGGCGTGACACCTTTGCCGTCCTTGTCGATCCGCTGGCCCGATTGTTCCGGGCCGTCCTGCCTGCCATGATCGAACGGCGCGCTGGCAAGATCCTGGTCATGGGCAGCGCGTCGGCCCTGCGCGGCATGAAGCGTGCGTCGACTTACAGTGCGGCGCGGGGCGCCCAGCTGGCCTACGTTCAGGCAGTCGGCGTGGAAGTCGCTCCGCACAACGTTCAGGTCAATGCGATCGCGCAGAATTTCGTCGATAACCCGACTTATTTCCCGCCCGACGTTCAGGCCAACCCGCGCTTTCAGGAGCGCCTGAAGCGTGAGGTTCCGCTCGGGCGTCTGGTCGGCGCCGATGAAGATGCCGAGTTTGCGGCCTATCTTTGCAGCGATTCGGCAAATTGTTTTGTCGGGCAGGTCTTTCCGGTTTGCGGCGGCTGGGTGACGCGCTAGCAGAGCAGAATCCCACGACATCAAGCTACGCATAGCGCCTCATTTTGATTAACCAAACCTTTCACATTTCACTGTCGAGCCTTCGCCATGCCCCTCCCCGCCAAAGTCAAAATCGTTGAAGTCGGCCCGCGCGATGGCCTGCAGAACGAAAAGCAGGTCGTCCCGACCGAGATCAAGATCGAACTGATCAACCGTCTGGCCGATGCTGGCCTGAGCGTGATCGAGGCCACCTCCTTCGTTTCACCGAAGTGGGTGCCGCAAATGGGCGACAACGCCGCCGTGCTCCAGGGAATTCGGCGGAATCCGGCGTCGACTTACACCGCTTTGACGCCAAATCTGCAAGGGTTTGACGGTGCCGTGCAGGCTGGCGCCTCCCAAGTAGCCATTTTTGGCGCTGCTTCAGAGAGTTTTTCCCAAAAAAACATCAATTGCTCGATTGCTGAGAGCCTGAAACGCTTTGAACCCATCGTTTCAGCAGCTTCAGCCCTGGAAATTCCGGTCCGAGGCTATGTTTCCTGTGTGGTCGGCTGCCCCTACGAGGGCGCCATCGATCCGCAAAAAACGGCCGAAGTGGCGAAGATCCTGTTCGACATGGGTTGCTACGAGGTCTCGCTCGGCGACACCATCGGCGTCGGCAATCCGGCCAGTATCCAGCGCATGATAGACACCTGCGCCAAGTTGATCCCCATCGAAAAGCTGGCCGGCCACTATCACGACACCTACGGTATGGCCATTGCCAACATCTACGCGTCGCTGGAAATGGGCATGGCGGTTTTCGACAGCTCCATCGCCGGCCTCGGCGGCTGCCCTTACGCCAAAGGCGCCTCCGGCAATGTGGCCACTGAAGACGTCGTTTATTTATTACAAGGTCTGGGCATTGAAACCGGCATCGATCTGGCTAAACTGGCAGCTATCGGCGACTGGATTTCCAACGCCATCAACCGTCCGAACGGTGCCAAGGCCGGTCGGGCCCTCTGTTCCGGGACCGAGTGAGCCTTTTTTCTGCAGTTACCGATTTCCTGAAGCCAGCCCCGCCGCTGGACCCTTCCGTCCAGAAAGCGCTCGGCCGGGTCGCCGAACTCGTCGACCCACTGCTCAAGCTGGCCCCGGGCTTTGAAAGGCACCTGAGCGGGCCGATTCAGCATGCGCTCGGCTACTGCGATGGGCTGGTTGCGTCGCTGCCCGGGCCGATTGACATCAACCGACAGGCTTTCGCCAACGATCCGCTGGTGCATGCGCTGTTCGCCACAGCCAATGACATCGATCAGATGCTCGGTCGCAGCCAGGCGGTTCGGGATTTCCTCGCCGAGCCCTGCAGTTGGGAGAGCGAGTATTTCTACGCCATGTTCGCAGCCCGCCGCCAGCAGAAAAAACAGCTCGGCATGGAGCAGCAAGGCGATGTGATCCGCAACGACGTGCCGCAACTGGTCCTCTTCTTTTCCGGACAAACCCTGATCGAGCCGAGCTGCCAGCTCGAAACCACCCTGCACGGGCTGCGCTGCAAGGCGCTCGAAAGCCTGCTTCACACCTTTCACTCGCACGTCGATGTACTCCGCCGCGAACGCGAAGGCCTGCGTACGGATCTTTCGATCGAACGGGCTCATCTGACCACCTTCCGCAGTGCGATGGGCGGCCATGAGATCGAGGTCGGCACCCGACATCTGGCCGAGCTCGATGCCAGGCTGCGTCAAAGCTCAGAAGCCATGATGCCGGAGCATCTGCTTGAGGCTTTGGCCGAGTACCTGCTATCGCCTGAGCCGGCCTTGCACCTGACACCGGTCAGTATCACCGTCGACCGTCTGGGCATCGTCAAGGATGAGCCGGCACAGGACATCAACGCCCACACCATCAACTTCCCGGAACTTACCGCCCGCGACCGGCGTCTGCATCTGGCCATGCTCGCCAGAATCAGCCGCGACGAAGCCCTCGAAGCCGTTGAAATGGTGCGCGATCAACAACATCGCTTCATGCTCATCTGATGGTTCCCTCCCCCTGCATCAACGTCTGCCAGATGGATGCGAACAGCGGCCTGTGCCTCGGCTGCTTTCGCACCATAGGCGAGATTACCGACTGGTCGCGCCTCGACGACACGGCCAAAACAGACATTCTCGCCACCGTCGCCAGTCGCCGGCAGGAGAGCGATCCGAATGAAGGCGAATTACGCTGCAACGGCAACCGAAATGACTAGCGAACAAGAAGATCTCTACCAGTGCGTTGGTGTCTGCATGTCCGACCCCGACTCTGGCTACTGCCTTGGCTGCGGCCGCCCGCCGCTCGGCGAGCCTGGCATCGTCGCCGAATTGACCCACGCCGCAACGAGCCTGCCGACCAGCAAGGGTGACCCGGACACGCCGGAATGACCGTCACGCTCCCCGATGGCATTCAGGTTCTCGAACGCGGCTGGCTTTCGGCCAACAACATCCTGTTTTTCGATGGTCATCAGGCGACGCTGGTCGATAGCGGCTATGTCGCACATGCCGAACAAACCGTTGAACTGATCCGCCATTCCCTGAGCGGCAGGTTGCTGACCCGGCTGATCAACACCCACTCGCATTCCGATCATATCGGCGGCAATGCAGCCCTGAAGGCCGCTTTCGACTGTGAAATCATCGTGCCGGCCGGCCTGCACGCCGCGATTGCCGACTGGGACGAAGATGCCCTCCTGTTATCGCCACTCGGCCAGCAGTCTGCACGCTTCCAGCACGACAGCCTGATCGGTGCCGGCAACGAGGTCGAGATGGGCGGTCTCAACTGGCAGGCACTGGCCGTTCCCGGACATGACATGGAGGCCTTGGCCTACTACAACCCGGAGCGGCGCATCCTGATCTCCGGTGACTCCCTTTGGGAAAACGGCTTCGGCGTCATTTTCCCGGAGCTGCTCGGTGAAGCCGACGGCCTGGCCAGCACCCAGGCCACCCTGGAAATGCTCTCGCAATTGCCCATCGACATCGTCATTCCCGGCCACGGGCGCCCGTTTTCCGGCGTCGATACCGCTTTCGAACGCGCTTTCCGCCGTCTGAACCAGTTTCAGAACAATATCGAGCAACTGGCCTGGCACGGCATCAAGGTCATCATCGCCTTTGCCATGCTGGAAAGGCGCCGGATACCGAAAAGCGAATTTTCAGCTTTCATTCTCGGCCTGCCCTTTGCCACCGACGTAAACGCCCGCTTCCTCAATCTGGAACACGAGGCGCTGGTGGCCCGGGTCGAACGCGAACTGATGCTGGTCAATGCCCTCCGGCTTGAAGATGGCATGATCGTCGCCGGCTAATACTGGTATTACCGGGAAGCGACCAGTACAATAAAATCCTTATTTAGCGTAGGGGTTTTCCATGAGTTTCCGTAACCGCTTGTTGCTCGGGATGGCCTTGATCATGGCTGCCTTTATTGCGGCAGTCGTCGTCGCCAATAGTGGCCTGCGCAGCACTTCAGCCCGCTTCGGCAGTTTCCTCGACGGGATCGGTGCCCTGCAGCAAGGCTATCAGGAAATGTACAGCCAGGGTCTGCAGATGGGGCAGGCGCTGCGCAATATCGTCCTCGATCCAGCCAACCCGAAGGCCTACGAAAACCTGGAAAAGGCCCGCAAGGACTTCACCACTGCCCGTGATGCCGCCGCCCGCGCCGCCAGCACTGTCGAAGGCTTTGGCGACTCGCTTTCCCGCCTCGCCCCGCTGGCTCAAACCCAGGCTGAAGCCCAGGCTGAGGTGATGGCTGCACTCAAGGCTGGCAACGTCGACGCTGCAAAATCACTGATCAACAGCAAGGAAACACCCGCCTGGCGGGCTATGAAAAAGGCGCTGCTCGACGATCTGGAGGCCATCCGCAAGGCAACGGAAACCCAGCGCCAGGAGGTGGCCAGCAAGGCTGAACAGATTCAGAACATCATGCTCGGCCTTTCGCTCCTGGCCATTGTTGTCGGTATCGCCAGCGTACTCACTACACTCAGCTACGTCCGCCGCGAACTGGGCGGCGAACCCGGCTACGCCCGCCAGGTGGCGAATGCTGTCGCCACCGGTGACCTTACGCAACCGATAACGCTGGTCGCTGGAGACAACGACAGCCTGCTGGCCAGCCTCGGCGCGATGCAAAACCACCTCAGAGAGCTGGTCAGCGCGCTGGCCAACCATGCCCGCGACGTGGCCCAGACCGCCTCACAGATGGCCGCGGTTACGACTCAGGTGGCCAGCGGTAGCAATCAGCAGCTCGAAGTGGCCCATGCCATGGTCAGCAACGGACAAAGTCTGACTGCCAGCCTCCATCAGGTCATGGGCGCCGTCAGCGAAGCAGAGCAGATTGTTCTGGGATCGAGTGAAATTTCCGGCAGCGGGGCCGCTCTGGCGAGCAAGGCCGCCAATGAAACCAAGGCCATGGCCGGTTCCGTTCAATCAACCGCCGCGCACATCCGGGAGCTCGGCACCCTTTCGGTCCAGATCAACTCCATCCTCGGTGTCATCTCCGACATCGCCAGCCAGACCAACTTGCTAGCACTCAATGCAGCGATCGAAGCCGCCCGGGCCGGTGAACAGGGTCGTGGCTTTGCCGTGGTGGCCGACGAGGTTCGCAAGCTGGCCGAACGCACGGCACAATCGACCGCCGAGATCTCGGCGATGGTCGAAAGCATCCAGAGCGGCACTGCGCGCGCGGTTGAAGGCATGGAATCCGGGCTGCATCAGGTGGAAGAAAGTGTCCAGCTGTCCAATCAGGCCCGCGATGCCTTCGATCGGATGAATGGCAGCTCCCTGGAGGTCAGGCAAGTGGTGGCACGAATCTCCGAGGCCATTAACGTCGAATACCAGAACGAGGGAACCATGCAGGTTCACATCGAACAGGTTCGCAACCTGACCGAGGACAGCGCCCGCTCCATGCAGGAAGTCGTCGCTTCCGCCGAACGCCTGAAGCGCATGTCTGGTGCGCTGACCCAGCAGGTCGCGCGCTTCAAACTCTAAGCTGTCCTCTGGTTTTCTGCATAAGGGCTGGCGACGCTCAAGGTCGCCAGCTTTTTTTCGAGCCGTCCAGCCCGATCCATGTTTCCCCGACATGGCAAGCAGCCCGCTGGAATAGCGGGCACAAAAACTGCACCTCACCCCCGATCAAGCGGTGCCTCTCTATTTGGTGCAGAAACAGATTCTGGCTGAGAACAGTCCTTTGCACTCCAAAAGTGCAGCCGCACTAAATCAATGCAAAAGAGCCATGCCAGCCCCTCCAGGCAAAGGCGATAAAAACAATAAAAATCATTGCATTATAAGAAAAACCACCCCTGGCACCGATCATGCTTTGTTAAAAGCCGCAGTATTACTCGATGAAAATTTCGTAATACCAACATTTAACAGGAGCCCATGATGAACACCCCCAAGTCTGCAAGTCGTACCCGGCGCTGGCTAACTCGGCTGGTTCTGCCCGTCGCTGCTGCCCTCAGCCTCACCGCACAAGCCGCCCAACCGCTCAAGATTGGCTATAGCGACTGGCCGGGCTGGGTCGCCTGGCAGGTGGCCATCGAAAAAGGCTGGTTCAAGGAAGCGGGCGTCGATGTGAAATTCGAATGGTTCGACTATTCAGCCTCGATGGATGCCTTCGCTGCCGGGAAGATCGATGCCGTGACAATGACCAACGGCGATGCACTGGTGACCGGCTCCGGTGGTGCCAAGAGTGTGATGCTGATGTTGACCGACTACTCCAACGGCAACGACATGATCGTCGCCAAGCCCGGCATCAAGTCGCTCAAGGACCTGAAGGGCAAGAAGGTTGCCGTCGAACAGGGGCTGGTCGAACACCTGTTGCTGCTCAACGGGCTGAAGAAGGCCGGCATGAAGGAATCGGACGTCACGCTGGTCAATGCCAAGACCAACGAAATGCCGCAGATGCTCACCGCCAAGGACATTGCAGCCGTCGGCGCCTGGCAGCCGGTATCCGGCGAAGCCATGAAGGCCGTGCCGGGCTCCAAGCCGATCTACACCTCGGCCGACGAACCGGGCCTGATCTATGACGTGCTAGCCGCCAATCCGGCCAGCGTCAAGGCACGCCGTGCCGATTGGCAGAAGGTGGTCAAGGTCTGGGACAAGGTCGTTGCCTATATCGAAGACCCGAAGACCCAACCGGATGCCGTCAAGATCATGGCCGCCCGCTCCGGCATCAGTGCCGCCGAGTACCTGCCGCTGCTCAAGGGCACCAAGCTGCTCTCCCTGGAGGAAGGCAAGAAGATCTACGTCAAGGGCGATGGCTTCAAGACGCTGTACGGCTCGACCAAGATCGTCGACGCCTTCAACGTGGCCAATCAGGTCTACAAGACCCCGGAGAAGATCGACAGCTATCTGGATCCTTCCTTCACCAACGGCAAGTAATTCAGCTCCACCCGATCCACCGACCAGGACAGCACAGCAATGAGCGCTACTACATTCCGGCTTAAAGCTTCGTTGAACCCACAGCGACGAAAAATGTTGCTGACAGCCGGCTCATTCCTGCTGCCGATCCTGGTCTGGTGTCTGGTCAGTTACCTCCCCTTCGTCTGGCACCCCCAGGTTCTGATCGAGGAACCGGGCGGGGTCGACTATTTCGAACCGGGCATGCGGGTCGACCGCAACGATTTTGCCGATCAGTTGGCCGAAATGACGCAACAGGGCCTCCCTCTGCCGCGTGGCATCCCGGCCAATCCGATCTACCTCCCGGCGCCGCACGAAGTCGCCAAAGCCTTTTACAGCGGCTTCACCACGCCGCCAGAACAACGCAACGCGCCCTGGCTGCATGAGAGCCTGTGGCACAGCATCCAGATCATATTTTGGGGTTTCGTCATCTCGTCGATCATCGGTGTCCCCCTCGGCATTCTGGCCGGTTCCTACGCCAGCGTCGGACGACTCAGCGAACCCTTCATCGAATTCTTCCGCTACCTGCCGGCACCGGCCTTTGGCGCCCTGGCCGTCGCCGTGCTCGGCATCTACGACGGCCCCAAGATCGCGATCATTGTCATCGGCACCTTTTTCCAGCAAGTCCTGATCATTGCGAACACCACCCGCAAGCTCGATGCAACGCTGATTGAAGCAGCCCGCACGCTGGGCTCGAAAGGCTGGCGACTGATTGCCCGGGTTGTCGTGCCCGGCATCCTGCCCAATCTCTATCAGGACCAGCGCATCCTGCTCGGCTGGGCCTGGACTTACCTGATCGTCGCCGAACTGATCGGCACCAGCACCGGCATCACCTGGTACATCACGCAACAAGCGCGTTACCAGCACTTCGACAACGTCTACGCCGCCATCATCATCATCGGCATCATCGGCTTCGGCAGCGACCTGCTGCTCGCCCGCCTGGGCAACAAGCTGTTCCCGTGGCAATCCAGCCGCGAAAAGAGCTGAGGACACGACAATGAACGCGCCCCAGAACGGCAACCAGCCACCCCTCCTCGACCAGTCACCTGAAGTCCGCGAACGCTTCCAGCGTATCTACGGGCGGGAAACCATCCTCGAAGTCCGCGATCTCAACAAGCGCTACCAGACCCCTCAGGGCGAAACCGAAGCCCTGCGCGGCATCAATTTCAAGGTCCATCGCCGTGAATTTGTCTGCGTCATCGGCCCTTCCGGCTGCGGCAAGTCGACCCTGATCCGCATCCTGGCTGGTCTGGAAAAGCACAGCGAAGGCGACGTCCTGCTGGATGGCAAGCCGGTCAATGGCCCTGGACGCGACCGCGGCATGGTCTTTCAGGGCTACTCGCTGTTTCCCTGGCTGACCGTCAAGGAAAACGTCATGTTCGGCCCGGAGATGAGCGGCCACACCCGCAATACTGCCGATAACCAGGCGCGCCAATGGCTTGATCTGGTGGGCCTGACCAAGTTTGCCGATGCCTACCCGAACCAGTTGTCCGGGGGCATGCGTCAGCGCGTGGCCATTGCCCGCGCCCTCGTCAACGAGCCGCGCATCCTGCTCATGGATGAACCCTTCGGCGCCCTCGATGCCCAGACCCGCGCCAAGATGCAGCACCACCTGCTCGATATCTGGAAAAACCTCGACATCACCGTGCTGTTCATCACCCACGATCTCGATGAGGCGGTCTATCTCGCCGACCGCATCCTCGTCCTCAAGCCGCATCCCGGCGAAGTCCAGGAAATCATCGAAGTGCCGGTGCCCCGCCCACGTGGCCCCGGGCAATTCAATACGCCTGAATTCCGCGCCACCAAGGCACGCATCGAAGCCCTGATTCATCCTCCGACAGAGCATGACGAAGATGAGGAAGAGAACCCCGAGGCAGGCCCGATGATCCGCTTCACCAACGTCACCGATAACGTCGAGTAAACCCATGCTCTGGAACGACCTTACCTGGCAGGAACTGCCTGCTGTACTCGCCGCCTGTGGCAACGCCGCCATCCTGCCGGTCGGTGCGACCGAGCAGCACGGCCCGCATCTCGGTTGCGGTGTCGACACGGTGATCGCCGAGCATTTGTGCCAAGAAGTTGCCCGGCGTACCGGCGTACCGATGCTACCGCCCTTGCCTTACGGTTGTTCACTGGGCCATAGCCGGCGCTGGCCAGGCACCATCGCCCTCACCCCGGTGGTCTTGATCGAATTCGTCAAACAGATTGGCGACTGGGCCTACCACAGCGGCGTTCGGCGCCTGTTCATCGTCAATGCGCATGTCACCAATGCGGCCCCCCTGCGCTGCGCGCTCGAAATGCTGCGTGCTGAACACGATGATCTGATGGTTGCCGTCATCAACACCGCCTCACTTAGCCAACGCGTTCGCGAATTTCACGCCGCTGATGGCGATGACTGGCATGCCAACGACGCCGAAACCTCGCTGATGCTGGCGATTGCGCCCGAAGGCGTCCGTCCGGACAAGCTGCCCGAAGCGGACGACCCGGATCGTACCGGCTGCTGCGTCTTTGCCCATCCGGTCAATCGAACCAGCCTCAATGGTGTTACCGGCCAACCCAGCCTAGCCACGCAAGCCAAGGGCGAACAATGGTTCGCCTGGCTGGCCGACGATCTCGCCGAGCTGATCGGCCGCGGCTGTCGGGAAACGCCCCCCCTCGATTTTTCTTATTTCAGTCAGGCCTGACGAAATACCCCTGCCCCCCCATCGCCCACAAGGATCGAACATGAACAGCAAGGAAGATCTCGCCCGCCTGCAGCAGGAACTGGAGGCAAAAGGCGTCAAATACTGCATCGGTGCCTACGTCGACATTCATGGCGTGCCCAAGGCCAAGATCGTGCCCATCCACCATCTCCTGCATATGGCCAAAGGTTCCGAGCGCTATACCGGCTACGCGCTGGATGGCCTCGGCCAGGCGCCGAACGACGACGAACTGACGTCCATTCCGGATTTCTCACGCCTCATCCAGTTGCCGTGGGAGCCGAAAATCGCCTGGATTCCGGCCGACAACCATTTTCAGGGCAAGCCCTACCCGCTGAATACCCGCGTTGCCCTGCAAAACCAGCTGGCCGAAGCCGCCAAGATGGGTTTCGGCATGAACCTTGGCATCGAATGCGAGATTTTCCTGCTCCGCCAAGGCGAAGACGGCAAGCTGAGCGTGCCGGACCCCGAGGACAAGCTGACCAAGCCCTGCTACGACGTGCGGGGTTTCACCAACAATTTCAGCTGGGTGGACAAAGTAGCCACGGCCATCAATGACCTCGGCTGGGACCTGTACTCCTTCGACCACGAGGATGCCAACGGCCAGTTCGAGTTCGATTTCCAGTACGCCGACGCGCTGACCACCTGCGACCGCCTGACCTTCTTCCGTTTCATGGCCAAGCATTACGCCCGCGAGGAAGGCCTGCTGGCGACCATGATGCCCAAGCCCTTCGCCGAAAAGACCGGCAATGGCGCGCATTTCAACATGTCGCTGTACGACCTGCAGAATGGCTGCAACCTGTTCGCCTGCGACCCCAAGGACGACCCGAACGGCATTGGCCTGACCAAGCTGGGCTACCAGTTCGTCGCCGGCATCCTGAAGCACGGTCGCGCACTGTGTGCGGTCTTTGCACCCACGGTCAACAGCTACAAGCGCCTGGTTCGGCGCGGCGCCATGAGTTATTTCTCCTGGGCCCCGGTCTTCAACTCCTATGGCTCGAACAATCGCACCAACTCGGTCCGTATCCCGGCCGGTGGCGGTCGTTGCGAATCCCGCAATGCCGACGGCGCGGTCAATCCCTATCTGGCGGCCACGCTGGTCCTCGCGGCCGGTCTGGAAGGCATCCGCGAAGGCCTCGATCCGGGCAAGCCGAACGAAGACAATCTGTACGCCATCAGCGAAGCCGAGCGCACAGCCCGCGGCATTGAATTCCTGCCGCAAACGCTACAGGAAGCGGTCGCCGCCTTCGCCGCCGACCCGCTGGTCGAGAAAACGCTCGGCAAGGAACTGCGCGACGAATTCATCCGCTACAAGAGCGAGGAATGGGAGGCCTACCATCTGTCGGTCAGCCAGTGGGAAATCGAGCGTTATAGTTATATGTTCTAAACCACACACCGAACCTGGAGCCTGCCATGGCCGATGAGGACAAGAACACATCCGTCAGTCGCATCAGCATCTCGCTGCCGCCTGCCCTGCTCGACGAGCTGGACACGATGGTGGCGAGCCGCGGCTATGGCAGCCGCTCCCAGGCCATCGCCGACATGGTTCATTACCAGCTGGCCGAGCACAAGCGCAAGCTGGGCAACGATGTCATGGTCGGCACCATCACCCTGCTCTACGACCGCTCGACACGCGGCCTGCAAAAGGCCCTGTCCGACATCCAGTTCAAGTTCATCGACGAAGTCATCAGTTCGCTGCATGTGCATCTAAGCCACGAACAGGTCATGGAGGTGATCCTCGTTCAAGGCCACGCCCACGACATCCAGGAGATCGCCAACGAGCTGATCACCCAGCGCGGCGTGGTTACCGGCCAACTGCAATTGATGGCTGCCGTCATTCCGCCATTGCAGGCGCCCAGCGAGGCAAGCTGAGCGCTAGCGCTGCCAGCACCCATCAGGCACCGGCAGCCAAAACCTGCGATCAGGCCGTCCGGCTGGCCAGCCAGGCCCGCCAACCACCGAAGGCCGTAATATCCTCAGCCGTTGCCACGGCCGCGCCTTCGCAGATGAAACCACAGACCTCGCTGCCATCGGCGAGACGTACCTTGCCTATGCCCAGTGGGGCCGGAATCCCGGCCACGAAATCGCCAAAGCGCTCGCTCGGCAATTCCCAGACCTCCATGTCGATGGCGCTGCCCCCCTCATTGACCCGCACCATGCCCGGCCTGAGCGGCGGCCCGCCCGCCAAGGCATAGAAGCGATATTCCGGCGCCGAACGACAGACCGAAATCAAGCGCCCCCCGCGTTGGGTCAATTGCCAGTTGAGCGGCAAGCCGGACAGGTGAGCGCCACAGACGGCAACACGAATCTGCCCCCCGGCGGTTGGATCAGTCGGCAGCGTCGCAGCAGGTTTGGCGGCGACAGTCGAAGCGCCAAGCGGCAAGCCGCTATCCGCCTGCCAGCGAGCAGCCAGTTGCAGCAAGGGAATGTCCTGATGCGCCGGCGCAAACAAGGTCACACCAAACGGCAATCCATCCGGCCGGAAGGCGGCTGGCACAGCCACTGCCGAATAATCGAGCAGGTTCATGAAATTGGTGTAATAGCCGAGGTCGCTGTTCAGGCGAATCGGATCGGCTTCGACGGCGGCAATGGTCGGATGGAAGCCGGCGGTCGGGGTAATGATCAGATCCAGTTCCGCCCATACGGCATCACATTGGCGCTTCAGTTCGCGCAATCGATAGGATGCGGCAAATGCCTCGACCGCCGTGGCCTTGCCGCCACCCAGCGTAATGTCGCGCGTCACCGGGAAGAGCGACTCGGGCTGGCGTTCGAAGAAATCCTTGATGGCGTGATAACGCTCGGCCACCCAAGGGCCGCCGTAGAGCAATCGCGCGGTTTCCAGGAAGGGTGCGAAATCGATCTCGCAACGCTGCCCACCGAGTTGCTCGAGACGCGCGACAGCGGCCTCGAACAGTCCGGGATTCACCGCATCGCCAAAGAAGGCGAGCTGATCGGCACGCGGCACGCCAAAGCGGAAGGCATCGCCGGCCGGAAAACCCCGGCCATGGGGCTTGAGCGGACGACTGAAGGAATCGGCCGCATCGTAACCCGCGGCTGCGGCAAACACCTGGGCTGCGTCCCCGGCGGTCAAGGCAAAGATCGACACTGAATCCAGCGAGCGGCAGGCCGGAACAACCCCGCGCGATGACAACAGACCACAACTCGGCTTCAGCCCGATCAGGTTATTGAAGGCGGCCGGTACGCGGCCGGAACCGGCCGTATCGGTTCCCAGCGAAAAGCTGACCTGACCGAGCGCAACAGACACCGCCGAACCGGAACTGGAGCCGCCGGAAATATAAGCCGGATCGAAGGCATTGCGACAGGCACCATAAGGCGAGCGCGTCCCATTCAGGCCGGTGGCGAACTGGTCGAGATTGGTCTTGCCGAGCGGAATGGCCCCGGCGGCAATCAGGCGGCTGACGACCACCGCGCTTTCGGCAGGTTGATAGGCAAAGTCCGGACAGCCAGCCGTCGTGGGTAGTCCGTCGAGATCAATGTTGTCCTTGACGGCAAACGGGATGCCGTAAAGCGGCAGGGTGGCCGGATCCCGCCCTTCCAGGGCCTCGACCAGCGCCAGCAGGCGCGCCTCGGACAGCAGGCTGATCCAGGCGTGATGGGTGTCGGCCAGGGCACGACGACGCAATTCCAGGAAGAAATCGCGGGGCTTCAAACCGGCTTGATAGGCGGCTGCCAGGCTGGCGAAATCGAGTTGGGCGGGAATCATGGTTTCTCCTCAGACAGTCTTGATAACCAGCAGATCCTGACCGGCGGCAACCGGACTGGCCTCCTGACAAAGCAATTGCAGAATTTCGCCGTCTTCGGCGGCCGGCACGGTGAATTCCATCTTCATCGACTCGACGATGACCAGCGGGTCGCCCGCCTTCACCTGCTGACCGGGCTGCACCAGAATCTTCCAGACATTGCCGGGCACATGGTTCACCACCAGGCTCGCGCCCTCGGGCAGATCCAGTTCGCTATCGGCCCCGGCAGCGGCAATGTCGCTCTCGCTGATGTACTCGGCCTGTCCGGCCTCCTTCCAGCGCTCCCGCTCAGCCTCGAAAGCGGCTTGCTGCCGCGACTTGAATTCGCCGATCGACGCGTCGTTGTCGGCGAGGAAACGGCGATAGTCGGCCAGGCGGAACTCGCCCTCCTCGATCCGCACGCTGGCGCGGCCGGCCAGGAAATCCTGCCGCCAACGCACCAGCTCCTGTTCGCTGACCGGGGTGAAACGCACCTGATCGAAGAAGCGCAGCAACCAGGGCTGCGCGAACTGCTCGGTGCCCCGTGCGCCATGATTCCAGCGGTTCCACATCTGCACCGTGCGGCCGACGAACTGGTAGCCGCCGGGTCCTTCCATGCCATAGACGCACATGTAGGCACCGCCGATACCGACGGCATTCTCCGGCGTCCAGGTCCGGGCCGGGTTGTACTTGGTGGTCACCAGACGATGGCGCGGGTCGACTGGCGTCGCCACCGGGGCCCCCAGATAGACGTCGCCCAGACCGAGCACCAGATAACTGGCTTCGAATACCGTGGCGTAGACCTGTTCAATGGAATCCAGCCCGTTGATGCGCTGGATGAATTCGATATTGGAGGGACACCAGGGCGCATCCTTACGCACTGACTGCATGTATTTCTCGATCGCCAGCTTGGTCGCCGGGTCGTCCCACGACAAGGGCAGCCAGACGGTCCGGCTCGGCACCACCATGTCATCGACCGCCGGCAACGCCGCCTCGGCCTGCTGCAGCACGGCCAGCAAGACTGCCCGGTCGCAGCGCCGGGCATCGAAATGCAGTTGCAAGGAACGGATGCCCGGCGTCAGGTCGACGATCCCCGGTTGCGGATTCGCCTTCAGCCAATTCATCAGGGCCTGCACCCGGAAACGCAGTTCGATGTCGAGCACCAGCGGCCCATATTCGACCAGCAGGTAGGCATCGCCCGCCTGGCGGTAAACCACGCGGGGCCGGTCGCCAACCGCCGGCAACTCCGCCAGAACCGGCGAGGTCAGCTCGCCCGTGGCCTTGGGCAATGCGCTCAGCAGGGGCGCTGCCAGGCTGGCAATGGCCTGATCGACCGTACACAGACGCTGCCCGGCCTGTGCGGCGCTGATCGGCAGGAAGCGGACCGTATCGCCGGGACGCAACTGACCTAGTTTCCACAATTCAGCCTGGACAACCACGGCGGGACAGACGAAGCCGCCCAGACTCGGGCCATCCGGCCCCAGGATGACCGGCATGTCACCCGTGAAGTCGATGGCGCCGATGGCATAGGCATTGTCATGGATGTTTGACGGGTGCAAGCCGGCCTCGCCGCCGTCGGTCCGCGCCCACTCAGGCTTCGGCCCGATCAGCCGGACACCGGTCCGGCTGGAGTTGTAGTGCACCTCCCAGTCGGTCGCGAAGAAGGTCCCGATATCGCCATCGGTGAAAAAGTCCGGCGCACCGTGCGGACCATAGAGCACGCCGATTTCCCAGTGATGACCGTAACCCGGCGCCATTTCCGCCGGCAAGGCCACAGTCGGCAGGGTTTCGCACGGCGTAATCGGCAGCACATCGCCAAGACGCAGCGTACGCCCGCCATGCCCGCCAAACTGGCCGAGGGTAAAGGTGGATTTGCTGCCCAGATAATCGGGCACATCGATGCCGCCCGCCACCGCCAGATAGCTGCGGCAACCGGCATCGCGAATGGCGCCAATCTTCAGGATGCTGCCCGCCTTGACGGCGATGGCCTGCCAGAACGAGACCGGCTCGCCATCGAGCGTGGCTGCCGTTTCGGCCCCGGTCAACGCAATCACTGCCGGGCAGTTGACCTTGAGGGTCGGGCCGGTCATCGTGCATTCGAGACCGGCTGTGCCTTCCGGATTGCCGACCAGCCGGTTGGCAGCCCGCAACGAGAGATCATCCATCGGCCCGGACGGCGGCACGCCCACATCCCAGTAGCCGACACGCCCCGGCCAGTCCTGCACCGACGTCTGCACCCCGGACTCCAGCACGTCGATGCTCGCCGGCCGGTAGTGGAAAGAATTCAGGTAACGCGTCGTCTGCTCGCCCGCGCGGAACACGCTACCAGCCAGAATCTGCCGTAGATACTCGCGATTGGTCTCGATGCCGGCGACACGTGTTGCCGCCAGCGCTTCCGCCAACTTGTCGACGGCGGCATCGCGGGTATCGGCATGGACGATCACTTTGGCGACCATCGGATCGTAGTACGGTGGCACCTCGGAACCCGTCTTGACCGCCGTTTCGACGCGCACGCCGGCGGGGAACTCGACTTCCGTCAGCAACCCGGAAGACGGCTGGAAATTCTTGTTGGGGTCTTCGGCATACAGGCGAACCTGAATGGAGGCTCCCTTCGGGGTCGGCGCTGTGGCCGGCAGCTGCAGATCGCCCGATGCCAGCAGCACCATCCAGGCCACGAGGTCGACACCGGTCACCTCTTCGGTCACTCCGTGCTCAACCTGCAAGCGGGTATTCACCTCCAGGAAGTAGAAGGCGCCCGTCGACGCATCCATCACGAATTCGACTGTCCCCGCCGAGCGGTAGGATACCGAGGCCATCAGACGCACGGCGGTGTCGGCCAGGCTCTGCCGTTGGGTATCGTTCAGTCCCGGTGCCGGGGTTTCCTCGATCACCTTCTGGTTGCGGCGCTGCACCGAGCAATCCCGTTCACCGAGCGCCAGCACCTTGCCGCATCCGTCGCCAAATACCTGGACTTCGATATGGCGGGCCGATTCGACGTATTTTTCGAGAAAGATGCCGGCTTCCTTGAAGTTGGCGCGAGCCAGTCGATCGACCGAGGCAAAGGCTTCGGCCAGTTCGTCCTCCGACCAGATCAGCCGCATGCCGATACCACCGCCACCCGCCGTGCTCTTCAGCATCACCGGATAACCAATGCGCGCCGCCTCGCCGCGGGCATGACCGACATCGGCCAGCAAGCCGCTCCCCGGCAGCAGGGGCACCCCGGCCGCTTCAGCCAGCTCGCGTGCTGTGTGCTTGAGACCAAAAGCCAGCATCTGCGCCTTGGTCGGACCGATGAAGGCAATGCCCGCCGCCTCGCAGGCATCCGAAAAATCCGGGTTCTCGGACAGGAAGCCATAACCCGGGTGGATGGCCTGGGCTCCAGTTTGCCGCGCCGCCTCGAGAATGCGCTCGGCCTTCAGGTAGCTCTCCGCCGCGGGTGCCGGGCCGATGCAAACGGATTCGTCGGCCAGCGTGACGTGCAGCGAATTGGCATCCGCCTCCGAATAAACTGCCACGGACGCGATCCCCAGCTTCTTCAGGGTACGGATGATCCGGCAGGCGATGGCGCCCCGGTTGGCGATAAGGACTTTGCTGAACATGATGTCTTCTCTCGTCTGACGGGTCGTCCCGCCTGATTCTTTTCCTTCCGGGTCGTCCCGGAAGCCCGTATCGATGTCAGTCCCAGATCAGGAACTGAACGGGGGTCGGGTTGTAGGCATTACAGGGATTGTTCAGTTGCGGGCAGTTTGAAACCAGGACCCAGACGTCCATTTCGGCCCGCAGCTCGACATACTTGCCCGGCCCGGACACCCCGTCGTCGAACTTGAGGTGGCCATCTTCCGTCACCGGCACGTTCATGAAGAAATTGACGTTCGGCACCAGGTCGGCCTTGCCGAGACCGCTATCCGACTCCTGTATGCACAGCATGTAGTTGTCGCGGCAGCTGTGCATGAACTTCTTGGCCAGCGCGTAGCGCACCGTGTTGCTCTCGGCCGCACAGGCGCCGCCCAGCGTATCGTGGCGGCCGCAGGTGTCGGCCACGATGGTCAGCAGCGGATTACCGTCGTTCGAATAGAGCACCGAACCGGTCGTCAGGTAGATGCCGCCCTGGCGCAACATGGTTTGGGTGGCGCTGTAATGCTCATCCGTATCGTGACGGTTGTAGAAAATCACGTCGGCGGCCTGATTGCCGTCGAGGTCAACGATACGCAGGGTCTGGCCCCGTTTCACTTCGTGCAGCCACGGCTCGCCGGAGGGCAGGATGGTATCGACGACGGCGTTTTCCGGTTGCAGTGCGCTTTCCCGGATGCGAATGGCAGTTGTGGTCATGGGCAGCTCCTCAAACCAGGTATTGCAGATCGCTGTTATGCAAGGCACGGGCGTTTTCCGGGCGGAAGGCGCGGCAATAATCGTCGGCGGGTGCCGCACCACAGCGCCAGGCCGCCACACCCACTGGTGACGGGGCATACTCGGGGCGGGGATCCAGCGGGTGCGGCGCGGCCGACACGGCGACGATCACATCCATGTCGAGCCGCAGATCGACCGATGCGCCAGCCGAAGCGTGGTCCGGCACGTACTGGAAGCGACCGTCTTCGTCGACGGTGACCTTGGAGAAGAAATTGACCGGGGCGACCAGGTCGCGGCGGCAAAGCCCGTACTTGCCGATCTCGATCAGCAGTCCATCTCGCCCAGATCGATACATGCCGTTGCGGAAGGTCTGGTAGTCATGGACCCCGTATTTCTCGTGCATCCGCACCGAATCGAGCAGGAGACCGAGCGGATCGTGCCAGCCCAGGCTGTCGCCGATGATCGAGGCCATCGAGCGACCCATGTCGCTCATCAAGACGTGGCCTCGCGTGAAATGGGCCGTGTGCTGCGCTTTCAGGGAGTCCGGCATATTGTAGCGCTCGAGCTTTTCTTGGGCGGCATACAGCACCAGCGACAGATTGGCCCCGGGCTGCAGCGCCGTCAGATGCAAGGCCGTACCGCGCGGCAAGCGCCAGGACCAATGGCAACCCCCGGGAATCACATCGGAGAAGAGCACCTTCGCCGGATCAAGGTCCGGTGCGAACTGTTGCCAGCGGGTATCGATATCGACAGGTGAATTGACCATGGCTTCACCCGGCAAGAAACGGGAAGACACACGGCATCGACTTGCCTGCCGGCGCACAGTGTTTTGGAAAGAGGATCATGACGGTCTCCAGTTAGGGTTGCGACACGAGAGGGCGCTTCAATAAGCGATCCTCCCGGGCTTTTATCCCTCCGTGGAGCCCTGCCAGGTCGTGACAGATCACGACAGCAGAACCGGCAGCTCTCGGACCAGACATTCCTGACGAAACCGGAACCCTAGCCGCCCATTAAAGAAGCGAACAAATGATTCATCCGCACCTCTCGATTCAGAAATAGCAAAGAGCGTTCCAGGCAGAAGACAAAACCTGGACCGCCCACAGAATCGACCAATCAAGGTATCTAGCCGTAGGTGAGAGCCCGGCTTGACGGAATCGACGCTACGTCACGGTGCGCATTAGCCATCAACGCACCAAAACCGTGCTCTAAAACATCCACGAATGCCTGAACGTAAACAGACAAGAACCCGAACCGGCCTCGCCAACGCCGTCTCGGCAAACACACCATTTCACCAAAACACGGTATGAATATTGCTCAAACCAGTTGTCACCAGTCACTGGAGCCAGACATGAAATTCGTTCTCAGCCTGCTGCAGGGATTCCTGCGCGCCATGAGCCTGAGGCATCTCGACACCATGCCTCGCCTGGATTCATCCACCAGGAACAAAAACCGCTATCCGCTGAAATCAGCGTAACCAAGACCGAACCAGATTCACCCAGTAGCTGGCGCCCAGTGTCAGCAATTCGTCGTTGAAATCATAGTGCGGGTTGTGCAGCGTACACCCGCCGGTGCCCGGGCCGTTGCCAAGCCAGACGTAGCAGCCCGGTTTTTCGTTCAGCATGTAGGCAAAATCCTCAGCCCCCATCGACGGCAGGATGTCAGTAAGCACCCGCTCATTGCCAAACACTTCTGCCGCGACCTGCTGACAGAACTTCGCCTCGGCCACGCTATTCACTGTCGGCGGGTAGCGATGATCAAAACGGACACTGATCTGCGCCCCGTTGGCCGCTGCGATACCACTGCATAAGCGCTCGATGGCCCGCTCGACGGACTCCTGCACCTCGGGCTTGAAGGTGCGGATCGTACCGCGCAGCACCACTTCCTCAGGGATGATGTTCCACGCCTCGCCAGCATGAAATTGCGTCACACTGACCACCGCCGACTCGCACGGATGCAGGGTCCTGGCCACCACCGTCTGCAGCGCCTGCACCAGTTGCGCCCCGGCGACGATGGAATCGACACCCTGATGCGGCATCGCCGCATGGCAGCCATGGCCGCGCACGAAAATTTCGAAGGCGCAGGTCCCGGCCATCACCGGCCCCGGCATGGCCATCATTTCACCAACCGGAATGCCCGGCCAGTTGTGCAAGCCAAACACCGCCTCGACCGGGAAGCGCTCGAACAGGCCATCCTCGATCATCACCGCTGCCCCGCCTTCCGACTCCTCGGCCGGCTGGAATATGAAGACGGCAATGCCATCGAAATCCGGGTTTTCCGCCAGATAACGGGCGGCGCCGAGCAAGATCGCCGTGTGACCGTCATGGCCACAGGCGTGCATCTTTCCCTGGTGTCTGGAGTGATGCGGGAACTCATTCATTTCGGCCAGCGGCAGCGCATCCATGTCGGCGCGCAGACCAATCATGCGCTGCGACGTGCCGGCCCGCAACACACCAACGACACCCGTTTTGGCGATACCGCGATGCACTTCCAGGCCGTAACGCTCAAGTTCGCGTGCCACGATATCGGCCGTCCGCTTCTCGTCGAAGGCCAGTTCCGGATGGGCATGAATATCACGCCGGAGGGCCGTCAGTTCGGCCAGAAAAGGCAGATCGAGCAAGGGAAGTGTCGGGGGCATGTTGGTCTCCTGTTTTTTATATTATGCCGCGGGTTGATACCGGACGCTGCCTTGATTATGCTCCGCTTCATGGAACTCATTCTGATTAGCGGCCTGTCCGGCTCCGGCAAATCCGTCGCGCTGAATCTGCTGGAAGATTCAGGGTATTACTGCGTAGACAACCTTCCGGTCGTCATGCTGACCGTACTCATCGGGATGCTGAAGGAAGAGCATGTCCAGAAAGTGGCAGTTGCCATCGATGCACGTTCCGGCCACGGTATCGATCTGCTCCCGGGCAAGCTGGACAAGTTAAGAAGGTCGGGGATCAACCTGACATTCCTGTTCCTCTTCTCCCACGAGGAAACCCTGCTCAAGCGTTATTCTGAATCCCGCCGACGCCACCCATTGGCTACTGCTGGCCAGACGCTGGAAGAAGCCATCCGGGCTGAGCGCGCCCTTCTCGATCCGATTTCTGACCTCGGCCATCGGATCGATACCAGTGGCATGAAGGCCAATGCGCTACGCGAATGGGTCCGCCAATTCGTCGAAGCGGAGCCTGGGCAAGGCCTGACCCTGATGTTCGAATCCTTCGGCTTCAAGTATGGCCTCCCTCTTGATGCCGATCTTGTCTTCGACGTCCGCTGCCTGCCCAACCCACACTATGACCCCGAGCTTCGGCCGTTCAATGGGAAGGACAAGCCAATCATCGATTTTCTTGAAGCCGAGGAAGAAGTCTGTCGCATGCGTGATGACATCGCCCGCTTCGTCGCCACCTGGCTGCCCTGCTACATCCGCGACAATCGAAATTACCTGACCGTCGCCATTGGCTGTACCGGCGGACAGCACCGCTCCGTTTATATTGCCGAGTGGCTAGCTGAAGAATTTTCCAATCGGGCCCGTGTGCTGGTCAGGCACCGCACGCTGGCCGGCACTTGAAACCCTGGCTGACCCTGATTCGGCCGGGTGACTGGCTGGTCATTCTCGGCAGCGCCATACTGGTCGGCGGCAGTGTTCCGATGTTCTGGCAAGGCGGAATGGCAGACCGCGCCATCATCCGCCAAGAGGGGCGCGTTTTTGCCGAGGTCGACCTCAAGGCGCGCAAACAGTATGCAGTCAGCGGTCCGCTTGGCACGACGCTGGTTGCCGTCGAGCCGGGACGCGCCCGCATCGTGTCCGATCCCAGCCCGCGCCAGTACTGCGTGAAACAGGGCTGGCTGATGCATCCCGGCGAAATCGCCATCTGCGCACCTAACCGGGTCAGTCTCCAGATCATGGGGCGAACCAAGGTCTATGACTCGATCAGTTACTGAACTCGTCGTTACCGCCGAAGACCGCCGCGTCGCCTGGCTGGCCACGGCCGCCGTTGGTCTTTCGCTGGTCGACGCAGCCATCCCGTCGCCGCTGCCTGGCGTCAAGCCAGGGCTGGCCAATATCGTCACCTTGGTCGTTCTCGCGCGCTACGGCTGGGCAACCGCCGTCTGGGTCAGCTGCCTGCGTGTGCTGGCTGGCAGTCTGTTGCTTGGCTACTTCCTTGCCCCCGGCTTCTTTCTATCGCTGACCGGCACCACACTCAGCCTGCTCACCCTTGGTCTCGCCCGCCATCTGCCACAGCGCTGGTTCGGCCCGGTCTCCCTGTCCATTCTCGCTGCCTTTGCCCACATTGGCGGCCAGTTGCTACTGGCCAGGCTATGGCTGATCCCGCATGATGGCGTCTTTCTACTCACACCGGTTTTTGCCGCTGCGGCATTGGTCTTCGGCACCATCAATGGCCTGATCGCGGCTAAACTGCTGGCTGAACCTGCGCCATCGGAAACCTCCAATGTCTAAAACGATTTGCCTCGCGCTGACGGGCGCCTCCGGGATGCCCTACGGCCTGCGCTTGCTTGAATGCCTGCTCGCGGCGGGTTGCAAGGTGCAACTGCTCTACTCGCAGGCCTCACAGATCGTCGCCAAGCAGGAAATGGATTTCGAGCTACCGTCACGCCCGGCGGACGCCAAAGCTGCCCTGCTCACCCGATACCCCACAGCCACCTCGGAAAATCTCTCCGTTTATGGCCGTGAAGAATGGTTCGCCCCGGTCGCTTCTGGCTCCAACCCGCCGGACGCCATGATCATCTGCCCCTGCACGATGGGCACGCTGGCAGCCATCGCCCAGGGACTGGCCGACAACCTGATAGAGCGCGCCGCCGATGTCGTGATTAAAGAAGGCCGAAAACTGGTACTCGTCCCACGTGAAACGCCGTTCTCGGCCATCCATCTTGAAAACATGCTGCGCCTGTCCCGCGCCGGTGCCGTCATCCTGCCCCCCAGCCCGGGTTTCTATCATCACCCGCAGAGCGTGCAGGACATCATCGATTTCGTTGTCGCACGCGTGCTCGACCAGGTCGGCGTAACGCACACGCTGATGCAACGCTGGGGCGAGGCGCGCTGAGATGGGCTGGTTTGACTTTATCCGCTCCCCATCCGGCAATGCCGTCGAGACGCTGCGCATCCCCCTCTTCCCGCTCAGCACGGTGCTTTTCCCCGGTAGCATGCTGCCACTGAAAATCTTCGAACAGCGCTACCTCGACATGGCTGCGGCCTGCATGAAGGACAACACGCCTTTCGGTATCTGTCTGATCGAGAAAGGCAGCGAAGTCGGTGAGACGGCCGTTCCACACCCCATCGGCACTCTCGCCACGATCAGCAACTGGGAGATGGAGCAACTTGGCATCCTGATGATCACCGCTCAGGGTGGTCGCCGTTTCCGGATTATCGAAAGCACCGTCGGACCGGGCAACCTGCTCGAAGCAAACGTAGAACTGCTGGCCGAAACCGGCCCGACACCACTACCGCCAGAACGCGAACGCCTCGTTCCCCTGCTCCGCCGCATCGTCAGCGACCTCGGCAAAGAACGCATGCCCGAACCGCATCGCTACGATGAAGCAGAATGGGTGGGCTATCGGATTACCGAAGTCTTGCCCATCCAGAATCTCGCCAAACAGAAGCTGCTGGAACTCGACGACCCGGTGGCAAGACTCGAAATACTTGAGAAATATCTAACTCAACGGAAGCTACTTGGTTGATGGTTTGCGGTTGTCCGTAAGGACGGGCTATTAAGCGCCGCGCTGGGTAACGCAGCGGCACGGGTAGATTGCCCCGT
>JAGTRS010000036.1 GCA_018262195.1 Pseudomonadota bacterium | reverse complement strand
GATCATGTCGCACATCATGGCCATTTCACAGCCACCACCGAGGGCGAATCCGGATACGGCGGCGATGACCGGTTTGCGAGTGGTCTTGATGCGTTCCCAATTGCGGGTGATGAAATCGGTCTTGTAGGCGTGCATGTAGTCGAAATCCTTCATGAAGCCGATATCGGCTCCGGCGGCGAAGGCTTTCTCATTGCCGGTGATGACGATGCAGCCGATGTTCTCGTCGGCTTCGTAGGTATCGATGGCGGCACCGATGCCGTCGACGACTTCGTTGTTCAGGGCATTCATCGCTTCCGGACGGTTGATGCGGATCAGGCCGACCTTGCCGATCACTTCGGTGAGGACTACTTGGGTCATGGTTCACTCCAAAAAAATGACCGCCCCCGGAGGGAGCCGTGGGGCGGTCCAAGTGCAGTTTTCGTCAGGATGGATCAGCGTTCGTCGAAGCTGACCACCAGGCGTTTGGTGGTGGCACGGGCCTGGCAGCTGAGCACGAAGCCCTGCGCCATTTCGTCGCCTTCCAGCGTGTAGTTCTTGTCCATGACCACCTCGCCGCACAACACCTTGGCGCGGCAGGTACAGCAGACGCCCGCCTTGCAGGAGAACGGCAGGTCGAGGCCGGCGTTCATCGCGGCATCGAGCACGTGCTCATCGGAGCCGATCTGCAGATCATGCTCCTTGCCGTCGAGGACGACGGTCAGGGCGATGTCTTTGGCGGCAGCGACGCGGGTCGGCGCGGCATCGGTATCGGCCTGGATCTTGGCCGCCTGGGCCGGGCCGGAGGTGAAGCGTTCGGTATAGACGCGGCTTTCCGGCACGCCGGCTTCGATCAGCGCCTTTTCGGTCGCTTCGATCATCGCTTCCGGGCCGCAGATGAAGACTTCGTCCATGCTCTTGACCGGCAGCAGGGCATCGATCACGGCCTGAACCTTGGCGCCGTCGATCCGGCCTTGCAGCAGATCGACTTCCTGCGCCTGGCGCGACAGGATGTGGATCAGTGTCAGACGGTCCGGGTAACGGTCCTTCAGGTCCTGCAGCGATTCGTTGAACATCACGCTGGACATGCGGCGGTTGCCGTAGACCAGCGTAAATTTGGATTCAGGCTGCTCTTCCAGCGTCGTCGCGGCAATCGACAGGATCGGTGTGATGCCCGAACCGGCGGCGAAACCGACGCGGTGGATGGCGCGCTGCTTCTTGACGACGAAGCGGCCATCCGGCGGCATCACGTCGAGCTTGGCGCCTGCCTTAAGGGTTTGTGCCGCCCAGTTGGAAAAGACGCCGCCTTCGACCGGACGGATGCCGATTTCCAGCTCGCCGGCCTTGGCCAGACGGCTGCGCGGGCTGCTGATTGAATAGCTGCGGCGGACATCCTGTCCATCGACCTTGGCACGCAGGGTCAGGAACTGGCCGGGCTGGAAACTGAAGGCTTCGCGCTCGGTGTCGGGAATATTGAAAGTGATCGCCACCGAGCCGGCCGCTTCGGGGCTGACGCGCTTGATGGTGAGTTCGTGAAAACGGAGGGCTGACATTTCTTGTTGCTCCGGTGGAGACTAGTAGGGCTTGAAGTAATCGAACGGTTCCTGGCAATCCTGGCACTTGTACAGTGCCTTGCAGGCCGTCGATCCGAAACGGGAGGATTCGAGCGTATTGGCCGAGCCGCAATGCGGACAGGGCACGGTTTCGACCTTGGCCGGCTTGCTGATGAAGCGCACGACATTGCTGCCGGCCGGCGTCTGGTGCGGCGGCGCGATGCCGTAGGCGCGCAGCTTTTCCTTGCCGGTCTCGCTCATCCAGTCGGTGGTCCAGGCGGGAGCCAGTTGCGTCACGACACGCGCTGCAATGCCCTTGGCGAGCAAGGTCGAGCGCACGTCATCCTCGATCTGGCTCATCGCCGGGCAACCGCTGTAGGTGGGTGTGATGACCACTTCCAGGCCGTCGGCACCAACCCGGACATCGCGCAGGATGCCGAGCTCGCGCAGCGAGATGACCGGAATTTCCGGATCGGCCAGATCTTCCAGCGCAGCCCAGGCGGCATCGACGTTGGTGTTCATCGCTTACCAGACCCCATTCGGATGAGCGCGGGCCAGGCTTTGCATTTCGGCGAGCAGGAAGCCGAGGTGTTCTGAATGCACGCCGTTCTTGCCTTCGGAAACATAGCCGCCGGCTTTCGGGCGCTGCAGCGTGGCTTCTTCCAGCGCGGCATCGACGATGCCATCCCAGTCGGCCTTCAGGGTGTTCAGATCGACGGCAATGCCTTCCTTCACCGCAGCCGCTTCGGCCGGGCTATGGGCCCAGAATTCCTGGGTGTAGGGCATCAGGTGATCGAGCGAAGCCTGAACGCGGGCATGCGATTCGTCCGTGCCATCGCCGAGGCGAACCAGCCAGTCGCGGGAATGACGCAGGTGATAGCGCACTTCCTTCAGCGACTTGGCAGCAATGGCGGCCAGATCGGCGTTGTTCGACTTGGCCAGCGCTTCCCAGAGCAGGGCCATCAGGGCGCTGTACAGGAAGTTGCGGACGATGGTCGTGCCGTAATCGAGGCTGCTGTGAGCATAGCCGGACAACGGGCCATGATGCGGCAGTTCGAGCAGCGTGTAGTTGCGGAATTCGCCGGTATCGCGGAAGTAGGCCAGCTTGTCTTCAGTAGCATCGCCACCCTTCAGCGTGGCAACCAGCTGATAGAGCATGCGGGCCTGACCGATCAGGTCGAGGCTGACGTTGGACAACGCGATGTCTTCTTCGAGGATTGGCCCGTGTCCGCACCATTCGGCATTTCGCTGGCCAAGGACCAGGGCATTGTCAGCCAGGTGCAGCAGGTAATCGATGGCGGCACTCATTACATGTGCCCCACTTCGTCGGGGATTTCGTAGAAGGTCGGGTGACGGTAGATCTTGTCGGCGGCCGGGTCGAACAGTTCGCCCTTTTCATCCGGGTTGCTGGCGGTGATGGCGGCGGACGGCAGCACCCAGATGCTGACTCCTTCCTGGCGGCGGGTATAGACGTCGCGGGCCATTTCCAGTGCCTGGCGGGCATCGGCGGCGTGCAGGCTGCCGCAGTGCTTGTGTTCAAGACCCTGCTTGCTGCGGATGAAGATTTCCCAGAGCGGCCATTCTTTCAGTTCGGTAGTCATGCTGCCTCCTTAACACTACGGGCTTTTTGTTTGTTGGCATGGGCCAGCGCGGCGTCGCGCACCCATTGGCCGTCGTTGTGTGCCTTGACGCGGGTCGCCAGGCGTTCCTTGTTGCAGGGGCCGTTGCCATTGACGGTTTCCCAGAATTCGTTCCAGTCGATCTGGCCGTAGTCGTAATGCTGGCGTTCCTCGTTCCACTTGAGGTCCGGGTCGGGCAGCGTCACGCCGAGTACCTTGGCTTGCGGCACGGTGGCGTCGACAAACTTCTGGCGCAGGTCGTCGTTGGAGATACGCTTGATGCCCCAGCGCATGCCTTGCACGCTGTTCGGACTGTCGGCATCGGGCGGTCCGAACATGGCCAGACACTTCCACCAAAAGCGGTTGACGGCGTCCTGAACCATGGCCTTCTGTTCTTCGGTACCGGTCATCATGACCAGCAGTGCCTCGTAGCCCTGGCGCTGATGGAAGGATTCTTCCTTGCAGACGCGGACCATGGCGCGGGCGTAGGGGCCGTAGGAGCAGCGGCAGAGCGGGATCTGGTTCATGATCGCGGCACCATCCACCAGCCAGCCGATGACGCCGACGTCGGCCCAGGTCAGGGTCGGGTAGTTGAAGATCGAGCTGTATTTGGCGCGGCCGCTGTGCAGGCCTTCGAGCATCTGGTCGCGGCTGGTGCCCAGCGTTTCGGCGGCGGAATACAGGTAGAGTCCGTGGCCACCTTCATCCTGCACCTTGGCGATCAGGATGGCCTTGCGCTTCAGCGAAGGGGCGCGGGAAATCCAGTTGCCTTCCGGCAGCATGCCGACGATCTCGCTGTGCGCGTGCTGGCTGATCTGGCGAACCAGGGTCTTGCGGTAGGCTTCCGGCATCCAGTCCTGCGGCTCGATGCGGCCATCGGCATCGATGCGGGTATCGAAAGCCGCCTGCAGCGCCGGATCTTCTTTTGACGGCACCTGAGCGACGGCCTTGCCGCCCGGCGCATCGGGTACGTTGAAAGACTGGGTATACATGTGTGTCTCCTGTTGAGGGGGAAGCGGCGTTATGGATCGCCGCATTCCGCCGGGACAGCCGCCAGGCGGCCATCCCGGAACTACAGTGTTACTGGACGATGGACCAGTCGCCGCCCTTCACTTCCAGCAAACGGAAAGCGGAGAGGTCGAGGCCCATGTGGTCGGTGGCCGACATGTTGTAGGTACCGCTGGTGCCGACGAAGCCCTTGGTGGCTTCGAGGGCATCACGCACCTTGGCCTTGTCGGTGCCGCCAGCGCGCTTGATGGCATCAACCGCCAGCATCAGGCCGTCGTAGGCATAACCGCCGAAGGTCGAAACGTCCTGCTTGTAAGCCGCCTTGTAGGCCTGCTCATAGGCTGTGACGATCGGCTTCTGCGGATCCTTGGCAGCCAGCTTTTCCGGGATCAGCTGAGCCGGGGACGGCAGGCGGACGCCTTCAGCCGCCGGGCCGGCCAGCTTCAGGAAGTCGTCGGAAGCCACGCCATGCGACTGGTACAGCGGCAGGGTCACGCCGAGTTGCTTGTAGTTCTTGGTGACGATGGCCGGTCCCTGCCCCAGACCAAACACGAACACGGCCTGAACGCCGGGCGTGGTCTTGATCTTGGTCAGCTGCGGGCTCATGTCGGTATCCTTCGGACCATAGGTCTCGTTGGCGACCAGCGTGATGCCGTACTTGGCGGCGACGCCTTCGGTTTCCTTCTTGCCGGAAGCACCGAAACCAGAGGTTTCGGAGAGCAGCGCCACCTTGGTCAGGCCACGCTTCTTCATGTCCTCGAAGACCTTCTCGGCGGCCATGCGGTCAGTGTGCGGGGTCTTGAAGACGAACTTCTTGACCGGCTCGACAATGACCACGGCACCGGCCAGCGAGATGAAGGGCGTTGCCGACTTTTCAGCCAGCGGCACCATCGACATGGTGGAACCGGTGGTCGTACCGCCAACCAGCACGTCGACCTTGTCGTCTTCGAGCAGGCGCTTGGCAAAGCCGTTGGCCTTGTTGGCATCGCTGCCATCGTCGTAATGGACCAGTTGCAGCGGGCGACCGAGGACGCCGCCCTTCTTGTTGATGTCATCAACGTACAGTTGCAGCGTCTTCAGTTCCGGGTCGCCAAGGAAGGCAGCCGGACCGGTGACGGAGAGGACGGAACCGATCTTGATCGGATCGGCAGCAATGGCGCCGAAGGCACCGAGAACCAGGGCAGCACCGGCAACAAGCTTCTTCATCTTGAAATTCATGGATTTGTCTCCTCTATTGGTTGTGGTCAAACACGCTCGATCACCATCGCGATGCCTTGCCCGACACCAATACACATGGTGCACAGGGCGTAGCGACCGCCACGGCGTTTGAGTTCATAGGCAGCGGTGGTAACCAGCCGGGCGCCGCTCATGCCGAGCGGGTGGCCCATGGCGATGGCACCGCCGTTGGGATTGACGTGGGCAGCATCGTCAGCCAGCCCGAGGTCGCGCAGCACCGCCAGCCCCTGCGCCGCAAAGGCTTCATTCAGTTCGATGACATCCATCTGGTCCAGCGTCAGGCCGGTCTTGGCCAGCACCTTGCGCACGGCCGGCGCCGGGCCGAAGCCCATGATGCGCGGCAGCACGCCGGCGGTCGCCATGCCGACAACGCGGGCCAGCGGCTTCAGGCCATACTGGCTGGCGGCAGCACCCGAAGCCAGCAGCTGTGCGCAGGCACCGTCATTGACACCGGATGCATTGCCGGCGGTGACCGACAGTTCCGGACCATTGACGCCCTTCAGCTTGGCCAGCATTTCCAGCGTCGTTTCCGGACGTGGATGTTCGTCGGTATCGACGACGACCGGATCACCCTTCTTTTTCGGGATGACGACCGGCACGATTTCGTCCTTGAAACGACCGGCCGCATGAGCCGCCGCCCAGCGCTGCTGTGAGCGCACGGCAAAGGCATCCTGATCGGCCCGGCCGATGGCGAAATCGGCGGCGACGTTGTCGGCCGTCTGCGGCATCGAATGCGTGTCGTACAGCTTCTTCATCAGCGGGTTGGGAAAGCGCCAGCCGATGGTCGTGTCGTAGATCGCAGCATTGCGGGAGAAGGCGCTTTCCGCCTTGCCCATGACGAACGGGGCGCGCGACATGCTCTCGACGCCGCCGGCAATCATCAGTTCGGTTTCGCCGGACTTGATCGAACGGGCCGCGAGGCCGATGGCATCCATGCCGGAACCGCACAGGCGGTTGATTGTCGTGCCCGGCACTTCGATCGGCAGGCCGGCCAGCAGACCGGACATGCGGGCGACGTTGCGGTTGTCTTCACCGGCCTGATTGGCACAGCCGTAGATGATGTCTTCGACGGCAGTCCAGTCGACCTGCGGATTGCGTTCCATCAGCGCCTTGAGCGGGATGGCACCGAGATCGTCGGCCCGCACGCCGGCCAGGGCGCCGCCGTAGCGGCCGATGGGGGTGCGAATGGCGTCGCAGATAAAGGCTTCGTTCATGTTCGTTCACTCCGTAAAAACCCCTCCCCGGCCCTCCCCTTCTCAGGGGAGGGAGGTAGGGCTCCCCCCTGACAAGGGGGGCTGGGGGGGTTGGGTCTAAGCATCAGTTCTGCTTCGGTCGCTCGTCGAGCACACGCTTGGCCTTGCCGACCTGGGTGCGCGGGATGGCATCGAATTCCATGACGGTGATCCGGGTCGACACGCCGATGATGGTCTTGATCCGGTGCTGCAGTTCCTTGCTGATCTGCTGGATGTCGGCGGCGGACAGCTTGCCGGACAGCTCGCGCTGGACTTCGCAACGCACTTCCAGATTGTCCATGTGGCCATCGCGGGTCACGACAACCTGGTAATTGCCGGCCAGACGCTTGTCGCGCAGGATCTGCTCCTCGATCTGGGTCGGGAAGACATTGACGCCGCGAATGATCAGCATGTCGTCGGAACGACCGGTGATCTTGCCGATGCGGCGGAAGGAGCGGGCGGTCGGCGGCAGCAGCCGGGTCAGGTCGCGGGTGCGGTAGCGGATGACCGGGAAGGCTTCCTTGGTCAGCGAGGTGAACACCAGCTCACCCTCTTCGCCATCGGCAACCACTTCGCCGGTTTCCGGATTGATGATCTCGGGGTAGAAATGGTCTTCCCAAATCACCGGGCCATCCTTGGTCTCGATGCATTCGCAGGCAACGCCCGGGCCCATCACTTCGGTCAGGCCGTAGATGTCGATGGCGTCAATGCCGAGCTTGCGCTCGATCTCGCCACGCATGCCCTCGCCCCACGGTTCGGCCCCGAAGATGCCGACCTTGAGCGAAATCTCATCGGGCTTGATGCCCAAGCGCTCGAACTCCTCGGCGATAACCAATGAGTACGACGGCGTGACCATGATGATTTCCGGCTTGAAGTCCATGATCTGCTGGACCTGCTTTTCGGTCTGCCCGCCCGACATCGGCACGGCACAGCAGCCGAGGCGCTCGACGCCGAAATGGGCACCGAGGCCACCGGTGAACATGCCGTAACCGTAGGCGACATGGACCATGTCACCGGCCCGGCCGCCAGCGGCGCGGATCGAACGGGCAACCACGTTGGCCCAGTTGTCGATGTCGTTCTGGGTATAGCCGACGACGACCGATTTGCCGGTCGTGCCGCTCGATGCATGCAGGCGGGCCAGCTTGGTACGGGGCACGGCAAACAGGCCGAACGGATAGTTGTCGCGCAGGTCGAGCTTGGTCATGAAGGGGAACTTGCTCAGGTCGCTCAGCGTCTTGAGGTCGTCCGGATGCACGCCTTTTTCCAGGCATTTGCGACGATACGGCTCGACGTTGTCGTAGCTGTGGCGCACCGACCACTTCAGACGATCGAGTTGCAGGGCCGAAATCTCGTCGCGGCTGGCCGTTTCGATCGGATCGAGTTCGCCGGGCAATGGCATTTTGGATGTCATGGTTGTCTCCTCGTTTTCTTGTCGGCTCAGTCGGCCTGTTGCAGTCCGGCGATCACTTCGCCGCTGATGCGATAACTCTTGCCGCGGAACAGCGCGACGGTCTTGCCGCCGGTGGTGCGCACGGTGATGTCATAGACACCGGTGCGGCCGGAAGCGGATTGCTCGACCGCTTCAGCTTCCAGCGTCTCGCCTTCCTTGGCCGGGGCCAGGAAATCGATATGGCAGGCCGAGGCGACGGTGTTCTTGTTGTAGCTGTTGCAGGCGTAGGCAAAGGCGGTATCGGCCAGGCTGAAAATCATGCCGCCGTGGCAGATGTGGTGGCCATTGACCATGTCCCCCCGAACCGTCATGGTCAGCAGCGAAGCCCCCGGCTGGACACGGACGATCTTCAGGCCCAGCGCCTGGGCGGCGCGATCGCGCGACCACATGGCTTCGGCGGTGGCCTCGGCCAGGGCTTGCGCCTCGGCGGGGGTGAGCTTGTGTTCAGTCATGAATTTTCCTTCCGGCAAAAACGGCGCGCTGGATCAGCGGCGAAATGCGATAACGGTCTTCACCGTAGCTGGTGCCGAGATTGGCCAGCACATCACGGATGGCGGCGACGCCAACCTGATCGGCCCAGGCCAGCGGCCCTTGCGGGTAATTGACGCCGAGGCGCATGGCCTGATCGGCCCCGGCTTCGGAGCAGACGCCCTGATTGACGGCATCGGCGGCTTCATTGGCCAGCATCGCAACCGTGCGCATGACGATCAGGCCCGGCACATCGAGGAAGCGCGAGACGGCAAAGCCAGCGGCCTGCAGCAGGCCGATGGCCGAAGCCGTCGCCACTGGATCGCACTGCTCGGCGGCAGCGATGGCGATCCGCGTTGCCTTGCTGTAATCCAGGGCCAGATCGATCAGAACGGTATTGGCGACGCCCGATTCGGCGGCGCGCTGGGTAGCGCTGCGACCATCGGTCACGTAAATGGCAGCACGGCCGATTTCAGCGACACGGCCGTCGGTATCCAGTGCCCGGCTGAAAGTCAGGCCGCTGTGTTCGAGACGCTCGGCCAGCGCTTCGGCCGCAGCCGATTCGCCAAACACGGTGATCTTGCCGGCCGGGGCCTGAGCGGCCTCGGTTTGTGCGGCCGGGCGAACGGCGCCTTCGCGGTAGTCGTAAAAGCCACGCCCGGTCTTCTTGCCGAAGAACCCGGCATCGACCAGTTCCTGCTGGATCAGAGAGGGCAGGAAGCGCTGGTCGTTGTAGAAAGCGCGCCAGACCGAATTGGTCACGGCAAAATTGACGTCGTGGCCGATCATGTCCATCAGCTCGAACGGCCCCATGCGGAAGCCGCCGGCCTCACGGCAGCAGGCATCGATGGTGGCGTAATCGGCAGCACCTTCCTGAGCGACACGCAGGGCTTCGGCGTAGTACGGCCGGGCGACGCGATTGACGATGAAACCCGGCGTCGACTTGGCATGGACCGCCGTCTTGCCCCAGGCGTTGGCCGTGGCAAACAAGGTGTCGGCGACCGCCTTGTCGGTGGCCAGTCCGGAAACGATCTCAACCAGCGCCATCAACGGGGCCGGATTGAAGAAATGCAGGCCGGCCAGACGCTCAGGATGCTTCAGTGCGGCGCCAATGGCGGTCACTGAAATCGACGAGGTGTTGGTGCCGAACAGGCAATCCTTGCCGACGATGGCTTCGAGATCGGCATACAGTTTCTGCTTGGCTTCGAGGCTTTCGACGATGGCCTCGACGACCAGCGCCGCATCGGCCAGATCAGCCATTTGCTCGACGGCGCTCAGGCGCTCGCCGGCCGCTTGTGCGGCTTCGGCCGACAACTTGCCTTTTTCGGCCAGCTTGGCGAACTGGGCACGAATGCCGGCTACGGCGCGCACCGCGGCGTCCGGCCGCGCATCGAGCAGCTTGACCGGATGGCCGGCCGCTGCAGCGACCTGGGCGATGCCGGCACCCATGGCGCCAGTACCGACCACGGCGATGACGGCCTGTTGAGGTAGGGGTGAGTGACTCACGCTTTCACTCTCCGGTGAAATTGGGGGCACGTTTTTCCATGAAGGCGGCAACGCCCTCGGCGTAGTCCGGGCTCCAGCCCAGTTCGCGCATGAAGCTGCCCTCGAAGGACAGTTGTTGCTCCAGCGTGTGACCCGGCGCGGCGTGCATGGCCTGACGGGTGCGGACCAGCGCCTTGGTCGGCGCGGTCGACAATTGCTTGGCCAGCGCATCAATGCGGGCGGCAAAGTCGGCATCCTCGGTGCATTCCCAGATCAAGCCCCATTCGGCAGCCTTTGCGGCCGGCAGCTTGTCGGCCAGCAGGGCGAGGCCCATGGCGCGGGCCATGCCGACGCGCTGCGGCAGGAACCAGGTACCGCCGGTATCCGGAATCAGGCCGATCTTGGAAAAAGCCTGCAGGAAGGAAGCCGACTTGGTGGCGATGACCAGGTCACAGGCCAGCGCCACCGAAGCGCCGGCGCCGGCCGCGATGCCATTGACGGCCGCGATGGTCGGCACGCGCAGGTTCTGCAAACGCATGACCAGCGGTTTGTAGTTCCGCTCGACGACATTGCCGATGTCCGGCATCTTGCCGTCGATCTTGGCCATGTCCGGATCAGCCAGATCCTGGCCGGCCGAGAAAGCGCGGCCGGCTCCGCTCAGCACCAGCACGCGGATGGCGTGGTCGCTCTGGACGCGGTCGAGCGCGGTGCGCAGTTCGGCATGCATTTCGCCAGTGAAGCTGTTCAGCTTGTCCGGGCGATTCAGGGTCAGGCGGGCAATGCCGGCTTCGACGGTGAAGGTGATGTTTTGGAAATTCATCGTTGCCTCTTAGATGTGGTAGCGGCGCTGCACTACAACGAAACGGTTGGCAACGAAGGCGGCATCGGCGTAAGACGCATTGGCCGCCGGATTGCCACCGGTGCCGTGGTAGTCGGAGTAAGCCGCCGACTGATTGACGAACACGCCGCCGGTCAGGTTGATCGACAGGGCGACCTTGGAACGCATGGTGGCTGCCGTCATGGCGTCGATGACTTCAGCCTTGGTCGAGTAGATGCCGGCCGTCAGCGCGCCGTGTGTCGTGATGATGCGCTCGGACAGGGCGATGGCGGCAGCGGTGTCAGCGACCTTGACGATGAAGCTGATCGGCCCGAAACGTTCTTCCATGTAGGCCTTTTCGTCGGCGGCATCGCAGGCGAGCAGGACCGGAGTGCGAACTTCGGATTTCGGGAATTCCGGATTGTCGAGCTTGGTCGAGGCGAGGATGACCTTGCCCAGTGAACCGCTGTCGGCTTCGTTGATGCGCTTCAGCGTATCGGCCGACTGCACGGCACCGAGCACGGCCAGTGCAACTTCAGGCTTGGACAGGAAGCCGGAAACGGCGCGGGCCAGATCGGCGCAAACGTCGTCGTAGGACTTGTGGCCGTCTTCCGTTTCGATGCCGCCAGCCGGCACGAAGATGGCCTGCGAGGTGGTACACATCTGGCCGGAATACAGCGACAGCGTGAAGGCCAGGTTGCGCAGCATCGGCTTGTAGGCATCGGTAGAGTCGATGACGATGTTGTTGACGCCAGCCAGCTCGGCATAGACGCGGGCCTGACGGCAGTTGTCAATCAGCCACTGGCCGAAGACATTGCCGCCGGTGAAGTCGATGGACTTGACGGCTTTGTGGGTAACCAGCTTCTGCGTGGCAGCACGGTCAGCCACGCACAGGGTGACCAGATTGGGATCGATGCCGTTCTCGGCGAGTACGGCGCGAATGGTGCGCACAGTAATGGCGGCCGGAAGGATTGCATTACTGTGCGGCTTGACGATGACGGCATTGCCGGTGGACAGCGCGGCAAACAGGCCGGGGTAAGTATTCCAGGTCGGGAAGGTACCGCAGCCGACAACGACACCGACACCGTGACCAACGATTTCGAAATGCTTCTTCATGACCAGCGGCGGGTTCTTGCCCTGCGGCTTTTCCCAGGTCGTTTCGGCCGGCACAAAGCTCTGTTCGCGATAAGCGTAGGCAACAGCTTCGAGGCCGCGATCCTGGGCGTGCGGCGAACCGGCCTGGAAAGCCATCATCCACCCCTGACCGGTGGTCATCATCACCGAGTGGGCCAGCTCGAAGCTCTGCTGATTCAGGCGAGCCAGGATTTCCAGACAGATACCGGTGCGACCATCGGCACCGATCTTCTGCCAGCCAGCCATGGCCTGCTGGCCGGCGGCGATCAATGTTTCGTAGGCGCAAACCGGATATTGAACATTCAGGTCGATGCCATAGGGAGACTGCTCGCCGCCCACCCAACCGGTAGTACCCGGCTGCCCCAGATCGAACTGCTTGCCAAGATGGGCATCAAAAGCCTTCTTGCCATCTTCAGCCGCCGTTTCGCCGTAGGTCTTCGGACTCGGCATCTCGTTATAGGCCGACCAGTAACCACGGGTCTGGATGGCATTGAGGGCGCCATCGAGCGTGGCGCGGTGCTTGTCGAGCAGGGGGTGGGACATCGGGAATCTCCTTGAAGATGTCTTTTCTTGGGCAGAGGCGCATGCAGCGCACTCCAATCTGGTTACACGATACGAATTAAGATAACAATTGTCAAACAAAAGTATCGTTAAAAACACAAAAACCGATCATTCTGTTTAGCGAAAGAAATTTCTTACTTATTAAAAATAGTCTTAAAAACCGCTATTTATATCTTGCCAATCTTCAATCGAAGGCTATGATTCCGAAATACAGAATTTGTTCCCGAACAAATTTCCAACAAACCGATACAGAATTTGTTGACATAAAGCATCGATACGTATCATGATCCGTCTCACGCCATCCGCACGTCCGGATGGATCATTAACCCGATGACAAGATTCGTATCCAAAAGGAGACAAAGACATGGCCAGCAACAAGGAACGTTTTGCCGACAAGATGGAATTCCCGCCTGCCACACCGCAGCCGAACATCTATCCCCTGTCCTGGAACAGCAAGACCAAGAAGCTGCAGGAAGTCTGGGAAGCCTCGCTGCGCGAGAACTGGGATCCGGAAAAGCTGCCCTGGGACACGCTGGATGTAGACAGCTACACCTGGGAAGAGCGTGAGTCGATCGCCTACTGGTGGAGCCTGCTGTCGGTATTCGATGCATCCGCCCCTCCCGTCTTCGCCGAAGCGCTGATCAAGACCTACGAAGTGCACGAGGAAGATCCGGTCCGCAAATGCTTCTTCTCCGTCACCCGCGACGAGCAGAACCACGAAATCATGTGCGGCCTGGCCATCACCAAGATGCTTGGCCACCCGGACCCGCTGACCTACGTGCCGAAGACCGAACTCGGCAAGCGTCTGCAGAAGAACGTGCAGTGGCTGTACTTCAATGGCGGCCGCTACTGGACGGGTTACAAGCAGGCCGTGCCGAAGTACGACCTGGCTGTCCTGTTCAGCTCCTTCCTGATGGGCGAGATTGCTGCTGCCACCATCTTCAAGCAGATGTTCGACAACTCCCGTGAAGCAGTGTTCAAGGAAGGCTTCAAGAACATCGGTCGCGACGAAGGTCGTCACATGGCCATCTGCATGGCGGTCATGGAACGTGACTACCCGGGCCTCGATGATTCGACCAAGGCCGTTGTCACCAAGCAGATCCGCGCCGGCTACCTGTTCCTGTCCGCCGTGCTGTTCGAGCCGCCGATGGAGTTCTGGGACCTGCCGTCCGACTTCATCGCCAACCAGCGAGAAGCCGAGGAAGTTGCCCGCGGCGCCGGCTTCGGCATCCCGACCTACGAGGCCAAGCTGGAGAACTGGAAGAACGCGATGATCAACCTGAAGGGTGTGCTCGATCGCTACAACATTCCGTTCCCGGCCATTCCGGAAGTCGGCATCACCGGCCAGGAAGTCTCCGAAATCGACATGGAAGACATCATTCCGGTCTTCTAAACCAGACCAGTCACAGCAATTTGCTCCGGCCGGCGCTCCCACAAGGGCGCCGGCCTTGCCGCAACAGAGAAACCAATTCCAATAGGGGAAGACAAAATGGCTCGTATCATCATGCAACCCTCCGGCAAGTCCGTTGATTGCGCCTATGGCGATACCGTTCTGATGGCGCTCGAAAAGGCCGGCTACGCCCTGCCCAACAACTGCCGCGCCGGCGCCTGTGGCGAATGCAAGGTCAAGGTCACCCAGGGCCAGTTCGACCAGGGCATGGTGCTCGACATGGCTCTCTCGCAGGATGAGCGCAAGCAGGGCTTCGGCCTGATGTGCATGGCCAAGCCGATTTCCGAGGAACTGACCATCGAGTGGGGCACCGCCGATGCGAAGCCAAAACTCTTCCCCCCGCGCGAAGATGCGCTGTTCGTCGTCACCGACAAGAAGCAGATCGCCGCCCGCGTCGTCGAACTGCGCCTGCGCCCGGTCGGCCAGCCGATCCGCTACTGGCCCGGCCAGTACGTCACGCTCGGCAACCCGCGCGCCGACATTCCGGCCCGCGCCTATTCCATTTCCAACGCCCCCCGTCCCGACGGCGAACTGGTGCTGCAAGTTGCCCGCGCCGATGGCGGCGTGACCAGCAACTGGGTCCACGACAGCCTGCAGGCCGGCGACAACGTCAAGGTTTCCGGCGCCTACGGCACCTTCATCGGCGACCCTTCGGTCGACACCCCGGTCCTTTGCATCGCTGCCGGTACCGGCCTCGCCCCCGTGCTGGCGCTGGCCGAAGCCGCCCTCCGTCGCGGCTTCAAGAAACCGGTGACCATGCTCTTCTCGGCCCGCACCAAGGAAGACGTCTATAGCCAGGGCATGATGGCCTGGTGGCGCACCAAGCATCGCAATTTCGACTACAAGGTGACGCTGACCCGCGAAGAAGCCGACGGCTTCCTGAAAGGCCGCGTCGATGTCGTGCTGCCGCAACTGTTCAAGGACTTGTCCAAGCACACCCTCTTCATCGCCGGCAGCCCGGAATTCGTCGATAGCTGCGTCGCCGCCGCCAAGGCCCAGGGTGCGCTGGACGAACTGATACATACCGAAGGCTTCTTTGCCCAGCAGCAGCCGGTGGTGGCCGACGCCGACCACATGCTGCCAGCCTGAGTCCGGCACACGACAAAAACACAAAAGGAGACGAGATGAACCCCCAAGACCAACAGAGAAGGAGGGCATGATGCTTGCCCAGTTCCTGCAATTCCTCTTTTCCGGGATCACGGTCGGCGCCACCTACGCGCTGGCCGCTCTCGGCTTTACGCTGATCTACAACGCCAGCAACGTGATCAACTTCGCCCAGGGCGAATTCATCATGCTCGGCGGCATGCTGGCGGTGTTCTTCACCCAGGCCGGCCTGCCGCTGCCGGTCGCGCTGGTGCTGGCCATCCTGATTCCCGCCATCGTCGGCGTGATCATCGAAAAGCTGGCCATCGAGCCAGTCAAGGGCGCCGAAACGGTGACCCTGATCATCATCACCATCGGTGCCTCACTGGTCATCCGCGGCCTGACCGCCGTCATCTTCGGCAAGAACACCCACGGCCTGCCCTCCTTCTCGGGCGACACCCCGATCGACATCCTCGGCGCGACGCTGCTGCCGCAGAGTCTTTGGGTGCTGGGTGTCACGGCGCTGGTCGTCGTCGTGCTCTGGTACTACTTCAACCGCACCCTGCAGGGCAAGGCCATGCTGGCCACCTCCTACAACCGGCTGGCCGCCGAACTGGTCGGGATCAACACCGGCTGGGTTCTGTTCATGAGCTTCGCCATGTCGGCCGCGCTCGGTGCACTGGGCGGCATCCTGCTCACCCCGATCACCATGACCTCCTACGACGTCGGGATCATGCTCGGCCTCAAGGGCTTCGTCGCGGCCGTGCTCGGCGGTCTGGGCAACGGCCTCGGCGCCGTGGTCGGCGGCCTGCTGGTCGGCATTCTCGAAGCCATGGGCGCCGGCTACATCTCGTCGGCCTACAAGGATGCGATCCCCTTCGTGCTGATCCTGTTCATTCTCTTCTTCATGCCGCGCGGCCTGTTCGGCGGCAAATCGACGGATCGGGTGTAAGTATGAAAAAAAGTGTCTATAACGGCCTCTATCTGGTCATCGCCATCCTGCTGGTGCTGCCCTTCGTGATGCCCAACAGCTTCTACCTCGACCTCGCCGTACGCATGGCGATCAATGCCGTGATCGTCCTCGGTTTGAATCTCCTGATCGGCTTTGCCGGCCAGATCAGTCTCGGCCACGCCGGCTTCCTCGGCATTGGCGCCTATGCCTCGGCCGTGCTGCCCACGCACTTCGGCTGGCATCCGCTGCTCGCCATGGGTGCCGGCGCCGTCGCCACCGGCATTCTCGCCGCCCTGGTCGCCCGCCCGATCTTCAAGCTCAAGGGCAACTATCTGGCGATGGCAACCCTCGGCCTCGGCATCATCATCAACATTGCGCTGCGCAACGAGGCGCAATGGACCGGTGGGCCGGACGGCATGCCGGTGCCGGCGATGGGGCTGTTCGGCTTCGAGCTAAGCAACGACAAGCAGTGGTACTGGGTCGTCGCCATCCTGCTGTCGGTGTCGGTGTGGGCCTCGCTGAACCTGATCGACTCGCCGTTCGGCCGCGCCCTGCGCGCACTGCACGGCTCGGAAGTCGCCTCGCAGGTCGTCGGTGTCGATGTCGTCCGCTACAAGGTGGCGATCTTCGTCCTGTCCGCCGTCTTCGCCAGCCTGATGGGCAGCGTCACGGCGCACTACGTCGGTTTCGTCAGCCCCAACTTCGCCGACTTCTTCCACTCGATCGAACTGGTCACCATGGTCGTCATCGGCGGTATGGCCTCGGTCTATGGCTCGCTGGTCGGCGCCGTGCTGCTCACCGCCCTGCCCCAGGCGCTGGCCACCTTCGAAGGCTGGGAAACCGTGGTCTTCGGCGCCATCCTGATGCTGTCGATGATCTTCCTGCCCAAGGGCCTCGTCCCGACGCTGGCCGCCAAATTCGGGAAGGGGGAGTAATCATGAGCATGCTCGAAGTCAAAGACCTCTCCATCCACTTCGGCGGCGTCAAGGCCGTCCAGAATGTGTCGTTCAACATCGATTCCGGCATCGTCTATTCGGTCATCGGCCCCAACGGTGCCGGCAAGACGACGCTGTTCAACCTGATCACCGGGGTGTACAAACCGACCACCGGAGAGATCCGGCTGGACGGCGAAGCCATCCACGGCAAGTCACCGAACGAACTGGCCACCCGCGGCGTCGCCCGCACCTTCCAGAACCTGCAGATCTGCATGAACATGAGTGCCGTCGAGAACGTGATGGTAGGCGCTCACTTGCGGCTTGACCGCAATCTGGTCAAGGCAGCCCTGCGCTTCCCGGGCCTGAAAAAGCGTGATCGCGAAATGCGCGCCGAAGCGGCCGAATTGATGGCCTTCGTCGGGCTGGAGCAGTACGTCGAAACCCGGGCCGACGCGATGTCCTACGGCGCCCTGAAGCGTCTGGAAATCGCCCGCGCCCTGGCCATGAAGCCGCGCCTGATCTTCCTCGATGAACCAGCCGCCGGTCTCAACCCCAAGGAGACCATCGAGGTCGACCATCTGGTCCGCAAGATCGCCGATGCCGGCGTCACCGTCGTGCTCGTCGAACACGACATGAAAATGGTCATGAACCTGTCCGACCGCATCCTCGTCCTCGACTACGGCAAGAAGCTGGCCGAAGGCACCGGTGAAGAAATCCGCAAGAACCCCGACGTGATCGCCGCCTACCTCGGCGCTCACGCATAAGAGGAGAACAGCATGGAAGCCCTGCGCATCATCACCGAAGAGCACCAGAACCTGTGGCGCATCGCCACGACACTCGACATGGTCGCCGACGAGATCGACGCCGGCAGCAAGGTCGAGACACCCTTCTTCACCTCGGTCTTCGACTACATCGAGCAGTTCATGGATCGTGCCCACCACGCCAAGGAAGATGAATACCTCTTCCGCCTGCTGCGAGAACGTTCGACCGATGCTGCCGCCATCCTCGACCGCCTGCAGGCCGAACACAGGAACGGCCCGGAAAACCTCAAGGACCTGCGTGCCAAGTTGGCGGCGACAGCCGGCGGCGGCGAGAGCAATGCCGCCTTCACTGGCGCCCTGCGCAACTACACTGCCGCGATCAAGAGCCACGTTCGCAGCGAGGAAAAGGACGCCATGCCCCTCGCCCGCGAGGTGCTGACGACTGAAGACTGGGCCGAGATCGACAAGGCCTTCCTCGACAACGACGACCCGCTGTTCGGCAGCAAGGCACGGGCTGAATTCCGCGAACTGTTCCACCGCATTGCCAGCCTCGCCCCCGAATCCATCGGCCTCGGCGCCCACAGCGCCGGCTCGCTGCAACCGGGCGCCGGCCCTGCCGGTGGCGACGTGCTGCTCTCGGTCAAGGGCATGGAAAGCTGCTACGGCCGCATCAAGGCACTGAAGGGCATTGACCTCGAAGTCCGCAAGGGCGAGCTGGTTGCCCTGGTTGGCGCCAACGGTGCCGGCAAGACCACCTTCCTGCGCACCCTCTCCGGCGTGCAGCCGATGAGCGCCGGCAAGATCATGTTCGACGGCGAGGACATCTCGAAACTGCGCTCCGACCTGCGCATGCGCCGCGGCATCTGCCAGAGCCCGGAAGGCCGCCAGGTCTTCGGGCCACTGTCGATCGAAGACAACCTGCGGCTCGGCGCCTACACCCAGCCGAAGCATCAGGTTGCCGAGGACATGGAGAAGATCTATTCGATGTTCCCCATCCTCAAGGAAAAGCGCAATCTGCCGGCCGGCACGCTGTCCGGCGGCCAGCAGCAGATGCTGGCCATCGGCCGAGCCCTGATGGGCCGCCCGAAGATGCTGCTGCTCGACGAACCGTCGATGGGTCTGGCACCGCTGCTGGTCGAGGAAGTGTTCAACGTGGTCAAGACGCTCAAGTCGCAGGGCATGACCATCTTCCTGGTCGAGCAGAACGCCTTCGCCGCACTTGCCATCGCCGACCGCGGCTACGTGCTCGAAACCGGCAATATCACGCTGACCGGCACCGGCCAGGAACTGATCAGCAACGAGCAGGTGCGGGCGGCTTATCTCGGCATGTAAGGCGCACCTAGGCTGGCTGGGCCTCGCCATTTGACGAGTGCCCCTGCCAGCGCATCACCATGATGGTCAGGTCATCGGCCGGCATCTGTCCTGCTTCGAAACGGCGCACTTCGTCACGCAGACCGATGGCAACTTCCCCGACCGATACGCCTGGCTGAACGCCTGAAAGCGTCTCCTGTAAGCGCGCACTGCCGAAATAATCCTGGCCATCACAGGCTTCTGTCAGGCCATCGGTGAACAAGCAAAGCGTATCGCCGGGCAACAGCTGCGCCCGGCCCGCTGTGTAGGCATAGTCCGGCACGCTGCACATCGGGGGGCCAAGGGCCTCGGCCAGATCGAGACGCGAAATCCCGCCATTCCTGAGCAGCAGGGGCGCATCGTGGCCGGCGGAAACAAAATCCAACGCCCCTCCATCCAGGTTCAGGACTGCAATGAATGCCGTCACGAACAGCATCTCGGTGTTGTTGCCATCGAGTTCCCGCGATATTTCACCGACCACCCAGCCCAGATCGTCGCTCCGACGCGTCAGGCTGGCCGTCAGCACCTTGGTCATCGCCATGAACAGGCTGGCCGGAATACCCTTACCGGACACGTCGGCCACGGCAAAACAGATGCGCTGTGCATCCAGTTGGAAACACTCGTAGTAGTCGCCGCCGACCTCGCGCGCCGGTTCCAGAATGGCCGAGATCGAGAAGCGGCGCTCGCCGACGAAACCCGCCACCAGATCAGGCAGCAGGCCCAACTGAATGCGCCGCGCCGCATCGAGTTCGGCCGCCACCCGGGCGGCCTCTTCGCGGCTGGCACCCAACTGGCGCTCAATTTCGCGACGCATCACCTCGGCAGTAATGTCGGAACCGACGCCCCGCCAGCCGGCAAACAGGCCGGATGCATCGAGCAGCGGTTTTCCGCCCAGCGACCACCAGTGCAGTGTTTCGCCGTGCCCAATCGACACCTCGATGGCACGGAAAGGCGCGCTGCGCTGAAACACCTCGCCGAGCGCCACCTGTGCGCCATCGGGACTCCGCTCTGCCAGCAGGCTGACCATGGAACGCCCGAGCAAGACATCCTGCGAGGCACCCAGAACTTCGGCCAGGCGCGGTGAAACATGGGTCAGCCGACCGTTTGCATCGCACTCCCACAACCAGTCGCTGGCTTCCCCCTCGAAGTCGTTGAGGAGAAGCCCGATGACATCCCGCTGCCGCTCGACTTCGCTCTCGGCCATCAGCTTGCGGACAAAAAGACGGGAGTTGATCAACACCGAGGCCAGCACGGAAATGCTGTAAAGCGCCAGAATGACTGCCAGATAAAGGTAGGTCAGGCCATAGAAAAACAGTAGCGCGACGGCGCCGACTAGACACATCCCAGTGCCCCATAGTCCGCCCGCCCAAGGCCAGCGGGCGTTGTGAAAGGCCCCGTGCGTCACCGTGGTGCCGAAAAATGCAGCGAGCAGGATCTGCCCTCGCGTATCGGTCACGCCGAACAGATAAACGAACATCAGCGCAAACAGCACGCCGGAAATAGCCAGCACTCCTGTCATCCAGCGCGCAGCGGAAACACAGCGCCGGCTCTCGGTCTCGTGCCGCAGTGTGCGCCACAGCCCAAGCCCGCCCGCCCAGATGGCCCAGATCAACAGGCACCACGCAACGATCAGTCCGCGGTTCGCCTCGTTCCAGAACAGAACGACATAGATCAGCGAGCAGACGATGCAATCGAAGGCACTGACCGGAAGCTGCTGACACAAGGCCTGGAACTGCCGGACCCGGTGCGTCGCCCTGACCTCGGCGGAGGCTTCCGGATCACGCCAGCAAAAGGACAACCGGTGCCAGATGGCTGGCAGGTTCCACGACGATTCGCCGCCGGTTTGAGGCTGCGCCACAATCAGATTCCTCGACCGGACATTTCCATAGGATCGCCGTAGGCCACTGCAATCTCCAGGCGTAGGCTCTCTTCGGCACCGGGCATGACCTTGACGTGGCGCGCTTCGAGCGGGAACAGCCATTGGGTGTCCGCATCGCGCAGGGTGACCGGAATATCACCATGTGTACGGAGCAGTTCTTCGAGTCGGGCAATCAGGGCGACCACCGACAAGCGCGACTTGGCCTCCGGCGCAAAAGCAAAGTCACTGATCCAGTTGGCCCGACGATCCAGGTGCGTTCGCCTATCGACCGTGATGATTCCTTCGGCAGTCTGGTACGGCGGCCCCGACAATTGCCGATTTATGCGCCGATCGCCTTTGCGTTCCCTAAGTATTGCGTTCCCTTGATTTTCTGTTGCCATGATTCATTTTCTCCCTGCACTCAAATTAGCATTCCGTGCAGCGGGAAACGTATAAAAATGTATCGGGAATGCAAAGCTGATACACACGCCACGAGAGGAAATTTGACCCAGCCCGAATCCATCACAATGTTCCATCCCCAAAGGAAAACCCCATGCAAATAACCCCCTCGGAATCCGTGTTGCTCGTCGTCGATATCCAGGGCGCCATACTCCCGGCCATCGAAGGCGGCGAGGACGTGCTGGCGCACACGGCCTGACTACTGGATGTCGCCGGCAAGGAGGTTTTTGTTGTCGATGAGGCCGTAGGTTCGCGCCGATTGCGCGACAAGGAACCGGCCCTGTAACGCATGCAACAGAACGGCGCCGAGATCGTCAGCCGCGAAATGGTGGCCTTCGAATGGCTAGCCCGTGCCAATAACCCGCAATTCCACGAAGTCCTTATGGCCAGGCGCATCACGAATAAATCAGCATTCGCTGCAAAAATCTGGAAAACTCTCGTCTGAATCCAAGCCGATGCACTCCGGGCACCTTTCCCCCTGATTACAGCCAAGGTCACTCCACCATGCCAACCATCCTGATCGTCGATGACTCCACCTCCATCCGCAACATGCTGAAGGCCTGCCTGCAGCCACTGGGCTATCGCATCGTCGAGGCGGCGGGTGGCCGGGCCGGCCTTGAACAACTGCGCCAGGAAAACGTCGACCTGATCATCTCCGACCAGAACATGCCGGGCATGGACGGCCTGAGCATGGTCAAATCGATTCGCAGCGGCACCGAAAAGCAGAACGTGCCCATCCTCGTCCTGACCACCGAAACCTCCGACGAAATGAAAACGGCTTTCCGTGCCGCCGGCGCCACCGGCTGGATGTCCAAGCCCTTCACGCCGGAACGGCTGGAAGCGGCGCTGAAGAAACTGCTCGGCTGACCCTTGATGACGCCTTCCCGCTCCGAATACCTCGACCTGCCCGACATCCGCCTGCACATCCGGCGCTGGGGCAATCCGAAGGCGCCAACGCTGTTCCTGCTCCACGGCTGGATGGACGTTTCCGCCTCCTTCCAGTTCGTCGTCGACGAACTGAAGAAGGACTGGAACATCATCGCCCCCGACTGGCGCGGCTTCGGCAGTTCGGAATGGCTGAACCGCCCCTACTTCTTCGCCGAACACCTCGGCGACCTCGAAGCCATCCTTGACCGCTACGCCCCTGAAGGCAAGGTCAAGCTGGTCGGCCACAGCATGGGCGGCATCCTCTCCTGCCTGTACGCCGGCATCCGGCCGGAACGGGTGGAAAGCGTGATCTCGCTGGAAGGCTTCGGCATCGCCCCGACCACGCCGGACATGGCGACAGAACGCTACCAGAAATGGCTGGGCGTCCTCAAAAGCCCGCCACGCATGCATCTCTATAGCGACCGCGCCGGCTTCGCCCGCCGCCTGATGCACACCGACCGCTTCCTGACCCAGGAACGCGCCGACTACCTCTCCCGCCACCTCGCCCGTATCGGCGATGGCGAAACCAAGGGCGGCGAACGCCGCCACGGCATCATCTGGAACGGCGACCCCTGGCACAAGGCCCCCGCCCCCTACCTGTTCCGCCTCGAAGAATCGATGGCGATCTGGAAGAAGATCACCTGCCCGGTGCTCTGGGTCGCCGGCCGCCAGTCCTGGGTCATCCGCGAATTCGACACCCGCCCCGGCGACTGGGCCGCCCGTCAGGCCTGCTTTGCCGACGTTCGCGAGGAATGGGTCGACAACGCCGACCACATGCTGCACCACGACCAGCCGGAAGAAGTCGCGCGCATCGTCGAGGCCTTCATCGCCTGACCAAGCAACCAAAACCGAAGCACTGAAATGGAAAAAGCCGGGAATCCCCGGCTTTTCACTGTCGCACCAAGCAAAAACTGCCCGGCACGCCTGACTACGCCTGCTGCCGGAACGGGACGAATTGCCCGTCGAAGCAGCCGCGTTTAACGAATTCGCTTAGTGATAGGCAGTCTTGGAAGACAACTTCATCGCCATCAAACAGGCCAGACCAAAGATGGCCACAGTAAAGCCAATACCCAAGTAAGAAATTTCGTCCATTGTTGCCTCATCGCAGGTAAGTAGAAAATTGAAGCGATATAGACAATGCGCCCGGGAAAAGTTCCCGCGATGGAAATGATTTTTACGTTGGAGCGCTTGATCCTGTGGAGGCACAGCGATTTTGGAAACCACAAACAAGCAATAGGCGTTATTCACCAGAAGGAGGCGCTGGTGTTTTCGGAAGCTCACACGCATAATCTTTCACAGAAAACGACGAATCAACCAGATTTAATGGGAGAAATAAAAATGATTAAAAAAATTACTATTTTGATTGCTACGCTTGCCTTGCTTTCTGGATGTGCGTCAGCCCCCCCTCTTAACTTTGTTCCACAAGATGTTCTGCCAGCCAAGAACAAAGTTGCCGCAGAGCTGAAGAGCGTTACTGTTTCCGTCGCCAAAGAAGAAGAGCGCCTTGGCGAAACTCAGGTCGGATTTATGGGTAACCAATATGAGCTTTCTTTCAAGACAGCACTAAAAGATGCTCTCGATGAAGCGTTGCTCAAATCTGCTGTATTCAATGACCTTTCAGACAGGAAGGTGTCACTTACTGCAAAGGTCATGAAATTTGAAAGTCCAAATGGCGGAATAACTTTTGAAACTGAAGCAATTGTTCGATATGAGGTTTATGACCGCCGTGATGGCAAGCTGCTATTTAGACGGGATATTTCGTCGACCGGTAGCGTCCCATTCGACTACGCCTTTGCTGGGTTTATTCGTGCGACTGAGGCTCGGAACAGGACAATGCGAGCCAACGTTACAAACTTCATTTCAAGTTTGGAAGAATTAAAGATTCAACCTTAGGACATTTTTCTTATGCACCGGCTTTTCACCTTACTGCCCACCTTGCTTGTAGTGGCAATTCTTGCTGGTTGTGCAGCACCAAACGCATCCAATAGGCAGTACTCCGCGAGTTCGCTGAATATGTCTGCGAGAACAATTGAGGCCGTTGTCGTTTCAAAGCGCTCCGTAACGGTATCCGGAACTAGTAGTGTTGGTGGGACTTCTGGAGCAGTGGTTGGAGGAGTGGCTGGCTCAGGGTTGGGACGAGGCACAAGAGGGAATATCGTAGGCGCTGTAGCCGGCGTGGTTGTAGGTGGTATTGCTGGCGCAGCTATTGAGGCAAGTGCAACGCAGCAAGAAGCCTTCGAGTACATTGTCAAATCTGACGTGACGGGTTTAATGACTCTAATTCAGTCTGATGGTGACATTGAAGTAGGTGACGCGGTTTTTTTGGTTCTCGCAACCAAACCCGTATTGGTGAGAAATCAAAGTACGGTGAAATAGCTTCAGGATATTCGCTGAGAGCAAGAAGCCGACATTTCGCTACCTGCCAGCATTAACCGAAGAGGGCCCAGCAAACATCGCCGGGCACTTCCAATCAACAAAATCTCAACTCAGCGCCCAATCGATCCAGACGGCGCCGCGCGCAGATACTGGTTTGGCCAGACTCCGGTTTGCCGCAGTTCCTGGGCGGCCTGTTGCGGCCAATAGGGGTTGCGCAGGATTTCGCGGCCGATCAGGACCATGTCGGCCTGTCCGGTACGCAGGATGTGATCGGCTTGCGCCGCCGAAGTGATCAGGCCGACCGCCGCTGACGGCAAGCCGGCCTCATTGCGGACACGCGCCGCGAACTCTGTCTGGAAGCCGGGGCCAACCGGGATTTTTGCCCAGGGCACCAGGCCGGCCGTCGAGATGTCGGCCAGGTCGACGCCCAGTGCTTTCAGGCTGCGGCATAGCTCGACCGTTTCGTCGGCTGACCAGCCACCTTCGACCCAATCAGTCGCCGACAGGCGGATCAGCAGCGGCAGGCTTTCCGGCCACACGACACGCACGGCCGATACGACCTCGCGCAGCAGCCGGGTGCGGTTCTCGAAACTGCCGCCGTAGGCGTCGGTGCGTTGGTTTGACAGCGGCGACAGGAATTGATGCAGCAGGTAGCCATGCGCCGCGTGGATTTCGATGGCCTGAAAACCCGCTACCAGAGCGCGTTTCGCCGATGCCTCAAACTGCGCCACGATGGCCTGAATCTCGGCCAGTTCGAGCGCCTGCGGCACCGCATAGCCATCGCCGAATGCAACGGCCGAGGGCGCGACCGGCGTCCAGCCGCCTTCATCTGCCCGCAGGGTTCGCTGCTCGCCCCAGCCCAGACCTACACTGGCCTTGCGCCCGGCGTTGGCAAGCTGGATGGCCGGTACGCAGCCCTGCTCCCGGGCAAAGCGGGCGATTTTGGCCAGCGGTTCGATCTGCTCATCGTTCCACAGGCCGAGGTCGCCCGGGCTGATCCGGCCGGCCGGCGTCACCGCCGTCGCTTCGAGAATCATCAGCCCGGCGCCACCGATGGCGCGGCTGCTGTAATGGACGAAATGCCAGTCGCCAGCCATGCCATCCTGCGCCGAGTACTGGCACATCGGCGGGATGCCGATGCGGTTCTTGAGGGTGATGTCGCGGAGTTTCAGGGGCTCGAACAGGTGGCTCATGGTTTCAATGCTTGAAGCAGTTCAAAAATATCGAAGGGACAGTCTCACTCGCCCCGCGCTCGCCGGACGGTGATCGACTCGCCGGCCACGCCCCAGTTGTCGGTATCGACTTCATCGATGACGACGATGGTCGTTTTCGGGTTCTTGCCCAGCACATCGACCAGCAGCTGCGTCGCACCGGCGATCAGCCGGGCCTTCTGCTCGGCCGTCGCCCCTTCGCGGGTGATCTTGATGTTGACGTAGGGCATCAGCCGCTTCCTTTAACGATTGACGTCGACGACCACACGGCCGCGGACCTTGCCGTCCATCAACTGCGCTGCAGTCGGAATGGCTTCGGCCAGCGAGACTTCATGGGTGATCAAGCCGAGCTTGGCGATATCCAGATCAGAGGCCAGACGCTGCCAGGCGACCAGACGCTCCGGACGCGGACACATCACGCTGTCGATGCCGACCAGCGTCACGCCGCGCAGGATGAACGGCGCCACCGACGATGGAAAATCCATGCCGCCAGCCAGACCGCAGGCAGTCACCACGCCGCGATACCTGGTGGTGGCGCAGATGTTAGCCAGCGTGTGCGAGCCAACGACATCGACCGCCCCCGCCCAGCGTTCCTTGCCCAGCGGCTTGCCGGGGCTGGAGAAGGCCGCCCGGTCGAGCACTTCGACCGCGCCGAGCTGCTTCAGGTAAGCCGTTTCTTCCGGCCGGCCGCTGACGGCAACAACCGTGTAGCCGAGCTTGCTCAGCACCGCGATGGCCACGCTGCCCACCCCGCCGGCCGCGCCGGTGACGACGATCTCGCCATCCGCCGGCTTGACGCCCTGACGCTCCAAAGCCATCACGCAGAGCATGGCAGTGTAGCCGGCGGTGCCGATGGCGACGGCCTGCTGCTCGGTGAAAGCGGCCGGCAACGGGACCAGCCAGTCGCCCTTCAGCCGCGCCTTCTGGGCCAGCCCGCCCCAGTGCGTTTCACCAACCCCCCAGCCATTGAGCACGACGCGGTCGCCGGCCTTGTAATCCGGGTTATTGCTGCTTTCGACCGTGCCGGCGATGTCGATGCCCGGCACCATCGGGAATTTGCGGACAACCGGGCCTTTGCCGGTAATCGCCAGCCCGTCCTTGTAATTGAGCGACGACATCGCCACGCGGACCGTCACGTCGCCTTCCGGCAACTGGCTTTCGTCGATGTCCTGCACCGATGCACGGTAGCCGGCATCATCCTTCTCGATCAGAATTCCCTTGAACATTTCTTCTCCTTGTTCAGCGTTGCAGCGAGGGCTTAAGCGAGGCCTCAGCGTCCTGCTTTTCCACCATTTTCAGTATAAACAAGAGCAGGACGCCCACCACCATCACGCCGGCCGCGATGGTCAAGCCTATCGAATAGTTGCCCAGCCGGGTGGCCAGCCAGCCAACGATGGCCGGCCCGATGATCTGGGCTGCCCCATAGGAAAGCGTCATCTTGCCCATCATCTTTGCCGGCCGCGTCGGGTAGTAGCGCCCGGCCATGGTCAACACCAGACTGACCATGCCGATGAAGGTTCCGCCAAAGAGCAATGCCCCGAAGATGGTGGGGATCAATCCGCCGACAGCCACCGGCAGGATGATGCCGACGATCTGCAGCACCGCAGCGAGGATCAGGGCATTGATGTCGCCGGTGTAACGGGCAATCAGATCCCAGTTGAAGGCAGCCGGCGTTGCGGCCAGACCGATGGCCAGGAAGGCCAGCGCGCCCTGCCCGGCCAGCCCCGGCAGACCGTCGACGATGGCGACGATGAAGGTGGCGCTGATCACGTAGCCGAAACCGGCGCAGAAATACGCGGCCATGAAGATGCCGAGAAAGAGCGGGCTCGGCGGATTGTCATGCATGGTCGCGCCGCTCTTGGTCACCGGACTGGTATCGGGTGCCGGCAGCCAGGCCAGCGCCGGAATGATCAGCACGCAGGCAATCGCCGAGAAGGCAAACCACTGTTCGCGCCAGTCAAGCGTGCCTGTCATCAGCCACACCGCCACGGCGCAACCGGAAATCCCCAGGCCGATGCCGCCGAAGTGGATGCCCAGTTCCGGCCGATGGTTATGGCGAATCAGCCAGTTGAGGATCAGCCCGGTGCCGAGCAACATGCCGGCGGCGCTGCTCAGACCGGCGATGAAGCGCGATGCCATCCAGACTATCGGGTCGTTCGTCAGGCCCATCATCACCGTGCTCAGGATGGCGACGACCAGACCGATGCGGTACAGGCGATCCTTGAGCACCAGATTGCTGATCAGCGAGGCAGCCAGCGCCCCGCACAGGTAGCCGGCGTAGTTGAGGGCCGCCAGCCAGCCTGCTTCGGCCAGCCCAAGACCAGCCTGTTGCTGCATGATCGGTAGCAGCGGCGTGTAGGAAAAGCGGGCGACACCGAAGGTCAGCAGCAGGCTGAAGATTCCGGCGCCAAGCACCTTGAGGCGTTCTCTCTGTGAGTTCATGGGATGTTCCCCTTGTTATTGATAAGCGAACAATAAACAGAGTAAAGTATCACTACAAGTGATTTATTTAGAACGCACCATTCGTTTTTTGAGATACCAATGGAACTCGTCGCCCTCCGCACCTTTCAGGCCGTCGTCGAAGAAGGCGGCATCCTCGCTGCTTCGCGCAAGTTGAACACCGTGCAGTCCAACGTCACCGGCCGCATTCGGCGTCTGGAGGAGGAGCTTGGCGCCGAACTGTTCATCCGCAAGGGCCGCGGGCTGGAGCTCGCACCGTCGGGCAGGGTGCTGCTCGACTACGCGCGACGAATGCTGATGCTGGAACGCCAGACCGCCAGCGCCGTGCGACAGGTTGGCGAAAGCGCCGGCGAGTTGCGCATCGGCGCCATGGAAACCTTTGCCGCCCTGCACCTGCCGAGTGCGCTGAAAGCAGTGCGCAGCGAACACCCGGGGCTCGAACTGCGCGTCTTCACCGACACCACCAGCACGCTGATGGGCAAGGTGCTCGACCACAAGCTCGACTGCGCCTTCGTCGCCGGCCCGGTCATCCATCCCGACCTGCAATTCGAGGAACTGGTGGTCGAAGAACTGGTGCAGGTACATGCCGCCGGAACCGACCCGGTCATGCTGCCGCTGATCCTCTTCCGGGAAGGCTGCGCCTATCGCACCCGCGCCATCGCCTGGCAGCGCGCCCAAGGCCACGCTGTGGCCGATGCCATGGAATTCGGCACGCTGGAAGGCATTCTCGGCTGCGTTGCCGTCGGCCTCGGCTGGACACTGATGCCGCGACGCGTCGCCGAACAGTCCAGCCACGCCGCTGATCTGGTCATCGAAACGGTGCCTGACGAGTTCAGCCTGGTGCCGACCGGCATGATCCACCTGCGCGAAGCGGCGCCGATGGCCGCCCTGAAAACGCTGTGCGACGGCATCACCGCCTCGGCCAATCGCGTCAGGACTTGAGCAGTTCTTCCCTGGAGCCCAGCCAGCGCTTGAGGTGCCGTTCTGCCAACTCGAGATGCTCGGTCAGCATTTCCTCGGCCACGTCGCGGGCCATTTCGACCAGATCGGCATCCATTTCCAGATCGGCATAGCGCAATAGCGGCACCCCGCTCTGCCGGGCGCCGACAAATTCGCCGGGGCCACGAATCCGCAGATCCTGACGGGCAATCTCGAAGCCGTCGGTATTCTCGAAAATGATCTTCAGCCGCTGCCGGGCGATTTCGCCAAGCGGCCCGGCATAGATCAGCACGCAACTCGATTCGTACTTGCCGCGCCCGACCCGCCCGCGCAGCTGGTGCAGTTGCGACAGACCAAAACGCTCGGCGTGTTCGATCACCATCAGGCTGGCATTCGGCACGTCGACGCCCACTTCGATCACCGTTGTTGCCACCAGCACATCGATCTCACCGGCAGCAAAGGCAGCCATCACCGCCTGCTTTTCATCAGCCTTGAGGCGGCCATGCACCAGCCCGACCGTCAGTTCCGGCAAATCGATCGAAAGCTGTTCGTAGGTGTCCTGCGCCGTCTGCAACTGCAGCGCCTCGGATTCCTCGATCAATGGGCAAACCCAGTAGGCCTGCCGGCCTTCCTCGACATGCTTTTTGACGAACCCGACGACGTCCTCACGCCGGTTGTCAGCGATCAGCCGTGTCTTGATTGGCGTCCGGCCCGGCGGCAACTCGTCGAGGACGGTCACATCAAGATCGGCGTAATAGCTCATCGCCAGGGTGCGGGGAATCGGCGTCGCCGACATCATCAACTGGTGCGGGTTATTGCCTTTCTTGCGCAAGGCCAGCCGTTGTGCAACCCCGAAGCGGTGCTGCTCGTCGACAATGGCCAGGCCAAGTTTGGCGAAGTCGACGCCATCCTGAATCAGCGCATGAGTGCCGACGACCAGTTGCGCCTCGGCCGCCGTTGCGGCCAGTTGCTCGCGCTTGGCCTTGGTTTTCAGGCTGCCGGACAGCCAGGCCACCCTGACACCCAATGGCTCCAGCCAATCCTTCAATTTCAGGTAATGCTGTTCGGCGAGGATTTCGGTCGGCGCCATGAACGCCGCCTGCCAGCCGGCCGAAATCGCCTGACACGCCGCCAGCGCGGCAACGATGGTCTTGCCGGCACCCACGTCGCCCTGCAGCAGACGCTGCATTGGGTAAGGCTGCGCCAGATCGTCGGCAATTTCCGCCATCGCCCGCAACTGGGCGCCGGTCAAACCAAAAGGCAGCTGGTCGAGCAGACGGGCGCCCAGATCATCCTGGGCCACCAACACCGGCGCCCCCTGCTCACGGCGGGCCAGATAGGCGCGGCGCAAGGAGAGTTGCTGGGCCAGCACCTCGTCGAATTTCACTCGCCGCCAGGCGGGATGATTGCGGGCATGCAAGGTATCAAGATCGGTGCCGGGTGGCGGCGTGTGCAGGAAGCGCAGACTGCGCGCCAGGCCCGGCAATTTCAAACGCTGGCGCAGTTCATCCGGCAAGGTTTCCGAAAGATCGCCCACTACCAATGCCTTCCCGATCAGCTTTTGCAGCGCTGAATTGGCCAGCCCGGCTGTCGACGGGTAAACCGGGGTCATCTCGGTTGGCAGCGGCTCGTTGTCACCGACCTTGCGAAAACGCGGGTGCACCATCTCGGCACCAAAGAAGCCGCCACGGACTTCGCCGAAAACGCGGATGCGCGAGCCTTCGCTCAAGGCAGCCTGCTGGTTCGGGTAGAAACTGAAAAAGCGCAGCGTGATCTCGCCGCTGTCGTCGGCCGCCCGCACAATCATCTGCCGGCGCGGCCGGAACTGGATTTCGTTACTCTGTACAACAACCTCGATCTGCACCGGCTCGCCACCAAAGGCACGATTGACCGGCGTGATCCGGGTTTCGTCCTCGTAGCGCAGCGGCAGATGGACCAGCAAATCGGCCTCGCTATGGAGGCCGATCTTGGCGAGCTTCTTCTGCAGCGCCTCGGAGGCGCGAATCGGCGGAGAAGCGGGGGCCGAAGCCCCGCTCGTCGTCATCTGATGATGATCAGCCGATGAACATCACGGCATCGGCCTCAACCAAGGCGCCACGCGGCAGTTCCTTGACGCCGACGGCGGCGCGGGCCGGGAAGGGCTCGCTGAAATACTTGGCCATCGTTTCATTGACCTTGGCGAAGTTGGCCAGATCGGTCAGGAAGACGTTGAGCTTGACGACATCAGCCAGCGAGCCGCCAGCGGCTTCGGCGACAGCCTTCAGATTGTCGAAAACGCGAACGATTTGCGCGTCGATCCCGTCTACCATCTGCATGGAAGCAGGATCGAGCCCGATCTGCCCGGACATGTAAACGGTGTCGCCGACGCGCACGGCTTGCGAATAGGTGCCGATGGCGGCCGGGGCGTTCGGGGTGGCGATGATGGTCTTGGCCATGAGTAAGCTTCCTGTATCCGGATTGCAAAACCCTATTTTAGCCTTGGTAACCCATGAACCCACGTATCGAATCCCTGGAAAAAATGCTCAACGGCCCGCGCGACGGCGCCCTGCTCCGCTTCTCGCTCGGCAACGAATACCTGAAGGCCGGCGACCCGGCAAAAGCGGCAGCCTGCTTCAAGGAAGCCGTCGACCGCGACCAGAAATACTCAGCCGCCTGGAAGGCACTCGGCAAGGCACGCGCCGAAGCCGGCGACAATATCGGCTGCCTGACTGCCTACGAACAAGGGATCGCCGTCGCCGAAGCCAACGGCGACATCCAGGCCGCCAAGGAAATGACCGTCTTCGCCAATCGGGCGCGCAAGGCGCTGGCCGGACAAGCGCCGGCTACCGAACCAAACACATGAAGAAAATCCTGAAAGCCCTTGCAGGGCCGCCCTCTAACGAATTGTTACAATCTAGCCCGGCATCCACGTATGCCGGGCAGGGCGTGTCCGCGTTATTTGCTTACGTAACCACCGGAAGCACTTTCCCCATGAAGCTCTCGCAAACCCTTATCCGCCTCAGTCTCGCCACTGCCCTGCTCGGCAGTCTTGGTGCCTGCACGGTGGTTCCGGCCTATCCGGCGGGTTATTACCGTGCTCCGCCGGCGTATGTGGAAACCTACCCGGCTTATGGCTACCCGAGGGCAAATATCTATTACGAATCCGGGCACCGCCACTACGATAACCGTGGCGGCAGGTATTACGATGATCGACGCTATGAAGACAGGCGCAGCTATAGCGCGCCCTTGCCACCGCCGCTGCAGCTACACCGCGACGTCCGTCGTGGCTTGGGCCTGCCCCGCCTGCCGGGCATGCCCTGATTCGCTAGTTTTTGCCTTTGGGCGGAACGAGAATGGCTTCGACGCCCAGTTCCTTGAGCTTTGCCTGAGCCATTTCAGCTTCGTGCCTGGTCCGGAATGGACCAACCTGAACTCGGGTTTCAAGGGTCGATTGAACGCCGCTCAAGGTCAGGCGGGCATGTAGTTCTTCGGCGCGCTGAATGCTTGAAAACACCCCAGCCTGCAACAGGAAGCCGGAGAACAGACGCGGCGCACTCGGCGCCACGACTGCCGGTGCGGGTGTCGGCGCCGGCTTTGCTTCAACGATACGCGACGTAGGTCTGGCGGGCGCAGCCTCCACTGGCGCAGTAGCGCGTTGTGGGGCCAGCGTATTCGATGGCGCTGTCGTTGCTTCAGGCACGGCTTGCGGCGCAGGTGCCGGCGGCGCCGAAGCCGCTGGCTTTGCATTGACCGAAGGCAATTTGGCACCAGCACGGGGCTCAGGCTTGGCCTCGACCACGGCTTGCGGTTGCGCTTCCACCAGGGGTGGAGGCGGCGCTTCGACAGGGGGTTCCGCTTTTTCCGGGACTGGCGGTTCGGGCAAATTCTCGGCTGGCGTCACCGGCTGCGAGACTTCTTTCTTGGGCGCCACGGGAACAGCCTGGGTGAATACCTGCTGTTCGGCTTCCTCAGGCGGATTCGCCAGGTAGTCGAAAAAAGCCAGCACACCGAGCAAAAGCGCGACCAGAACGCCAGCCATGGCCAAACGGCCAATCAGCTTGCCGCGCAACTCGCCGGCATTGTCTTCGTTTTCGGAAACTTCAGGTTGATCCGCCATTCCCTACCTCAACGTTCCTGACTCTTGGCCAGGGCAACAACCAGTTCTGCTTCGGCCCGGGCAATACCGCAGCGTTCAGCGATGGCTGCCGGATCGTAGCCGGAGACTGCCATCTGCATGGCATCACCATAAATCGGGGAAACCGTCTGACTGGCCCGCAGGTGGGCCAGCTCGTGCAGCATATCATCGCGCAACGCAGCCAGTTCGCCGCGCATGGCATCAACTTCTTCACGCAGTTGGGCCAAGTCCTGTTCCAGCCCCTGGCGTAAAACCTCTTCACCAAGACCGGCCGGGGTTTGCTCCCAGCGATCGTCGGCGTCAACGTCAGCAGTATTCAGCGCAGTTTCTGACGGCGCTTCAGACTCCCGGCTGTCGAGTGAAGCAACGGGCGTTTCAGCAGGCTTGTTATGCAGCCGGCGCATGCGCAACAGCACGAAGAGCATGTAGACCGCGACCAGCGCGATCAGCACGATCACCCCTTCACGCAGCCCCAGCGTCATCCCGCCCAGTTCCAGCGCCGGCACGTCGGCCCCTTGCTCAAGAGATTAGAAACCCACCGAGTATTGCAGGCCGACGATATGGGCGCTGGCGTTGTAATCGCCACGCAGTTCGTGGGCGACTCCCACCACCTTGGACTGCTGGATCGACGGATCACGGACATAGAGATACGAGTAGCCGACATCGACCTTGCCGTAACGGCCGGTATTCCATTGGCCGCCCAGCGACAACCACAGACGATCGTTGTCGGGGACACGAGCCGAGCGGTACTCATCGCGCACCGGCGTCCGGTCATAGGCAATACCGAATTTCACCTTGAGTGCATCGCTGGCCTTGTAGGCAGCACCCCAGGCAAGGCGCCATGAGTTTTCATATTTGAAAAGCTCGGTATCAACACCGGCCGAGCTGCGAACATCGAGTCGATCCAGCGTGCTCCAGCGCGTGTAGGACAAATCGCCCATCGCTTCCCAGCGATCGGAAACCTGCTGCCAAACGGACAGAATGAAGGTATCCGGCAGTTTGATGTCGGCCTTGGCTGCGACGGAATTCGCCCCGACTGAGCGGGTTCCTTCCAGCGAGTAATTCACTGCGGAGCGGTAAGAGACACCGACACGCATGGCCGGAGAAAGCGTGAACAAAGCGCCGGCATTCCATCCCCAAGCTGAATCGTCACCCTTGACCCGATAGAGGCCGGCCGGGGTATAACTGGTGATTTCGGCATCCAGCTGCTGGTAATTGACGCCAAAACCCAGCGAAACCTTGTCGTTGACGCGATAAGCAAGCGACGGGTTGTAGTTGATGGTCTTGATCTCGGACTTGATCGCCTGAACGCGCCCAACCCAGTTGCTGTCGTATTCGGTTGCCAGCCCAAACGGGGCCGAAACGCCAAAACCAACGGACAAATTGTCAGTCAGGCGACCGGACAAATAGAGATTGGGAATGGCATGCCAGCCGCCCGCGTCGCCACCATTGCCGGTTCCTCTGAAGGCCCCGGTTGAACCATAGTCGCGAAACTCATAGCTCGGCCCAACCGCGGTTACGCCTGCCGAAAACTGAAAACCCGTCAGTTGCGTCATCCCTGCCGGATTGAAGAAGACCGTGCTGGCGTTATCTGCAACCGCGGCCGAACCGGCGTAGGCATTGCCCAGGCCGCTGGCGTTTTGCTCCCAGAGCTGGAAGGCGGCAGCAGCTGATGTGCCGGAAAAGGCAACCAGCAACAGTGCAGGGAGGATACGCAGGTTCAATTTATTCATTGGAGTGCTCGCATGGAGGCGGGGTAATTGATTAACTGTCGGATTTTAGACCATTTCCGGTCATTTTTCGGCCGGAACATTGCGCTTCATCCCCGCGCCGTCAATCGCCACGTAGGTCAATTCAGCCTCGGTCACCTTGACGATGATCGGGGCCGCGTAATTGCGTTCGGCATAGACCTCAACCCGCACGGTGATCGACGTCGTGCCAACCCGCACGATATCGGCGTAAAGGCTGACGATATCGCCAACCGAAACCGGCTGTTTGAAGAGGAAGGAATTGACTGAGACGGTGGCCACCCTGCCGCAAGCCCGGCGCATTGCCGGGATGGCACCTGCCACGTCTACCTGTGCCATGACCCAACCGCCAAAGACGTCGCCGTTCTGGTTGAGGTCAGCCGGCATCGGGACGACGCGCAGCGTGCAGTGCTTGTTCGGTAACGAGAGGCGGTCGACAGTCATGATCAGTCCCGATTGCAAATAATGTCCGGATTCTCCCGGAAAGGCAGCGGTTTTCATATACTCGATACAAATTCTCACAACGGACATCCCCTCCAGATCCCATGCGTCGCGCTTCTGCCCTCCCCAAGCCGCCCGCCGGCCAAGCCTTGCCCCAAACCCACGTCTGGCTGACGCTCCGCACGCTCTTCCCATATTTGTGGTCTTACCGTCTGCGCGTGCTGGCCGCCATGGCTTGCCTGATCGGCGCCAAGGTGGCCAATGTCAGCGTCCCGTTGATTTTCAAGGAAATGATCGACGGCCTTTCCGGCAGCCAGCAGTTGCTTGCCCTGCCCATCCTGCTACTGGCCCTTTACGGCATCCTGCGCTTCTCGACTTCGCTATTCACCGAATTGCGCGAAATCCTCTTTGCCCGAGTCACCCAACGCGCGGTGCGCCAGGTATCGCTGGAAGTTTTCCGGCACCTTCACGCCCTGTCGCTGCGCTTCCACCTGGAACGACAGACCGGTGGCGTCTCTCGCGATATAGAACGGGGCAGCCGCTCGATATCCAGCCTCATTTCCTACACGCTGTATTCGATCTTGCCGACGCTGGTCGAAATCGGACTGGTCCTCGCCATCCTGTTCGTCAAATACGATGTCGGCTACGTCATCATTACCGTCACCTCGCTCGTCGTCTACGTCGTCTTTACGGTCAAGGTCAGCAACTGGCGGATCGACATCCGTCGTGCCGTCAACGAAAACGATTCGGCGGCCAACACCCGAGCCATCGACAGCCTGCTCAACTACGAAACTGTCAAATACTTCAATAACGAAGGCTGGGAAGCCCGCCGCTACGACGAGCAGCTGATCAAATGGGAAGAGGCCGCCACGCGCAGCCAGACCACGCTCGCCTTCCTCAATCTGGGGCAGGCGGCGATCATCGCGCTGGGCGTCACCGCGATGATGTGGCGAGCAGCCAGCGGCGTCGTCGCCGGAGAGATGACGATCGGCGACCTAGTGCTGGTCAATGCCTTCCTGATCCAGCTCTATATTCCGCTCAATTTCCTCGGCATCGTCTATCGGGAGATTCGTCAGGCGCTGACCGATATCGAGCGCATGTTCAACCTGCTCAAGGAAAATCGTGAAATTGCCGATGTCCCCGATGCCCGCGAGCTCCCGGCCGGCCCCTTGCAGATCAATTTCGAAAGCGTCAATTTCGGCTACGATCCGGATCGCCAGATTCTGAAGAATCTCAGCTTCGCCATTCCCCCCGGCAAGACTGTCGCGGTCGTCGGTCACTCCGGCGCCGGTAAATCCACTCTGGCCCGGCTGCTCTATCGCTTCTACGACGTAACAAACGGCGCGATCCGGATCAATGGCCACGACCTCCGCACACTGAAGCAAAGCAGCCTGCGGGCCGCCATCGGCATCGTGCCGCAGGATACCGTGTTGTTCAACGACAGCATCTTCTACAACATCAATTACGGTCGCCCGGAAGCGAGTCGCGAGGAGGTTTACGCCGCAGCCCGCGCAGCCCAGATGCACGATTTCATCGAGTCGCTACCCCAGAAATACGAAACCCGGGTCGGCGAACGCGGCCTGAAGCTCTCTGGCGGAGAGAAGCAGCGCGTCGCCATCGCCCGCGCCTTGTTGAAGAATCCACCGATCCTGATCTTTGACGAAGCGACCTCGGCCCTCGACTCCGCGACCGAACGGGCTATCCAGACCCAGCTGGAGCAAGTTGCCGTTGGCCATACGACACTGATCATTGCCCACCGACTGTCGACAGTAATGAATGCCGACGAAATTCTGGTGATGAGCGAAGGCCACATTATCGAGCGTGGCTCACACTCGGCCCTCCTCGCTGCAGGCGCCCACTACGCCCGGATGTGGACCCTGCAGCAACAGGAAGAACATGACCTGCCTGCTGGGCACAGTTGAATAGGCACAATGGCAACCCGCAACGCTTCCTCGATCCAGCGGAGCGAGCGTTCACCCGGGTGATTGCCAAGTTTCAACAGCAATTCCGAGGAAGGTTGGTAATATCACAGCTAGCGATATTGAGCGCTTCAACGCGGACATTCCGCATTAGTCGATCATGATTCCGATAATGAACAAAATGAAGGTACTGGCGGTTGATGACAACCGCACCAACCTGCACATTCTCCAGGTCTTCCTCAAGAAACTTGGGCATGAAGTCATCCTGGCCGAGAACGGCGAGGAGGCTGTGCGCAGTTTTGAGGCCAACTCTCCGGACCTGGTCCTCCTCGACATCATGATGCCGGTGATGGATGGTTTTGAAGCGGCACGGCGGATCAAGGCCATGACCCGCGACCGCTGGACACCGGTCATCTTCCTGTCCGCGCTGAATCGCGACGAAAATCTCGTTGAAGGCCTGGACGCAGGGGCGGACGACTACCTCACGAAACCAATCAATTTTGTCGTTCTGGAAGCCAAGCTGCGGTCAATGCAACGCTCCCTAACCATGCAGCAGCAGTCGATCGATTCCCTGCGCCGTGTCCAGGCGATCTCGGACAACGTGCTGGATGCCATTGTCACCACCAACGAAGATGGGGTCATCGTCTCGGTAAATCAGTCCACCGAGCGCATTTTTGGATGGCCTCCGTCAGAGTTGCTTGGGCAAAACACCTCGGTACTGATGCCGGGCTCTGCAAGTATCTCTGGTACTACCGCGGCTAGTCCTGATGTTCCGGCGATTGCTTCGATGGGCACTGGAAAAGAACAGGAAATAGAAGCTCGGCACAAGGACGGACATCGTTTCCCGGCGACCATATCGATCAGTCAGGTTGAACTCGACAATCAGCGCATGATCATCAGTGTGATCCGCGACATTTCAGAGCGCAAAGAAACCGAACAAAAGCTGCGCGAAAACGCTCACCAACTGCAGGACTACTACGACCAGACGCAAACGGAGCAACAGTTGGCGCTTCGCCTGATGGAAAAGCAGCTCCACCGTAGCGGCCTTCACGATAAACGCCTCCGATACAAGGTCATTCCAGCCGAACATTTCAGCGGAGACATCGTCGCAGCCTCTCGCTCCCAGGACGGACGCTTGTACGCGCTACTCGCGGATGCCACCGGCCATGGACTGACCGCTGCAATCAGCGTGCTGCCTGTATTGGCCCTCTTTTACCGGATGACAAAACTCAACCGGTCTATTCAGGAAGTTGTTCTTGAACTGAATCAACAACTCAAGGAATCCATGCCGGTTGGGCGATTTGTCGCGATCACACTAGTCTGCCTCGATGAAAACAACCGAAAAGGCGAAATCTGGGTGGGCGGTACGCCAGAGGCCTTCCTATTCGACCGCTGGGGTCGGGTCGAATGCACATTCCCTTCCGACAACTTGCCGCTCGGTATCGTTGGCAACAACGAACTCGGTGGCCATCCGCGAGTATTTTCATGGGAGCCGGAAAGCCAACTCGCGTTATGCTCCGATGGCCTCCTGGAAGCCACAAGCCCGCAAGGTGAGCAATTTGGGAATTCAGGCCTGATCAGTTCGGCCTCAAACACCTCGCCGACAGATCGCTTTGCCAAGATCGAAACAGCGCTGAGGAAACATCAAAACGGCTGCGCCGCCAGCGACGACATATCGCTGATGTTAATCGACTGCCCTTAACAGAAAGCTTCAAGCTCCAAAAAACAAAAAAGGCCGGAAAACCGGCCTTTTTTATTTGAGACTTTCCAGCTTATTCAGCTGCATCCTCAATCTCAACCGCTTCGTTAACTTCCGGGCGGTCAAGCAACTCGACGAATGCCATCGGGGCATTGTCGCCGACGCGGAAGCCACACTTCAGAATGCGAAGGTAGCCGCCCGGACGGGTTGCGTAACGCGGGCCGATTTCGGCGAACAGCTTGACCACGATATCGCGGTCGCGCAGACGGTCGAAAGCCAGACGCTTGTTTGCCAGCGTCGGGTTCTTGCCCAGGGTGATCATCGGCTCAACAACACGGCGCAATTCCTTGGCCTTCGGCAACGTGGTCTTGATAGCCTCGTGCTTGAGCAGGGAAACGGTCATGTTGCGCAGCATCGCCAGGCGATGGCTGCTGGTGCGGTTTAGTTTGCGAAGTCCATTGCGGTGACGCATGGTTAATCCTCAACACTTCCTTGATCTCATTCAGCGACTTGCGACCCAGATTCGGGGTCTTGAGAAGTTCATTCTCGGTACGCTGGATCAGATCGCCGATGTAGTAGATATTCTCGGCCTTCAGGCAGTTCGCGGAACGAACCGTCAATTCGAGGTCATCCACCGGACGGAGCAGAACCGGATCAACCTGAGCCGGCTTGGAAGCCTCGGCTACAGGAGCGGTGCCCTCCAGGTCAGCAAACACGGAGAGTTGCTCCATCAGCACGCGCGCGGCATAGCGGATGGCTTCTTCGGGTTCGACAACGCCGTTGGTTTCGATATCAACAATCAGCTTGTCCAGATCGGTACGCTGTTCGACGCGGGCGCTTTCGACCGCATAGGCAACGCGACGGATCGGGCTGAACGAAGCGTCCAGAACCAACTTGCCGATGGTCTTGGCGTCGCCCAGATTGCGGACGTTACCCGGCACGTAGCCGCGACCCTTCTCAACCTTGATTTCCATGGAGAGCTTGCCGCCAGGAGAAAGGTGAGCGATCACGTGTTCCGGATTGATGATCTCAACGTCGTGGGGCAACTCGATATCGCCGGCACGGACGGCGCCTTCGCCTTCCTTGACCAGCTTGAGGTTAACCACGTCGCGGTTGTGCAATTTGAAGACAACACCCTTCAGATTAAGAAGGATATCAACGACATCTTCCTGCACGCCATCAACGGTGGAGTACTCATGGAGCACGCCGTCGATGCCGACTTCGGTCGGTGCATAACCGATCATCGAAGAGAGCAGAATGCGACGCAGTGCGTTACCAAGGGTATGGCCATAGCCGCGTTCAAACGGCTCCATGACAACCTTGGCTTGCACGGGCGAAACGCTCTGCACGTCGATGATGCGGGGTTTGAGAAGTCCACTGCTTTGCATGGGCTAGATCCTCTGCTCAGTGCTTACTTCGAGTAAAGTTCGATGACGAGACCTTCGTTCAGGGTCGCCGGCAATTCGGAGCGCTGCGGCATGGCCTTGAACGTGCCCTTGCCTTCCTTGACGTCCACGGAGATCCACTCCGGGAAACCGCGGGACTCGGCAGCTTCGAGAGCAGCCTTGCAACGCAGGGAAGCACGTGCGCGATCGGTCAGCTGGACAACATCACCCGGCTTGACGATGAACGACGGAATATTCACGCGCTTGCCGTTAACCAGAATACCGTTGTGGCGGACCACTTGGCGGGACTCTGAACGGGAAGCACCAAAACCCATACGGTATGCTACGGAGTCCAGACGGGCTTCGAGCAGTTGCAGCAGATTTTCACCGGTCTGGCCCTTGCGGCGGTCAGCTTCAGCAAATGTCTTGCGGAACTGGCCTTCAAGAACGCCATAGACGCGGCGAATCTTCTGCTTGGCGCGCAGGTGAACACCGTAGTCAGACAAACGGGCACCAGACTTTTGACCGTGCTGGCCGGGGGCGTAGGAACGACGCTCAATGGCACACTTGTCGGTAAAACACTTTTCGCCCTTCAGGAACAGGCCTTCGCGGCGGCACTGACGGCATTTCGGATCGAGATTACGAGCCACTTGTCTTTCTCCTTAGATGCGGCGCTTTTTAGGCGGACGGCAACCGTTGTGCGGCACCGGCGTCACGTCCGAAATGGAAGTGATCTTCATACCCAGCGCATTGAGAGCGCGGACAGAGGATTCACGACCAGGGCCAGGGCCCTTGATACGGACTTCAATGTTCTTGACGCCACATTCCTGAGCGGCCTTGCCAGCAGCTTCAGCCGCAACCTGGGCAGCGAACGGAGTCGACTTACGCGAACCGCGGAAGCCGGCACCACCGGAAGTAGCCCAAGACAGAGCGTTGCCCTGGCGGTCGGTAATGGTGATGATGGTGTTGTTGAACGATGCGTGAATGTGGGCGATGCCCTCAGCAACGTTCTTCTTAACCTTTTTGCGAACTTTGGTAGCAGTCTTTGCCATGTTCTGTCCCTATTACTTCTTGCCAGCGATGGCCTTGCGCGGGCCCTTGCGGGTACGAGCATTGGTACGGGTGCGCTGACCACGGCAAGGCAGACCCTTGCGATGGCGCAGGCCACGGTAACAACCGAGGTCCATCAGGCGCTTGATGTTCATGGTGACTTCGCGGCGCAGGTCACCTTCAACGGTGAACTTGCCAACTTCGTCACGCAGACGATCCATGTCCGAATCGGACAGGTCTTTCATTTTTACGTTACGACCAACGCCGGCTGCGTCACAGATTTTCTGTGCGCGGGTACGGCCGATGCCGAAGATCGCCGTCAGGGCGATTTCTGCATGCTGATGGTTCGGAATGTTTACCCCTGCAATACGGGCCATTGAATCACTCCACTATTTCGAAAATTAACAAATGCCGAACGGGCCTGGGGATTATCCCTGGCGCTGTTTGTGACGCGGATCCTTGCAAATGATGCGCACGACACCTTTGCGGCGGATAACTTTGCAGTTGCGGCAGATGCGCTTCACTGAAGGTTGGACTTTCATGTTTCACTCCTCGTCTGCGAGAGCTCGGAAGCAGCCGTGTTTCCTTGCCCTGCGGTTTATTGCGTAGAGAACTTTTTACTTGGTCCGGAAAACGATCCGGGCCTTGGTTAAATCGTACGGCGTCATTTGCACGGTTACTTTGTCTCCGGGGAGAATCCGGATGTAATGCATCCGCATTTTCCCGGAAATGAACCCATGCACTATGTGTCCGTTTTCCAGTCTGACTTTGAAGGTTGCATTTGGAAGGTTTTCAACTACCTCACCAAGCATTTCAATGTAATCTTCTTTCGCCATGACTGATTACTACTTGATCATAGGTGCGCCTTTGAAGTTTGCTTTCTTCAGCAGGCTTTCATATTGATGCGACATCACATAGGCTTGAACCTGAGACATGAAGTCCATGGTCACCACAACGATAATCAGCAGGGAAGTTCCACCAAAATAGAACGGGACGTTCCATTTCAGGATCAAAAATTCAGGTAGCAGACAAACGATCGTGATGTAAGCAGCACCGATCAGGGTCAAGCGCATCAAAATCTTGTCTATGTAGCGAGCAGTCTGTTCACCAGGACGAATACCAGGCACAAACGCGCCGCTCTTCTTGAGGTTATCGGCCGTCTCCTTGGAATTGAACACAAGGGCGGTGTAGAAGAAGCAGAAAAACACGATGGCTGAGGCGTAGAGCATCACGTAAATAGGCTGACCGGGAGACAAGGTACCCGCGACATCCTTCAACCAGTGCATCGACTCGCTCGAACCAAACCAATTGGCAACAGTTGCTGGAAACAAAATGATGGACGAAGCGAAAATCGGGGGAATTACGCCCGACATGTTCAGCTTCAAGGGCAGGTGCGAACTCTGGCCACCGTAAATCTTGTTTCCAACCTGGCGCTTGGCGTAATTGACCAGGATCTTCCGCTGGCCACGCTCAACAAAGACCACAAAGCCGGTAACCGCAACAACGAGAACACAAATGATCAAGGCAGTAAGCGGGTGCATCGCGCCGGTACGGACCAGCTCAAGCAAGCCGCCTATGGCGTTTGGCAGTCCGGCAGCGATACCGGCAAAGATAATGATCGAAATACCGTTACCCAGGCCACGCTCGGTAATCTGCTCACCCAGCCACATCAGGAACATTGTGCCGGTAAGCAGGGTGGAAACAGTGGTCAGGCGGAACATAAATCCAGGATCGTTAACCAGTCCGGCCTGCGCTTCGAGCGCAACGGCAATACCTAGACCCTGGAACAGGGCGAGAATAACGGTACCGTAACGAGTGTATTGAGTGATCTTGCGACGCCCGGCCTCACCCTCTTTTTTGAGAGCCTCTAGCTGCGGGCTAGCCACACTCATCAGTTGCATGATGATCGAAGCCGAAATGTACGGCATGATCCCCAATGCAAAAATGGTGAACCGCTCCAGAGCGCCACCCGAGAACATGTTGAACATGCCAAGGATGCCGCCCTTCTGCGAATTGAAAAGATCGGCTAGAGCGTTGGGGTCAATACCCGGAACCGGGATATGGGCGCCGATGCGGTACACAACGAGTGCCCCCAGCAGGAACCAAAGCCGGCGCTTGAGATCGCCGAACTTGCCACCTTTGCCAACGGTATTGGGATTTGCTGCCAACGTTCTAACCTTTCCCTGTCTTACTCAGCGACCGAGCCACCGACTGCTTCAATAGCAGCCTTGGCACCCTTGGTCGCGCCTACACCCTTAAGGACAACCTTGCGGCTAATCGCGCCGGACAAGATTACCTTGGCGGAAAGCGCATCGCCCGGAACGATACCGGCCACTTGCAGCGCAAGCAGATCGATTTCGTCAACCGGCAGACGCTCCAGATCGGTCAGGCGAACTTCGTAGTTGCGCGCACGAGTCAGCGAATTGAAGCCACGCTTCGGCAGACGACGCTGCAAAGGCATTTGACCGCCTTCGAAGCCAACTTTGTGGAAGCCGCCGGAACGAGATTTCTGGCCTTTGTGGCCACGACCGCAGGTCTTGCCCAGACCGGAACCAATACCGCGGCCAACTCGCTTGGCTGCTTTCTTGGAACCTTCGCCCGGCTTGATGGTATTCAGACGCATGGCTTAACCCTCAACCTTAACGAGATACTGAACTTTCTGGATCATGCCGCGAACAGCGGGCGTATCCTCCAGCTCAGAAGAACTATTCAGCTTGCGCAGACCGAGGCCCTTGACGGTAGCCCGATGATCTTGCTTGGTGCCGATAACGCTCTTCACGAGCGTCACTTTGATTTTCTTGTCAGCCATGACTTACCCCTGGATCTGATCCACCGAAAGACCGCGCTTGGCGGCGATTTCGGCTGGCGTATTCACTTTCGACAGACCGTCGATGGTGGCACGCACGATGTTGTAGGGATTGGTCGAACCGTGAGCCTTGGCAACCACGTTGGTGACACCAACGACTTCGAAGACAGCACGCATTGCGCCGCCAGCGATGATGCCGGTACCTTCGGGAGCCGGTTGAATCATCACGGTGGTAGCACCATGACGACCCATCACGGTGTGGTGAACGGTACCGCTCTTCAGGCTGACCTTGGCCATCTTGCGACGAGCCTCTTCCATTGCCTTTTGCACAGCAACCGGCACTTCGCGGGACTTGCCCTTGCCCATGCCGATACCACCGTCACCATCGCCAACCACGGTCAGGGCCGCAAAACCGAGAATACGGCCGCCCTTTACAACCTTGGTAACACGGTTAACCGCAACCATCTTCTCGCGCATGCCATCATCGCGCTCTTCAGCCTGTTGCGGCTTCTTGTTTCTTTCAGGTTTAGCCATTTCTTAACCTCGTCCTTTTGCCGTCGGTTAGAACTTCAGGCCGCCTTCACGCGCGGCTTCCGCCAACGCCTGAATACGTCCGTGGTACTGGAGACCGGAACGGTCAAAGGCTACCTGCTCAATACCAGCGGCCTTGGCGCGCTCGGCAATCAGCTTGCCAACGGTAGTGGCAGCAGCCTTGTTACCGCCGTTCGCAACATCCTTACGGACATCGGTGTCCAGCGTGGAAGCCGAAGCCAGAACCTTACCGCCGCAAGGCGAAATGATCTGGGCGTAAATGTGGCAGTTCGTACGATTAACGCACAAACGGACAGCTTTGAGCTCGGCGATTTTGGCCCGGGTTTTGCGGGCACGGCGCAGACGCGCTTGCTTCTTGTTAAACATATGCCACCCTTACTTCTTCTTGGTTTCCTTGATAACCACCACTTCATCGGCATAACGAACGCCCTTGCCCTTGTAGGGCTCCGGCTTGCGATATGCACGAATTTCGGCGGCAACCTGACCGACTTGCTGCTTGTCCGAACCCTTGATCAGGATTTCGGTCTGGGTCGGGCACTCAACTTTCACACCTGCGGGCATCTTGTGAGCCACGGGATGGGAGAAGCCAAGCGACAGATTCAGGGTATCGCCCTGAGCCTGGGCACGATAGCCCACGCCAACCAGCTGCAGCTTACGCTCGAAGCCCTTCGAAACGCCGGTCACCATGTTGTTCAGGTTGGCACGCATGGTGCCCCACATGGCAGCAGCGTTAGCTGCACCAGCGACCTTCGAAACGGTAACGTTCTGGCCTTCGACGGCGACATTGACTGCTGAATGAGCAGCCGTCTTCAGAGAACCCAAGGGCCCCTTGACGACGATCTGCTCACCGACGGTGACTTCAACACCGGCGGGCAGCACTACGGGATTCTTACCAATACGAGACATGCTTCGCTCCTTACGCCACGATGCAAAGGACTTCGCCGCCAACCTTGCTGGCGCGAGCCTTGCGGTCAGTCATGACGCCCTTCGGGGTAGAAACGATGGCCACACCAAGACCATTCATGACACGCGGAATATCGTCGCAGCCTTTGTAGATACGTAGACCAGGCTTGGAAATACGCTCGATACGCTCAATAACCGGACGACCGGCGTAATACTTGAGGGCGATTTCGAGAGTTGCCTTGCCGTCAGCCTGACGAACTGCAAAATCTTCGACGTAGCCTTCATCCTTGAGCACGGCGGCAATTGCCACTTTCACCTTGGACGAGGGCATGGAGACAGACGCCTTTTCGGCGAGCTGGGCGTTGCGGATGCGAGTCAGCATGTCCGCGATCGGATCGCTCATAGCCATTTCTGAATCTCCTGATTACCAGCTGGCTTTAACAATACCCGGGATCTCGCCATTGAAGGCCAGCTCACGGATCTTGTTACGGCACAGACCGAATTTACGGAAAACACCACGCGGGCGGCCGGTCAGCTGGCAGCGATTGCGCAGACGGGACGGGCTGGAATTGCGCGGCAGGGCCTGGAATTTCAGACGGGCTTCATAACGCTCCTCGTCAGACAGGCTCACGTTGGTGATGATCGCCTCAAGGGCAGCACGCTTCTTGGCGTACTGAGCCACCATCTTGCGGCGCTTCTCTTCACGGTTGATCAGAGCAAGTTTTGCCATGATTGCCTCAATTCTTGAACGGGAACTTGAAGGCCGCCAACAGAGCCTTGGCTTCTGCATCGGTCTTCGCGGTCGTGGTGATACTGATATTCATACCCCGCAGAGCATCGATCTTGTCGTACTCAATTTCCGGGAAAATGATCTGCTCTTTGACACCCATGTTGTAGTTACCCTGGCCATCAAAACCCTTGCCAGAGATACCACGGAAGTCGCGAACACGCGGCAGAGCGATGGTCACCAAACGATCCAGGAATTCGAACATGCGAGGACCACGCAGAGTGACCATGCAACCGATCGGATAACCGTCACGAATCTTGAAGCCAGCAATTGACTTGCGAGCCTTCGTGGTAACCGGCTTCTGACCTGCGATCTTCTGCATGTCACCAACGGCATTTTCCAGAACCTTCTTGTCAGCAACCGCCTCGCCAACACCCATATTAAGGGTGATCTTGGTGATACGCGGAACTTCCATCACGGACTTGTAACCGAACTGCTTAACCAGATCGGAAACAATGGTGTCCTTGTAAAACTGTTGCAAACGCGCCATGACCACCCCTTATGCGTTTACCAGTTCGCCGTTCGACTTGAACACGCGAACCTTGCGGCCATCCTCGAGCGCCTTGATGCCGACACGATCGGCCTTCTTGGTCGCCGGATTGAACAGCGCAACATTGGAGATATGGATAGGCATGTCTTTGTCCACGATGCCACCAGCTACACCCTTGACCGGGTTCGGCTTAACGTGCTTCTTGGCACGGTTGACACCCTCGACAAGCACATGCTCATCATCGACACGGCGCAGCACTGTGCCGCGTTTGCCCTTGTCTTTACCGGTGATGACGACGATTTCGTCGCCTTTGCGAATTTTTTCCATCATCCGTTCCTTACAGCACTTCCGGCGCCAGCGACACGATCTTCATAAAGCGCTCGGTACGCAGTTCGCGAGTGACCGGGCCAAAGATGCGCGTGCCGATCGGCTCGAGCTTGTTGTTGAGAAGGACTGCGGCATTGCCATCAAAGCGCACCAGCGAGCCATCAGGACGACGAACACCCTTAGCGGTACGAACCACCACGGCATTGTATACATCACCCTTTTTGACGCGACCGCGCGGGGCAGCATCCTTGATGCTAACCTTGATGATGTCACCAATGCCCGCATAACGGCGCCTGGATCCACCCAGCACTTTGATACACATTACTGAACGTGCGCCGGTGTTATCGGCGACATCCAGAGTCGTCTGCATCTGAATCATTTAAATAAACTCCAACTTAATCCGCCCAGGCGGTCAGTCTTGGAACCCGTACGGGTCGAACAACTTCGCAACCACCAGGACGGCAGTCGCAAAAAAGAAGCCGGATTATACCGGCTTCTTTGATCACTGCGCAAGCGTTTTTAAAAACTTTCGTTATACAACGATCGCCTTTTCAAGAACGCTGGTGACAGCCCAGGTTTTGGTACGGGAAACCGGACGGGTTTCGACGATCTCGACGAGATCGCCAGCCTTGGCCGAGTTACCCTCATTATGGGCATGGTACTTCTTCGAACGAACCATCACCTTGCCGTACATAGGGTGCTTGACCTTACGTTCAACAAGGACGGTGACCGTCTTGTCCATCTTGTCGCTGACAACGCGACCGATGAGAGTACGTTTGATACTGGAGGATTCGCTCATTGCTGCACCGCCTTTTCACGGATAAGCGTGCGGACGCGAGCGATGTCGCGACGCACCTTGGACATTTGGCTGGTATTGGACAACTGCTGGGTAGCAAGTTGCATACGCAGACCGAACTGGGCCTTCAACAGGTCCAGTAATTCCTTTTTGAGCTCGTCCACGCTCTTGGTTCTCAGTTCACTAGCTTTCATGATTACCCCAGATGACGAGTCACGAAGGTGGTAGCGATCGGCAACTTGGCAGCAGCAAGGGCAAATGCCTCGCGAGCCAGCGCTTCATTGACACCATCCATTTCGTACAGAACCTTGCCGGGCTGGATCTCGGCAACCCAATATTCCGGATTACCCTTACCGTTACCCATACGAACTTCAGCCGGCTTCTTCGAAATCGGCTTGTCCGGGAAGATACGGATCCAGATGCGACCGCCCCGTTTGATATGACGGGTCATGGCGCGACGAGCAGCCTCAATCTGACGAGCCGTCAGTCGACCACGACCGATGGCCTTGAGACCCCACTCGCCGAAGGAAACCTTCGTGCCACGAGTCGCCAGACCTTCATTGCGGCCCTTGTGTTCCTTACGGAACTTGCGACGGTTAGGTTGCAGCATGTTAAGCACCTGCCTTTCTTACGCGCTTGGCCGGATCAACCGTACCGTCGGCCTTCTTGACCGTACGGGTACGTGGCCGATCGCCTTCGGGCTTGCCCGGGGTACGACGCGGACGACGGTCATCAGCAGACGGCTCTTCAACTGCCGGCTGCTCATTACGGTCAAGCATGTCACCCTTGTAAACCCAGACCTTGATACCAATGATGCCGTACGTGGTCAGCGCCTCAGAAGTTGCATAGTCAATGTCAGCGCGCAGGGTGTGCAGGGGCACACGACCTTCGCGATACCATTCGCTACGGGCAATTTCAGCACCGTTCAGTCGACCCGCGCTCATCACCTTGATGCCCTGGGCCCCAAGGCGCATGGCATTCTGCATCGCGCGCTTCATGGCACGACGGAACATGATGCGCTTTTCAAGCTGCTGGGCGATTGAGTCGGCGATCAGCTGAGCGTCGATTTCCGGCTTGCGGATTTCTTCGATCGAAACATGGACAGGAACGCCCATGATGCGCTGAAGGTCCGAACGCAGTTGCTCGATATCTTCGCCCTTCTTGCCGATCACCACGCCCGGACGGGCAGAGTAAACGGTAACGCGGGCATTCTTGGCCGGACGCTCGATCAGAACACGACCAACCGAGGCGTGAGCAAGCTTACGCTTCAGGTATTCGCGGACTTTGATGTCTTCGTTCAGCATACCCGGGAAGTCTTTGCTGTTAGCGTACCAGCGTGAACTCCAGTTCTTGGTGACTGCCAGGCGGAAGCCAGTCGGATGAATTTTCTGTCCCATGGCTCTTCCTTAGTTACCAACGGTCAGATAGATATGGCAGGTCGGCTTGATGATCCGATTGCCACGACCCTTGGCGCGGGCGGTAAAACGCTTGAGCACCATGCCTTTTTCGACGTAGATGGTTTTCACCGTCAGTTCGTCGATATCAGCACCATCGTTGTGCTCGGCGTTGGCAATTGCCGACTCCAGCACTTTTTTGACGATACCGGCGCCCTTTTTCGGGCAGAAAGCCAGGATGTTGAGAGCCTGACCAACCGGCTTGCCGCGCACCAGATCCGCAACCAAGCGGCCCTTTTGCGCAGAGAGGCGTACGCCTCGCAGACTTGCACGAGTTTCCATGTCAGCTCCTTACTTCTTGGCCTTCTTGCCGGCGGTGTGACCCTTGAACGTACGGGTCAGCGAGAACTCGCCGAGCTTGTGACCGACCATATTTTCGGTGACGAACACCGGAATATGCTGCTTGCCATTGTGGACCGCAATCGTCAGGCCGATGAACTCGGGGAGGATCGTCGAACGACGCGACCAGGTCTTGATCGGGCGCTTGTCGCTGGTAGCGCGAACTGCTTCGACTTTGTCGATCAGATGCGCATCAACAAACGGGCCCTTTTTGAGAGAACGTCCCATTTCCTACCCCTTAACGCTTATGACGGCGCTGAACGATCATGCTGTTCGTGCGCTTGTTGCTGCGGGTGCGGTAACCCTTGGTGGGCTGACCCCACGGATTGACCGGTACGCGGCCTTCGCCAGTGCGGCCTTCGCCACCACCGTGTGGGTGATCCACCGGGTTCATGGCTGTACCGCGAACGGTCGGACGAACACCGCGCCAACGCATCGCACCAGCCTTGCCGATCTTGCGCAGGTTATGCTCTTCGTTACCAACCTCACCGATGGTGGCGCGGCACTCAACGTGCACACGGCGCACTTCACCGGAGCGGAGGCGAATCTGAGCATACGTACCTTCACGAGCCAGCAGCTGAACTGAGGTACCGGCCGAGCGAGCCAATTGCGCGCCCTTGCCCGGCAGCATTTCAACACAGCAAATCGTCGTACCAACCGGAATATTACGGATCGGCAGAGCATTACCAGACTTGATCGGCGCTTCGGAACCACTCATGATCGGCTGACCAACCACCATCCCCTTGTTGGCGATGATGTAGCGACGCTCACCGTCTGCATAACAAAGCAGCGCGATGTTAGCCGTGCGATTGGGATCGTATTCAAGACGCTCAACCTTGGCCGGGATACCGTCCTTGTTGCGCTTGAAATCGATTACACGATACGCCTGCTTGTGACCGCCGCCTTGATGGCGAACAGTGATGCGACCGTTGTTGTTACGGCCAGCGTTGCCAGACTTGGCTTCAACCAGTGCAGCAAACGGTTTTCCCTTGTGAAGGCTGGCGTTTACGACCTGAACTACGCCGCGACGACCCGGGGAAGTCGGTTTGACTTTAACGAGTGCCATTACGCATTCCCCCCTTCAACGAAATTGATTTCCTGACCCGGCTTGAGGCTCACGTAGGCCTTTTTCCAGCCTTTGCGACGACCGGTTGCGCCCTTGAAGCGCTTAACCTTGCCCTTCACATTGGCGACCTGCACACCCTCAACTTCAACCTTGAACAGAAGCTCGACAGCAGCCTTGATTTCCGGCTTGGTTGCATCAGATGCAACACGGAAAATCACTTGCTCATACTTGTCAGCAACATAAGTTGCCTTCTCGGAGATTTGCGGTGCCAGCAGCACCTGCATCAGACGTTCTTGATTCATCCCCACATCTCCTCGAACTTGGCCACGGCGTTCTTGGTAACCAGAACCTTGGCGAAGCGAACCAGAGAAACCGGATCGGCTTCCTGAGCTTCAAGAACCAGAACGTTAGGCAGGTTGCGCGACGAGAGATACAGATTTTCGTTCAGCGCGTCAGTGATGACCAGAAGATTGCCTTCAAGACCCATGCTCTTCAGCTTCTGCGTGAACAGCTTGGTCTTGGGCGCATCAATGGACAGATCGTCGATAACGACGAGACGGTCCTGACGAGCCAACTCGGAGAGGATCGCAGCCATACCGGCGCGGAACATCTTCTTGTTAACCTTCTGACTGAAGTTTTCTTCAGGAGAGTTCGGGAAAATCCGACCGCCTCCGCGCCACAGCGGGCTGCCATTGGAACCAGCACGAGCACGACCGGTGCCCTTCTGACGCCATGGCTTGGTGGTGGTGTGACGGACTTCGGAGCGATCTTTTTGCTGACGATCGCCAGAACGCGCATTTGCCTGATAGGCAACGACGATCTGGTGGACCAGCGCTTCGTTGAAATCGCGACCGAACAGCACATCGGAAGCCTGCAGCTTGGCAGCTTCCTGACCTTGTTCGTTAATAACCTTGAGTTCCATGTCGCCCCCTTAAGCCTTGACCGCCGGACGCACAACGACGTCGGAACCCTTGGCGCCGGGAACGGCACCCTTGACCAGCAACAGCTGGCGATCGGCATCAACGCGAACAATCGTCAGACCCTGCATCGTGGACTGAACATCACCCAGATGACCGGCCATGCGCTTGCCCGGGAAGACACGACCCGGATCCTGCGCCATACCGATGGAACCCGGCGCGTTATGCGACAGCGAGTTACCATGGGAAGCACGGTTGGAACTGAAGTTGTGGCGCTTGATACCACCCTGGAAACCCTTACCGATCGAGGTACCGGTCACATCAACCTTTTGCCCTTCGGCAAAAATGGTGACAGCAACCTGATCACCGGCCTTGAAACTAGCCAGCTGATCAGCTTCGATCTGGAATTCCTTGAGCACATGCCCGGCTTCCACGCCCGCCTTGGCCAGATGGCCAGCGAGGGGCTTGGAAACGCGCGAGGCACGGCGCTTGCCGAATGCGACCTGAATGGCTGCGTAGCCATCGATCTCCGGCGTTTTGACTTGGGTCACGCGGTTGTTTGACACGTCAAGCACAGTTACCGGAATGGACGCACCATCCTCGGCAAAAATGCGAGTCATGCCAACCTTGCGACCAACAAGGCCTAGACTCATGGTTATT
>JAGTRS010000068.1 GCA_018262195.1 Pseudomonadota bacterium | reverse complement strand
CGAACTGATGAAGGCCATGATCCGCGCTGGCGCTGCCGGCGTGCATTGGGAAGACCAGCTGGCTTCCGTCAAGAAGTGCGGCCACATGGGCGGCAAGGTGCTCGTTCCGACCACCGAAGCCATCCAGAAGCTGATCGCTGCCCGTATGGCTGCCGACGTCTATGGCGTGCCGACTCTGGTTATCGCCCGTACCGATGCCGAAGCCGCTGACCTGCTGACCTCCGACTACGACGAGAACGACAAGCCGTTCCTGACTGGCGAGCGCACCGCCGAAGGCTTCTACAAGACCAAGAAGGGTCTGGACCAGGCCATCTCCCGCGCCATCGCCTACGCTGACTACGCCGACTTGGTGTGGTGCGAAACCGGTACGCCGGATCTGGAATTTGCCCGCAAGTTCGCCGAAGCCGTGCATAAGGTTCACCCGGGCAAGATGTTGGCCTACAACTGCTCGCCTTCCTTCAACTGGAAGAAGAACCTGGACGACGCCACCATTGCCAAGTTCCAGAAGGAACTGGGCGCCATGGGCTACAAGTACCAGTTCATCACCCTCGCTGGCATCCACAACATGTGGTACCACATGTTCGATCTGGCCCAGGACTACGCCAAGCGCGGCATGTCGGCCTACGTCGAGAAGGTTCAGGAGCCGGAATTCGCAGCCCGCGACCGTGGCTACACCTTCGTGTCTCACCAGCAGGAAGTTGGTACCGGTTACTTCGACGATGTCACCACCGTGATCCAGGGTGGCAAGTCCAGCGTTACCGCGCTGACCGGCTCGACCGAAGAAGAACAGTTCCACTAAGAACCACCGCTTTAAATTTGCTGCCTTACCTGGCAGCAACAAAGGCCGGCACTCACAAGGTGCCGGCCTTTTTATTTTCAGGAACCACCAGAATCGAGCCAATTTGCCGATCTTCGCCCGGACACATCGTTTAGAATGTTGACACACTAATAAGGTCATTGCCTCGCAGCCAACATACGACACGCCATGACGAACGAAAACAGCACAGATTCTTGCCAATGCGTTCTGCAAAGCCGGGTATTCCGGTTACATTAATTCGACTTTGTATCGCTACCAGCCTTTGGCTGTTCCAGGCTGTTTACGCCAGCCAGAGCGATACCATACGCATTGGCGTACTCGCTTTCCGGGACATTCAGGCGACGGAGCAACAATGGTCTGCGCTGGGCACCTATCTCACTGAAACGGTTGGCGGCCATCGGTTCACCGTCGTCCCTTTGTACATGGACGATCTCAGCGCGGCAGCCGCGGCCGGCAAGGTCGATTTCGTTCTGACTCAACCCGAACAATATGTGCTGCTTCGGGCGCGTCATGGCCTGGCAGCTGTTGCGACACTGACGACACAGGCCGGAGGGCAGCCGGTTTCAAGATTTGGCGGCGTCATTTTTACCCGGGCAGATAAAACCGACATCAATCGCCTTGCTGATCTGCGCGGGAAGGTGGTCGCTGCTGCCCACCAAAACTCATTCGGTAGCTACCGGATCCAGCAATGGACGCTGATGCAGGCCGGCCTGAATATCCCCGACGACCTGAAACGGCCAATTTTCACCGGCCCGCCTCAGGATCAAGTGATCGAAATGGTTCTGAACGGGCAAGCGGATGCCGGCTTCATCCGCACCGGCCTGATCGAAGCGCTGGCAAGCGAAGGGCGACTGGACCCAGGTCGCCTGAAGCTGATCAACCCGCAACAGGTGAAAGGCTTCCCCTTGCTGCTTTCCACGGCGCTGTTCCCGGAATGGCCATTTTCGGCGGCGCATGACGTCCCGGAGGCGCTGATCAAGGCAGTCACTCTGGCCTTGCTGAAGATCCCCCCGGATCATCCGGCGGCGACCAATGGCAAGTTTTACGGCTTTTCCCCCCCTGCCGACTACAGCGGACTCGAATCGGTAATGCTGGCATTGCGAGCACACCCGGACCGTCTCGAGCATTTCGATACTCGGGACATCGTCGACAAGTACTCGACTCAGCTTGTCGGCGGACTGAGTGTGCTTCTGATAGCAAGCATGCTCTCCCTACTCCACCTGATCCGCTCCAAGCGCCAGGTCGGTGTAGCCCTGCGCGAACGGGCCAGTTTGCTCGATAGTTTGGGGGATGGCGTATACGGCATTGACCAGAATGGGCGGTGCACCTTCATCAACCCAAAGGCCCTCGAAATGCTGGGCTGGACAGCCAATGAAATTATCGGAGCTGATCAGCATGCCCTGTTCCATCATCACCGACCTGATGGCTCGATCTATCCTCTTGCCGACTGCCCGGTGCATCAAACCCTGAGCGATGGCCAGCGGCGTCAGGGCGAGGAATGGTTCATTACCAAGGATGGCAGAGGCTTTCCGGTGCAATACTCGGCAACGCCGATCTCCAGACAAATAGGCAAGGAAGGCGCCGTCGTCACTTTCCGTGACATTTCGGAAGCACGCAAGGCCGACGAATTGATGCGCATTGCAGCCATCGCTTTTGAAACACAAGAAGCGATGGTGGTCACCGACGCCAAAAGCCGCATTCTCAGGATCAATCGTGCCTTTACTGAAGTCACCGGCTATACAGCTGCTGAAGCCATTGGCCAGACACCTGCGCTGCTGAAATCCGGCTATCACGAGGATAGCTTCTACAAGGACCTCTGGGCATCACTGAAAGAACACGGTCTCTGGCGCGGCGAGATATGGAATCGACGGAAAAATGGTGAAATCTACCCCGAGTGGCTGACCATTTCGGCTGTACGCGGACAGCACGGCGAAATTACCCACTTCGTTTCTTCCTTTCTCGACATCACCAAACGAAAGGAAGCCGAGGAGCAGATCCAGTTTCTCGCACTGTACGACCCACTCACCCATCTCCCCAACCGCCGCCTGCTCAATGAGCGCCTGAGCAAGGCCTTGGCGTCAAGCGGCCGGCTGCGGCGCCATGCCGCGCTGCTCTTTATCGATCTCGATAACTTCAAGATGATCAACGATTCGATGGGCCACGACATCGGCGATCTGCTGCTCCGTCAGGTTGGCCTGCGGCTACGCGAATCAGTGCGCAGCAACGACACGGTTGCCCGTCTGGGTGGAGACGAGTTCGTGATTCTTCTTGAAGAGCTGAGCAGCAACATTCACGATGCCATCACCCAGATTGAACACATCGCGCAGAAGATGCTTGATTCTCTGGTGCAACCGTACAAATTTGTCGAGTTTTCCCACCATTGCACGGCCAGCATCGGGGCGATTCCGTTCATGGGTACCGACGAAACCATCGAGAGTCTGTTGAAATCCGCAGACATGGCCATGTACAAGGCCAAAGCGGCAGGCAAGAACCGGCTGTTCTTCTTCGACCCGGCAATGCAGACCGAGATCGAGGCACGCGCCACACTCGAGCGCGACCTGCGGCAGGCGCTGCTTGAAAAACAGTTTGTTCTCTATCTGCAACCCCAGGTCGACCAGTCCGGCCATATTTTCGGCGCCGAGGCTTTGATCCGCTGGCAGCACCCGACCCGCGGCCTGATCTCGCCGGGCGAATTCACCCAGGTTGCAGAAGAAACCCGTCTCATCCTGCCGATTGGCCAGTGGGTTCTGGAAGAAGCCTGCAAGCAGTTGGTCATCTGGCAAGGCAATCCTCAAATGGCGCATCTGACGCTGGCGATCAATGTCAGCGCCCTGCAATTCCGCAACCACGATTTTGTTGACGACATCGCGCGGGCCATCCGCGAATCCGGAGCCCCGGCCAGTCTGTTGAAACTCGAAATCACCGAATCGCTGTTGCTCGAGGATATCGACGGCACCATCGAACGCATGCAGGTTCTGAAGAATCAACTGGGCATCGGCCTGTCACTCGACGATTTCGGCACTGGCTACTCCTCACTGAGCTACCTCAAACAGCTGCCACTCGATCAGATCAAGATTGATCGCAGCTTCGTTCAGGACATTCATTGCAACCCGAACGATGCCGCGATTGCCGAGGCCGTCATAGCACTTGGCCGCACCTTCTCGCTAAACGTCATCGCCGAGGGGGTCGAAACCGTAGCGCAAAGAGATGCCCTGATCGATCGTGGCTGCCTGGCTTTCCAGGGCTTCCTGTTCGGGCGCCCCGGCCCGATTGACGCCTTCCCCGAAGGCAATCTGCCTCAGCGCAATTCCCAATAACTCGGCCGGCTGTAGGTTTCTTTGAGCAGATCAATGAACAGCCGCACCCGCAGCGGCAGATGCCGGCGTTGCGGAAAGACCGCGTAGATCCCCATCGGCGGCGCCTGCCAGGCGTCGAGGACCGAGGTCAGCCGGCCCTCCTTCAGATCCTGGCCGACTTCCCACAGCGAGCGCCAGGCCAGCCCGCGACCGGCCAGCGCCCATTCGTGCAGCACCGCACCGTCGTTGCATTCAAAACTACCGCCGACCTTGATGGTATCGACCTGGCCGCCTTCCGGATCGCGAAATACCCAGCCGCGCTGCTGGCCGAGCGACAGGCATTCGTGCGTCACCAGATCGGCTGGTTCACGCGGCACGCCGTGGGCGACCAGATAGGCCGGGCTGGCGACGACCATCCGGCGCATCTCGCCGAGGCGGACGCTGATCAGGCTGGAATCGGTCAATTCGCCAATGCGAATGGCGCAGTCAATGTTTTCATTGACCAGATCGACCAGCCGGTCGCTCAGGTTCAGATTGACCCGGACTTCAGGGTTAGCCAGCATGAAATCGCCGACCAGCGGCGCGACGTGCTGCCGCCCGAAGCCCGATGGCGCCGAGACGCGCAACTGGCCGCTGGCCCGCACGCTGCCGAGCGACACGGCAGCCTCGGCGTTGGCCAGATCGTTGAGTGTCTTCTGGCAATCCTCAAGGAAGGCCTGCCCCTCGAATGTGATCGTCAGCTTGCGCGTGGTCCGCAGCAATAATTTGACGCCGAGCCGCGCCTCGAGCGCATCGAGCCGCCGGCCGATAATTGCTGGCGTCACACCCTCAACCCGCGCTGCCGCCGAGAGACTGCCCCGAGTAGCGGCCGAAACGAAGGCTTCGATCTGTTTTAGGCGGTCCATTTCATACTTTAAGTAAAAGATGAATTGATTCTATCCGGCTTTCAAGTCTTATAGAAGAGTCATAGAATTCGCTGCAGCGCAACATCCATTCATCCTTCACTCAGGAGTTCCTCATGGCCCTCAACCTGCCCCAAGGCGTGCAAATCACCGGCCCGATCAAGCCGGGTTACGAATCCGTTCTCACCTTCGAAGCCCTCGAACTGGTCGCCAAGCTGCACCGCGCCTTCGAAGGCCGCCGTCAGGAACTGCTGGCTGCCCGCGTTGCCCGCCAGGCCCGCATCGATGCCGGCGAAATGCCCGACTTCCTGCCGGAAACCAAGCACATCCGCGAAGGCGACTGGAAGATCGCCCCGCTGCCGAAGGCGCTGGAGCGTCGTCGCACCGAAATCACCGGCCCGGTCGAAGCCAAGATGATCATCAACGCCTTCAACTCCGGCGCTGACTCCTACATGACCGACTTCGAGGATTCCAACAGCCCGAACTGGGACAACCAGATCCAGGGCCAGATCAACTTGTACAAGGCCATCCGCCGCGAACTGTCGTTCAAGAACGAAGCCGGCAAGGAATACAAGCTCAACGACACCATCGCCACCCTGCAGATCCGTCCGCGCG
>JAGTRS010000035.1 GCA_018262195.1 Pseudomonadota bacterium | reverse complement strand
GCGCGGCGCCCCGGCCATGGGCGGCATGTCGGCCCTGATCCCGATCAAGAACGACCCGGTTGCCAACGAAAAGGCGCTGGCCGGCATCCGTCACGACAAAACCCGCGATGCCAACGACGGCTTTGATGGCGGCTGGGTGGCTCACCCGGGTCTGGTGCCCATCGCCATGGAAGAGTTCGTCAAGGTCCTCGGCGACAAGCCGAACCAGTGGGAAAAGCAAGTGGAAGGCAACTTCGGCCCGGCCCAGTGGCTCGACTTCCGTCCGGAAACCCCAATCACCGAAGCCGGCCTGCGCAACAACATCAACGTTGGCATCCACTACCTTGGCTCCTGGCTGGCCGGCAACGGTTGCGTGCCCATCCACAACCTGATGGAAGACGCCGCCACCGCCGAAATTTCCCGCTCGCAAGTCTGGCAGTGGGTCGTTTCGCCGAAGGGCATCCTCGACGACGGCCGCAAGGTCACCGTTGAAATGGTCCGCCCGATGATTGCCGAAGAGCTGGCCAAGGTGAAGGCATTCGTCTCCGCTCAAGGCGAAGACACCGCAAGCTACGACCAGGCAGCCGTGATTTTCGACGAAATGTCTCTGACGCCGGAATACCCGGAGTTCCTGACCCTGCCGCTGTACGAAGCAATGGCGTAAGCAGAAGCAGAAACAAAGGCAGCACCAAAGCGCCGGGCGATCCCCCGGCGCTTTTTTTGGACTCCAAGCAAGTGCCACGTAACCCGACCCAGCGCCAAATTTCACCGCTGATCACGGACTATGTGGTACATATCGGCATTCGTTTATGTCCGGACCATCGCGAAACCATGAGCATGCAAGAATCCCCCGCCGTATTCGGCACCGAAGACATCCTGCGCAGCCTGTGCAATTCAGTGACCAAAGTCCTGACCATCGCCACCCAGAGCAACATCCACTACTCCGGCATGGTCCAGCGCATTACCAAGACCTGCCTGAAACCGGACATTGGCTGCTTTGTACTGTTCGATGGCGGTTTTTCCGGACTTGTCGTGATCAACTTCTCGGCCCAGGCCGCCATGGAACTTTACGAGAGCTACATGCTGCATATGGGCATGGCGAAGGAAGAACTAGCCAGCACTCACAACGCAGATGAAGTCAGCAACGTGATGGGCGAACTGATGAACCAGATCGTCGGTGATTTCACCGGCACCGTGGCGCGCGAACTGCAGACCCATATAACGCAGAATCAGCCAAAAATGCTGGTTATCAACAAGCAAGTGATGCTCAGCGTCGATACCAATCTCGATCAGCCAGAAGCTCGCCGTGTCACCTTCTTCACCGGCCGCAACAACATTTTCTACCTTGAACTGGCAATGGACCGGACCGAGTTCATCAAGCTGAACGATTTCGAGGCTCGCGAGGCGCCGGATCCGGATGAACTGATCGCGCAAGCTAATGCAGCCGCCACGCCAGCTCCGCAAGAAATGAAGTCCGACGAACACGACGACTTGCTCAAGTCTTTGGGCATGTAGCCTAACAACAAGCATCACGCTGAACGGTACGCCCAGCCAAAGCGGGCAAGCAGTTCAGCTATGCAGGCGGGAGTTCAGATCATCGACCACCTCGGCCCAATCAGCGTCGACCAGCAATTCCTCGCGCAGAAAACAGGCCTGAGTTAATGACCAGAAAGGCGCATCGGCCAGCAGCATGGCCGCTGGCAGCGGACGGTGGTGTTCGATGAAGTGTTCGAGCGCAGGCACCTCCGCCACCAAGCCAAGTTGCTCGAACAGGTCAGGCAGGCTGTGATGATGGAAATCCATGATTGCGCTCCTTGCTGAATACCGACAAGCTAAGACCTATCCCTAACGATAGAGTCCCGCCCGGCCGGACAGTTCCCCCCAAAGTCAGCCGGCATCAATAGAACCATGGAAATCCTGATCGACATCATCCTCAAGGCCGGCCGCTCTGCGGTCGAGCTTTCGCTTTTTGTCCTGCTGCCGGTGATGATCGTCATGCTCTCGCTTATGCGCCTGCTCGAAGCGCGCGGCGCACTGGATCGGGTCGTCGCCCTGCTGGCACCAGCCCTGCGCCCCTTCGGGCTGACCGGCCTCGGGGTATTCGCTGCCCTGCAGATCAATTTCGTCAGTTTTGCCGCCCCGATGGCCACCCTGACCATGATGGAACAACGCGGCACCTCCGATCGCCACCTCGCCGCAACGCTGGCCATGGTCTTTGCGATGGCACAGGCCAACGCCGCCTTTCCGATGCTGACCATGGGCCTGCAGTTTGGCCCAACCCTGATCTTTTCGGTGCTCGGCGGACTGGCTGCGGCGGCCGCCACCTATTACCTGTTCGGCCGCCACCTCTCGGCCGACGAAGCGCAGCTCGATGAAACCTTGCACCACCCGGTGGCCGAGAGCGCCAAGGGTGTGCTCGACGTGATCAACCGGGCAGGTGCCGAGGCCTTCAAGATCGCCGTCGGCGCTATCCCGATGCTGGTGCTGTCCCTGGTTGCCGTCACCGCCCTCAAGCGTTTCGGTGCCATCGACCTGATCACCCATTGGCTGACGCCGCTGCTGGCGCTGGCCGGCATTGACCCGATCCTGATCCTGCCGGCGCTGACCAAGTATCTGGCCGGAGGCACGGCAATGATGGGCGTCATGGACGACATGCGCCGGGCCGGCCAGGTCAGTGTCGAATTGCTTAACGCCAGTGCCGGCTTCCTGATCTCGCCCTTCGATCTGCCCGGCGTTGCCGTGCTGATCTCTGCCGGCCGGCGCGTCGCTGCCGTCTGGAAACCAGCCGCCATCGGCGCCTGCGTCGGCATTGCCCTGCGCACGCTAGGCCACGCACTACTCGCCTGAAGCGCCAAGTCGATACTTCTAGTAAAAAATCCATAGACGTTTTGCCATCTATTGCAGACCATGACTAAGCAATAGACTTCAGGTCTGTTTACTGGAGCGCTGCCCCATGCTGTCCGCACTGACTCAACTACTCATCTTTCAACTGCTTGGCGAAGTCCTGGCCCGCGGCCTTTCGCTGCCGATTCCCGGCCCGGTGCTCGGCATGCTTTTCCTGTTCGTCGCGCTGATGCTGCGCGGCGGCCCGGAACCCGAACTGCAGACAACCAGCCAGAATCTGCTGCAACACTTGTCCCTGCTGTTCGTGCCGGCCGGCACGGGCATCATGGTGCATCTGCATCGCGTCGCCGATGAATGGCTGCCACTGGTGCTGTCGCTGCTGATCAGCACGCTGGCCACGCTGGTCGTCACCGCACTGGTCATGAAGCTCTGCCTGCGCACGCCGAAGCCCACAGGAGAAGCGCAATGACGCAGGACATCACTCAGATCTGGGTCTATCTCTCGGCCTCGCCACTGCTCGGCCTGACCATCACCCTGCTCGCCTATCAGGGCGCTTTCTGGATCTACCAGCGCTCGGGCAATAACCCACTGGCCAACCCGGTGCTGATCGCGGTCGCTGTTCTGGTCGCTTTCCTGACCCTGACCGGCACCAGTTACGAAACCTACTTCGCCGGCGCCCAATTCGTGCACTTCCTGCTCGGCCCGGCCACCGTCGCGCTGGCCATCCCCCTCTACACGCAATTCAAACGGGTACGCTCGATGCTGCTGCCAGTAATTGCCGGTTTGTTTGCTGGCAGCCTGACCGCCATCATTTCAGCCGTCATGGTCGCTCGCCTGCTCGGCGCCAGCACCTCGACGCAACTGTCGCTCGCCCCCAAGTCGGTAACGACGCCCATTGCCATGGGCATCGCCGAGCGGATCGGCGGCATTCCATCGCTGACTGCCGTGCTGGTCATCGTCACCGGCATTCTCGGTGCCGTTGGGGCACGCTACGTTTTCGATGCCATCAAGGTGCGCGATCCGGCCATCCGCGGCTTTGCCATCGGCATTGCTTCGCACGGTATCGGCACCGCCCGGGCCTTTCAGGTCAATGAACAGAGTGGCGCCTTCGCCGCGCTGGCCATGGGCATGAACGGCGCCCTGACTGCCCTGCTCGTGCCCAGCATCGCTGCCTGGTTATAGTGGCCTGCATCGCAGTTCGCGAAACATGAAAGCTTGTCTTTGCATCCCTGGCGTTGTTGCTCATCCTCGCGATAGCTTCGGCTATCGCTGCGGTTCGCGCCGAGCCAGGAATACAAATCGGGCGCTTTCATTCCGTTCCGCGAACTGCGCAGCAGACCACCAGGTAGGGTAAGTACCAATGGCAGAAGCCGCGCCGGAAGCGAAGAATTTGCCCATGCTCATGCGCCCCCCTTCCGCCCAGCCCAGGCACACCTGGCTTTGGCTTGCTCCCTATGCGGCCATTGGCGTCTTTGCACTGGCCATGCTGGTCCTGACCGGCCTGCTGCAATGGCGGGAACTGGACACGGCCCGTTCGGCGCTTGAGGGGGACATGCACTGGGCGGAGCGGACCATCGAGAACCGCCTGCACGCCCACCAGGACTTCCTCGGCGAGCTGGGCCGCGAGCAGGAATTCAAGCAACTGACCTACGAGTCGTTTCAGGTCAAGGCCTCGCGCTATGTACGTGATGCCCCTGAAATCCAGGCCATCATCTGGGTCGATACCGATGGCAAGGTCGAATGGGTCGCACCCAATGAGTCGACGGCCACCTTCGTCGGCGAGCAACTGACGGGTGTACGACTGGCCGCACTGCAGGAAGCCCTGCGCGTGCGGCGCACGGTGGTCTCGCCTGACTATCGTGACCCAAACCAGCGCCCCGCCCACGACATCATCCTGCCGGTGCAGCGCGGCAGTGCCGATATCGGCGCCTTCATTGCCTTGCAGTCGCTGGAAACCCTGCTCCGCGCGACGCTGCCCACCGTTTTCACCACCCGCTACAGTCTGACGGTCGTCGATGCCGAAAATCGCGAGCTTTTCAGCAACTCGTCAGTCAAGCCAACCGATCGCCAGCTCTCCGGCACCATCAGCCTCGAACTGCCCAACAACCGCCTCGGCCTGAATATCGTGGCCTATCGAGTTGGCGGCGCCTGGCTCCCCTTCGTTCCAGCCGGCCTGATCATCATCCTGACCCTGATTGCCACCATCACCCTGATCCAGTTACGCCGGCACGCCAAGCACCGCGCTGCCACCGAAGAAGAACTGCGCGCCGCTTACGCCTTCCGCCAAGCCATGTCGCAGTCGCTGATCACCGGCCTGCGCGCCATCGACCTCGATGGACGCATCACCTTCGTCAACGCCGCCTTCTGCCGGATGACGGGCTTCGACGAGAGCGAACTGGTTGGCATCAAGCCGCCCTACCCCTACTGGCCGCCAGAAGAATTTGATCGCCTGAAACACAACATCGACACCGCACTGGCCGGGCAGGCACCGGCCAGCGGCTTCGAGATGCGCATCATGCGCAAGAGCGGCGAGCGTTTTGACGTCCGCCTCTACTTCTCGCCGCTGATCGGCACCGACGGCCAGCAGATCGGCTGGATGGCCTCGATGAACGACATCACCGAGCCGAAGCGGGTCCGCGTTGAACTGGAGCGCGCCCATGAACGCTTCGTCACCGTCATCGACGGCCTCGACTCGGCGGTGCACGTTGCCGATGTGCAGACCGGCGAAATTCTCTTTGCCAACCGGGCCTTCCAGAACATTTTCGGTTTTGACACCGTTGGCCGCGACTCGGCCCTGGTCACCGCGCCCTGCCGGCCCAATCCGGAACTGCTGATTAGGGACCCACAGCAGATTGGCACCGATGAACTGCCCTGCGAACTGTTCGATGGTGAAATCCAGCACCTCCTGTCCGGCCACTGGTACCACCTGCACGAACGCGCCATCCGCTGGGTCGATGGCCGTACGGTACGCGTCCAGATCGGGGCCGACATCACCGACAAGAAGCACATCGAGGAAGTCAATCTGCAACAGCAGAAGCGCCTTGAACAGACCTCGCGCCTGATCACCATGGGCGAAATGGCTTCGTCGCTGGCCCACGAGCTGAACCAGCCGCTATCGGCCATCGCCAACTACTGCGCCGGCTGCGTCAAGCGCATGCAGGCCGGCAACTACCGCCTGGACGACCTGTTGGCGGCCATGCAGAAGGCCTCCAGCCAAGCTGAACGGGCCGGCAAGATCATTCGCCGCATGCGCGACATGGTCAAGAAAGGTGACCCGAACCGCCAGCCGATCGCCCTCGAAGAACTGGTCGATGAAACCCGGGCCTTTGCCGACATCGAGGCCCAGCGTACCGGCACGCAGATCATTGTCGATCTTCCGGAGAACCTGCCACGCATCGTGGTTGATCGCATCATGATCGAGCAAGTGCTGCTCAACCTGGTCAAGAATGGCATCGAGGCGATGAACGATGTCCCGTTCGACCGCCGCCAGCTAACCTTGCAGGCCAAACTGGTCGATGAGCGCATGCTCGAAATCACGGTCACCGACCAGGGGCACGGACTGGCCGAGGAAGATATCGAAAAGATCTTCGCCCCCTTCTACACGACCAAACCGGAAGGCATGGGTATCGGCCTGGCGATCTGCCGTTCCATTATCGAGTTCCACCAGGGACGCCTGTGGGTAGAGCCACGGCGCGAAGGTGGTACCGTCTTCCATTTCACCGTACCAATCGAGGAAACTGTCGAGGCTAGCGATGAGTGAATTGACCCAAACCATTTATGTCGTCGATGACGACGAAGCCATGCGCGACTCGATGACCTGGCTGCTCGAGGGCGAAGGTTATCGTGTCGCCTGCTTCGACTCGGCCGAAAGCTTCCTGAAGGCCCGGCGCGACGACATGCGCGGCTGCCTCGTTCTCGATGTCCGGATGCCGGAGATGAGCGGACTGGAACTGCAGGAAAAGCTCGACGCCCTTGGCTCTCAGCTCCCGGTCATCTTCGTTACCGGCCACGGTGATGTACCGATGGCCGTCTCGGCGCTGCAACGCGGCGCCTGCGACTTCATCGAAAAGCCCTTCCACAACGAAGACCTGCTGTCGCGCATCCAGCGCGCCCTCGAACTGGATAATCAGCTTTCCGCCCGCCGCCAGCGCGACGGCGCCATTTCGCACCGACTGGATCAGCTGACCCAGCGCGAGCGGGAAGTCATGCAACTGGTTGTCACCGGCAAGCTGAACAAGCAGATTGCCGACGAACTGAATATCAGCATGAAAACCGTCGAAGCCCATCGCGCCAGGGTCATGGAAAAGATGGGTGTCCGTACCCTGGCCGAATTGGTCAAGGTTGTCATGACGGTCAATTGAGATTACGCCCCGGCGGGCCGGACGATCAGATCGGGATGATGTCGTCGCCGCCGGTGCCGAAATGCCCCTCGTAGTGGCGTTTCTGGCGCACTTCCTTGCGGCGTAGCAGCTTTTCCTGAACCTTCGGCGGCAGGTCGGTAAACAGGATCAGATCCTTGGCGATCAGCAGTTCGATCGTATCCTCGATAACCCGCACGAAATCCCGGTCGAGCTGATCAAGCTCATTCTGCCGCCAGCGCTCATGAATAAATTGGAGCACCTGCGGGTTATCGGGTGGCAAAGCTTCCTGGGCGCTGCCCAGCGGCATGGGATGCAATTCGCAAATCCGCCCATCACCGTCTCTTGCCACGTAAAGCATGCCCGCTCCTCGTTTTATGTATCGGTGAAGTCTGCATCAGCTACCCATGGTTTGCAATTGGACCAAGGTGCAAGGCTGATACCTGACGATTGTTCAGTAATTCTTCACCTGCCCCTTGGGTGGCATTTTCGGCTTGCCGAAATAGGTCGCCGGTGGCGCCTTGTAACCGACCGCCTTGCCCTTGTCGTCGTAGATGATCTTGGCTGACTGCTCCTGCGGCTTGTTGCGGCTGGCCGTGATCTCCATGGTCACCGCCCGGGCCGGCGTCTGGCGGTCAAGCTCCGAACGAACAATCCGCATGCGCTCGACGGAAATCCGCTTGTCGATCGCTGCCGTATCCATGCCACGCTTGACCAGGGTCTCGCGAATATTGAGCAGGTTCTCAAGATCCTTGGACGTGCGCAGCGAACGCGTCGGCTCGCCCCATTTTTCCTTGGGCTGGCTGACAGCGATGTTGAATTCTTCCGGGTTGCTGACCATCCGGGCTAGCTCAAGCCGGTTCTGTCGCATTGCCCATTCCAGCGCACCGTCGCCCCACTCGTTCTTCGGTGTGCGATCGGCCCCCTTCTCGATCAGCTTGCGGGCCAGTTGCTGATGCCCTTCGTAGACGGCCATCATCAGCACGCTGGAGCCGTTGGTGCTCTGTGCATCGATATCCGCCCCTTGTTCGATCAGGTAATCAGCCACCTCGGCATGCCCGGCGAACACCGCGTAGTGCAGCGCCGACCACTGACGCTTCGGTGCATTGATCCGCGCCCCCCGCTCAAGCAGCCACTTGACCGCCTCCAGATTGCCGCGCCAGGCGGCAAGGGCAATGGCCGATTCGCCGTTGGCGTTCAGCTTGTTGATGTCGGCACCACGGGATATGAACAGGCGCATCAGGTCGATCTTGCCTTCCCAGGCAGCGATCATCAAACCTGAACCAATCCGGCTGCCCATGAAGTCCGGCGACATGCCGGCGTCGAGCCATTTTTCTGCCTGCCCCAGATCGCCCAGTTCCATGCTGTTGGTGAATGCCACCGGATCCGGCGATACCGAGTTGTCCGCCGAAAAAACCGGGGGCGTTGCCGACAGCAACAGTCCCATCCCGATTATCATGGCGAGCAGTCGTTTTGCAGTTAGTCTCATTGCGTTCCCATTGCCTCAGGCCAGCCATCATTTTCTCATGACCCGGACCGATTACCGGCTTTTCACGGCGCTGGCGCTGTCGCTCTCCTTGCATCTGCTGCCATTCCTGCCCAGCCTGATTTCCCTGCCTGAAAAACAGTCGCCCACGACGCCACTGAAAGCAGAACTGCGCCGGCCGGCACCGGTTGAAACGGCAACACCGCCACTAACGCTGCCCGAGCAAGCCAAGCCATCCAGAACGACCAAGCCGCCCCCGGAAACCAAAGCTTCAGCCAAAGGCCCCAGAACCTGGACACAGGCTGTTCGCGAGCACCTCACGAAGCTCGATGCGGCCGGCCAGTTTTACCCGGCGGAAGCCATTGCCCGCGGCTTGCAGGGCGATGTCGACGTCCTGCTGCTCATAGACGAAGCCGGCAAGGTCAGCGCAGCCCGTATCGAGCAAGGGAGTGGTCACGCCATTCTCGACGAGGCAGCGCTGCGTGCCGTCCGCTCGCTGCAGTCGTTGCCATCCGATGCACCACGACAGGTCGTCCTCCCGGTTCGGTTTCGTCTCAAATGACATAACGTCACCCAAAAATCATCACAGCGCCTTAGAATCACCAAAAATAGCTTATTCGTAAATAACCATCGCAAATCAGGGAAGGAAGTAGCAATGGGAACACTGGCAAAACTGCGCCTCTCATCGCGCATGCAGCTTCTGGTCGGTCTCACGCTGATCGGCTTGCTCGTGCTTTGCATCACCGCACTTTTCCAGCTCAAGAACACAATGCTGGAAGACCGGATGCAAAAGACCAAGAATCTGGTCGAGGTCGGCGTCGGCATCCTTGCCCACCATCACAAACTGATGGCCGCCGGCACCCTGTCCGAAGAGGCTGCCAAGACAGCAGCCAAGGAAGCGCTGCGTAACCTGCGCTACGCCAGCAACGACTACTTCTTCATCCTCGACAATAGCCACAACTATGTCCTGCTGCCGCCCAAACCCGAGAACGAAGGCAAGAACATGGCCGACCTCAAGGACACGAACGGCAAGTTGCTGATTCGCGAACTGGTTGCGCAGGGCAATGCCGGCGGTGGTTTTGTCGATTACTGGTTCCCGCGTGCCGGACAGACGCAATCCGCCCCCAAGCTCTCCTATGCCGCTGCCTTCGCACCGTGGAGCTGGGTCATCGGCACGGGCATCTATGTCGATGACGTCAATGCCGAATTCCAACGCAACGCCTTTCTGCTGGGCGGAATCTCGCTTGTTCTGCTGATCGCACTCAGTGTCATCGGCTACCTGGTTGGCCGGAGCGTCGTTCGACAACTAGGCGGCGAACCACAGCTAGTCTCCGAAATGATGCAACGTGTGGCTGATGGCGACCTGACAGGCAAGGCATCCGCCAGCGATGCGGGCAGCCTGATGCACTCGCTGGACACCATGGTCGCATCGCTGCGCAAGATCGTCAGCGAGATAAACAGCGATGCCAATACCCTGGCCAGCAACGCCGCTCAGATCGCCACGGCTTCCGACGAAGTGGCCAGGGCGGCGGAGCATCAGTCCGATGCCACATCGGCCATGGCGGCTGCCATCGAGGAGCTCACGGTCAGTTCCAACCATATTTCGGACAGCGCCCGTGAAACCTCCGCCGACTCCCGCTCTGCCCTCGAACTGTCGAGCCAGGGCGAAATGCGTGTCGGGCAGGCGAGAAACGCCATTCAGGTGGTATCGCAAACTGTGTCCGGCGTCGCTGATCGCATCCGCACCCTGGAAGGCCGCGCCAACCAGATTTCCTCCATCGCCAACGTCATCAAGGATATCGCCGGCCAAACCAACCTGCTCGCCTTGAATGCCGCCATCGAGGCGGCCCGTGCCGGCGAACAAGGGCGTGGCTTTGCCGTCGTGGCCGATGAAGTCCGCAAGCTGGCCGAACGGACATCGAGCGCCACCACTGAAATCGAGCAGATGATCGTCGCCATTCAGTCCGATACGGCCGGTGCGGTGGAAGCGATGAATGCTGCGCTACCGGAAGTCGAGCAAGGGGTTCAGCTGGCCGAATCGGCAACCGAATCCTTGCGTGCCATCGAAGAAGGTGCCCGACGCACGCTGGATCGGGTTGGCGAAGTAGCCGACGCCACGCAGGAACAGAGTGCAGCCAGCACCTCAATCGCCCAACGTGTCGAGCAGATTGCCAACATGGTAGAAGACACCACGGTCACCATCCGTGGCACGACAGCAACCGCTCACCAGCTGGAAAATATTGCCAACAACCTGAAACAGATGATCGGACGCTTCAGGGTCTGACGTAAATCGCCGGCTTAGATGGCGCCTGACGCCCTCAAGCCGGCCACTTGCGCTGGCGAATAGCCCAGCCCGACCAGCACCTGGTCGGTATGGGCGCCCAGTTCCACCCCCAGCCATTCCGTAGAACCTGGCGTTTCCGAAAGCTTCGGCACAATGCCCGGAATGCGGAATGCCTTGCCATCCGGCAGGCGGGCCGACTCGAACATCTGACGGGCAATGAATTGCGGATCGGCAAACATGTCGATCACCGAATAAACGCGTGACGACGGCACCTCTGCGGCGGCCAGGATGGCCAGCACTTCGGACTCGTCATGCTCGGCGCACCAGCAGTCGATCAGCGCATAGATTTCGTCGCGCCGGGCATCGCGGCCGGCATTGTCGGCCAGCGTCGGATCGCCGGCCAGATCCGGCCGGCCGATGGCCAGCATGAAGCGTTTGAAGATTGCATCGCCATTGGCGCCGATGGTCACGTGCTTGCCGTCCTTGGTCGTGTGCGTGCTTGATGGCGTGATGCCGGGCATGATGTTGCCGGTTCGCTCACGGGCAAAACCGAAAACATCGAATTCTGGCACCATCGACTCCATCATCGCGAACACAGCCTCGTAGAGCGCGACATCGACCACCTGGCCGGCCCCGCCATTGACCTCCTTGTGGCGCAGCGCCATCAGCGCACCAATCGCCCCCCACAGCGCAGCAATCGAATCACCAATGGAAATCCCGGTGCGCACCGGGGGCCGGTCGGGGAAGCCGGTGATGTAGCGCAGGCCGCCCATCGACTCGCCGACCGCACCAAAGCCTGGCTGGTCCTTGTACGGGCCGGTCTGACCGAAGCCGGAGAGGCGGACCATGACCAGGCCCGGATTGGCTGCCTTCAGGGTTTCCCAATCCAGTCCGAGCTTTTCCAGCACACCGGGACGAAAGTTCTCGACCAGGATGTCCGCCTCGGCAATCAGCTGGCGGACGAATTCCCGGCCTGCTGGATGCTTCAGGTTGGCTGTCACCGATTTCTTGTTGCGCGACTGCACGTACCACCATAATGACGTGCCTTCATAAAGCTTGCGCCACTTGCGCAGCGGGTCGCCGCCATCGGGTGACTCCACTTTGATCACCTCGGCGCCAAACTCGGCCATGATCCGCGTGCAAAACGGCCCCGCGATCAGCGTACCGAGTTCAACTACCTTGAGTCCGGCCAACGGCTTTTTTGCTTCGCTCATCTCAGGGCTCCCAGTGTTCAACGTGAAGGCCAGTCCCCCACAGGCGCTCAACCGTGGCACTGACCTCAGCCGGAGCGCCGCTGGTTGCCACCGTCAGCCGACCATGCCCGCCGCCGAGCAGATGGCTGGCTGCCAGCAGTCGCTCCAACTGGCGTGCCACCGGCTCGCCGGTATCGAGCAAGCTCGTCCCGGCCGGCATGCGCCGGGCGATCGCTTCGGCCACCCACGGGTAATGCGTGCAGCCGAGGACGACGACATCAGCCGCCGCCGCAGCCAGCGGTTCGACAAAAGCATCGAGCAAGGCCGCTACCTGCGGGCTATCCGGGCCCTGCGCCTCGATTGCTTCAGCCAGCCCCGGGCAAGCCTGGGCAAGCACCCGCAAATGATTGGCATGGTTGCCAACCAGCCGTTGAAAGCGCTCGCTCTCTAAAGTCCGCGTCGTCGCCAGCACACCGATTACGCCACTTCGACTGAGCGCCACTGCCGGCTTGACCCCCGGCTCCAGCGCCACCACAGGTAAATCAATGGCCGCCCGAATCGCCTCCGCAGCCGCCGCTGTCGCCGTGTTGCAGGCTATCACCAAGGCCTTGACACCACGCTTGGCCAGCGCTTTGGCAATCAATACCCCGCGCTCGCGCAGAAACACTTCCGGCCGGTCGCCGTAAGGCAAAAACCGGGTATCGGCAAAATAGAAGTAATCTTCTTGCGGCAGTCGATCGCGCAGGGCGCGCAAGACCGTCAGACCACCAAGGCCGGAATCAAAAACAGCGATGGGCTGGTTGGTCAGAAGGCTTCCCCAGGCCGCAGGCATCGTTGCCGGGTGCTCGCGCTCAATCCTTGACCGGCGCCTGGAATACGCCGCGCAACTGGTACAGGTAGCCGCCCGTCGCTATCAGGCCGACCACAACGCCGAGCACGTATTTCGTGGTCGAGGCCACGATGGATTCCGGCACAAAAAGAATCCACCAGGCAGCAACCAGCACACCGAGCAAGAAGCCACGCAATAGCACCCATTTACGGACTTCCTTTTTGCGCTTTAACAAGTCGTCGGCGGTCAAAGCCGCGGGTTCCAAGTCTGTAGTCATCGTAAAACACCTGAAAACGGGAGAATGGCGCAAATTCTAACGTAAAAGACAAGCCCACTTGTGAGGGAGACAACAGGGGTGACGTAATGTGCATCAGGTGCATTCGCCCCCCGCATCGCTGAAGCAGCCAGCGTCATTTCGCCATCGACCAACTTGCCTTCAGCATCCGGTCATAAAGAACCACATTGACCGTTGCCGCCAGGTTCATGCAGCCGTGGGTCGGGATGTAAACGATGTCCTCGCACCACGAGGTCACGTTCTTTTTCAAGCTGCCGTCTTCCGGTCCAAAGATGTAGAAGGCACGTTCTGGGTGCTGATATTCGGTAAGCGGCTTGGCGTCCGGATGTACTTCGATGGCGACCGGCACGCAACCGAAAGGGATCACCTGCTCCAAGTCCTCCACACCGATCAGTGGCAGTTGCAAATGGACCTGCTTGGTGTCGGTGCGAAATTCGGCGGCGCGCTCATAACGTTTGCCGGTGTAGAACACTGTATTGACACCATAGCAGCCGGCGGCGCGCATGATGGAGCCGACGTTTTCCGGGCCTTTCGGGTTGTAGAGGCCGATGCACGCGTAGCCGGTGTAGTCCTTGACGGCCTGTTTTCTGGTGATGGTTTCGATGCTCATCTTTGGCTTTATTCGGGCTGGCGAAATTCGTCGGCTATCCAGGCGTTGGCGCTGGCCGGGCTGAGTTTGAAGTTCGGCCCGACCCGGACTGTGGCCAGTTGTTCGCCGTCAGCATCTTCGGCGCTCAATGTGGCGTAGGGGTCATCCTCATCAGGAACAATGTCGAGGCTGATCAAAATCGGCCCGCTTTCCCGATCGACCGTGAGTTTCTTGTGGAACATCGCATGTAGTTGATGCTCATGGCGGCGCAGGACTTCCGAGGCGGTCTTGATCAGGGTCTGGAAGGCGGATACGTCCAGCGGCTTGGGGCTTTTCTTGTCGCGCCCCATGGTCCACGGGCCGACCAAGGCTGGCTCGGATTCACCATCCTTGATCATTTCGACGGCCCAGCCTTCGTCATCTTCGTTCTTGATGACGCGGGCGGTCCAGCCGTTACTGCGCCACAAGCGCGGTTCGTTGATGACGTCGGCTTCTTCAGTCTCGACGGGATCGTTGATTACATTTTCTGTCATCCCCGGATTGTACTTCCCGCCGACGTGCCGGCGCTTGCCGTAGCGCCGGATTAAGGCGCTGCAGCAGCCTTGGCGGCTTCGATTTCAAGGTGGCAAGGAGACAGTAGCAGATGAGCCAGATGCTCCTGATCGTTCGAGTCCAGGTGTTCGGCGAAAGCGACAAAGCGCGCATCCTTGGCTTCGGCCAGCGCCGCGACCAGCTGTCGTGCCGCTTCGCGCGGATTCGTCACGCCGGGGACGTAGCCGGGCCAATCCTTGTAGTGGGTCAGCAGTTCGGCCTTGTGGTCCTGATAGAGCGCAGAATTTTGCACGAACTCGAGTTCGGCCTTTTTGGCAGCAATTTCGGCGTCAATTTCGGCATCGGTATTCTGGTAATGAGCCTTCTCGGCCTCGGTCCAATGCGGCTTTTCGCCATGCTTCTCGCGCAGGATGGCGAAGGTGCTGTCCAGTGCGATCTGCGAATGCGTCGAGGCATCGCGGAAAACATGGACCATGTCCTTGCCATGCCCTTCCTTGCCGACATAACGCATGCCGGCGGTGACGCGCCGGGGATTGAAGCGGAACTGGCGGGCGCAGGCCGCGCGGAGGAGTTCAAAGAGTTCTTCAATTTTGGCAGGGCTCACAGGACTATCCTTTCGTTCGCGCCTGACGGCAGCGATTGCATGGCCAATTGGCTGGCAACAGCATACGCCTCCGCCTGGCCTGGTGGGGCCCAAAACGACAGAAGCCCCTAGGCAGGGGCTTCCTTCAGTCAGATTTTCCGAGCGAGATTACATGCGGGCGATCATCGCATCGCCAAAATCGGAGCAGCTCAATTCATTGGCCCCCTCCATCAGACGGGCGAAGTCATAAGTCACCTGCTTGTCACCAATGGCCGCTTCCATGGCCTTGACCACCAGATTGGCGGCTTCGACCCAGCCGAGATGACGCAGCATCATTTCGGCCGAGAGGATCAGCGAGCCCGGATTCACCTTGTCCAGACCGGCGTACTTCGGTGCGGTCCCGTGGGTGGCTTCAAAACAGGCGTACTTGTCGGAGATGTTGGCACCCGGCGCAATGCCGATGCCGCCGACCTGCGCAGCCAGTGCGTCGGAAATGTAATCACCGTTCAGGTTGGTGGTGGCGATCACATCGTATTCGGCCGGGCGCAGCAGAATCTGCTGCAGGAAGGCATCGGCGATGGAATCCTTGATGATGATCTCGCGACCGCTCTTGGGATTCTTGATCTTGCACCACGGGCCACCGTCAATCAGTTCGGCCCCGAACTCATCCTGGGCCAGCTTGTAGCAGGTGTCACGGAACAGGCCTTCCGTGAATTTCATGATGTTGCCCTTGTGCACGATGGTCACCGACTTGCGATCATTGTCGATGGCGTACTTGATGGCAGCGCGAACCAGGCGCGATGTGCCCTCGACGGAAATCGGCTTGATACCAATACCGGATGATTCCGGGAAACGGATCTTCTTGACGCCCATTTCTTCCTGCAGGAACTTGACGACTTTCTTGACGCCCTCGGAACCAACGGCCCACTCGATACCGGCGTAGATGTCTTCGGTGTTCTCGCGGAAGATGACCATATTGACCAGTTCCGGGTGCTTCAACGGTGAAGGCACGCCCTTGAAGTACTGCACCGGACGGACGCACTGATAGAGATCCAGTTCCTGGCGCAGGGCCACATTCAGGGAACGGATGCCGCCGCCAACCGGCGTCGTCATCGGCCCCTTGATGGAGACAGAGTATTCCTTCAGGGCATCAAAGGTTTCCTTGGGCAGCCACTCGTCCGGACCATACAGACGGGTCGACTTCTCGCCGGCATAGACTTCCATCCAGTGAATCTTCTTCTTGCCGCCGTAAGCCTTGTCGACTGCGGCATCAATGACCTTGATCATGACCGGCGTGATGTCGATGCCGATACCGTCGCCTTCGATAAACGGAATGATCGGATTATCCGGAATCGCCTGACCCGGAACGATTTTCGAACCACCTTGCGGAACCTTGATGTGAGAAGCCATATTCACTCCATACGTTGTTATCGGGCGACTTCGAGAGTCGAATTCCCCGCTACGGGGGCGCCGGACAAATCGTCTCCTGAGGCCGGCAGTGCTTTCGATTATGCGGCAAAAGCAGCACTGATGTCAGCCACCTCTCTTTGAGCTAGTACCAAAGAAAACAGCCCGGCAAACCAGAAGGTTCGCCGGGCCGTTCGGGCAAGTTCGCTGTTTAGGCGCGTGCTGCCTTCAGAGCAGCATTCAGCGTCGGGCTCGGACGCATGACCGCCTTGCACTTCTCGGCATCGGCCTTGTAGTAGCCGCCGATATCGACCGGCTTGCCCTGCACCATCTTCAACTCAGCGACGATCTGCGCCTCGTTGTCAGTCAGGCTCTTGGCCAGCTTGCCGAAATGAGCAGCCAGTTCCTTGTCCTCGGTCTGATTGGCCAGTTCCTGCGCCCAGAACATGGCGAGATAGAACTGCGAGCCGCGGTTGTCCAGCTCACCGGTCTTCGGTGACGGAGACTTGTTGTTGTCCAGCAGTTTGCCGGTCGCAGCATCCAGCGTCTTGGCCAGCAGCTTGGCACGCGGATTCTTCTCCTTGATGCCCAGCTCTTCCATCGAGACCGCCAGGGCCAGGAACTCGCCGAGCGAATCCCAACGCAAGTGGTTTTCCTGGGTCAGCTGCTGCACGTGTTTCGGCGCCGAACCGCCGGCACCAGTTTCGTACATGCCGCCGCCGTTCATCAGCGGGACGATGGACAGCATCTTGGCCGAGGTACCCAGTTCCATGATCGGGAACAGGTCAGTCAGGTAGTCGCGCAGAATGTTGCCGGTCACCGAGATGGTGTCAAAACCGCGGGCAACGCGTTCCAGCGTGAAGCGCATGGCACGGACCTGCGACATGATGAGAATTTCGAGACCACTGGTGTCATGATCCTTGAGGTATTTCTGGACCTTCTTGATCAATTCGGCTTCGTGCGGACGGTACGAATCCAGCCAGAAGACAGCTGGCGTATTGGATTGACGGGCGCGGGTGACGGCCAGCTTGACCCAGTCACGGATCGGGGCATCCTTGACCTGACACATACGCCAGATGTCACCGGCTTCGACCGTCTGCGTCAGCAGGACTTCGCCGGTGGCGTTGTCGACGATGTTGGCGATACCGTCTTCGGCGATTTCAAAAGTCTTGTCGTGCGAGCCGTATTCCTCGGCCTGCTGGGCCATCAGACCGACGTTCGGCACGGTGCCCATGGTCTTCGGATCGAAGTTGCCATGCCATTTGACGAAGTTGATCATCTCCTGGTAAATGCGAGCAAAGGTCGATTCCGGCATGACGCACTTGCTGTCGTACTGCTTGCCGTCAGCGCCCCACATCTTGCCGCCCTGGCGGATCATGGCCGGCATGGAAGCGTCGACGATGATGTCGTTCGGCGAATGGAAGTTGGTGATGCCCTTGGCCGAGTCAACCATGGCCAGACGCGGACGGTGTTCCTGACAGGCATGCAGGTCGCGGATGATCTCGTCGCGCTTGGATTCCGGCAGGTTCTTGATCTTGTCGTACAGATCGACCATGCCGTTATTGACGTTGATACCCAGTTCCTCGAAGGTCTTGCCGTGCTTCGCGAAGGCGTCCTTGTAGTAGATCTTGACGCAATGGCCGAAGACGATGGGGTGCGACACCTTCATCATCGTCGCCTTGACGTGCAGCGAATACAGGATGCCGGCCTCGCGACAATCTTCCAGCGTTTGCTCATAGAAGTCGCACAGCGCCTTCTTGCTCATGAACATCGAGTCGATGATCTCGCCTTCAAGCAGGGCGAGTTTCGGTTTCAGCACAGTGGTCTTGCCGCCCTTGGCGATCAGTTCCATGCGTACTTCGCGCGGCTTGTCGAGGGTCATCGACTTTTCGCCATGGTAGAAGTCGCCATGTTCCATGTGGGAAACATGGGTCTGTGACCATTGCTTCCATTCGCCCATGGAGTGCGGGCGCTTCCGGGCGTAGTTCTTGACGGCCATCGGCGCGCGCCGATCGGAGTTGCCTTCGCGCAGCACCGGATTGACAGCAGAACCGAGGCACTTGCCGAAGCGGGCCTTGAGGGCCTTTTCTTCGTCGGTGTTGGCAGTTTCAGGGTAATCGGGGATGGCATAGCCCTTTTCCTGCAGTTCCTTGACACAGGCCTTGAGCTGGGCAACGGAAGCGGAAATGTTCGGCAGCTTGATGATGTTGGTTTCCGGCAGCAGGCACTTTTTGCCCAGTTCGCCCAGCGTATTGGGAACCTTCTGCTCGTCGGTCAGGAAATCGGAGAATTCGGAGAGAACGCGGGCGGACACGGAGATGTCGGCCTTTTCGATCTCGATGCCGGCCGGACCGGTGAAGGTGCGGATGATCGGCAAAAATGCACAAGTCGCCAGCAGCGGCGCCTCATCGGTCAGCGTGTAAATGATTTTCGACTTTCCACCAGCCATGAATATCCCCTTGCGTTGGATTGAATTATTGGGGCCGAGAATCACGCTCAGCCCTTTGTAAACCGGTTTGCTGAAGCAAAACATTAAGAGTATCAACCCCCGCCGCATCTCAGTCAACGAAATGCCTTTTCACATTGCGATTTCTCTGAAAATTCATACACATCGACGCTATTCGCTGGTGCTAATATTTGCCACTGAACCCAAGCTTTTTCGACCATGAAAATATCTGTCGGCCTCTACGGCACCAACGCACACCAGATCGCCCTGGCCATGATCCAGGGGTTCAACAAGCACTACACCCTGTTCCGCCAGACCAGCCGCGAGGCCAAAACACGCTTCGAACAGGCCGACTGGCTGGGCGTACACAAGGCGGTAAAGGAGCGCATCCGCTTCTACGACGACCGTGTCGACGAATGCGTCGAGCGCCTGCGTAACGAGTTCGATGCAGCCTCCATCGACGACACGACCTGGCAGCAAGTCAAGCTGCTTTACATCGGCCTGCTGCTCAACCACAAGCAACCCGAACTGGCCGAGACCTTTTTCAACTCGGTGACAACCAAGATCCTGCACCGGAATTACTTCCACAACGACTTCATCTTTGTTCGTCCGAGTATTTCGACGGAGAACATTGAAGGCGACGACACCCAGACTTACCGCAGCTATTACGCCAAGGAAGACGGCCTGCGCGGCGCGATTCGCAAGATCGTCGGGGATTTCGAGTGGCACCGGCCGTTTGTCGACCTGGAACGCGACATCGAGCATGTTTACCAAGCCGTCCATCGCTTCCTGAACGGCATGCCCCGGCGTGAAGTCAATTTCCAGATCCAGGTACTCGGCTCGGCGTTCTATCGCAACAAGGCCGCCTACATCATCGGCAAGGCGATCAACGGCGCGACCGAATATCCCTTTACCATTCCGGTGCTACAAAACGAGGACGGCAAGCTCTACCTCGACACCATACTGCTCGACGCCTGGCGGATCGGCCTGCTCTTCTCGCTGTCGCGAGCCTATTTCATGGTCGACATGGAGGTGCCCTCCGGTTACGTGCAGTTCCTGCGCTCCATCCTTCCCGCCAAGCCGCGCTCCGAGCTATACATCATGCTCGGCCTCGGCAAGCAGGGCAAAACGATGTTCTTCCGCGATTTCATCTATCACCTGCATCACTCGGAAGACAAATTCATCATGGCCCCCGGCATCCGCGGCCTGGTCATGCTGGTGTTCACGCTTCCCTCCTACCCCTACGTCTTCAAGTTGATCAAGGACGTCTTCGGCAGCTCCAAGGACATGGACCGCGCCACCGTCAAGAAGAAATTCATGATGGTCAAGCAGGTCGACCGCGTTGGGCGAATGGCCGATACGCTGGAGTTCTCCAACGTGATGTTCCCGCTGAAGCGCTTCGACGACGAGGTACTGGCCGAGTTGCAACAGCTGGCCCCCACCTGCTTCGAAGTCGATGGCGACCAGTTGATCATCAAGCACCTGTATATCGAGCGCCGCATGGAACCGCTTAACATCCACCTCGAACGGATGGAACGCTCCAATAACGTCGAAGGGCTGGAACACGTCATCCGCGAATACGGCAGCGCCATCCGTGAAATGGCCCAGGCCAACGTCTTCCCGGGCGACATGCTGTGGAAGAACTTCGGCGTCACCCGTTTCGGCCGGGTCGTTTTCTACGACTACGACGAAATCGAATACATGACCGACATCAACTTCCGCAAGATCCCGCCGGCCCCGGATTTCGAGACCGAGATGTCGGGCGAAGTCTGGTATCCGGTCAATCGTGGCGATGTCTTTCCGGAGGAGTTCGCCACCTTCCTGCTCACTTCGCCGCAGGTTCGCAAGATTTTCATCAAGCACCACAAGGATTTGTTGAGTCCCAAGTTCTGGCAGGAGGCGCAGGAGAAAATCCGCAGCGGCCACGTCGAGGATTTTTTCCCCTACCCGCAGGAACTTCGCTTCATCAATTCCCCGGCGCCCATGGCAGATGGCCAACAGTTAAAGCATTGCTGAACGAAAGAGTCAGAAACTCTGACTACTCAGGTCATAACAAATCACTTATCTTTCGCGCAAATGCATTAATAGAACAATGATCGATAACGATTGATCGGCAGCAGTACAGCAAATATTCAAATCAATACCTCTAGGAGAACCCCAATGCCGCTGACCCTGGCGGTTGCTCGCGAAAGTGCGGAAGGCGAAAGCCGTACCGCGCTGTCACCCGAGACAGCCAAGAAATTTGCCGCCCTCGGCGCACGATTACGCATGGAACAAAGTTCCGGCATTCAGAGCCACTTTCTCGATTCGGATTACACCGACGTCGACTTCCAGCCCGGCCCAACGGAAGCCTACGGCCAAGCCGATCTGATCCTGCGCGTCACTCCGCCGAGCCTCAGCGAGATCGCAGCCCTGCCTGAAGGCTCCGTGCTGATCGGCCTCCTGAAGCCCTTCGAGTCGAAAGAGCGCCTTGCCGCGCTGAACGCCAAGAAGATCACCGCTTTCTCGCTCGAACTGCTGCCGCGCATCTCGCGTGCCCAAAGCATGGATGCCCTGTCGTCCCAGGGCGCCTGCGCCGGCTACCAATGCGGCCTGATTGCCGCCGCCCGCTGCACCAAGTTCTTCCCCATGCTCACTACCGCCGCCGGCACCATCCGCCCGGCCCGGGTCCTCGTCATTGGTGCCGGCGTTGCCGGCCTGCAAGCCATCGCCACCTGCAAACGCCTGGGTGCCATGGTCGAAGCCTATGATGTGCGCGCCGCCGCCAAGGAACAGATCGAATCCCTCGGTGCCAAGTTCGTCGACACCGGTGTGTCTGCCGACGGCACCGGCGGCTATGCCCGCGAACTCACCGCCGAAGAGAAAGCAGCGCAGGTCGAGAAGCTGACCAAAGTGATTGCCATGTCCGATGTCGTCATCACCACCGCCGCCATCCCGGGCAAGAAGGCCCCGGTCATCATCACCCGCGAGATGGTCGGCCGCATGAAATACGGCGCCATCATCGTCGACATGGCCGCCGAATCCGGTGGCAACTGCGAACTCACCCAGCCGGGCGAACACGTCATCGCCAACGACGTGAACATCCACGGCCCACTGAATCTTCCCTCCCGCATGCCCACCCACGCCTCCGAGCTCTACGCCAAGAACCTCTACAACTTCCTCTCGCCGTGGATCAAGGACGGCAGCCTCCAGTTCGACTGGAGCGACGAAGTGCTGGCCGGCACCGTGCTGTGCCGCGATGGCGCAACGGTGCACGCCACCGTCAAACAAGTGATGGGAGAAGCGTAATGGACGGTCTGCTCGCGTTGTACATCTTCATGCTCGCCGCCTTCACCGGCTACGAGATCATCGCCAAGGTGCCGGTCATCCTGCACACCCCACTGATGTCCGGCTCCAACTTCATCCACGGTGTCGTGGTCGTCGGCGCCATGATTGCGCTGGGCAGTGCCGATACCGTCGTCGAACAGTCCATCGGCTTCTTCGCCGTCGCCCTTGGTGCCGCCAATGCGGCCGGCGGTTACGTCGTGACCGAACGCATGCTCGCCATGTTCAAGAAGAAGGAAGCATGATGAGTCTGCCCCTCTACGTTCAAGGCGCCTGGTTCCTCGGCGCCGCCCTGTTCATCTTCGGTTTGAAGGGCATGAGTTCCCCGGCTTCCGCCCGCAAAGGCATCGTCATCGCCGGTTACGGCATGCTGATCGCCATAGCCGGCACCTTCCTCGTTCCCGGTCTGAAGAACATCGTCCTGATGATCCTCGCCCTTGGTCTCGGTGGTGCCGCCGCCTGGATTTCCGGCCAGAAGGTCAAGATGACCGACATGCCGCAGATGGTCGCCATCTACAACGGCATGGGCGGTGGTGCCGCAGCAGCGATTGCCGCCATCGAGTTCGCCCGTGGCGATGTGCACAGTACCGTGACCACCGTTCTGGCCGTCATCGGCGCCCTGATCGGTGCCATCTCCTTCACCGGCTCCTGCGTCGCCTGGGCCAAACTGCAGGGCGTGCTGAAGAAAGCCCATCGCCTGCCAGCCCAGAATGCGGTCAATGTCATCCTCGCCCTGACCGCCGTTGGTCTGGGTATTGCCATGGTGGTGATGGCGCCGGCCAAACCGGAACTGATCTACTTCTTCTTCGCCATTTCGCTGATCCTCGGCGTGATCGTCACCCTGCCGATCGGCGGCGCCGACATGCCGGTGGTGATCTCGCTGTTCAATGCCTTCACCGGTCTGGCCGTCGGTTTCGAAGGCTACGTCCTCGGCAACCCGGCATTGATCATTGCCGGCATCGTGGTCGGTGCTGCCGGCACGCTGCTCACCCAGCTGATGGCCAAGGCGATGAACCGGCCGATCTCGAACATCCTCTTCACGCCGATGGTTGCCGCCTCAAGTGGCGAAGCGATCAGCGGCACGATGAAGGAACTGAGCGCACTCGACGCAGCGGCAATGATGCGCTACGCCAGCAAGGTCATCATCGTGCCGGGTTACGGCATGGCCGTGGCCCATGCCCAGCACAAAGTCTGGGAGATGACCGAGATGCTCGAGGAGGTCGGGGTCGAGGTGAAGTTTGCCATCCACCCGGTGGCCGGCCGCATGCCAGGTCACATGAACGTGCTGCTGGCCGAAGCCGGGGTACCCTACGACAAGATCTTCGATCTGGAGGAGATCAATGGCGAGTTCGGTCAGGCCGATGTGGCGCTGATCATTGGGGCCAACGACGTGGTCAATCCCTCCGCCCGCACCGACAAGAGCAGCCCGATCTACGGCATGCCGATCCTGAATGCCGACATGGCGCAGAACGTCATCGTGATCAAGCGCGGCAAGGGCACCGGTTATTCCGGGGTGGAGAATGCCCTGTTCTTCACCGACAACTGCCGCATGCTCTACGGTGATGCCCAGCCCATGGCCGGAGAGATCATCCAGAACCTCAAGTCGATGGGGTGAGAGGCTTCTTTATCTACACCAAAAATATCAAAAACCTTACAATTGGCCATTGTTACGTTTCAAGGCCTTGCCAATGAAAAGAATCGACGACCTGCTGATCTGGCTTACAGCAGCAACATGCCTCCTGCTGTGGGTCTGGTCGGTGGTCAGTGGGCCGATTTCGGTCCACTTTTTCCTGCTGATTGCGGTACTGGTCGTAGCAGCCATTCTCTTTTCGTTTAGCGAAAGAAATCGCTGGAAATCGCGCCAGCAGAGCCACGTTCAGGAACTGAACGATGTCATGTCCGAATACCATGTACTTTCCAACGAGGCCATGGCCCATGCCGAGTTGCAATTTACCTCGCTGGAAAAGGACATGCAGGAGGCACAGGAAGTCATTCGCGCTTCGGTCAGCAAGATTTCCGGTAGCCTGACCGGGCTGGAATCGCAGTCATCCGACCAGCGCCAGGTATTGCGCTCACTGATTGATCAGATGCTGCAAATGACCGACTCGAATAACAGCCAGGCAAACTCTCAGGTCAGCCTGCAGCGCTTCTTCGACGAAACCAATTTGCTGATTGGCGAGTTCGTCAGCAAGATGACCCAACTGCAAAAGACCAGCCAGGGTATCGCCCAGAGTTTCGATCAGATGCAGAACCAGGTGAAGCACATCAACGGTTCGCTCAACGACATCGCCGGCATCACCAAGCAAACCGACCTGCTGGCATTGAATGCCGCCATTGAGGCTGCCCGGGCCGGCGAAGCTGGCCGCGGCTTCGCCGTGGTCGCCGATGAAGTACGCAATCTTGCTGCGCGCACGGGCGAATTCAATGTCGATATTCGTCACGGGCTGAGCGACATTCTCAAGTCGCTGCAGGAAGTGGGCGTCCGGATCGCTGATGCAACCAACATCGACATGAGCATCGCCGAGAAATCCCGCACGACACTGCACGAATTGGGCAGCGAATTGCTGGAGCTGACCGGCAAGGCGCGCGAACATTCCGACCACATCACCGCTGTCACTGAGCAGATGCACAATCTGACGCAGGAAGGCGTGATGGCCATGCAATTCGAAGACATCGTCACGCAAATGATGTCGCGCATCAGCCAGCGCACGGTCAATGTCGGCGAATACATGCATGCTTTCCTTGCCCTGCAGCACGACAACGAATCCGATGGCCTCCAGCGCTTCCGGAAACGCAGCCAGAAACTGGTTGAGTTGCTGGTCAATTCCCACGTCAAGGGCGATGCGCTCCAGTCGAGCAATGCTGCCAGCAACGCCAAGAGCAGCAGCGACGGAGAAATCGAGCTGTTCTGAAATCCACCTGCATGCAAGCAGTTAACTGAACCAAGAATATGATGGACTTGAACAGCCTGATCGAAACCTTGGGCGAGAAGACAACCGTCACCCTGGCCGGGCTGATCATCGGCATGCTCTTCGGCCTGTTCGCACAGCGCTCCCGCTTCTGCCTGCGCTCAGCGGTCGTTGAATTCTGGAACCGCGATGGCAGCAGCAAACTGGCCGTCTGGCTCTTCGCTTTTTCTGCCGCCGTCATCGCCACCCAGTTTTTCATCACCCAAGGCTGGCTCGACGTTTCGCAGGCCCGCCAACTGGCCGCCACCGGCAGTATCTCTGGTGCTCTGGTGGGCGGACTGTTGTTTGGCATCGGCATGATCCTGGCCCGCGGCTGTTCATCGCGCATGCTGGTCCTCGCTGCCAATGGCAACCTGCGCGCCCTGCTCACCGGACTGATTTTTGCCGTCGCCGCCCAAGCTTCGCTGAACGGCTTGCTTTCGCCGTTGCGCACCTGGATTTCCGGCTGGTGGACCATCGAGGGTGGCGGAACCCGTGACCTGTTGGCCACGCTGCACATGGGCCACTTCGGCGGGCTGTTGTTCGGCCTGATCTGGCTTGCTGCGGCTATCCACTTCGCCCGCCGCGCCCAACTGGGTGCCCGCGAATGCCTCGGTGCCACTGGCGTCGGCATCATGGTCGGACTGGCCTGGCTGGCCACTTATCAGATCGGCACCCAGTCTTTCGACATCATTCCGGTCCAGAGCCTGAGCTTTACCGGTCCATCAGCCGATACGCTGATGCTCGTACTGTCCCCACCAGGACAACCTTGGGATTTCAATATCGGTCTGGTTCCAGGTGTCGTCCTCGGCTCCTTCCTTGCCGCGCTTTGGGGCAAGGAACTAAAACTGGAAGGTTTCAAGGACGGCCACAGCATGCGTCGTTATATCGTCGGTGCTGTTTGCATGGGCTTCGGCGGCATGCTGGCCGGTGGTTGCGCAGTGGGGGCTGGCGTTTCAGGTGCAGCCATCTTCGCCCTGACCGCCTGGATTTCCCTGATTGGCATGTGGGTTGGCGCCGGGCTGACCAATGCGCTCGTCGATCGCCCTGCCCCAAAAGAAAAATCGGCAAGATCCGAAACGAATCTTGCCGACCCTGCAGCTCAGCCCTGAACAGGCTGGAGTTAGCGGGGGAAATACATCTTTGCCCTGTCCAGCTTGTAAGTCCAAGGCAAATTGGCGTTCTTCCAGCCGTTGACCGAACGCTGCCCTGCTTTCGGGCCGTCCTTGGCGGTATCGCCTTCGACGCCTTCGGCAATGCTGTACACCTTGCTGTAACCGGCCATCTGCAGGCGATCCTGCGCCTTTGAACTACGGTCACCGGAGCGGCAGATCAGGATGATCGTCGCATCCTTGCCCAAGCCCATTTCCTTCAAACGGCGCTCCGCTTCCGGCACGAAATCCTGATTCGGCTCCAGCTTGTACATGAAGCGCTTGTCGTCCCACTCAGTCATCAGTTCCGGATGTTCGACAAAAGGCACCAGCGCATCGGCATCACTCGGCCAGCCGACGTACATCGCCTCGGCCCGGGTCCGGACATCGAAGAAAGCGACGCCTTTCGGGTCTTTCTTCTTCATGTCGTAGGCCTGTTGCGGTGTCAGGTAGAGGCTGAGCTTCGACTTCTTGATCTCCGGCAGCTTGTCCCAATCGGTGCTGCCTGGCGCCCAGTCGGCCGCCAGGCCAAGCGACGACACAGCCAGCAGACCAACGACCAGTGTATGCCTGAAAAACTGGCGCTTGTTCATCAGGCGATACCCGGATTCTTGGCAGCACCCTTCAGGGTCGGCAGATTCAGATTCACCGGCTTGACGGTCTTGATGTCGCGCAGGTATTCAGCCACGACGTCCCAGATCGGCGCGCCAGAGCCCTTGGCTTCTTCGGATACCGGAGCCCAGCCCGCAACCTTGTAGGTCTTGGCGGGATCGATGGGCTTGCCCTTGAGCATCATGTTCTGGATGCGGTTGCCCATCTTGGCGGTCGGTTCACAGGTCCATTGCAGGCCGCCGACACGAACCATGTCGCCGCCCTGCTGGTAGTACGGGTCCGGGTTGAAGAGGTTGTCGCAGACGTCTTCGAGCACGGTCTTGATCATCTCGCCACTCATGTTGGTCACGGTCGTCCACGGATAGGTGATCGCCGTCTGGTCGAGCACGTGTTCCATCAGGATGGGCTGGCCGGGGAGCAGCGAGGTGCCCCAGCGGAAGCCAGGCGAGAAGGCGATTTCGGCGTCCTTGACCTTCATCAGAGCATCGAGGATGACCTGGTCGAAAGTGCCGTTGAAATTGCCGCGGCGATAGAGCGTGCCTTCGGAGATGGCCAGCTTTTCGTTGAGCTTGGACAGGTAGGGCGCACGCGCCTTGTCGATCAGCGTCTGCATGTCCTTGTCGGCCGGCAGCAGGTTGGCGAAGACGGGCAGCAGCTTGTAGCGGAAGTCGGCAATCTTGCCATTCTTGACGTCGAAATCGAGCACCCCAAGGTATTTGCCATTGGAGCCGGCGTTGGTGACCAGGGTCTGGCCACCGGCGTTCTTGACGACTACCGGTGCCGGCATGCCGTCATGGGTGTGGCCGCCGAGGATGGCATCGATTCCCTTGATGCGCGAGGCCATCTTGAGGTCAACGTCCATGCCGTTGTGCGAGAGAACGACGACGACCTGCGCGCCAGCAGCACGGGCTTCGTCGACGGTCTTCTGCATGTTCTCTTCCTGGATGCCGAAGCTCCAGTTCGGCGTCTGCCAGCGCGGATTGGCGATCGGCGTGTAGGGGAAGGCCTGACCGATGATGGCCACCGGCACGCCGTTCATATTCTTCATCACAAACGGCTTGAAGACGGCATCGCCGAAGTCGGTGGTCTTGACGTTCTGGGCGACGATGTCGATCTGGCCGGCGAAATCCTTTTCCTCGATTTCCTTGACCCGGGCTTCGCCGTAGGTCGATTCCCAATGCAGGGTCATGACATTGACGCCGAGCGCCTTGCAGGCATCGACCATGTCCTGCGCGTTCGACCACAGTGCCGTGCCGGAACCCTGCCAGGTGTCCCCGCCGTCAAGCAGCAGCGCGCCGGGGCGATTCGCCTTCATGCGCTTGACCAGTGTCGCGAGGTGGGCGAAGCCACCGACCTTGCCGTAGGTCTGGGCAGCTTTTTCAAAATTCAGGTAGGTGTAGGCATGTGCCTCGATGGTGTTGGGCTTGAAGCCGAAATGCTTGAGCAGGTTGTCGCCGACGAGGTGAGGAACCTTGCCGAATTGGTCGCCGAAGCCGAGATTGACGTTTGGCTCACGGAAGTAGATCGGCAGCAACTGGGCATGACAGTCGGTGATGTGCAACAGGCTGACATTGCCGAATTTTGGCAGGTCATAAAGTTTGGCTGCACCCTTCTCGGCCAGCGCCAGATCACTGTGCAGGGACATGCCACCCGCCGCCGCGACGGCCATGACCTGAAGAAATTCCCGACGATTCATGCTCATTTTTAAATCCTTGAAGATAAGACTTTGGCGAAGCCAAAAAAGCCCCGGCGGGTTACCCACGCCGGGTTAATCACGCAAGTTCTAGTCTTTGTTGACCGGCGATTCCGGATCGATCAGGAAAGCCACGATGTGGGTGATCTGCTCCGGCGTCAGCCAGTTGTGCAGGCCGAAACGCGGCATGTTGGTGCAGGCTGTGAAGGCGTTGGAGTTGTAGATCTTGTCGTAGACGTACTTGATCGTCTCCTCGTCCTTGCCGCGGACCTTGCCGAAATTGCGCAGGCTGGGGCCAATGGTGCCGTAGGCGATTTCCTTCTTGGCCAGCTCGTGGCAGGCGTAGCAGTTGCCACCGCGAACGCGGCCGGCCGGATCGGGCTGGATGAAGCCGATGTGACCGCCGGTACCAACCGCCGCCAGCTTCTCGCCTTCCTTCCAGTCGCCGATCAACTTGCCTTCGACCGGATAGCGGATGGTTGCAGCGTTCAGCTTTTCCAGCTTTTCGCCGACCTTGCGCGGCGGGTTGTCACGGTATTGCTGGCAGGTCTTCATTGTTTCGTCCTGCTCCAGACGGGTCATCCAGTACTTCGGATTCTCAGCCTTGAACGAGGTGCGGAACATCTGCTCGGCTTCCTTGGCATATTTGCCACCAGGTGCTTCAACGGCTTTCTGCGCAAAGGCCGGGGCACCGATTGCTACTGTCACCCCGAAAAAGAGGGCAAATTTGAAATTCATGATCGTCCCCTTGTTCAACGCTTGATGCCCGGCGTTTCCATCACGGTGCCGGTCGCAGTTTTTTGCAGATAGGTTTCCAGCGCGATGATCGAATCGGCCAGATAGTTCGGCTCAGGCCAGCGGGCCTGACGCATGCAGTCGATCAGGCGACGCTGCATGGTCCAGACCGCCCCCTGCGAGACGCGATACGACGGCCAATTTTTCATGGCGACACCCGCACCTTCCTTGGTCGTCAGGTTGCCGAGGTCCTGCAGACGGATACGCTTGCCGTCCTGACCGTGGCAGATCGAACAAGAGAAATCCTGCGGACCAGAGCGACGGTAGAAAATGTACTCGCCCATCTTGGCCATCTTGGCTTCTTCCGGATGGGTAGCCGGCACGTTGATCGGCTTGCCGTTCGACTTGGCGCCGATGAAAGTAACCAGTGCCTCGATGTCCGAATCCTTGCCCGGCTTGGAGAACCACTGCTTGGTCACCTCGGCCTGGGTAAAGCCCTGAAGTGTCACCATGCAATGCACCAGGCGGGATTCGACGTCCATTACCTTGTTGGTGTCCTTGAAATATTTTGGCAGTGCGGCATAAGCGCCTTCCACCTTGCCCGGCCCCTGGCCAAGGTCGCATTGCTCAAGCGAGGCATTCTTGGGACCGCGCTTCTCGGTCCACAGGCCTTCGCCCTTCACTTCGAGCAAATCGGCCGGATTGCCGTCGGCCAGCGCTTCGCGATATTTCGCGAGCTCATCGGCCACCTTGCTGTCCTGGGCCATGACACTGCCGGCAAAAGCGGCAACAACCGCCGTACCGACCAGCGTTTTAATCAAACGTTGAATCATTGATTACTCCTCCACGGGGTAAAGGCAACGGCAGTGGTGATCTGTGTCACCTGACTGCCGTATCGTGGTCTGCTTCGCCAATGACGAAACAGACCATTCGCGCTATCAGTTGATGGCAGCTTCGTCGGTACGGGTATCGCCCTTGTTGTCCTTCCAGCTGACCGTAACCTTCTCGCCCTTGGCGCCGCCCTTGAACTTGAAAGCCAGGTACGGGTTCTTGGACACAGACGGTCCGAAATCGCTGGTCAGCACGACCTTGTCGCCATGCTTGGCAACCAGCTCGGTGATGAACCAGGCCGGCACGATGGCGCCAGCTGCATCCTTGCGCTGGCCGGTTTCCATTTCGTGGCTGACCAGAACCTTGACTTCAGTAACGCCGTCCTTGCTGGCGGCGCGGATTTTCATTGGATTGCCCATGTTTCTATCTCCTAAATTCAGTAAGTGTCAAAACGGGGAACGAAGCGTAGCGAGCGATGACAGGACGAGGCGCGTTTGCGAGACAGTGCAATCTGCACGGCGAGCAAGCGCAACGAAGTCATGTCGAGCGCAGTAGCTTCGAACCCGTTTTAGCCGCCGCAGCCGCCCAGCGTGACCTTGATTTCCTTGGTCGACATGAAGAACTTGCCGTCCGACTTGACCAGTGCGTAGATGTTCGAGGTCTGGCCCATCTTGACGCGAGTCTGAACGTTGGCTTCAGTGCCTTCCGGCAACACGAAGGAAGCGGCCAGCGCGTTCGGGTTCTTCTCGATCAGGATGGCGACCATGGTCACGTTCGGCAGGGTGGAAGCCACGCCAACCGGCACGACAGCGCCGTTTTCGGCGATGTCCGGACCGGTGACCTGGACGTCCTTGCTGTCGGTCGGGCTGCCAGCACCCAGCGCCTTCAGCGTGTCGGCCATGCTCTTGGCGTCAAAGGCGGCCTTGTTCCAGTCAGCCAGAGCCATGCCCGGGGTGATGATGCCGGCGGCAGCCAGCATGCCCAGCAGGGCGGCGCCGGAGCCAGATTTCAGTACGGTGCGACGTTGATTGTTCATGACTTCTCCTCTGTAGAAATTGGGTTATTTCGAGCCTGACAGGATCCACTTCACCAGCGTGGTGATGTCCTCATCCTTGATATGACCATTCGGCGGCATCGGGATCGAACCCCAGACGCCCTGACCACCAGCCTTGACCTTGGCGATCAGACGCGATTCGGCATCCGTCTGATCCTTGTAGCGGGCGACAACTTCGCTGTAGCCCGGGCCAACGATCTTGCTCTTCATGCCGTGGCAGGCCATGCAGCCGCTCTTCGTCGCCAGTTCCAGCGTGCCGGCATCGGCTGCCTTCTTGGCGGCTTCCGGACCAAGCGTCTGGGTGCCGCGGACAGGACCGAATGAACGGTTCTGATCCCGCAGTTCGCCATGCGCCGTGCGGGCGTAATCAGGCAAGGTCGAACCGATCTGCACTTCCGGCTTGCAGTTCTTCATGCAGGCCTTGTTGGCCGTATCAGGCTTGCCACCATTGCCGATACCGCCCTTCTTGGCCGGTGCGCCCGGCCACATGCCGTGGTCGGTCGTCATGCCATTACGGTTCGGTAGCAGCTTCTGCACGTCGGCAATGTTCTTGTCGGACAACGTGAAGTCAGCCGGCACGATTTCCTGCAGATTGAGCAGATAGGCGAGGATGGCGTAAACCTCGTCCGGCTTCAGCGACTTCGGCGCCGTCCAGGGCATGGCGCGCTGGATGTAGTCGAAGACCGTCGAAATCGTTGCCACCTTGGTAAAGGTCGTGCGCTGCGGCAGTTCGCCGGAGGACAGGCCCTTGACGTTGCCAGTCTTGATGTCGTCCTTGGTCGTGCCGCCGGCCAGCGGCGTGAAGACCTCGTTCGACTCACCGAAGGAACCATGGCAGGAGGCGCACTTTTCCTCGAACAGCTCGTTGCCACGCTCGACATTGCCCGACCCCTTGGGCAGACCCTTGAAATCCGGACGAACATCGATGTCCCAGGCCTTCACTTCGGCCGGAGTAGCCTGACGGCCGACACCCTGATACTTGTCGAAGGCAAAAGCCGTCGCCGAGGCGCTGGCCAGCGCGAGAACGAGAAGGGTCTTAGAGAACCTGAACATTGCTGACCTCCCCGCTTTCAATGACTTTCCAGGACTGGATGGCGTTGTTGTGATAAATCGACTTGGTGCCCCGCACCTTGCGCAGTTGGCCGTAGGTCGGCTGAACGAAACCGGTTTCGTCGATGGCGCGCGATTGCAGGATGGCTGGCGAGCCGTCCCACACCCAGTTGATGTTGAAGCGGGTCAGCGCCTTGTTCTGGATCGGCCCTTCGAGACGCGCCGTCTGCCAGTTGATGCCGCCATCGAAGGAGACATCGACCTGCTTGATCTTGCCGCGACCGGACCAGGCGAGACCGGAAACGTTGTAGAAGCCCTTGTCGAGCAGCGTCTGGCCGCCCGACGGGGTGGTGATCACTGACTTGGCCTCCTGGATGGAGCTGTACTGGCGATGCTGGCCATTGGGCAGAAGGTCGATGTAGTGCACCGCCTCGTCCTTGGTGGCATAGGGCTTGTCACCGACTTCGATGCGGCGCAGCCACTTGACCCACGAAACGCCCTGCACGCCCGGCACGACAAGGCGCAGCGGGTAGCCGTTTTCCGGACGCAGCATTTCGCCGTTCTGGCCGTAGGCGACGAAGACTTCGCCGGACTCGACCATTTCCATCGGGATGGTGCGGGTCATCGAGGAGCCATCGGCGCCCTCGGCCAGCACGTAACGCGCCTTCTTGTAATCGACGCCGCAATCTTCCAGCAGCACCTTCAATGGCACCCCGGTAAACTCGGAACAGGAGAGCATGCCATGCGTGTATTGCACAGTCGGCACCGCAACATTGCCCCATTCGAGGCCGGTATTGGCACCGCATTCAATGAAGTGAATGCGCGACACCGACGGCAGGCGCATCAGCTCGTCCAGCGTATAGACCTTGGCCTTCTTGAGCAGGGAATCATCCGAGCCATTGACCATCAGGCGATGCTTGGACGGATCGATGTCGTGCCAACCCTGATGATGACGCTCGAAATGCAGGCCGGACGGCGTGATGATGCCGAACAGACCCTGCAGCGGTGCGAAAGACACCGAGGCGCCACCAACGCGGGCCAGACCCGGCGATTCACGACGCAGCAACTGGCTTTCGAACTTGGACGGCATGCCGTACGGATTGGTCGCTACCGGCTGGCCCAGCGACGTGGTCCAGGCCGGATTTTCGAGAATATTGACATCCCCGTCGCTGGCAGCACGGGCTGCCATCGGCGCTGCCAATGCCGCACCCGCGGCCAGGAAGCTCTTGCGCAGGAAGTCGCGACGACCGCTACCTACGGCCTTGACCTGCTCTTCCGACAGGAAGTTCTCCGGTGCGGGCCGCAGACGCCCCGGTTGTTTGACGATATCACCCATGTGGATAAACCCCTCCGATTTTTGACATCAAGTACTGCAACTTGCTGCCGCCACCCCCAGTTGATCGCCCAGATCACGGCTTGCCACCGTGATGCTGACCGTTCGGCAGATGTCGACAAAATTTGGATCGACCACCCGATACATCACAGAACTCCCCTCCCGCCGCCGATCAACCACCCCGGCCCGGTAAAGAATGTTCAAGTGCCGCGAAATGTTGGCTTGTGTCAGCCCAATCTTTTCCACGACCTCATGAACTGGACGCTCTTCAGCACACAAGCAGGACAAGATGCGCAAGCGTGTCGGATCGGACAACAATCCGAAGTACCTGGCCACCTGTTCAAACACCTGTATCGTTTCGTCCATGCCGTTCTTTTTGATTTCTATCAATTATCAATGTATAACTGCACACTTATATAGTCAACTACTAATATTGTTGCAATGCAGCATGCAATTTGGGCCAAAGGGCTATAACCTTGGCACTATGCTGATAAGGACAAATCACTAATAATTTCGGCTATATGGCGTATCGACAACACTAGAGGAGATGTCTCGATGAAACTGTTTGCTCCCATCGCAGCCCTGTGCCTGCTGGCTACTGCCAGCGTCTCGCATGCGGCCGATCCCTACCTTGCCCGCAACCTGGCCGCCACCTGTGCCAACTGCCACGGAACCAACGGCAATGCCGTCAAGGGCGCCGGCATGGACGCCCTGGCCGGCATGGAAAAAGCCAAGATCCTGCAGAAACTCGCCGACTACAAGAGTGGCGACAAGCCTGCCTCGATCATGCATCAGATCTCCAAGGGCTATACCGAAGCCCAGCTCGATCTGATCGCTGGCTATTTCGCTGCGCAAAAATAAGGGGAGAAAAACATGATGCTAATGAAAAGACGTGATTTCCTGAAGGTCGGCGCTGCAGCCGGCGCAATGGCCTCCCTCTATGGCTGTGCCGGCGGTGGCAAGGCCAGCGGCCATGTCGTGGTGGTTGGCGGCGGCTACGGCGGCGCCACGGTTGCCAAGTACCTGCGCATGTGGAGCGAAGGCGGCGTTCAGGTCACCCTGATCGAGCGCAACCCGACTTTCATCTCCTGCCCGATCTCCAATCTGGTCATTGGTGGCACCAAGACGATGGAAGACATCACGATCAGCTACGAAGGCCTGCGCAGCAAATGGGGCGTTCGTGTCATTCAGGACGATGTTGTCTCGGTCGATGCTGCCAAGAAAACGATTTCCCTGAAGGGCGGCAGTGCCCTGAGCTACGACCGTCTGGTCCTGTCACCGGGTGTCGATTTCATGTTCGACCAGATTCCCGGCCTGAACAATGCCGATGCCCAGTCGAAGATCCTCCACGCCTGGAAGGCCGGCCCGCAAACCGTCGCCCTGCGCAAGCAGCTGGAATCGATGAAGGACGGTGGCACCTACGCCATCGCCATCCCCAAGGCACCGTACCGCTGCCCGCCCGGACCTTACGAGCGCGCCTGCCTGGTGGCCGACTACTTCAAGAAGAGCAAGCCGAAATCCAAGGTCGTCATCCTTGATGCCAACGAAGATGTGATGTCAAAGAAAGGCCTGTTCACCAAGGCCTGGACCGATCTCTACAAGGGCATCATCGAATACCGCAACAACAGCGAAGTGAAGGATGTCGAAGTCGGCACCAACACCGCCGTACTGGAATTCGACAAGTTCAAGGCTGACGTGCTGAACGTGATCCCGCCGCACCGGGCCGGCGACATCGCCGCCAAGTCCGGCATCAAGATGATCAACAACCGCTGGGTGGACATCAATTGGCTGTCGATGGAATCGACCAGCACACCGGGCATCCACGTACTCGGCGACGCGGTCTTCCCGGCGCCGACCATGCCGAAGTCCGGCCACATGGCCAACCAGCACGGCAAGCTCGCTGCTGCAGCAATTCTCAACATGCTGTCCGGTCTGGAGCCAAACCCGGAACCGGTAGTGATGAACACCTGCTACAGCTTCGTCGATGCCAAAAACGTCATCCACGTTTCTTCGGTGCACCAGTACGATGCCGCAACCAAGACCGTGCAACCGGTCAAGGGTGCCGGCGGCGTTTCGGCTGCCCGCAACGAACTGGAAGGCAAGGTCGCCATGGGCTGGGCCAAGAACATCTGGGCCGACATGCTGACCTGAGCGCTTATGCCGCTTCCATTCAAAAGGCCGCTTACGCGGCCTTTTTCTTTTCCGGGACAGTCAAAAAGCACCGCTAGGCGTTGAGCGCGGCGGTCAGCGATCCGACCTCATCCGCCGCATCAGCAAGAATCTCACTCAGCAGTTCGTCGCCAATCAGCATGTCGATATCGGCGGCAATCCCTTTCTGGCCCATCCCGGCCAGATTGGACAGCGGCGATTCGACCGGTGCCAGTTGATCGGCCAGCAGCAGGGTATCGCCCAACGACTGGGCGGGCATGGCCAGATAGCCTGACCACAAGACTTCAATGGCCTCAAGGATATTGGCCGGCACATCCAGCGCACGCAGAACGGAGCGCCCGACTTGCGCCTCGCCCTCTTCATGCCAAGGCTCCAGCTCGCCATCGAACAAGCCGGGAAATGCGCTGGCCCGCGAGATCAGGTAAAAACCACCGACTTCATGCACGACGCCTGCGAAAAACGCGGCCTCCGGATCTTGCCGGGTGACGCGCCGGGCAATGATTCGCGCCAGTGCTGCCACATGGGCAGTATGTTCCCAGAGGCGGGCGGCCATCGCACGATGCTCTGGCAGGCTCGCCATCCCTTGCATTTGACGCACCACCATGGCCGTGGCGAGTGTACGGACAGTACTGAAACCAAGTCTCGAGACAGCATTCCGGACATCACTGATGGCCCGGCCGGAGGGATTGTAGGCCACCGAATTGGCCACACTGACAACGCGTGCGGACAGTATCGGCTCGGCTGAAATCAGCTTGCTCAACTGCTCCACCGAACAATCCGGATCATCAAGCGCCTGCTGTACCCGCAGTGTCACCTGGGTGCCGGTCGGGAAAATCATCTCGCCCTGCGCAGCCTCTGCAGCGATCTTTTCCAGTGCATCTTGAATATTCATCGAAGTCCCTCTTCAGAATCGCTTGCAGTAACTGACAATCGCCGCCGGAATCTGATCCAGGGCAATGGTCTGGTCGGCGGCGCCGAGTTTGATCGCTTCCTTCGGCATGCCGAACACCACGCAGCTCTTTTCGTCCTGAGCGATGGTTTTGGCGCCAAGGTCGTGCATTTCCTTCATTCCCCGCGCCCCGTCATCCCCCATGCCGGTCATGATGATGCCCAGGGCGTTTGCCCCGGCACACTTGGCCACGGATCGGAACAGAACATCGACGGACGGCTTGTGGCGATTGATCAACGGACCATCCACCACTTCGACTGCATATTGGGCTCCGTTACGTTTCAGCATCATGTGCCGGCCACCAGGTGCGATCAGGGCACGGCCGGGAATAACGCGATCGCCATTCTTCGCCTCAAGCACCTCAATCTGGCAGAGACTGTTCAGCCGCTCGGCAAACATCGCCGTGAATTTCTCCGGCATGTGCTGAACGATCACGATCCCCAGACTGGTTGCCGGCAGTTTGGTCAGCACCGCCTCAAGCGCCTGCGTTCCGCCGGTTGAGGTGCCAATCGCCACCACCTGATCGGTCGTCCGCTCCAGCGCCCGATTGCCCGGCGGGCTGAGCACCGCATCCGCGCTCAACTTCGGGCGGTTGATGACCGGTGCCAGCCCGCTGGCGGCACTTCGAACAGCAAGCATATTGGCCCGGGCAGCACTGCGCACGGCCTGCACGATGTCGTTGGAGGCATCTTCGAGAAAACTCTTCAGACCGACCTTGGGCTTGGTGATGATGGATATCGCGCCGGCGGCCAGCGCTTCGAAGGTCGCCTGAGCGCCTTTTTCGGCCAGCGAAGAGCAGATCACGACGGGCGTCGGGCGCTCGGCCATGATCTTCTTGAGAAAAGTGATCCCATCCATGCGCGGCATTTCAATATCGATCACCAGCACATCGGGCCACTGCGCAGCCATCTTCTGCTGCGCAAATATCGGATCGGCCGCTGCCCCGATCACTTCGATCCCCGGATCGGTGGCCAAGGCTTGCGCGACCACCTGACGGACCAGCGCCGAGTCGTCGACAATCATCACCTTGATCTTTTCAGCCACGCTTACTCCTGATCTGGGCATCGCTACCTTCCGGGAAGGCAAGCCATACGTCGCCACTCCAGAGATCGAAATGCAGTTTTCTTCGGCCACTGCCGCCTACATGCTCAGCCATCAGGAGAATGTTTTTCGAGGCCAGCAACTTGCGTCCGAGGGCCACGTTACGCGGTCCGATGTCCATCTTCTCACCACTCGCCCCGACCAGCATGTTCGCACCACCGAATATTTTCGCCTGATACGCGCTGGCCTGCGTTCCAACCGCTTCCACATGCTGCAGGAACATCTCGAAAGCCTCCGTCCCGAAACGACCGTCGAGCGGGGCATTCGCCGGACGCTTGCGCTCGGCCAGCATGTAGTGGCACATACCACCGATACGCCGGCGGGGATGCCAGAGGGTGATCGAAACGCAAGAGCCGAGCAGGGTCGAAATACGCGTTCTCTCCCCCCCGAAGTAGAACTCGCCCGGATTCAGAAAGACTTCATTGAGCGGCTCGCCGGAAGAGATCATGGCTTGCGATAGATGGTAGGCCGTATTGCCTCGACCCGGTCTGTAATGCCAGTCAGGGTCTCGGAATGCCCGATGATCAGATACCCCCCGGGTTTCAGGCGCGGCAGCAGGTTATGAACCACTTTTGCCTTGGTTTCCGGGTCAAAGTAGATCATTACATTGCGCAGGAAGATGACCTCAAAATCCCCGATACCGGCATCGATCGGGTTCGTCAGATTGATCTGATAAAACGCTATCTTCTTGCGCAACTCGGGAACGATCAGGAAGGTACCGGCATGCGAACGCACGCCCTTGAGGCAATACTTCCGCATGAAAGCGGGCGGAATGCCCTCGGTACGCGCCACGGAGTAATGTCCCGTAGCAGCCTTGGCCAGCACCTGCGTGCTGATGTCCGAACCGACGATCTCCCACGGGCTGTTCTGGACGTTTTCGGCCAGCACCATGGCCAGCGTGTAAACCTCTTCACCACTCGAACTCGCCGCACTCCACACCCTGAATGGTGCGGGACTGGTCCGCTTCCGAATGATCTCGTCACGAAGAAAATCGAAATGCTTCGGCTCGCGGAAAAAATAGGTTTCGTTGGTCGTCAGCAGATCGACCATCGTCTGCAACTCTTCCGGATGCTCACCGGTCGCCAGCATGCGGTAATACTGGCTGAAGGTCGCGAAATCGTATTGCTTGAGGCGACGGGTGAGGCGCCCGACCAGCAACACCTTCTTTGCATCGCTCAGGCTGATGCCGGCAATCTTGTAGATCAGCCGCTGGAAGAGTGCGAATTCCTGGTCAGTTATGGAGGATTCGATCATCAGAACAACTCGACCTTGTGTTCGGGCGGCTTCGGCTTCTTGACCAGCGTCTCGGCATAAGCCCGCTCTTCGCGCGCAATGACTTCAGCCGTGGCCATGTTGGTCACCATGCGCCGGCAGTAGGCATCTCCGGTATTCGGCACGAACAGGACCTTTCTCGACCACGGCCCGAGAAAATCCGATGACAGCAGTGGAATGCCCTCACGCTGCAGCCATTCCTTGGTGAAATTGGCATTACGCATGCCGATGCTCAGCGCCCCCCCGGAAGTCTCGATGATCGTCCCGCCACCGAAGGCCTTGGCTTGCAGGCGGATTTTCTTCGCACCGCGCTGCAGCAGGGCATTGAGCAACGCCTCCATGGCGAAGTCGCCAGACAGCAAGGAATCGACTTCGTCGTGATGGCTGCGCTGCATGTTCGGCAGCATGAAATGGTTCAGCCCACCGACTCTGGCCTGCGGATCAAAAAGGCAGACTGCAACACACGAGCCAAGCAGCGTTGCCAGCGGACGCTCAGGCTCAACCGCCCATGCCCCCGGATGAATGCTACGCGCCAGGCGCTCGATTTCCTTGGAGGGGAGTTTGCTGTAGTCCATCTAAGTTGAGGCCACAGCAGCGACCATCCCTATCCCGGACTTCATCAGTTGTCCCATGATCATTCCTCAATAGCGCTCGAAGTCACCCTCGTTGACCTGGACCGCTGCGGCCCGTGGCTTGGCTGCACCACCAGAGGATCGAGCGGCCGGCGGCGTGAAGTTGCGGCTGCCGCTACGCTGGTTGTCTTCAAGATGGAAGAAGGTCATGGTCTGCTGCAGTTGTTCTGCCTGGGAGCCGAGTTCTTCGGCGGTGGCCGCCAGTTCTTCGGAGGCCGAGGCGTTCTGCTGCGTGGCCTGGTTGAGTTGCCCCATGGCGCCATTGATCTGGGCGACGCCGGAGGATTGTTCGCTGGAGGCGGCAGCAATTTCCTGAACCAGATCGGAGGTCTTGCGGATCGACGGGACC
>JAGTRS010000034.1 GCA_018262195.1 Pseudomonadota bacterium | reverse complement strand
CAGCCTGAACGAAGGTCTGTTGTTCGAGCGCCGCGTCTTCCACTCGGCCTTCGCCCTCGAAGACCAGAAGGAAGGCATGGCGGCCTTTGTCGAGAAGCGCAAGCCAGGGTTCAAGAACCGCTGAGGATGGCTGCCATGTACGAAACCCTGGAAATCGAACGGGCCGGCAAGGTCGCCACCATCTGGATGAACCGCCCGGCTGTCTTCAACGCCTTTGATGAACAGCTGATCGCCGAACTGGCTGCAGCCTGCAAGGAACTCGATGCCGATACCAGCGTCCGCGTGGTGTTGCTCGGTGGTCGCGGCAAGCATTTCTCGGCTGGCGCCGACCTCAACTGGATGAAGCGCGCCTCGCAATTCACTCACGAGCAGAACGTCGATGATGCCCGCAAGTTCGCCGGCATGCTGCGCACCCTGGCCCAGATGAGCAAGCCAACCATTGCCCGCGTGCAGGGTGCCGCCCTCGGCGGTGGCACCGGCCTGACGGCCGCCTGTGACATGGCAGTGGCGAGCAGCGATGCGGTGTTTTCCACTTCGGAAGTGCGCTTCGGGATCATCCCGTCGGCCATCAGCCCTTACGTGCTGCGCGCCATCGGCCCGCGCCATGCCCTGCGCTATTTTCAGAGCGCCGAGCGGATCAAGGCCCCGCGCGCTCTGGCCATCGGCCTGGTCGGCGATGTCGTCGAACCGGATGAACTGGATGGCTGTGTCGCACAACTGGTCGAGGCCTTACTGCAAGGCGGCCCGCAGGCCCAGAAGGCGGCCAAGGATCTGATTGGTGCGGTGAACGGTCAGCCGATCGATGCAACGATCAGTGAAGAGACCGCCCAGCGCATTGCCCGTCAGCGCGCCACCGATGAAGCGAAAGACGGCATTGCCGCTTTCCTCGACAAGCGTCCGCCGGCCTGGTTGTAAGCCGGCCGTTCATTCCCTTGCGAGCGGGAATGAACGCGCCTTACGGCTGCTTCGGTTCGCCGTGGGCGCCGAGGCGCAGCGACAGCGCTTCGGCACTGCGTTTCAGTTTTTCGACGACATCGCTCTCCGGGCTGATGTCGAGCATGCCCTGGACGCCAACGACCAGCAGCGACATGGTGATTTCGTTCTTGAAATTGAAGACCGGCGCGGCGACGGCCTCGATGCCCGGCACCTTGTGCTGGCCATTGGTCGCCGCGTAGCCTTGGGTGCGGATGTCGGCGAGCAGTGCTTCGACGGCCTGCTTGCTGCGCAATTCCGGCGGGATGTGCGGTTTCTTCAGTTCTTCCGCAATCAGCGGGGCGACGATCTTCTTCGGCATCCACGCAGCGAAGACCCGGCCGGTGGCGGAACTGAGCAGATCGAGGACGGTGCCGGTGATGACATTGACCGTGATCGGCCGGCGCGGCCGTTCCCAGCGGACGATCACAGGTCCCTGGTCGGCCCAGACGGCAAGCGCCGTGGTCTGGTTGATTTCATCGCGCAATTCGGTGATGGCGTTGAGGCCGAGGCGGACGCGGTCCAGTCGGTCGAGTGCGACGAGGCCGAGGTTCAGCGCGAAGCTGCCGAGGTCGTAACGCGAGGTCATCGGATCCTGGTCGACCAGGCCGGCCCGAATCAGGCTGACCAGGTAGCGATGCGCCTTGGAGGCCGGCATGTCGGCCGCTGCGGCAATATCCTTGAGCATCATAGAGCGCTGGCCATTGGCCATGGCGCGCAGGATGCCCATGCCGATTTCCAGCGACTGGACGCCGTGTTTTCCTTCCAGTTCCTCACTCATGCTTGCCCCTGAATTCTGTTATTCAAAACTAGTTTTATAATAAATCAAAATATCAAAGGAAAACATTGTCTTATGTCAAACCTCCGCGTTTATTCCATTGACGGTATCGTCCCGGTGGTCGATCCCACCGCCTATGTTCATCCGAGCGCCGTGCTGATTGGCGATGTGATCGTCGGGCCCGGCTGCTATGTCGGTCCCTGCGCCAGCCTGCGCGGCGATTTCGGCCGCCTGATCCTGGAGGCCGGGGCCAATCTGCAGGACACCTGCGTCATGCACGGCTTTCCCGGCACCGATACGGTGGTCGAGGAAAACGGCCATATTGGTCATGGTGCCGTGTTGCACGGCTGCCGCATCAGGAAGAATGCCCTGGTCGGCATGAACGCCGTAATCATGGACAACGCGGTGATCGGCGAAGCGAGCATCGTTGCCGCCTCGGCCTTCGTCAAGGCGAGCCAGGAAGTGCCGCCCGGTATGCTGGTCGCCGGTGTGCCGGCCAAGGTGATCCGGCCGCTGACCGAACAGGAAATGGCCTGGAAGAGCGACGGTACGCGAACGTATCAGGAACTGACCCGACGTTGCCTGGCAACCATGGTCGAAACGACGCCGCTGACGGCGGTCGAGGCCGACCGCAAGCGGATCGAGATGCCGGATGTGGTGTCGCTGACGGACCTGAAGAAACGCGACGCCTGATCAGGCAGATAGGGGGTCGTTCTGTGGAAAGCGCTCGGCCAGCGTGACGTCTTCTTCCGGCACGCGGCCGTCGGCGAGGCACAGCAACTGGTCGAGGTGACGGCTGGAGAGCGATTCCAGCCGCTTGTACAGTTCCTTGCACAACAGTCGTGCCTGCTGGCCAGGCCAGTTGGCCGGCAGCAGGACTTCCGGCAATTCCGGGTCGCGCAGCAACAGGCGCCGGTAATCGTGGATGAGCAGGATACGGAGCAGGAAGGCATCCTGCTCGCTGACGCCGGCCAGATGGTCGCGGCGAAGTTCATCAAGAATGGGCTGATAGGTGGCGACGAAGGCGCTGTAGGCCTCGGCCAGATGGCCCAGATCCCAGGACCGGCGTACCAGGTCGGCATCGCTGGCCGACTGGGCCGAACGCGCGTCGGCGGCGAACAGTGGCATCAGCGCGCCGATGGCCGATGACAGGCCTTCGGTGATCAGCGTATCGAGCACGCTGGACAATTCGGCGCTGGGGTGCACGAAGCAATCGGCACCCAGTGCGCCAAAACCCTGCCAGAACAGGGCACGTCGCACCTGCTCGCGGACCTTGGGGTCGAGATCGCCGACGACCAGGATCAGGCGCCAGCGGCGGTCCCAGAGCGGCGCATCCGAAGCATAGATGTGCCGTGACGCTTCCTCGAAACGGCGGCGGCCGGATGGGGTCAGCACATAATCGGCACGCCGGCCGATGGTTTCGGTGCGCAGCCATTCTTCCTTGACCAGACGGAAGACGGAAGTGCGGATCAGTCGTTCGTTGAGTTCGAGCGGTTCGAGCAGGCGGATCAGGCTGCCCAGCCAGATCCGGCCCCCGCGCGGCAGGATCGCATCGCCAAAGACAGTAATGATCAGCGAGCCGGCCTGAACGCGGCGCTGTTGCCGGAATTCATTCAGGCGGGATTGGATGGCGGTGCTCACGAGATGGGCTGCTGAACGGCGTTGGGTCAGAGGTTAAGGGCAGATTTCGATTGTACCCGATGCTGAGTATCGTTTTGAATCGGTGTCTTTGGCGACAAATCCCGTAATCGCCGCATCCATTGAATTTCCGCCGGTTTGATTGATACAGGAAATCGCCATTTTCCAATGCGCTTGTAGCTGATTTTTGGGTCCCCAGAGAGCGGGATCGACGTGTCATAATTTGCGGCCAGAATTGATTGTCTTCATCCGTTGCCGTTTTAGTCGTCTTGAGGAATACGTAGATGTCAGGTTTGTCGAAGATTCGGGGTTTCGGGGCTGTACCCTGGTTGGTGGCGCTGGCGATCGCGATCGCCGCTGTTCTGATCTACACCAAGCCATGGCAATCGGAGACGACGGGCGCCGGGGATGGGCCATTCGAGATTGCTGATTTCTCGAATCGCGATTTCGAAGGATCGCCATCGCTGGCCCTGAGTTTTACCCTCCCGATGGACGCCAAGAAGGGTTACGACGAACAGATCCAGGTCTTCGAGATGCCGCCGCGCCCGGGCGATGCCAAGACGCAGGTGAATGAGTCCGAGGATGAAGGAGAAGAGGGCGCGCCGGGTAGCGCCAATCCGCAAGTCAGTACCGAGCCGGCCGATGTTGCGACCGAGGGCGGCAAGCTGGTCAAGGGCGCCTGGGTGGTAGGCGACAATCCGCGAATTCTCTATTTTCCGCACATCAAGCCGCAGACGCGCTATGTGGTTCGTGTCGCTGCTGGCCTCAGTTCGCTCTCTGGCCAAAAGTTGAATGAGGAAGGCCGTTACTCGGTAATAACGGCTACGGTAGCGCCCGCCTATTACTTCGCCAGCCGCGGCACCGTATTGCCGGCCAAGCAGAATGGTGGTCTGCCGGTGGTCACCGTCAATGTGCCCGAGGTTGATGTCCAGTTCCTGCGCGTCAAGCCGGACCAATTGCCGCGTTTCCTCGACAAGGTGATCAGCGGGCCGCGCCCGCAGGCGCGGGCCAAGCGCCAGAACAACGACGATTACGACTACGACGTGGAGTACGAGGGCGATTACGACTGGCGCGCCACCAGCCTCAAGGGGGCGGTCAACAACTGGTCGCTGGACAGCCTGCACACCCTGACCGAAAGCGTTTTTGTCGGCCGCTTCCTGACCGAGCAGAAGCCGAACAAGCGCAACGTCACTTTCCTGCCGGTCGAGGACATCAAGGAGCTGCGCGAGCCGGGCATCTACATCGCGGTGATGAGCCAGCCCAACCGCTTCCGCTACGACTATCAAGTGACCTATTTCTACGTCAGCGATCTCGGCCTGAGCACCCGCCTGTTCGCCAAGGGCGCCGATGCCTACGTCAGTTCGCTGACCACCGGCAAGGCGGTTTCCGGCGTCGAAGTGACCTGGATGGACGAGAACGCCAAGGTGGTGGGGCGCGCCGAAACCGACAGCAGCGGTCGCGCCAACTTTGCCGAGCGGCCGGCTGCAGCGAAGGTCATCATCACCCGTCACGGCCAGCAGATATCGATGGTTACGCTGAAGGAACCAGCGCTCGACCTGTCCGAATACGATGTCGCCGGCCTGCCTGGTCGGCCGGTGCGCCTGTTCGCCTACTCCGGGCGCAACCTCTATCGTCCCGGCGAGAAGTTCGACATTTCCGTGCTGGCCCGCGATGCCGATGGGCGACCGGTACCAGCCCAGCCGATCCAGGCCATCCTCCGTCGTCCGGACGGCAAGAGCCAGTTCACCGCGACCTGGCAGCCGGATGCCAAGCTCGGCGGTTATTACCAGAGCCGCATCGAACTGCCGGTCGACGCCGCCACCGGCGCGTGGACCCTTGAACTGCGGGCTGATCCCGCCGACAAGCTGGCGACGACCAGCTTCCGCTTCGGGGTCGAGGAATTCCTACCCGAACGCATGAAACTCGACCTGAACAGCAAGCAGGCGACGGTCTCGCCCGACGAATCCCTGAAAATCGACATCAAGGGCGCCTACCTCTACGGCGCCCCGGCGGTTGGCAACCAGTTGCTCGGCGTTGCCGTCTTCGAGCGCCAGAAGAATCCCCTGGCGCAAAAGCTGCCCGGCTTCGAGTTCGGCGATACCAATGAAGACAGCCAGCGTCAGCGCGTCGAACTCGAGCAGAACCAGCTCGACGAGAACGGCGACCTGGCGCTGGAAGTCGATCTCGCGCCGGCCAAGGGCAAGCGTTCGCCCTACACGGTGCGAACCACGCTCAGCCTGCTCGAAAGCGGCGGCCGGCCGGTGGTGCGCAATTTTGAACGGGTGATCTGGCCAGCCCCGGTGCTGGTCGGTGTCCGTCCTCTGTTCACCGGCGACTACGCCCGCGAAGGCAGCGTTGCCCAGTTCGAGGTGATCCGCGCCAACGCCGAAGCCAAGCTGCATGGCGGCAAGGCGCTGCCGGTTCGCCTGTTCCGAGAAAACCGCGACTACTACTGGCGTTTCGACGATCAGCGCGGCTGGCACTCGGGCTTCACCGAAACCGACGAACTGGTCGATACGACGGTCGTCAGCATTCCCGATGGCAGCCGCGGCAAGCTTGGCCTGCCGGTCAAGTACGGCCGTTATCGCGTGGAAATCACCGATTCGGAAACCGGCCAGATCACCAAGTACCGCTTCTACGCCGGCTGGAGTGCGCGTGGCGACGAAACGCAAGGCGTCCGTCCCGACCGGGTGGCGCTGAAGTTCGACAAGCCGGCCTACAAGGATGGCGAGACTGCCAAGCTGACCATCACCCCGCCGCATGCCGGCGAAGCGCTGGTCACCGTTGAGGCCGACAAGACCCTTTGGCTGAAGCGCGTTTCGGTGCCGCTCGAAGGCACGACCATCGACATTCCGGTCGACAAGGACTGGAAACGCCATGACCTCTACGTCTCCGCCGTGGTGCTGCGACCGGGGAGCGCCGGTGAAAAGGTCACCCCGGCGCGGGCGCTGGGCCTGACGCATCTGCCGCTCGAGCGCGGCGACCGCAAGCTGGCGGTCAGCCTCGATGCGCCGAAGAAGATGCTGCCGGACACACGCCTGAAGGTGAAGGTGAAAGTCCCCGGCCTGCCCGGGCAGCAGGCGGTGGTCACGTTGTCGGCGGTCGATGTCGGTATCCTCAACATCACCCGTTACGCGACGCCTGATCCGCATGGCCATTTCTTCGGCAAGCTGCGTTACGGCGCCGATCAATACGATGTTTATGGTCGCCTGATCGAGAAGATGGGCGGCCAGAAGGGCAAGCTGAAGTTCGGTGGAGATGCTGCGCCGAAGGCGACCAAGAGCCTGCCCAAGAAGGTTCGTCTGGTCGATCTGTTCTCCGGGCCGGTGCAGTTGAATGAGCAGGGCGAAGCAGAAATCGGCCTCGACGTGCCAGACTTCAACGGCACCCTGCGCCTGATGGCGGTGGTCGCTGCACCGGACAAGTTCGGCAGCGCCGAGGCGGAAACCATCGTCGCCGCACCGCTGGTCGCCGAACTGATGACGCCGCGCTTCCTGACCGTCGGCGACAACGCGACCATCGCGCTCGACCTGCACAACCTTTCCGGGGCCGCACAAAAGTTGAAGGTCCGCATCGAGAACGCCGACGGCCTGAAGATCCAGAACGCCGAGCGCGACCTGGATCTCAAGGACCAGCAGAAACAGACCCTGCGCTTCCCGCTCGAAGCCGGCAACGCCTTTGGTCTGGCCGATGTCCGCGTGCTGGTCAGCAGTGCTGCCGGCCTCAAGCTGGAACGCAGCTTCGGCCTGCAAGTCCAGGCGCCGACGCCGCAGCAGCAGGTGCTGAAAATGCTTTCCGTCGGGCCGGGTGAAACCGTCGAGGTCAAGGAGTCCGAACTTGGTGGTTTCCTGAAGAGCACCGTCCAGTCACACCTGATCCTCTCCGACAAGGCGCCGATCGACGTGCGCAGTGCCATCCAGGGCTTGCTGACCTATCCGTACGGCTGCGCCGAGCAGACGACCAGCACCGCCTACCCGCATGTGCTGGTTGATGAGGAGGGCGCCAAGCTGTTCGGCCTGAAGCCTTACAGCCGCGACCAGCGCGCCGACATGCTGGAGAAGGCGATCGCCAAGCTGGGTGCCATGCAGGCACCGAACGGCGGCTTCAGCCTGTGGGGCAATATGTCCGAGTACCAGTACTGGCTCTCGGCCTATATCAGCAACTTCCTGCTCGATGCCCGCGAACAGGGCTTCAAGGTGCCGGAAGCGATGCAGAAGAACGCCATGGAATTCCTGCTCAAGAATCTGCAGGAAGGGGCGGCCGGCTTGCCCACCGGCAAGGTGACCTATAACCAGAACGGCTGGCAGGATTACCGCTACGGTGGCTCCGGTCGCTTCGGCGTGCTGGCCTATGGCGCCTACGTGCTGTCCCGTGAAGCCAAGGCGCCATTGTCGACGCTGCGCCAGATGTTCGACCTGCGCGAGCAGGCCCATTCCGGCCTGGCGCTGGTCCATCTTGGTCTGGCCCTCAAGCTGATGGGCGACGAAACGCGTGCCCAGACGGCGCTGGCCGAAGGCGTCAAGAAGAGTCGCGATACCGGCTACTGGTGGGGCGACTACGGCAGTCCGCTGCGCGATGCGGCGCTGTCCTACGCGCTGCTCGATCGCCACAAGCTGAAGGTCGAAGGCCAGGACAATCTGGTCGCCGTCGCTGCCGCCGAACTGGGCAAGAACCGCTACACCAGCACCCAGGAAAAACTGGCGCTCTTCCTGCTCGGCCGCAACTTTGCCAAGGCCGGCGAAGGCGAGGCCGGCTGGACGGCCGAAGTGCTGGGCAAGGAAAAGCCGGAAACCATCAACGGCTCCGGCACTCTGGTCCGTCCGCTTTCTGCTGCTGCCTTGCAGGGCGGCGTTCGGATCAAGAACGCGCACAAGGAAAGGCTCTACCTGCAGCTCGCCTTCAGCGGCAACCCGGCGAAGATGCCGGCCAATCGCGACGATGCCATCGCCCTGACGCGCGACCTTTTCGAGGCCGATGGCAAGCCGCTGAAGAGCCGGGCGCTGAAGGTCGGCGAGTCGGTCATCGTCCGCATCAACGTCAATCCACGCAGTTGGATCAATACCGGCATGGTGGTTGATCACATCCCGGCTGGCCTCGAGATTGAGAACCTCAACATCGCCCAGGGCGAGGGCATGGCCAGCACGCTGATCAACAACGTCAATCCGGCCGAGGCGATGCAGGATCCGCGCATCCAGCACGTCGAGTTCCGCGATGACCGTTTCGTCGTGGCAGCACGTCTGCAGGGCAAGCTCAGCCTGTTCTACCGTGCCCGTGTCGTTACCCCCGGCAAGTTCGTCTTCCCGCCGATCTACGCGGAAGATATGTACCGGCCGGATGTCTACGGTCTGGCGACCGGCGATGCCACGCTGACGGTGACGGACGGGAAGGAAAAAACGACGGCTGTTCCGGTGCCTGTGCCAGCCGCAGCGCCGGCAGCAGTGGCAACACCAGCGCCGGCCAAGCCCTAAGACCCGGTGCGCGGCGCGGATTGGCCGAATTCCTGGCGCGGGTGGCTGATCCGCCGTCCGCGCTGGCAGTGGGGCGTGCTGCTCGCCCTGCTGCTACTGGCAGGCCTTGACGTCGCTTTCCCACCACCGGTGCCCGGCCGCGATGCGCCGAATGCGCTCCTGATCGTGGCCCGCGACGGCACGCCGCTGCGGGCCTTTCCGGATCGTGACCACGTCTGGCGTCATCCGGTGGCGCTCGCAGACGTTTCGCCGCTCTATCTGCAGGCGCTGGAACGCTACGAAGACCGCTGGTTCCGCTGGCATCCGGGTGTCAATCCCCTGGCGCTGACGCGCGCTGCCTGGCAATGGGCGTGGCATGGGCGCATCGTCTCCGGCGGTTCGACGCTGACCATGCAGGTCGCCCGCATCATCGAGCCGACGCCCCGGACGCTGCCCGGCAAGGTCCGGCAGATCCTGCGCGCCCTGCAACTCGAACTGCATTACTCCAAGGATGAAATTCTCGCCATCTACGTCAATTACGCCCCGATGGGCGGCGTGCTCGAAGGCGTCGAAGCGGCCAGTCGCGCCTATCTCGGCAAGCCGGCCAAGCGCCTGAGCCATGCCGATGCAGCGCTGCTCACCGTTTTGCCGCAGGCCCCGTCGCGCTTGCGGCCGGATCGGCAGCCCGCCCGTGCCCGGATCGCCCGTGACAAGGTGCTGCACCGCATGGCCGGCGTCTGGCCGGAGACGGAAATCCGCGATGCCCTGCAGGAGCCGATCATCGCTCAGACCATCCGCGATCCCCTTCTGGCACCCTTGCTGGCCGAACGCCTGCGCAAGGAAGCGCGTGGCCGGCTCCGCATCGACACGACCATCGACGCGCAAGCCCAGCAGACCGTCGAGTTGTTGCTGACCAGCCGGCTGGCCGCCTTGCCACCGCGCGTTTCGATGGCCGCCATGGTGGTTGATAACGAAACGCTGGAAGTCCGGGCCTATGCCGGTTCGGCCGATTTCGGCGACGTCGACCGCTTCGCCTTTGTCGACATGGTGCGCGCCTCGCGTTCGCCCGGCTCGACGCTCAAGCCTTTCCTTTATGGACTGGCGCTGGATGAAGGCTTGATCCACTCCGAATCGCTACTGGCCGATGTGCCGCAATCCTTCGGCGGCTACCAGCCGGGTAATTTCCAGCAATCCTTCCATGGCGCGGTCAGCGTTTCCGAAGCCCTGGCCAAGTCGTTGAACGTTCCGGCCGTCGAGGTACTCGACCGCCTTGAGCCGAACCGTTTCGTCGCCGCGCTGCGCCGCGGTGGCCTGAAGCTGGATTTCCCCAAAGGCGAAACGCCCAACCTGTCGGTCATCCTCGGTGGCGCGGGGACGACGTTGGAACAACTGGTCGGCGCCTACACCGCCTTCGCCCGTCAGGGCGTGTCCGGCAAGCCGCGCTATACCGCAGATGCGCCCTTGGTCGAGCAGCGCATGCTGTCGCCCGGCGCCGCCTTCATTATCCGTGACGTGCTGGAATCCGGCGGCCCGGTCGGTCGTGCCGTCGAGCAGGGGCCGGGCATCCGCCGCGGCATCGCCTGGAAGACCGGGACCAGCTTTGGTTTTCGCGATGCCTGGTCGATTGGCGTGTCGGACCGCCTGACCGTCGGCGTCTGGATAGGCCGGCCGGATGGCACGCCCAATCCGGGCTTTTTCGGCGCCAATATTGCCGCGCCCTTGCTGGTCGATATCTTCGATGCACTCGACCGTCAGCCGGCCACGACGCGAGTTCCGCCGCCCTCCGTGCAACAGGAAAAGATCTGCTGGCCGCTGGGTACGCGCTTCGATCCGGCGGAAGAAAGCCTCTGCCATCGGCAAGCCCTGGCCTGGGTGCTGAACGGCACTGCGCCGCCGACTTTCCCCGATCGCTTGCGCAACGGCGAGGTACGCTACAGCTACGAGGTCGATGCCGTCAGCGGCCAGCAGGTTACGCCAGATTGCAGTTCGCGGCCAAGCCGTCGGGTCGAAGCCGTGCGCTGGCCGGCGGCGCTGGAGCCGTGGCTGAGCGCCGATATCCGGCAAAAGGCCCAGACCCCGCCATGGGATCCCAAGTGCCAGGCGAAGAGCGAGCCGGAAGCCGGACTGCGCATCGTCGGCTTGACCAACGGCGAGGTGCTCAGACGGCCGCGCCCGGATCAACCGCCGGTGGTCCGCCTTGAACTTCGCGGCCATCGCGGGCAGGTCTATTGGCTGATCAACGGCCGCCTCGTCGCCCATCGCTCAGCCGCCATGCCGCTGATTCACCGGCTGGAAGAAACAGGGCGGGTCGACATCACGGTGATGGATGATCAGGGACGCTTCGACCGGTTGACGGTCAGCGTGCGCTAGGCCAGGACGATTCAGCCTTCGAGCTTTCCGGTTACGGGAAATGCTGGCTGCATGTGAAGCAATTCACGCGAAAGATCGCGAAATTCTATTCAATTCGCGTAAAATCCCGCAAAAATCATTCGTCATTAATTTGTGACGGATGCACCTCCCGTTTGGTCTCCCCCGGCAATCCCTCATGCTCCCGACTTTTCTCTCTGACACCCGTCTCTACGAACTCACCTGGCGCGATGAAGCGGGGCCTGATCTGGCGGTCGAGGCCTGGTGGGGGCGGGAGGCCTTGTCCGGGGGGGGCGAACTCTGCATCGACCTGCTGGCGACCGATACCCACCTCGAACTCAAGCGTTTCCTCGGCCGTTCCCTGAGCCTGAACACCCGCCTCTCCGACGGTTCGCAAGCGGCCCGCAGCGGCCTCGTCCGCGCCGCCCAGAAACTTGGGGCCGACGGCGGCTTTGCCCGCTATCGCCTCACCGTCGTGCCGTGGATCTGGCTGCTCAGCCGTGGCCGCCACAACCGCGTCTTCCAGGAAAAGACCGTCATCGACATCGTTGAAACAGTCTTTGCCGATTACGCCGATGTCGCGGGCTGGCAATGGAGCGACGAAGTCGCCGGCTTCCTGGCTGATGCCCGGCCACGCAGCTACTGCGTGCAATACGGCGAATCCGACTACGCCTTCGTCTCCCGCCTGCTGGCCGAAGAAGGCCTTGGCTGGTGCGTCGAAGAAGACAAGGAAGCCCCGGCCGGCCATCGCCTGCGTCTCTTTGCCGACAGCCAGCGCTTTCCCGAAGACATCGTTTCCCAATCGGCCAACGGTGGTCAGGGCATTCGCTACCACCGGGCCGATTCGCAAGAGGATCAGGACGCTATCCTCGCCTTCGGCGAACGCCACCGCCTGGCTAGTTCGGTGATCAGTGCCGTCACCTACGACTACAAGGCCAAGAAGAACGTCACCCTCAACATCCCCAGCGCCCAGCCCATCGGCGGCAAGAACGCCCCGGTCCTCGAAAGCCACGACCACCCCGGCCTCTACGCTTGGGCCAATGCCGCCGAAGCCGAACGCTATGGCCGGCTCGCCATGGAAGCTCGCGAAGCCGGGCATCGCACCTGGCTGGGTCGTAGCACCGTGCGCAGCCTGCGCCCCGGCACCGCCTTCGACCTGATTGGCCTGCCAGTCGATCCCGCCAAGCCCGAGGCCGAACATCGGTATAACGCCACCGACATCACCCACATCGGCATCAACAACCTGAGCGGCGAAGCCATCGCCGCCATCGCCCAACGCCTCGGACAGGGCAGCCAGAAGATCGATGCCAGCGATGCTCTGGCGACGGGTGACACCCTGATCCCGATCAGCGCCCCGCCAAACCTCCCGGCCGAACTCCTCAGGCTCGCCGTCGACCGCGGTTACGGCAACACCTTCGACGCCCATGCCGCGAACGTCCCCTGGCGCCCCGAACTCGAAGACCGCTCCGGTGCCCGCATCAACCCCCGGCCCACCGCTCCGGGCCCGATGAGCGCCATTGTCGTCGGCCCCGAAGGCCAGACCACCGCCAACGGTTCCGACGAACTCTGGTGCGACGCCCTCGGCCGCGTCAAAATCCGCTTCCACTGGCAACAAGCCGAAACGCCGGATGACCGCGATTCCTGCTGGGTCCGCGTCCTCAGCCGGCAAGCCGGCGCCGGCATGGGCTGGCAATGGCTCCCCCGCATCGGCCAGGAAGTCCTCGTCGACTTCGTTGGCGGCGACATCGACCGCCCCTACCTGCTCGGCGCCCTCTACAACGGCCAGGGCGAAGGCGGCATTGCCGCCACCCCGGGCGGCGAAAACACTAAAACCCAAACCGACAATCTCTTCGATAGCGCCAGCGATCACCGCCCTAGCGGCCAGGGCAACACCGCCAGCGGCAACAGCCCCGCCTGGCACGGCGCCGCCGAAAGCAGTCACCGCCACAGTGCCGCCCTCACCGGCTTCAAGAGCAAGGAATTCGGCAGCGCCAGCGGCTACAACCAACTGCTCCTCGACGACAGCGACCAACAGCAACGCCTGCAACTCAAAAGCACTCAACACAGCAGCGAACTCAACCTCGGTCACCTCATCCACCAGGCCGACAACTACCGCGGCTCCTTCCGCGGTACCGGCACGGAGTTGCGCACCGACGCCTGGGGCGCGCTACGTGGTGGCCAAGGCCTGGTCATGACCACCTGGGCCCACCCAGCCGCCGGAGCATCGACGGCACAACCCGCCGGCGACATGGCCCCGGCCATGGCACTGCTCAGGCAAGCCGACACCTTGGCCAAAACCCTTAACCAGGCCGCCGCCACCCACCAGACCGTCCAGCTCGCCAGCGCCATCGGTACTCAGGGGCAAGACCAAAGCAAGATCGACCCCGAAGCCGCCCCGCTCAAAGCCTTGCACAAAGTATCCAGCGGCATGGTCGACGCCAAAGACCAAGCCGCCGCCAAGCAAGACGCCCAACAAAAAAACATCAACGCCAGCCCCGACAAACGCCCGCACCTCACCGACCCCGCCATCGTCCAGACCGGCAAAGCCGGCATCGGCCACGTCGCCGGGCAGAACCTGCAATACACCAACGGCGAAACCCTCGTCCTCGCCAGTGGCGAAGACACCAACCTCGCCATCGCCGGCAAAGCCCGCATCCACAGCGGTCAAGCCATCGGCCTGCTGGCTGGTGCCATCAACCCGGGCGACGGCAACACCGGCCTCAAACTGATCGCCGCCAAGGACGACATCGACCTGCAAGCGCAAAGCGATGAAATGAAGTTCCTGGCCAAGAAGGACGTGAAGCTCGTCTCAGCTACCCAGCACATCGACTTCGCAGCGGCCAAGAAGATTCACATCGCCGTCGCCGGTGGCGCCAGCATCACCATCGACGGCGGCATCACCGTGCAGTGCCCGGGGACGATTACGGTGCATGCGAGCAAGAAGTCGTTTGCGGGGCCGGAGAAGGGGGATTATGCGTTGCCGGCGTTTCCGCAGAATGTGTGTGTGGAATGCATGCTTGCCGCCATGAAGAGCGGCAGCCCGTTCTCGGCACCGGCGGCAGCCTAGGAAGGCCATGTACTTCGCAGTCAATCCATGGCCACCGGGCACGTACGAACGCCTGCTTGCCGCACTGCAAAATTTCCGCGAACAGGGGACGGCCACCGGTTACACCTACGTCCTGCTCGACGCCAGCTTCGATCAGACGCTGCTGACTGTTTCTCCATGGCGGCGTCACGTTGAATGTACGCTCTATGACGATACACGCCTAGTCGGACTGAAGGCCGTTGCACCTCATCTGCTCAGGTTGCCTGCCGAACTTGAAAAACAGGCCCCCTGGCTTAAGGAACTGGCCGAAGCCTGCAGCGGAAAACCGATGCTCAGCCTGCTCTACAGCGCTATTCCCGCCCAAGCATTGGCGGCTCATTTCCGGACTTACCTGCTGGCTCGCACCGAGGATTCGCTTGAATGGCCGGTGCGCTGGGGTGATACCCGAGTCTTGCCGACACTGCTCGCCACCATGACAGCTGCCGAGCGCGAGCATTTCCTCGCGCCGATCCACGGCTGGTTATGCGTCGACCGTACAGGTGAACTTATCGACTGGCCGGGCGATGGCTCGCAGAACCCGGCAACCGTCGATTTCGACTGCTGGCTGTTGGATGATGCGCGCTTTTCGCACTTGGTTGAAGAGGCAGAGGCGGATGCGGTGATCGGCGCGTTGCATGACACGCAACCTGACTTGTTCGATATGCAGGAACCGGCTGCCAACTATGCCTGTGTCAAAAAGCACTTGGCCATTGCCAGCCAGAACGGCATAGAAGGCGTTGGCGCAAGGCGGCATTTCGCCATACTGGCTTTGATGCTGAGCGATGATTTCACCGAACACCCGGCAATGCACTGTGTTTTCAAGGCTATTCGCGAAGGTGCCGACTATGCCGCCGAAGTTGCTGTACTACCGGCAGAGTTCTGGCGACAGACTGAAAGGAAAATTTGACATGAAATTGATATGGGTACTACTGAGCGCACTGAGCTTTTCGGCTTGTGCTGGCTTGGACAATGAACAAACTAGCACCGAACCGGCGACGGCTTCGGCGCAGGTTGGCGTTGTGAACCACACTGGAAATTACATCTACTCAGCCAGCGTAAATGGGGCGGGGGGGGGGAATACGAATGCATGGCGAGCTGGAATCGCCAATATTTGCTGCACTTCGATTCCCCGCGTCTGGTATCCCGGCATGAAGGTTCGTGTTCGTTGGGATATGCCTGTTGGTCATACACATAACGTCAAGGAAAAAACTGTGGAGGTTGAGAAATACGAGGAGACGGGAAGTGTGTATTTGCACTTTTTTCCGAACGACGAAGTACGTGTGGTTGTGAGTCCCGTTGGTCCTCGTAATCCAAAACATCCAATCCCTCCACCAGTCAAACCTGCCAACGCAGAGTAATTCGTCATGCCTATCAACTCCACACTTGAGAAGGCGCCGTATCCGGTTGCTGCTTACCTCAAGCCAAGCGCGGAAGAGAGATCGGCCAGCCAGTTAGCAGGCTGCGACGAAACGACCAATCTTCCGTGCAGTATCCCGGTCAATGTCGGTCTATTTTTTGATGGTACGAACAACCACATGGGGCGCGATCTTAAAGGGCAGCGGGAGCCAGTACCCTGGACAGATAAAGAACTTAAACAAGCGAAGAATGAGGCCCGCAAAGCTGGTAGAGATCCTGATGCAGTTAAGGGGCCACCGCCGATGCCCAATTTGCAATTGAGCAAAGAGCAATTCAGCCATAGCAATGTGGCGCGACTTTATCAGGCTTACTCTCAAGAAACTGAAGCTGGTTATCACCGTTTCTATATCCAAGGGGTAGGCACCCCTTTTCGAGAAATTGGTGAACCAACCGAAAGCCAGGATGGCAAGGCCTTTGCCAAAGGCGGTTTACCTCGCATCGTATGGGGCATATTTCAGGTTATGAATGCTCTACACATGACGGCTTATCTGGATCAGCCACTTTATAAAGATGAGGAAGTCGGTAATCTCGCCCAAGCCTACAGCCACGAAGTTGGCCGCGCGGTACAAGGGTCGGAAGACAACAAAACCCTGACCCACGAGGCTTGGTTCGAGCCTCATATCGCCAAATTGAAAGCAGCGTTGGAGGCGAAGCCCAAGCCCAAAATCCCTTCACTGACCGTATCGGTCTTCGGTTTCTCGCGTGGTGCAGCGGAAGCCGTCGCCTTCTGCCACCGCTTTGACCGCCTGCTCGAAGGCGGCAAGCTGGCCGGGATCGCGACCCATGTGCAGTTCCTGGGTTTGTTCGATGTGGTTGCCTCTGTGGGTGGTTCGGCTTCGGTATCGCGCACGATGCCCTTGCCCGATGCCATTTTCGATGGCCACTGGGACTGGGCCAACGATGTCGACGAAGCACTGCCAGGATCAGTGAAAGACTGCCTGCATCTGATCGCGGCGCACGAGTTGCGGATGAACTTTCCTGTGACGCAAATAAAGGGTGCGCATGAAGTGATGATGCCCGGGGTGCATTCCGACGTTGGTGGTGGTTACGGACCGGGCGAGCAGGGCAGAAGTCGGAATGGCCAGGCCTCGCTGCTGTCGCAAATTCCGCTTGCCTTCATGTATAAGGCAGCACTGGCAGCCGGGGTGCCGTTGGTTCCGTTCAGTAAACTGGAACCGACCACGCAAGATGACATGCTGGTCGACGCAAAACTCGCCAAATCCTGGGAGGCTTACACCGCAGCCCTAGGCAAGGATGGACGTCTGCTCAAGAAGCACATGGAGCTCTATTACCGCTGGCGTGCTGCTCGACTGAGCACGCTCGACAAGACGGAGAGTTTCAAGGCGGCAAGCCCGCAAAACCAGCATGATCTGCGGGAAGCCAACACGATGCTGGCCGGCGATCTGGAGGCGATTCGTTTTCGGCGTGATGCGCCACCAGTGATGCCGGGTGAGGAGTCAAAAGCACCCTATGGTCGTGCAGATGAACGCCGGATGAACCAGTGGCACCGGGTCAGGGCCAATAATCGGGAATCACTCGACAGTTGGGAACGATTTGCGCTGCCTTTCTTCGAGAAGCCGAATCCCTTGCCACCCGAGGTAGAGGCCTTTTTTGATGACTACGTGCATGATTCCTTTGCGGGATTCTATTACGCCGGTGCCGTTACCGAGTTCGACAAGCGGACCACGGTAGACAAGGTGATGAAGAAGAAGCCGAAAGACCGCAACAAGTTTGAGACCAAAGTTGCCGATATCACCCTGAAAACGCAGGACGCCAAGCGCAAGCAGCAGGCCGGCGAGCATCTGAGCGCGGAAGAGGAGGGGCTGATCAAGGAAGCGGAGTTCGGCACACCTTACCCCGTGATGACCGACTCCGATGCTGATGACATGGTATCGGGTGTCGACAACGCAGTCTTTCTGCAGACCGATTCACGCCGCGAAGGCGGTGGTTACATTATCCGCCGCGGCTATTACCCGAAAAATGGCTTCTTCTTCCGCAAGAGCAAGAGTGAGGAAGAGCTTGAAGATGCGCCCAAAGAAGAAAACCTGACGCCTGCCCAGAAAAAGGCAGCAGTTGCCACGGCGGAAGCCAAAGCGGAGAAAGAGCCTCTCGAAATGGTCTGGAGCGACCATCTGGAACGGGATATCGCCCAGCTACGCGAGGAAGAAGAGGAAAGCGAATTCGCTTGACTGGTCAGGTTCGGCAGGGCCTCCTCTTCAAAGGAGTTCTGCCGGACCTGTGCTCGTAGATCAGAAAGTGGTGGCAATTCAAGAAAGTTCTTGACCAAAACATATCGATATAACTAAGATTGTCGATATGAAAAACGATTACTCCAAAGCGATCCCGCCTGCGTGGCAGGCGATGTCGAAAATCTTTGTGGCGCTGGGCGATGAGCATCGGCAGCGCATTCTGCTGTTGTTCGAGCCTGGCGAGCGGCTGAATGTCGGGCAGATCGCCGAGGTTTCCACGCTGGCCCGGTCGACCGTTTCGCACCACCTGAAAATCCTCCATGAGTCCGGCGTGCTGGCTTCCGAGAAGCTTGGCAAGGAAGTCTGGTTCTGGATCAATCGCGAGTCGCTGGAAAGCACCTTTACCAACGTGCTCGATTACCTGAGGGAGCATTCCTGATGCGCAAGTTGTTGCGGCCGCTGTTGCGCGGCCTGGCCCGGTTGCTGTTTCGTATTGAAGTGCCGATCCAGCAGGCGAGTTTCGATCATGAACGTCTGCTGATCGTTGCCAATCACCAGTCTTTCCTTGATGGTCTTTTGATCGGGCTGTTCCTGCCTATCGACCCGGTATTTGTCGTGCATACGACTATCGCCGAGAGTTTTTTCTTCCGCATTCTGCTCTCGCAGGTCGAGTATCTGGCGGTCGATCCGACCAGCCCGATGGCCATGAAGAAGGTCATCCGCCTGATCGAATCCGGCCGCCCGGTGGTGATTTTCCCGGAAGGGCGTATCACGCTGACCGGCTCGCTGATGAAGGTATACGACGGCCCGGCTTTCGTTGCCGCCAAGACCGGGGCGACCGTGGTGCCGGTGCGGGTCGATGGCGCCCATCGCAGCTATTTCTCACGCCTGTCGGGCAAGCACCCGAAGACGCTATTCCCGAAAGTCCGTCTGAGCATCCTGCCCGAGCGCCATTTTTCGATGCCGGAGGGCGCCACCGCCAAGCTGCGCCGTCGCAAGTCGGGCGAGGCGATGCGCCGGTTGATGCAGGAAATGATCTTTGCCTCGCGGCCGCAGCAGACGCTCTATGCCGCGCTGTGCGATGCCGCCGATATTTTCGGTCGCCGCCGTCGCCTGCTGGAGGACGTCAAGCAGATCGAGTATTCGTACAACGACCTGCTGAAAATGGCGCTGATCCTTGGACGTCAGATCGAGCGCGTCTCGCAGCCGGGCGAGAAGGTCGGCCTGCTGCTGCCCAATCTGGTGCCGACCATCGGTCTGATTTTCGGTTTGACAGCCCGCCGCCGCATCCCGGCCATGCTCAACTACACGGCCGGTGTCGAGGCCATGCAGGCGGCGTGTGATGCCGCCGAGGTCAAGACCATCGTCACCTCGCGCGCTTTCGTCGAGCAGGCCAAGCTGGCCGACAAGTTGGCCGGGCTCAGTGGCGTGCAACTGATCTATCTTGAGGACGTACGCCAACAGATCGGCCTGGCCGACAAGCTGTGGCTGATGCTTTTCGCCATTCACTTCCCTCGTGCCTTCGAACTGCCGGCCTCGCCGGAAGACGCGGCGGTGGTGTTGTTCACTTCCGGCTCCGAAGGAAAGCCGAAGGGCGTCGTGCTGCCGCACCGCGCCATCCTGGCCAACATCGCGCAGATTCGATCGGTGATTGATTTCTCGGTCTACGACAAGGTGCTCAATGCGCTGCCCATCTTCCACTCCTTCGGGCTGACTGCTGGTGCGCTGTTGCCGGTGCTTAATGGCGCCAGCCTCTTCCTCTATCCGTCGCCACTGCATTACCGGGTGATTCCAGAGCTGGCCTACGACCGCGGCTGCACGGTGCTGTTCGGCACTTCGACCTTCCTCGCCAACTACGCCAAGTTCGCCAACCCCTATGACTTCTATCGCCTGCGCTATGTCGTCGCTGGCGCCGAGAAATTGTCCGAATCCGTGCGCAACCAGTGGTTCGAGAAATTCGGCCTGCGTATTTTCGAAGGCTATGGTGCGACCGAAACCGCACCGGTGCTCGCCGTGAATACGCCGATGGCCTACCGGACCGGTACTGTCGGCAACCTGTTGCCCGGCGTCGAACACAAGCTGGTGCCCGTGCCGGGCATTGATGGGGGCGGCATCCTGCATGTGCGCGGCCCCAACGTGATGGCCGGCTACCTGAAGGCCGACCAGCCCGGCGTGCTGCAACCGCCGGTTTCGGATATCGGCGATGGCTGGTATGAGACCGGTGATGTGGTGGAACTGGACGAAGATGGCTTCGTGAAAATCGTCGGCCGGGTCAAACGCTTTGCCAAGATCGCCGGCGAAATGGTCAGCCTGGAAGTGGTCGAAAAGCTGGCAACGGCGACCTCGCCGGCCTTGCCCCACGCCGCCTCCAGTCAGCCCGACCCGGCCAAGGGCGAAGCGCTGGTGCTATTCACCACCGATGGCGAATTGACGCGCGAATTGCTCGCCGCCAAAGCGCGCGAAATCGGCGTGCCGGAACTGGCCGTGCCACGCAAGATCCACAAGGTCGAGGCGCTGCCGCTGCTGGGTACCGGAAAGATCGATTACGTGACGCTGAAGCGACTGGCGGAGGCGGTGTGATCAACCGCCGCCAATTTATCGGTCTGCTCGCTGGCGGCACTGCCTTGTCGGCGGCCGGCTGGGTGTCGGCCAAGCCATTGCTGGTCAACAAATGCCGGGTCGCCATTCCTTCCGGTCTGATCGACAGCCCGTGGCTGCAACAGGCGTGGGCCGGCATTGATCCGGCGCAGCTCTGGGATTGCCACGTCCATCTGGCCGGGATTGGTGATGGCGGCAGCGGCATTGTCGTCGGGCCGCAACTGTCGTCGATGCTGCATCCGCTGCGCTACGCCCAGCGCCTGTTCTACATGAACGCCGGCTGTGCCCATGATGCGCCGGGCAAGGTCGACCAGGCCTACGTTGCCCGCCTGCTCAACCTGTGCGATGCGATGCCGGAGGGCTTCAAGGTCATCCTCTTCGCCTTTGAGCAATTCCACGACACCAAGGGCGATGCCCATCCCGAGCATTCGGCTTTCTACGTGCCGAACGCCTGGGCGGCCAAGCTGGCCGGGGACTTTCCGGCGCGCTTCGAGTGGGTTGCCTCGCTGCATCCTTATCGGGCGACGGCTGCCGATGATCTGAAACTGGCCATCGCCAACGGTGCCCGCGCCGTCAAATGGCTGCCTGCTGCCATGGGCATGGACCCGGCCGATGCGAAATGCGATGCCTTCTATCGTGTGCTGGCAGAGAACGGTACGCCGCTGATCGTCCATTGCGGCGAGGAAAAAGCGGTCAAGGGCAGCGACACGCAGGCTTTCGGCAACCCGCTGCGTCTGCGCCGGGCGCTTGATGCCGGCGTGAAGGTGGTGGTCGCGCACTGTGCTTCGTTGGGTGACGATCTTGACGACGACGGCAAGGTGCGCGGCAGTTTTGATCTCTTCCTGAAGCTGATGGCCGAGCCGCGCGCCAAGGGGCTGCTGCACGGCGACATCTCGGCCATCACCCAGCGCAACCGAAAGCCGGCCCTGATTCGCACGCTGCTTGAACGCGGCGAGCTTCACGATCGTTTGCTCCACGGCTCAGACTACCCGCTGCCCGGGATCGTGCCGCTGACCTCGACCTCCGCGCTGGCGCGGGCTGGCCTGCTGCCGAAGGGTGCAGTTAACGACCTTGACCTCCTGCGCCAGCATAATCCGCTGCTCTTCGATTTTGCCCTCAAGCGCCTGCTCAACTGGCAAGGCCATTCCTTTTCTCCGGCGGTTTTCCAGACCCGCCGCCTTTTCGCTGCGAGCCACGCATGAGCGGTCAATTCGGACTCCTGAAACAGAAGCGCTTCGCGCCCTTCTTCGCCACCCAGTTCCTTGGCGCCTTCAACGACAACCTGTTCAAGAATGCCCTGGTCGTGCTGCTGACTTTTCACGCGGCGCACTGGACGACGATCAAGCCGGAGCTGCTGGCCAACCTGGCGGCCGGCATCTTCATCCTGCCCTTTTTTCTGTTCTCGGCGACGGCCGGACAACTGGCCGACAAATACGACAAGGCGATGCTGGCCCGGCTGGTCAAGGGGCTCGAGATGGTCATCATGGGCGTCGCCGCGGCCGGGTTTTTCATGACCAGCCTGCCGGTGCTGATGGGCGCGCTGTTCCTGCTTGGCTGCCATTCGACGCTGTTCGGGCCGGTCAAGTACGCGATCATGCCGCAGCATCTGCAGGCCGACGAACTGGTCGGCGGCAATGCGCTGATCGAGGCCGGCACCTTCGTCGCCATCCTGATCGGCACCCTGGCCGGCGGGCTGCTGGCCGGTTCGGTCGAGCATCCGGCGTGGATTGCCGTCGGCGGTTTCGTCGTCGCTTTCGCTGGCTATCTGACCAGCCGCGGCATTCCGGCCGCGCCAGCCCCGGCGCCGGAACTGAAGGTCAATCTCAATCCGCTCAGCGAAACCTGGCGCAACATTGCCTTCGCCCGGCAGAACCGCACGGTATTCCTGTCCATCCTCGGCATTTCGTGGTTTTGGCTCTACGGCGCACTGTTCCTTGCCCAGTTCCCGGCCTACGCCAAGTTCGTGCTCGGTGGCGGAGAATCATCCGTTACGCTACTGCTGGCTGTGTTCACGGTCGGTATTGGCATTGGCTCGATGCTCTGCGAACGGATGTCCGGCAAGCATGTCGAGATCGGCCTGGTGCCTTTCGGCTCGATCGGCCTGACGCTGTTCGGGCTGGACCTGTACTTTGCATCGCCAGTCGGGCTGCCTGGCACGACGCCGCACGAACTGCTCGCCCTGCTCAGCATCCCCGCCATCTGGCGTGTGCTGTTCGACCTGATGATGCTCGGCGTCTTCGGCGGCTTCTTCATCGTGCCGCTCTATGCGCTGGTCCAGCTGCGTAGTTCGCCGGAATGCCGGGCGCGGATCATCGCCGCCAACAATATCCTCAACGCGCTGTTCATGGTGGTCGGCGCCCTCGGTGCCGCGGCCGCGCTCGGCGAAGGGCTGTCGATGCCGGCCCTGTTCGGCATCGCCGCGCTGCTCAATGCGGCAGTAGCGATCTACATCTACGGGCTGGTGCCGGAATTCCTGCTCCGTTTCATCGCCTGGCTGCTGGTCAAGGCCGTCTATCGCCTGCGTACGAGCGGGCTTGAGCACATCCCGCAAGAGGGGGCGGCGGTGCTGGTCGCCAACCACGTCAGCTTTGCCGATGCGGTGATCATCATGGGCGCCTCGCCGCGACCGATCCGTTTTGTGATGGACCATCGCATTTTCAAGACACCACTGCTCGGCTTTGTCTTCCGCCACTGCGGCGCCATCCCGATTGCTTCGGCCAAGGAAGATCCGGCGATGCTGGAAGCTGCCTTCGCCGAAGTCAGCAAGGCGCTGGCCGCCGGTGACCTGGTCGGCATCTTCCCGGAAGGCAACATTACCCGTGATGGCGAACTGCAGCCCTTCCGGCCCGGCATCACCCGCATCCTCGCCGCCAACCCGGTACCCGTCGTGCCAATGGCGCTGAGCGGCCTGTGGGGCAGCTTCTTCTCGCGCATCGACGGTGTGGCAATGAAAACGCCGTTCCGGCGGGGCTTGTTCTCCGATGTCGCACTGCATGTCGGTGAGCCGGTGGCGACCGGGGAGGCGACACCGGAAGCCCTGCGCGCGCGGGTACAGTCATTGCGCGGTGAATGGCGATGAGTGCGGCTTTCGGCTTTGGGCAAATTTTCCGGTTGCCCCCAGGCTCCGCCTTTGCTCTCATGATTGCGATAGTCAGTGCATTCGCCAATGGGGTGTGCGTGAGGGAAGCCTCATGAAATTCCTGATTGCCCTGCTCAAGGTCTTGCTGCTCACCATCGGCTCCCTGATTGTCGTTGGCGGCACCCTTGGCAGCTTGTGCGGCATGGTGATTCTGGATGCAGGTATCACCATCGGGGGCGCGGTAGTAGCCTTGGTCGGCGTGGCCTTGTACATGGGTGCGAACAAGGCGCTCGATACGACGCGTGCCGAGGCAGCAGCTGATTACGCCGAGCTGGTGGCACGGCAGAAGACGGCCAGGGCGAACGATGCCGCCAACCCCGATACTCCGGACGAAAACGCCCGATGATTCCCGCCGAATACGCAGCACTCGTCCACGGCCTTTTCGAAGCGGCGGCGCTGGGCATCGGCGCCGCGCTGTACCGTTTCGCCAAGCGCCGGGCTGGCGGGCCGGGCATTCTGGCACCGGGTGAATTTGCCGTGGCCGTCGGTTGCATCTTCGGCGCGGCGATCGGCAACAAGGCGGTGTTCTGGATCGAGACGCCGCATCTCTTCATCCAATATTGGCAGACGCCAACCGTGCTTTTCGGCGGCCAGTCGATGGTCGGCGGCCTGCTCGGCGGGCTGATCGGGGTCGAGATCGCCAAGAAGCTGACCGGCATCACGCGCTCGACCGGCGACGCCTTCGTCATGCCCGTGCTGCTCGGGCTGGCCATCGGGCGCGTTGGCTGCTTTTTGGCCGGGCTGGAAGATGGCACCTTCGGCGTGGCGACCGACTTGCCGTGGGGCATCGATTTCGGTGATGGCGTTCATCGGCATCCGACGCAGCTTTATGAAATCGCCTTTGCCGGGGTGCTCGCCTGGGCACTGGCGCACTGGCGCGAGTGGCTGGCCGACTGCCCGGGCCTCCAGTTCAAGCTCATGCTGGTCGCCTACCTGAGCTGGCGACTGGCGGTCGATGGCATCAAGCCGGTGCCCTATGTTTATCCGCTGGGTCTGTCGGGCATCCAGTGGGTTTGTCTGGCGGCATTGCTCGTCTATTTGCCGGCCACTGTCCGCCTGTGGGCGGCGCTACCCGGCCTTCCGGAAAGGAAAAACGCATGATGCAGGTTCTCAAGGTGCTCGGTCGGGTCATCCTGATCAGCTTCGGCCTGATGGCCATTGCCGCCGGCGGTTTGTGCACGGTACTGGGCAGTACGTCGGGGTCTGACATGCTCTGGATGGCCATGATCGGGCTTGTGTCGCTGCTCGCCGGCATTGCCATCGTCTGGGCGACCTTCCGCAACTGGCGGCGCGAACCGTCGGCCGGCGAGACCTCGGAAGCGGACAAGCCATGAGCCGCAAGAACCGCCCCTGGCTGTTCTACGACACCACGGCCTCGGTGTGCTCGACCTGCTTCCGCCAGGTCGAGGCCAAGATCGTCATCAAGTGCGATGACGTCTATCTCGACAAATGGTGCCCGGCACACGGCAGCGAGCGCGTCCTGATCGCCGACGATGCCGAGTATTACCGCCTGTGCCGCGAGGTCTATGTCAAGGCGCCGGAAATGCCGGATCGCTTCAATACCGCCATGCACTACGGCTGCCCCTACGACTGCGGCCTGTGTCCGGACCACATGCAGCACTCCTGCCTGACCGTGGTCGAGGTGACCGAACACTGCAACCTGCGCTGCCCAGTGTGCTATGCCGAATCCGGTCCCGAGCGCCAGCGCCATCGGACGCTGGCCGAGATCGAGGCCATGTTCGACGCCATCGTCGCCAACGAGGGCGAGCCGGACGTTGTGCAACTCTCCGGTGGCGAGCCGACCCTGCATCCGGAATTCTTTGCCATCCTCGATGCCGCCAGGGCGCGGCCGATCCGCCACCTGATGATCAACACCAATGGCCTGCGCCTGGCGCGCGAGCCGGATTTCGTCGCCCGCCTTGCCAGCTACAAGCCCGGCATCGAAATCTACCTGCAATTCGATTCACTCCACGACGACGTGCTGCAGCAACTGCGTGGTGCGGACCTTGCCGACATCCACGCCAGGGCGCTGGCCAATCTGGAGGCGCATGGTTTGTCGACGACGCTGGTGATGACCGTCAAGCGCGGTGTTAACGATGACCAGATCGGCGAGGTCATCCAGCATGGCCTCGGCTACCGCTGCGTGCGTGGCGTGACCCTGCAGCCGGTATCGGATGTCGGGCGGAACCTGGCCTTCGAGTCGCAGCGCCATCGGCTGACGGTCAGCGAAGTGCGTCGACGCATTGCCGAACAGTCCGGCTTGTTCACCCTCGACGACATCGTGCCGGTGCCCTGCAACCCGGATACGCTGGCCATGGGCTACGCCCTCAAGCTGGGCGACGAGACCATGCCGCTGACCCGCCACCTGGGGCCGGAAGCACTGCTCGCCGGACCGCGCAACACCATTGTGTTCGAACGCGATCCGGCCATGAAAGATGCAGTGTTCAAACTGTTCTCGACCAATCATTCGCCGGAATCGCAGGCCAACTGCCTGTCGGCACTGCTCTGCTGTCTGCCGACCATTGACGCGCCTGATCTCGGCTACGAGAACGTTTTCCGGGTGCTGATCGTGCAGTTCATGGACGCCGCCAACCTCGACCTGCGGGCGCTCAAGAAATCCTGCGTCCATTTCGCCCAGCCCGATGGCCGGCTCATTCCGTTCGAAGCCTTCAACTTGTTCTACCGCGGCGACGCCCTGTCCCGCACGCAAGCCATCCAGGCCGAAATCGAGCAAGCCATCACGTGGCGACGCACCGTACCGGGCGCCGTGGCGAAGATCGATGAGGACTGAAGTGCTGATCCACCTCATCGAGGAGTACAAGCCGCTGGTTGAATTCGTCGCTATCGTGCTCGTCGTCGGCTATTCGGTCATGGCCAAACGCAAGGTCAAAGGCCGCCGCGAGCGACCGGAGCCGAGCGCGGGAAAGTTCCTGTTCTACCTGATCGCCGGCCTGATCTGTAGCGCCATCGCCTGGTCGAGCTTTGCGTATATGCGCAACCACCACGGCGATTACGCCAACTACCTGATGCTCATCGGCGTGCTAACCGGCACACCGTTCGCTGCGGGCTTTCTGCTCGGCGCACTGATCGAGGGGCTGCGCGTGGCATTCAGGCGCAACGCTTCCTGAACGAACTGCGTTTTTGGTCATCTATTCGATTGGCCGCAGCATTAGAGCTCGGCGCGGTGGTGTCCCGTTAAAATGTCGATTTCCCATATTCCGATTCGCCATGACCACTGCCAACCCAATCCCTGTCGACCAACTCGCCAAGCTGGCCAATACCGATACCCAGCGCCTTGCCGCGCGGATGGCGCAGGATGTCTTTGCCGGGGTTTTCCGCCAGGCGGCGGTGACCGATGCGGCGCCGGATGTCGGTGTGTTGGGCGAGGTGGCGGCGCACTGTTACGACTGGTGCCAGGCCGCTGCCAGCGACGAGGCGCGGGCGCTGCGCCTGGCCATGCTGATCAGCGGTCTCGACCAGTGGGGCCTGGCGTATACCCAGGCGTTCAAGCTCGATGCCATTCACCCCCTGACAGCGCTGATCGGCGGCTTGCGCACCCGGCTGGATGCACGCAACGACACGCTTTTCCAGAAATATTTCGAGCAGATCGATGTGGTGGAATCGGACGCCATCGACTTCAAGGTCGATTTGCGCCGCGGCATTCATCTGGCGCTCTGGCATGCGATGGCCGCCTGTGAAACGGCTGAGCAGATCGAGGCCATCGTCCAGGCGCTGGGCAGCATGATGGTGGCGCTGAACCAGCAGATGCCGGAACTGGGCTGGCGCTTGCTGGCTGACGCGCTGGCCAATATCCAGATCGCCCTGCTCTCCGATGTCGTGCCGGAATCGGCGCAGGCCCAGGAGGGCACGCAGCAGTTGTTCGCGTCGCTGCGCCATGCCCTGCCGCAGGAGCGCTATCAGGCCATCCTGGCCCATTCCGGGCAGGCGGTCGTCGCCTGGCAGCAGGCTTCACGGGTCAATAAGGACTGAGCTCCCGGCGGGAATCCTTTCTGCGGTTCACCGTGTCTGCCAAGGTAAAATCATCAGATGAACTGGCCAGCGCTCAAAGAAAAACTCGACCTCTACGAAAAGCTGATGCGGCTCGACAAGCCGATCGGCATTCTGCTGCTGCTCTGGCCGACGCTGTGGGCCTTGTGGCTATCGTCGCTCGGGCGGCCGAACTGGATCATCGTCTGGATTTTCGTGCTCGGCACAGTGCTGATGCGTTCCGCCGGGTGCGTGATCAACGATTACGCTGACCGTGACTTCGACAAGCATGTCGAGCGAACGAAAGAGCGGCCGCTGACTTCTGGGAAAGTGACGACCAAGGAAGCGCTGGCACTCTTTGCCGGCCTCTCGCTGTGCTCGTTTGTCCTGGTGCTGCTGCTGGGCAATACGCTGGTGATCTGGATGTCGGTGCCGGCCCTTTTTCTGGCCGCCAGCTATCCCTTCACCAAGCGTTTCCTGGCCATTCCTCAGGCTTATCTCGGCGTCGCTTTTGGATTTGGTATCCCGATGGCCTACGCAGCCCTGATCGACGGGGTGCCGGCCGAGGCGTGGTGGTTGCTGCTTGCCAACGTCTTCTGGGCTGTGGCCTACGACACCGAATACGCCATGGTCGACCGGGATGATGACCTGAAAATCGGCATCAAGACCTCGGCCATCACCTTCGGCCGTTTCGATGTGGCCGCCGTGATGTTCTGCTACGCCGCGACGCTGGCCATCATCGGCTGGATCGGCTACACACTGAATCTTGGCCCTGCCTTTTACGCCGGACTGGTGGTGGCGGCCGGCATCATGGGCGTGCATTACACCTGGATTCGTGGTCGGGAGCGGATGCCGTGCTTCAAGGCTTTTTTGCACAACAACTGGGTCGGCGCCGCGATTTTTGCTGGCATTGCCGTCGATTTTCTGATTTCCGGAAGGAGCTTCGGATGAAGGCTTTGATTATTGCCCTGCTTTTCATGTCGACCGCGGTATTCGCAGAAGACACCCGCCAGTTGGCCAAACTGCCGGCACCGGCTCAGGAGTCATTGCGCCAGGAAATGCTCGACAACCTGGTTGCCGTCAATGAAGTGCTGTCGCTGATGGCCGAAGGCAAGGTCAAGGAAGCAGGGGAGGCAGCCGAGGCCAAGCTCGGCATGTCAGCCATGGGCAAGCACCGCAGCAAGCCATTTGATGCCCGGCCCGGCCCGCACATGCCGCCGGCCATGCACGGCATCGGGATGGATGGCCACAAGGCGGTCAGCGAATTCGCTGCTGTCGCCAAAACCGGTGACCGCGACAAGGCCATTGCCCTGCTGCCCAACCTGACTGCAGCCTGTGTCGGCTGTCACTTTTCGTATCGCACCCGATGAAATATCACGATCTGCGCGACTTCATGTCGCAACTGGAAAAGACTGGCGAACTGAAGCGGATCGGCGTCGAGGTCGATACCCATCTTGAAATGACCGAGATCTGCGACCGGGTACTGCGTGCCGAAGGACCGGCCATCCTGTTCGAAAAGCCGCGCTCTGGCCACACTCGCCACGATATTCCGGTCCTCGCCAACCTGTTCGGCACGCCGAAGCGGGTGGCGCTGGGTATGGGTGAGGAATCGGTGCAGGCCCTGCGCGAAGTCGGCAAGCTGCTGGCGTATTTGAAGGAGCCGGAGCCACCCAAGGGCCTGAAGGACGCCTGGGACAAGCTGCCGATCCTGAAGCAGGTGCTCAACATGGCACCGAAGAAGGTGTCGAACGCGCCGTGCCAGGAGATCGTCTGGGAGGGCCAGGATGTTGATCTGTCCCGCCTGCCGATCCAGCATTGCTGGCCAGGCGACATTGCGCCGCTGATCACCTGGGGGCTGGTCGTCACCAAAGGCCCGCACAAGAACCGGCAGAATCTCGGCATCTACCGCCAGCAGGTGCTCGGCCCGAATAAGGTGATCATGCGCTGGCTGGCGCATCGCGGCGGAGCGCTGGATTTTCGCGAGTTTCAACTGGCCAATCCGGGGCAACCGTTCCCGGTGGCGGTCGTGCTCGGTTGCGATCCGGCGACCATTCTCGGCGCCGTGACGCCGGTGCCGGACAGCCTTTCCGAATACCAGTTCGCCGGCCTGCTGCGCGGCGCAAAAACCGAGCTGACGCAATGTATTGACTCTGGTTTGCAAGTGCCTGCTTCGGCTGAAATCGTTCTCGAAGGGGTGATCCATCCCGGCGAGATGGCGCTTGAAGGGCCGTATGGCGACCACACCGGCTATTACAACGAGCAGGCCGAGTTCCCAGTCTTCACCATCGAGCGCATCACCATGCGCCGCGACCCGATCTACCACAGCACCTACACCGGCAAACCGCCCGACGAGCCGGCCGTACTCGGCGTCGCGCTCAACGAGGTGTTCGTGCCGCTGTTGCAGAAGCAGTATCCGGAAATCGTCGATTTCTATCTGCCGCCGGAAGGCTGCTCGTACCGGATGGCCATCGTCAGCATCAAGAAACAGTATCCCGGCCACGCCAAGCGCATCATGTTCGGCATCTGGAGCTTCCTGCGCCAGTTCATGTACACCAAGACCATCATTGTCGTTGATGACGACATCGACATCCGTGACTGGAAGGAAGTGGTCTGGGCGATGACGACGCGTATGGATGCCACCCGCGATACAACGCTGGTCGACAACACGCCGATCGACTACCTCGATTTCGCTTCGCCGGTCGCCGGCCTTGGCTCCAAGATGGGGCTCGACGCGACCAACAAGTGGCCGGGCGAAACGACGCGCGAATGGGGGCGGCCGATTGTCATGGATGCGACCGTAAAACAGAAGGTTGATTCAATGTGGCAAGACCTCGGCCTGTGAGCCTGACAGTCGCCGCTGTCGATCTTCACGATCCAGCGCAGGCAGCGCTCTGGCTGGACCTGCTCGACCACTACGCCAGCGACCCGATGGGTGGCGGCGAGGGACTGTCTGACTACGCCAAGCTCAATCTGGTACACACCATTCGCGAAGTGCCCGGTTTTCATGGCGCGCTGGCCTGGCTTGATGGCAGGGCAGTCGGCCTGATTGACTGCTTCGCCGGTTTCTCGACCTTCGCTGCACGGCCCCTGCTTAACGTTCACGACATCGTGGTGCGAGCCGAAGTGCGCGGCCAAGGGATTGGCCAGGCACTGCTGCAATGGGCCGAACAACGTGCCCGCCAGTTCGGTTGCTGCAAACTGACATTGGAAGTACTGTCCAACAATACGCGAGCAATGGCTTCCTATCAGCAGGCCGGATTCGTTCCCTACATGCTCGACCCGGCAGCCGGCCACGCCTTGCTGATGCAGAAACACCTCCCGGAGGATTAATCCATGCAGGATCCCGTTCCCGTCGATGACCTCAAGGGCGTGCGCCTTTCGCTGGTGCAATACACCCATTTCATCTACGGTCTGCACGCCATTGCCGTGCTGATTGGCGTTACCTCGGCGGCGACGGTGGCCGGTGGTTTCGTTTTCGGCCTGCCTTCCCTGCTGGCGGTTTTTCTGAATTACCTGAAGCGGGGCGAGGTCAATGGCACCTGGCTGGAAAGTCATTTCCGCTGGCAGATTCGTACCTTCTGGTTCACCTTCCTGTGGTTGATCGTCTATGGCCTGCTGATCATCACCCTCATCGGGATTCCCATCGCCTGGATTCTGATCATCCTGCTTGGCCTGTGGGTCGGCTATCGGGTCATCCGTGGCTGGCTGGCGCTCTCCGGCGTCAAGGCGATCGATTAGGGAGCCACTGATCAGATTTGATCAGCGCGCCCTCCGGCGGCCGTGCTGATCAGCCCAGCAGCGGACCGAGCGTCGCGACGACAACAGTCAGCCCGCCCAGCAGCAGATTGGTCGCGACCAGTGGCCGAATGCGGTTCATGGCGGCGCCGGCCGTCGGCCATGCCTGCGTCGCGACAGCGGCTTTCAGGGCACGAAAATGCACCAGGTAAATGACGCCGAAAATGGCCGTCATCAACAGTCCGATCCCCATCATCGCGTGCCAGTAGATGGGTGCCCGCGCGAAGCCGGGGATCAGCATGAGTCCGACTCCCGAGATCAGGATGGCGATGATCGCGATCGCCACAGCTGGAAAGAAACGTCCCAACACGGCAGTCATCAGCGGCAAACGCTGCGCGGGCTGCAACTGCTCGGTAGCGACCGGTCGCAGGCAGAAATGGGCGAAATACATGCCGCCAACCCAGATGATGATGCCGGCAAGATGAAGGAGTAGAAGCAGGGGGCGCATGGCGATCGGGGTGCTCTCGTTGTTGTGGGTGGTGGTATGGAGACAGTTGATTTTTATCATGTTTTTCATTCATCTGCCTGAGTATCCTGCATCTCTCTAGTCAAGGTGCACAATCCAATGGAAGAACCCGTCAAACTTGGCCATGGCCAGATCGATGCCCAGCATGCGGATCTCTATCACTGCATCCGGCAGTTGCGTGCCATGGCCCGGAAGCATTTCAGCCCGGAGCGGGTTGCGGATTTGCTGCGCCAGATGGAGGGGATGCTGGCCAATCACTTTGCCACCGAGGAACTCGTGATGTTCGACGTGGGGCTGGAGGCCTCGCTGCTGGCCGAGCATGTTGGTGAACACCGGCGAATACTGGCCGAAGTTGCTGAAATTCGACGATCCCACCGTGCCGAAAATGCCGAATCGCTGCCCGAGGTTTGTGAAACAGCCAGGCTTTGGGTGGTCAACCATGTCCGGGATTACGACGCTTTGTTGATCCCCTGTTTGCGGAATAAAGACGTACCGGCCGTTTAGGGGTCTGCTTCGCGATTGAGCGAAGATGAAGGCTGGTCTTCGCATCGCGGCCGAAGTTGCCAACGGCGACCACGGCCCCATTACAAAACCAGCGCTTGCATTCCGTTCAGCCAATGACAGGCCAGAGCACTAGGTGCCCATGTAACGCCCGTTCTTGTGATTGACCGCAATCACCAGGTTCAGCGCCACCGCGCCGACAATTGAGAAGCCGACACTGACCGGATCGCGCACGAAAAGCGCCGCGCCCAGAATCAGAAAGTCGGCCGCCATCTGCAGCTTGCCGGCTCGCCAGCCACGCGTGTTCTGCAGATGGATGACCAGAATCCCCAGGCCGCCCAGGCTGGCCTTGTGCCGGATCAGCATCAGTATCCCGACCCCGGCCAGAAAACCGCCCATCACTGCGGCGAACCCACGGTTCAATGATTGCAGGTGGATCAGCGTCGGCAGCAGTTCGGTGTACAGCGAGAGCAGGGTGATCGACAGGAAGGTCTTGATGGTGAACGCCTTGCCCATGGCCCGCAGCGCCAATGCGTAGAAGGGCAGGTTGACCACAAACAGCACCAGTCCGATCGGCCAGCCGCTCAAGTAATGGATCAGGAAGGCGATGCCGACCGTGCCGCCGGTCAGCAGGCCGGCTTCGCGAAACAGGAAGACTGCAAAGGCGACGAGGAGGGGCGCGACGAGCAGGGCCTGCGCGTCTTCAAACAGGTTGTGGCGATGGCTTTCCGCATTGCTCATGACAGGCCGCTCAGGTGTAGTACTGGCGGATCACGGCCAGCGAGCGTGAGTAGCTGTGCCTGATCTGGGCGTCTTCATAACGATGCTGGCTGCCCACCGGGCAGGCCTGGCGGGCCAGGCAGCCGTGGGCGCAAGCCGATTCAGGCAGCAGGCGGTAGCGGCTGCAGGCGTCAAGATTGAACTCGCCATCTTTCAGTGCATTGGCCGGACAGGCGGCAATGCAGGGCTGGGAGGCACAGGTCGGGCAGGGACTGCGCTGCTCCTCCGGGACCGATGGGGCGAAATCAGTATCGGCCATGACTACCGCCCGGTAGGCGTACCAGCTCCCCCACTCACGGTCTACGCCGACCATGATCGGCGATGGATGGTGCCAGCCGGCCAGCTTGCCCAAGGCCTGCAGGCCAATCGGCTGATCACCGGGGAACAGGGTGCGGTAGCGGTGGCCGGGCAACTGCTCTGCAAACCAGCGTTCGACGCTGCGGATGCTGTAGTCGTCGATCGGGTGTTCGCCGGTGATGCCGTAGGCTTGCACGCATTCCCACAGTCGTCGTCCGCCGTGGCCAAGGAGGATCAACTGGCTCTCGGACGGCATGGGTTCAAGCCCTTCAAGCATCTCGGCAGGCAACTGCCTCAGATCGAAGACGAACTGTCGGTTCAGCCCGGCTTCATTCAGGAAGTCGCCCGGGAAGGGCTGGTGATCACTCATTTTCCAGCACCGGCGCTTTTTCACCGATGCGTCGCTGGGCGACCCAGTCGATCAGCGCATCGATCGCTGCGCTACCGGCTTGCGATCTCGGGTGATTGATCAGGAAGGTAAAGGCGTAACGACGGCCCAGCGCATCCAGCGCGTAGCCCGAAGCCGTCTTGACCCCATCCAGCGTGCCGGTCTTGATATGAGCGCGGCCCGTCGCATCGGAGCTTTTGAGGCGTTTTTTCATGGTGCCGTCGATGCCGACGATGGGCATGCTGGAAACGAACTCCGGCATCACCGGGTTCTTCCATGCATCGAGCAGCAGGCGGTTCAGGCTGTCGGCACTGATCCGCTCGATGCGCGACAAGCCGGAACCGTTGTCGAGCACCAGTTCGCCGAAACGCAGGTTGCGGGCAGCCAGCCACTCGGTGATTCGTTGCTTCGAGCGCTCGGCGGTGGCTGGCGCGGTGTCATTGCCCAAAGTGAGGAAAACCTGGCGGGCCATCACGTTGTTGCTGAACTTGTTGATGTCGCGCACTGCGTCGGCCAGCGGCGCCGATTCGTGCTGGGTGAGCAGTTTGGCCCCGATCGGCACATTGCCGCCGCGGACCTGGCCGCCCAGGCTGCCGCCAAGTTCCTTCCATAGTGCGCGGATCAGTCCGCCGGCCTGGGCGTCGGCTGGCAGCGGCGACAGGTTCAATCCCTTCTCGCCGCACAGCGCGGAATAGGTGCCGGTAAATTCCAGCCGGTTGCCGTTGTTTTCGGGAATCAGGCGGACGCTGATCAAATCCTTCCAGTTGCTGCCGCAGTCGTTGTTGCCGGCGCGCAACTGGTTGTCGACGCGCAGGCCGTCGCTCGGTGTTTCCATCATCACGCGCGGCTTGCCATTGTCCGGGAGCAGGGTGAAGCGGAGGGCGCGGAAATTCAGCAGCAGACCGTCCGGCCCGACGTTGTAAGGGCGCATCGGTTTGTCGTCGAAGGCGCCGGGGTCGATGCTTGGTACATTGAAGGCTGTGCGATCCAGGACGACATCGCCGGCAATCTGCCGGATGCCTCGAACCTGCAACTGGCGCAGCAAGGCCCACAGGTGTTCGATGGTGAAGCGCGGGTCGCCGCTGCCCTTGATGTACAGATTGCCGCTCAAAATGCCGTCCACGGGGGCGTTTTCAGTCCATACCGTGGTTTTCCAGGTGTAGGCCGGGCCGAGCAGGTCGAGGGCGGCATAGGTGGTGACCAGTTTCATCACCGAAGCCGGGTTCATTGATTGGTTCGCGTTGTGGGCCACCAGCGGTGAGGCGCTATCGACCGCCTGGACGACGATGGCCACATTTTTTGCGGGAATCTGCGCCGCTTTCAGCGCTCCAAGTACGTTGGGTGGCAGGCCATCGGCCAGTGCAGCCAGGGAAAGCCCGGTCAATGCCAGGGTAGCGAGTGTCTTGATGAACATCCGGAATGTGCAGGAGGATTCGAAGGCGCTAGCCTACCACTCACTGGGGTAATCCCGGGGGGTGGCCTGGCCTTGACAAAAGGCAGCACGTTGTCCGATTTTTGGTGCTATTTTGATCATCAGTGTGTTTCGGCGAGTTGTTTTCTGATGAATTCTGTCGTCAACCAGGGCTCCGACTCCGGGAGCCATTCGCTTCCTTCCTTGGGCTACCAAGGCTGGCTGGTCTTGGCGTATCTGCTGGTGGCCCTGCTCTGCGGTCTCGGCATTTCAATGGAGTTCCGCCAGATCGATGAAAACATCGAAACCCTCGCTCGCGAGCGAGGGAGCGTGCTGTTCCGGTTAGTCGAACTGACGCGCGACTGGAATGCCCGGCATGGTGGTGTTTATGCGCCGGTGACTGAAATGACCCAGCCCAATCCCTATCTGAAGCATCCTCGGCGCGATCTGGTCTCGACCGATGGCCAACGACTGACCATGATCAATCCGGCATTCATGACTCGTCAGATCGCCGAGATTGCAGAACAAGCCGATGGGGTCAAATTTCACATCACCAGCCTGAAGCCGATTCGCCCGGCAAATGCGCCTGATGCGTGGGAGGTCGAAACCCTGAATTCCTTTGAGGCCGGCAAGCGCGAAGCACTTTCCCTGCTTCACACTGAAAAAGGGGTGATGCATCGCTATATGGCCCCCTTGTTCGTCAAGCCGCCCTGCCTGGCTTGTCATGCCGAACAGGGCTACAAGCTGGGGGAGATCCGGGGCGGCATCAGCGTCTCGATGCCGGCCGAGAAAATCCTGGCCATTCGCTCGGATCAGCGTACGCGCATCATGCTGGTGTTCGGTGCGTCGGCGTTGCTGATCGCGTTGTTGGTGCACTTCGTTATCCGGCGCTCGCGTCAATATGTTCTGCATTTGCAGGCCGTTACTGCCGGCCAGGAGCAACTGATTGCCGAGCGAACCCAGGAACTCTCCAATGCCAACGGGCAATTGCGCGAAGAGGTAGCCGAGCGCAAGCGCAAGGAAATACAAATTTCAGAGAGCGAAGCACGCTATCGCTCGGTGATTGAAACCAGCCAAAACGCCATTCTCATCATGCAAGCGCCGAATTTTGCCATCGTGTTCGCCAACGAACAGGGGGCTGCTCTGGTGGGGCTTTCTCCCAGTCAAATGGTGGATCGGCCGCTCCTTGATTTTGTTTGCCAGCAGGATCGAAACCTGGTGGCCGATCGGCTGGAGCGGCGCTCGCGTGGGGAGCCGGTCTCGCCAACGGTGCGCCTCCATTTTTGTCGCCTGGATGGGTCTCACATCCGGGTTGGCGATGTCCATGTGGCCCGCATCGAAAGCGCTTCAGAGCGCCCGCAATGGGTGCTCAGCGTGCATGATGTGACCGATCGCCTGGCGGACGAACGGGCATTGCAGATTTCGGCTGCGGTCATGGAAAACGCGGCTGAAGGCATTATCGTGACCGATGCCAAAAACCGGATCATTCAGGTCAATCCGGCTTTTTCAGCAATTACCGGCTACCGGCCACAGGAGGTCTTGGGCAAGGATCCCAATTTTCTCGGTTCCGGGCGCCATGAGGGCGCTTTTTTCCGCGAAATGTGGGAGGCCCTGGAAAAGGATGGGCACTGGGCCGGGGAAATCTGGAATCGACGCCCTGACGGGACGGTTTATGTTGTCTGGCTGGCGATTTCGGCGATCCAGGGAGAAGGGGCGGAGAGTGGTGGCCGTCATGTCGCTACCTTCATCGACATCACCCAGCGCAAGGAGGTTGAGGAGTTGCTCCGCCACCGGGCGCAAAGCGATCCGCTGACCGACTTGCCGAACCGGACCCTGTTTTATGACCGCTTGCAGGTTGCGCTGACGCAGGCTCGGCGATATGGTGAAGAGTTTGCCTTGCTTTACATCGACCTTGATTATTTCAAGACCGTAAACGATACGCTTGGTCATGCTGCCGGTGACGAATTGCTGGTTGAGGCCAGTCATCGGCTGACACAGGCCGTCCGGCAATCGGATACGGTGGCTCGATTGGGAGGCGACGAATTCGCCGTCATTCTGCCCAAGGCCGGCAGCCAATCCGAGATCGAAGAAGTGGCGCAGCGCATTGTCGAGGCGATGGTTCGACCATTTTTCCTGTCGGCTGGCACAGTCAACATTTCGACCAGTGTCGGGATCGCGATTTATCCAAGGCACGGCGAAGATCTGGATGCCATCCGGGCCAACGCCGATGCGGCGCTCTATGCAGTCAAGCAAGCCGGACGTAACGGCTATCGCTTGTACATGCCCGGTAACCGCTGATTTTTGTCCGGGCTTTGCTGCTGGTCAGGCAGTTCCCGGGTGAGACAGATCCGGCTCTATTCCTCTTTTTGCACAACGGCCTCTTGAAATAGGAAGGTTCCGCCCCTATTATTAGCACTCACCGGTGACGAGTGCTAACACCGCTTCTGTCCCGGTCCCGGCGCTGCGCTTTAGCGTAACCGGCCAATTTCCAGTTTGTTGCAACTCATTTTCAGGAGTCAGTTTTATGAATATCCGTCCTTTGCACGACCGAGTGATCGTCAAGCGCGTTGAAGCCGAGCGCACCACTGCATCCGGCATCGTCATTCCCGATTCCGCTGGTGAAAAGCCGGATCAGGGCGAAGTCCTGGCCGTCGGCCCGGGCAAGCGTGACGACAACGGCAAGCAGATCGCCCTCGACGTCAAGGTGGGTGACCGTGTCCTGTTCGGCAAGTATGCCGGCCAGGCCGTCAAGGTCGATGGTCAGGAAGTCCTGGTCATGCGTGAAGAAGACATCATGGGCGTTCTGGTCGCTTAAGCGCCAAGCCTTTCAATCTACAGAATTCAGGAGCTATTAAATGGCAGCTAAAGAAGTCAAATTCGGTGATTCCGCCCGCGCCCGCATGGTCGAAGGCATCAATATCCTGGCTGACGCAGTCAAGGTCACCCTCGGCCCCAAAGGTCGCAACGTTGTGCTCGAGCGCTCCTTCGGCGGCCCGACCGTCACCAAGGACGGCGTTTCCGTCGCCAAGGAAATCGAACTGAAAGACAAGTTCGCCAACATGGGCGCCCAGATGGTCAAGGAAGTAGCTTCCAAGACCTCCGATATCGCCGGTGACGGCACCACGACCGCTACCGTTCTGGCCCAGGCCATCGTCCGCGAAGGCATGAAGTATGTTGCCGCCGGCATGAACCCGATGGATCTGAAGCGCGGTATCGACAAGGCTGTGATCGCCACCATCGCTGAACTGCAGGCTTTCTCCAAGCCTTGCACCACGACCAAGGAAATCGCCCAGGTTGGCGCCATTTCCGCCAACTCCGATTTCAACATTGGCGAAATCATCGCCAATGCCATGGAAAAGGTCGGCAAGGAAGGTGTCATCACTGTTGAAGATGGCAAGTCCCTGGCCAACGAACTCGACGTCGTCGAAGGCATGCAGTTCGACCGCGGCTACCTGTCGCCGTACTTCATCAACAACGGCGACAAGCAGCAAGCGCTGATGGAAAATCCGTTTGTCCTGCTCTACGACAAGAAGATTTCCAACATCCGTGATCTGCTGCCGATCCTGGAGCAAGTCGCCAAGGCCGGCCGTCCGCTGCTGATCATCGCTGAAGATGTCGATGGCGAAGCGCTGGCTACCCTGGTCGTCAACAACATCCGTGGCATCCTGAAGACTGTTGCCGTCAAGGCCCCGGGCTTTGGCGATCGTCGCAAGGCCATGCTGGAAGATATCGCCATCCTGACCGGCGGTACCGTCATCGCCGAAGAAACCGGTCTGTCGCTGGAAAAGGCTGTCCTGAAGGATCTGGGCCAGGCCAAGCGCATCGAAGTTTCCAAGGAAAACACCATCATCATCGACGGTGCCGGCGAAGCCGCTTCGATCGAAGCTCGCGTCAAGCAGATCCGCATCCAGATCGAAGAAGCGACTTCCGATTACGACAAGGAAAAGCTGCAGGAACGTGTTGCCAAGCTGGCTGGCGGCGTTGCCGTCATCAAGGTTGGTGCAGCCACCGAAGTCGAAATGAAGGAAAAGAAGGCTCGCGTTGAAGATGCCCTGCACGCTACCCGCGCTGCCGTGGAAGAAGGTATCGTCGCCGGCGGCGGCGTTGCCCTGATCCGCGCCCGTGCTGCCGTTGGCAAGCTGAAGGGTGACAACCACGACCAGGACGCCGGCATCAAGATCGTCCTGCGCGCCATGGAACAGCCTCTGCGCGAAATCGTTGCCAATGCCGGTGACGAGCCATCTGTTGTTGTCGACAAGGTCCAGCGTGGCAAGGGTAACTACGGTTACAACGCTTCCACCGGCGAGTACGGCGACATGGTTGAAATGGGCGTGCTGGATCCGACCAAGGTCACCCGCACTGCACTGCAGAACGCTGCTTCCGTAGCCGGCCTGATGCTGACCACCGAGTGCATGGTTGCTGAACTGGCTGAAGACAAGCCGGCCGGCGGCATGCCAGACATGGGTGGCATGGGCGGTATGGGTGGTATGGGCGGCATGGGCATGTAATGACCTGCTGAGCCTTTACGCTCTCAAAAAGCCCCGCCATGTGCGGGGCTTTTTATTTGGCAAAAAAAGCTAGAAAACTACCAATTTTTCAATATGTTGAATTAATCGAATTAAACGTTTCGGAATTGATTACGCGCTGTAAGTTAGCTGTAAGACGCCAGGCCTAAATTACGCTCCGCAGCAATGCCTCTATAAACAAAATCTGAGGAGCAAATCAATGCAAGACACACTAGATCGGGTCACCGCGAACCCGAAATTCCACGAGTTCATTGCCATGCGCAGTCGATACTCGATCATCATGGCCATCATCAGCGCCGCCGCTTACTACGGCTTCATCCTGCTGGTTGCTTATAACAAAGAGTTTCTGGCGACCAAGCTGGGTGCCGGCATGACTACCAGCGTCGGCGTTCCGCTCGGCGTTGCCGTCATCGTCTTCACGATCATCCTGACCTGGATCTACGTCCGTCGCGCCAACACCGAGTTCGATGCGACCAACGAAGCCATCATCAAGGAGGCACAGAAGTAAGATGACCAAATTCACTCAAATTCTGGCCGGCCTTCTGGCCATGGCTGTTGCCGGTGGCGCTATCGCTGCCGGCGCCGACATGGGCGCCACGCAACAGCAAGCTACCAACTGGACCGCGATCGTCATGTTCGCCATCTTCGTTGGCGGCACCCTGTACATCACCAAGTGGGCCGCTTCCAAGACCAAGTCTGCGGCTGACTTCTACACTGGCGGTGGCGGCATCACCGGCTTCCAGAACGGCCTGGCAATCGCTGGCGACTACATGTCCGCTGCGTCCTTCCTGGGTATTTCCGGTCTGGTGTTCGCCAACGGCTTCGACGGCCTGATCTTCTCGATCGGCTGGCTGGTCGGCTGGCCGGTCATCACCTTC
>JAGTRS010000033.1 GCA_018262195.1 Pseudomonadota bacterium | reverse complement strand
CCTGATGGACTACGGCTTCCACGCGCCGACGGTGTCCTTCCCGGTCGCCGGCACGATCATGGTCGAGCCGACGGAATCCGAATCGAAGGCCGAACTGGACCGCTTCATTGCGGCAATGATCAGCATCCGCGAGGAAATCCGCCAGATCGAGAACGGCGTCTGGTCAGCCGACAACAATCCGCTGAAGAATGCCCCGCATTCCCAGGCAGACGTCATCGACGGCGACTGGCAGCATCCGTACAGCCGTCAGCAGGCTGTCTTCCCGCTGCCCTGGGTGGCGGCCAACAAGTTCTGGCCGAGCGTCAATCGCATCGACGATGTGTATGGCGACCGCAATCTGAACTGTGCCTGCCCACCGATGGAGGCTTACGCCGACTGATGACCGTCGATCTCTCTGCCATCGCCAAGTGGCCCAATGTCCCCGCCTGTTACGACTGGTTGTCGCTCGACCGACGGGGCAACTGGCGATTGCAGGGAGAACGCGTGACCCACAGCGGCCTGATTCAATTCATCAACCGGCAATACGGTAGTGACGAATCAGGCTGCTGGTTTCTGCAAAACGGCCCGCAACGTGTATTCGTTGCGCTGGCTTACACCCCCTGGATCTTTCGCCGCGAAAGCGCTGGCTTTCTCAGCCATACCGGTGCGCCGACAGGCCAGTTGAAGGCCGTCTATCTCGACGAAGATGGCAATCTGCTGCTTGAGTCGGAATTGGGTATCGGCCTGCTCGATGACCGCGACCTGGCAAAATTCCTCGCCGAATGCCGCGACGGCAGCGATGAACCGGTGAAGGACGAAAACATCATTCGCCTGATGGAAACCGGTGCCGGCGACATCCGCTGGCAAGGCCTGCCCGTGCAGACGATTGCTGCGACTGGCGTGCCAAAACGCTTCAATTTCAACCCGAATCCGCAGCCCTAAGGGCCTTCAGTCCAAGCACTGATTTTTCCGCCATTCGGCGATTTCAGGCAGCGCCTCTGTTGCATCATCGACCAACGCCGCATTCGCCTGTAGCAGCAGCTTGCGCTGACGGGCACTGAGCTTCCGCGGGAACACCGGTTCCAGCTCGACCACCAAATCACCAGCCCGATTTTTTCCACGTCCCGGATACCCCTTGCCGGCCAAACGCAACTCTCGGCGCTCGGCAACGCCGGGTTCCAGGGAATAGCCGAACACCCCGCCCAACGATGGCAACTCTATCTCAGCCCCGGCAATCATTGCCAGCGCGCTGACCGGCATCTGAAAATGCAGATCCCGACCGCGTAGCTGATATAGCGAGTGCGTACGAATGATCAGCGTCAGATACAGATCACCAGCCGCGCATTCGTCGTTGCCCGGTTCGCCCTGCCCAGCCAGCCGCAGTTCATCGCCGGGCAACATGCCTGGGGGCACGGTGATCTTCAGGCTGACATCATCCGTTTCACGCCCGCTGCCACCGCAATCCGGGCAGATGCGCTCCCTGAACAAGCCTTTTCCGTCGCAGGCATCGCAACGAACCAGCTTGCCCTGTGCATTGTGAACCCGTCCGCTGCCATGACAGACGTCGCAGAAACGGGTTCGCGTCAAGCCGGCCTCGCCACTGCCCTCGCAGGTCGGACAATCCTTGCCGCGAGCATAGTGAACCGTCTTGCGGCAGCCGGTAGCGGCCTCCTCCAGGCTGACCTCAAGGTTCAGGCGGATATCTGCTGCCCTCGCAACGCTCTCTTCCGGTTCCGCTGGCTCGTTGTCGGGCGAATCGGCATTGACCTCTTCCGGCTCCTCGCCAGTCGTCAGGCGCTCATAGGCGATATTGATTGCCTTGAAACGCTCAGTCGCCTCCGGGTGATCGTTACGATCAGGGTGCCAGCGCATGGCAAGGCGCCGATAGGCGCGTTTCCACTCGGCCGGACCTGAATCCTTGGCAACGTCGAGAATTTCGTATGGATCGATTTCCATGACCTACTTTTTGCCTGCAGGCAAAATCTGTTCGATCAGATCGGAAATCAAGGCTGCCGTTGCCCCATGGCGGTCACGATCGGGGTTGTATTCGACGATCTCCAATGCCTTTAGGCCGGCCTGAGCAGCAATCCAGTGCATCGCCGTCAGCACGTCGTACGAGACCAGGCCATCGGGTTCCGGGCTGCCAACGCCAGGCGCCAGCCGAGGATCAATGGCATCCAGATCAAGCGTCACGCCAAAACCCGCTGGCGCACCGGAAACAATGGCGATCGCTTCGTCCAGGCAGGCGGCAAATCCTCGTCGCAGGATTTCTTCACTATCGATGATGCGAACCCCCATCCGCTGCAGGAATTCGATCTCCTCGGTTTCGTAGCTGCGCGGCCCGAGAATGGCCGTATGAGCTGTGCTCACTTGCGGTCCGTTCAGGCCGATATTGAGCAGGCGCTTGTCGCCACGCCCGAGCAGGCAGGCCAGCGGCATGCCGTGAACGGCACCGGAATAGGTTGTTTCCGGCGTGTGGCTATCGAGATGAGCATCAATCCACAACAGGCCGAAAGGCTGGCCCAGTACACGGGCCACCCCGCTCCACGTACCAATGGCAATGGAGTGATCACCGCCGATGACCACTGGAAATTCGTCGGCATGTAGCGTCATCGCCACCTCATCGGCCAGACTCCGACACAATTCGGCAATCCGGGCCGTCGTCGAGGTGCCGTCGTTATCCGGCGCGAACAAGGTCTTGCCCCAATCCACCAAGGGGTGATGCTCGAGTTCGTGCCAGGCCTGTGAATGGTGAAACGCAACCGGTCCATCCTCGCACGCCTGATCCTGCGCGCCGAGGCCGCTGGCGGCGCCGATGATGCGAATGCGGGTGTATTTCGTTGGACCGAGGGATTTCATGGCGGGCGAATTATAGGTCAAGCAGATGGCAGAACTGCCCAAAACGCCCGCCTATTCGCGGCTCCGATCGAGCAGTAAGGTACGTAACTCAGCGACCTCAGCTTCCAGAGACGATACCCGCATCCGAAGCTCCTCAATGTCCTGCGCGCCAGCTGATTGCGATCGTCCAACAGAACCCGCCTCGATCACCGGCTCGCCACTCAGCAGGTGCATCCAGCGGTTTTCACGCGACCCCGGCAGGCGCGGCAGTTCTACCACCAAGGCGCCCTCCTCCCTGGAGGCCAGTTCCTCCAGAAAGGCCTCAACCGATGAAATATCGGCGAAGCGATGCAGGCGTTCGCAATTCAGGCGTAACTCCCCGGCCGTCTGCGGCCCGCGCAGCATCAACACAGTCAACAAGGCTGAAGCCTGCGTCGGCACGCCAAGCGCCTTCTCGAACAGATGTTCAAAGCGGCTAACCCGACTGCCACTGACTTCGCGCACCAAACCGAGATCCTTCAGCCGGTCGAGCGCCACCAGAATCTCGGTTTCGCTGGTTTCGATCACCGGATTCCGGCTGGTTTTCTGGTTGCAGCCAGCCATCAGGGCGTTTACCGACAAGGGATAGGTATCGGGAACAGTCCGCTGTTTCTCGACCAGCGTGCCGAGAATGCGGGTTTCAAGCAAAGAAAGCATCGGCGTTGATTCAGCCATGAGTTGTTTCCTGTGAGTTGATTGGGATGGTGCCCGGCTCGCGGCGCTTTGGGTCACGCAACCACGCGTGATAGAGCTGCAAGGCGACATGGGCATCGTTGGCGGCATACAGCAACTGGCGCTCGTTGAGTCGTGGATTGGCCCAGTTGCTGGTGCCCACCTTTTTCGATTTCTGAAATTTCTGGCCAAAATAGTGGGCCACGGCCACCTTGGCACCCACCGTGCCGCGATGTCCCGGACCACGCATTGCCTCGCCAAGGTCGAGCACGTTGTTCAATTCAATGCCCAGTCGCGACCGCAGCACGCTTCGGTCATTGCCCAGCCCGAGCCCGACTTTGAGAATGTCCGCTGCCGAAAGAATGCGCCGCAGCACTTCATGGTTTGCTGCAAACGAGACCGGAAGCAGGAAAACATGCTCGCTAGTGGCCAGTTGCACCAGATGCGGGCCGGTCGACACCTCACCCTTCAGGAAGGTTGGTTTCGATTCGGTATCGAAGCCGATCACTGGTGCCGCCAACAGCGCGGCCAAGGCCTGCGCCGCCAGCACCTGGCTATTGACCAGCGTTACCTGATTAATGGAAACACCGACATAAACCGGCAGTTCGCTGGCCGCCAGCAGGCTGCGGCTCATCGTTACATCGCTCAAAAGTCAGCACCTCGAATTCGGCCCATCAACCTTGGCGGCAGCATCCATGTATCCTTCGCTTTTTGAACAGATGCAAGTGTATGGGATCACGCTGGCCCAAGGGCTTTTTCTCGTGGCTGAAGGCCATTCTTTTCGGCAAGGCCGCCCCGCTTTCGGACTACGAACGCGCTCGGCAACTGATCGCTGCCGTTGATCGCGGCGGAATCCCGCTCAATGCGGCCAAGGTCAATGCCATCGCCCGAAGTCTTGGCCTGGAAATATCGCGGCACGCCCCCATAGAGGAAACCGTCCAGCGAATCCGGCTGGCCCTGAGCCGGGTGAGCCAGCATGACTAAGCCCTGGTTCCTGTACATGATCGAATGTGTCGATGGCAGCATCTACACCGGCATCACGGTCGATGTCGAAGCACGCTATGCCGCTCACTGCCAGGGTACAGGTGCCCGCTATACCCGTTCGCATCCGCCACTCAGATTGTTGGGGCACGAAACACACCCCGATCGCTCATCGGCCTCGAAAGCCGAATACCGGATCAAGCAACTAACCGCCGCCGAAAAACAGCGCTACGCAACGAAGCTGGAGACTCTCCCCGTAATATCTAAAGGCCAGTCGGTTTAAATCACATCACGATCTCGGCCTCGACCGCGAAGGTATTTACCGCTCAATTCGCGCGACACACAAGAATGTCAGAAAACTTTACACAATTGAGATTTTTGCATGTCGGCAATTATTTCAAATGCATTTTTGTGAAAAATCGTCATTTTAAATACAAAGAGTTATTAACCATATTAATAACCGAGCACTATTTATGCTTCAGTATTGGCAGGTAGCAATAGCCACCTTGTAAGCAGCAAGCACTGGTTAATCTCAAACAGGCTTGCTTTTTCGGTAGGGAGAAAGGAAATGACAACTAAACTTGAACAAGTGAGAAACAATTCCATCCTGGCGCTTTCTGGCGTCGTCTTGGCTTTGGCAGCCGGTTTTGCCCAAGCAGCCATGGTCGACACATGGACCTATTCAACCAATGCAACGTTCTCGAGCCCGACCTGGGAAGCCACCGGGGGAGGGACACAAACAAACACTGCAAGCGAATTATCCTGGGGTGGCACTGGAAACTTTCAGACCCCAACCAATTCCGGCGAAAACCGTAGCGCACTTACCGTCGGCAATTTCTTGGCCGGATCATTGATTGGTGGCGGCCCGGCAAATAGCCTGCCCGGCGCTCTGACAACAGACACAAATGGCAGTCTGACCGGGAGCGAAATCGGCAAAGGAATTTCATTTACGCACTGGAACAACCCGCTTGACTCCGGTTTCCGGACCCTGACGGGTGCAACGATTACCGATTCTCTTACCCTTACCCCCTATTCCCCCACCCCGGGAAGCGACCTGCCTGGTCCAACGCTGACATTCCAATTCAAATTCCGTGAGACGCCAAACGCCGGTGGGGATGGCGGTTTTGGCTTGTGTGCCGATGGGTCAGCAGGCGGCAATTGCGGTGATCTCTTCGGTTTCATTGGAACCAATACAGTCAATAACTATTTTGAATACGATGATTTCGGCTACTACGCGAGCGTCCTGACGCTGAATTCTGACGGAAGTCTGAATACGGTAGGAATCGGCTCATTAGCCAACGGTGAGTGCAGCATTCTTGGTCTGGATGCCGACTTCAATAACGCCAATGGTTATCAGTGCTTTGGTTTCAAAACTGCAGAAAGCGCGCATTCAACCCAATATTTTGGCGTTGCAATTAGTGCCGTTCGCCTGAACGTCCCTGAACCGAACTCTATTGCACTATTGGGGCTGGCACTTTCCGGCTTGGGCATGATGCGCCTGCGTAAATCGGCCAATAGTTAATCGCGTTGACTGAACCCGGACTCATTATCGGGGAGACTTGATAGCCCTCTGAATTGAGTTCAAGAAAACAGCTTGGGAATATCCAAGCTGTTTTATTTTTGACATAAACAAAAAGTAACCTTCCTTATGAGAGCGTTTTTCATCTATCAGGTGGTCAACTCCATCGCACTATATTCTTCTAAATCAATTTTTAAGAAAAACTACAAATTCCCGAACGTCATACCCGTAACTAGGTAAAGTACAACCTATGTTGTTCCGGTTGATTAACAGGTAATTGTTCGTTCATCTTCTGTACAAGGTCGATCTTTGATTCTGCACATCCATGCGCCGTATCCCTGAATCCGTCCAAGAATCAATCGACAGCGGTCGGATTCCCTCTCCGCCCGAGATACTGTTGCGACTCATGCGAACCGTCGAAGACGAACAAGCGACGATGGGGGAGTTGGCGACGATCGTCGAACAAGATCCCGGACTGGCCTCGCGAATTCTGACCGTTGCCAACTCGCCTGCGCTGCGCCGAGGGCGAGAACTGAAGAATCTCGAAACCTGCTTGCTTGCCCTTGGCACCCGCCTGGTTCGTTCGCTTGCAACCTGCCTTTCCATCCAGCGGCTTTTCGACCGAAATTCCCGTCTTGACGGATCCGATGTTGCCGACTTCTGGAGCCATTCACTGCTGGTGGGTGAGCTCGCGCGTAGCGTCGCCGAGCTTGTGGAGTATCCACATCCCGACGATGCCTATCTGTCGGGGCTGTTGCACGATATCGGCGAACTGATCCTGCGCTCGGCGATTGGCGAACCCTATTGTCGCTTCCTGAGCAACTCCGCCGAGAACCCGAAGCTCCAGGCCGAGGAGTTTCAGCTATTTGGCACAACCCATGCTGAAGTTGGTAGCTGGTTGATCGATCACTGGGGCTTGGACTCGGTCCTTGCCGATGGCGTGGCTTTCCATCATGCGTCAGCGTTGCAGATTCTGACCGCCACGTCGCTGCCACAGATCATCTGGATTGCCCAGACGCTGAGCACCGATATTGAGAAGTCGCCGGAATTGGGCGTGGTCGTCAACCATAGTAGCCTCAAGCTTTCCATGCCTGCCCTGCTGACGGCTCGCGAGCGTTCAATCGAGCGAACCCGTCAGATTGCCGATGCATTGGGAATCGGCATCGCGGACGAATTCCCGAAACGGCGCGCCTCGATTCCCGCTCCCCTTCCGGATTCGGCGAGTCCGGTAAATGCGGCCGAGGAGGATATCACCGCAATGCTCGGCGGCATGGCCTTGTTGCAGCCCTTGCAGCAGGACTTGTTCCAGCTGGGGAGCGATACGGAGGTTCTGCTCGCGCTTAGGGAATCGGCACGAATCCTCTTTGACCTCCCGAAAGTGGCCATCTTGTTGGCCAACGAGAAGGGCGATGCACTGTCCGGTGAAAAAGTCGGAGCGCAACCGGATCTCTTTCGGCAGCTGTCAATCCCGATGCTGGCATCGCGCTCATTGGTTGCGGCAGCCGTCATTGGCCGACAAGTAAAAACAACCTTTGAGCAGACTGAAACCCTGCCCTTGCTGGATTTGCAGGTTGCCCGCGCCCTGTCTGCCGATGGCCTGCTATGCATCCCGATGCTGGCGCGTAATCGCGCCATTGGCGTAATGATTTGCGGGTTGTCTGAAAAACAGTATGGCCGCCTTCAGCGCCGGGTTCCCTGGTTGGCCAATTTCGGCAAAATTGCGGCGATCAGCCTCGATAGCGTGATTGAAGCAAACAAGCACCGGCAGCAGGTTGAAGAGGAACTGGCCAGCCAATTCACCAGCCACGCGCGGCAGATCGTCCATGAGGCCGGCAACCCTTTGGGCATCATCAAAAGCTATCTCAAAATTCTCGAACGGAAGCTGCCGGAAGATGGCGTTCGCCAGGAGCTCACGGTTTTGACCGAGGAAATTGATCGTGTCGCCAACATTGTTGGCCACATGACCCATGCCATCCGAGGAAGTGCCGAGGCCGGAAGCATTGATCTCGTCGGCGTCCTCAACGACTTCTTGCTGCTCTATGCAGACACCTTGTTCAATTCCAAAGGTATTCGAATCGAGACAACTCTGCCGCAGGCGCCGCTCTCCATTCAGATCAACCGTGACAATCTGAAGCAGATCGTCCTGAACCTCTGGAAGAACGCATCGGAAGCCCTCATCGCGGGGAAACTCATCAAGATTTCCGTCAGCGACAACATCATTCATGACGGCGCCAGCTATGTGCAGTTACGGATTGACGACAATGGACCGGGAATGCCTGAAGCGACCATTCAGTCCTTCTATCGCCCGAAACCAATCTCTGACACTTCGCAACGAGGATTTGGCCTGTCCGTGGTGGGCAGCCTGGCCAAAAAAGAAGGAATCCTGATCACCTGCAGAAGCCAGATTGGCGCCGGTACCAGCATTGCGCTGCTGATTCCAAAGACCCGACGACCCGCATCGGGACAGTAGCGCATGAACGCCATCACCGCACTCTACGAGCTCGCCAAGCTTCCAGCTATCCAGGCGCAGCAAAACATCCTTATCGTTGACGATGAGGTACGTTTTCGAAGTGCGTACATGGAGTTACTTGCCGCAGACCAGCGTTCGATTTGCGAAGCCAGCACAGGCCAGGAGGCCATCGCCAAGCTCAAGGAAGGCAAGACCGACCTTGTAATCCTCGACTTGAGACTTCCGGATATCTCGGGCCTCGAGATCATGGAGTGGATGGAGTCTCATCAGCTCGATACCTCGGTGATCGTTTTTAGCGCGGACAAGTCGATCAACTCGGCTATTCATGCGCTACGTCATCGGGCTTTCGAATTCCTGCGCAAGGACTGCGATCCGAACGACATGCTCATCGCGGTCGACCGCGCCCTGGCCAATCGACAACGTGACAAGGAACTCGCAATCGTCTCGGCTCAGCTCCAGCATTCCGAGCAACTCCACCGCTTCCTTGTCGAGCATTCACCCGACATGATCTTCACGCTGGATCGCCAAGGGCGGTTTACCTTCATCAATGGGCGAGTCAGCACCTTGCTGGGCTATCACCCTGAAGAGTTGGTCGGACAGGACTACACAAAAGTAGTGGATCCCCGCGACCACGAGCATGTTCGATATGCCTTCAATGAAAGGCGAGTCGGGGAACGAGCCACCAGCAACCTGGAAGTGCGTTTCAAGCGAAAACCGTCCAGATTGCGCGCCAGTAACGACACCGTTGTTACGGCCATCCTGAGTACCCAGGGTATCTATGAAACCACCCAGCTCGCGCAGCCAGTTGCCTTCCTTGGAACATCAGGCGTGGCTCGAGATATTTCGGAACGCAAGAAAGCCGAAGAAACGATTACCTTCCAGGCCTTTCACGATCTTCTGACTCAACTGCCCAACCGAACACTGTTTATTGACCGCCTGGAAATGGCGATCGTGCAGGCATCACGGCGCAAGGAAAAACTCGCTGTCATGTATTTGGACATCGATCGATTCAAGCTGGTCAACGATACCTATGGCCACCTGGTCGGGGATCAGCTCCTGCGCGAGTTTGCAGCACGAATTCGTTGTTGTTTGCGTACGGGAGATACGCTTGCCCGGCAAGGTGGAGACGAATTTACCGCATTGCTGCCCACCGTCAGCAACAAGGAAGACGCCCTTGTCGTTGCCGAAAAAATACTCGTGGAACTGCGCAAACCATTCTTGCTGGCCGAAACTCAATTTCTGGCAACGACCAGTATCGGAATTGCCGTCTATCCCGACGACAGTTCAATCTCTGAAGACTTGATCCGCTGCGCAGACATGGCAATGTATCAAGTAAAGGCGCAGGGGAAAAACGGCTACACCGCCTTCCTGCCGCACATGTATACGGCGCACCTTGACCGCTTGTCTGTGGAAAATGATCTTCGCAAGGCGGTTAAGGAAGGGAATCAGTTTGAGCTGTATTTCCAGCCACAGATTGATTCTGAAACAGAAAAAGTTGTCGGCGTTGAAGCCCTGATTCGATGGCATCATCCAACGGCAGGCATGATCAGTCCTGATGCTTTTATTCCGATCGCGGAAGAGACAGGGCTGATCATCACAATCAGTGACTGGGTTCTACGCGAAGCCTGCGCGCAACTGGCGCACCTGAAACAACAAGGGTTCGGGGACATTCGCCTGGGCGTGAATCTTTCGGCGAGAGAATTCGATCGCAACGATCTCATGGAGCGAATTCGCACCCCACTCGACGAATTCCGGATTGCGCCTGAGTCGCTTGAGCTAGAAATTACCGAAAGCCTCCTGATGAAGGACGCCGAGAACATCGTTACCCGGGTGAAACATCTTCGCAGTACCGGGGTGCACATTTCGATCGACGACTTCGGTACACGCTATTCATCGCTTAATTACCTGCGCCGGTTCTCGGTCAGCCGGATCAAGATCGACCAATCATTTGTCCGCGACCTGAAAATCTCCCACGATTCATTCGCCATCATTCAAGCAATCGTCGGGATTGCCAATAATTTTGATCTTCATCTGATTGCTGAAGGGGTGGAGACCGAGCAGCAGGCTGCCATCCTCCGGCAACTCGGTTGCAAGGAAATGCAGGGCTATTATTTCAGCCGGCCCTTGCCATCCAGTCAATTGCTCGAGTTCCTGAGGCTTTCGAAGCACTAGCGACGCCTTGCTGGCCTGATCGCCGGATGATTGCCCTGCCCGGTTTTCTGAACGCTCGCCACAGCCCGAGAGATTTGGGCGGAAAACTTCCAGAGCGGCAGAAACGAAAAAGCCGCAATCCCTTATCGGGTGCGGCTTTCGCGTTTTCTCGTTGTTAAGGCTTGGCGGAGACGGAGGGATATTCCGCCAAACTTGGTCTAAGTTACTGAAACCATTACTGGCCGGTACTTACAAGGCACTATCATTGGGTTAATTGTTGGGTTAATCTATGGGTTAATTCAATTCGAACCCAGGATAATCCACCATGAACATAGAGCTTATTGGCCGTGTCTGGTATGCATCATTGCTGATCCCCAAGGATGCCAGGGAGGTCCTAGGTAAGGTCCGCTTCAAGCAGGCCCTTGGGACAGCCAATAGACGAGAAGCCATACACCTAGCCGCCCCCATCGTGGCCCACTGGAAGGCCCAGATAAAGCAAGCCAGGGGCTCTACCAATGCCGTGGCAAATGAGGCACTTCGCTGGAAGCAGGCCCTCATGCAAGCCCCTGACGAGGACACCAAGGAAACATGGGAGAACGTCCTATCAGACAAGGTAGAGGCAATAGCTGAGACTCAGGGGCACCAAGCTGCAAAGGACTTCAGCGACCTAGCCACGGGTATAGCCACAGCCAGCAATCAATACTTCGAAACCTGGAAAGCCCAGATAACCTCTGTAGCCAAGACGAAGGACCAGATGGTTAAAGATGTTGGGCTGCTGATAGCTGAATTCTCAACGCTTCAGGCGGTCAATAAGTCAGCCGTTAGGCACTGGATAGACAAGCTCCAGGGTGACGGCAAGGGGGATGCATCAATCCGCCGGATTCTCTCCTTCTGCCGTCATTACTGGAAATATCTAAAGCGCTATGACGCCGTAGATAAGGAGTCAGCCCCCTTCGATGGGGTCTTCGAGGCTGCCCCCAAGAAGAAGCGCAGGACGACCAACCTACCTTACTCTCCTGATGATGTAGTCCAACTATGGAAGGCTGCCTCTGAGCGCCCTCTAGGGACCGCCAAGAACGCCCCAAAGGATGTGCAACTTGCCGAGCTAATCATGCTGGGTGCCTATACTGGGGCCCGGATTGAAGAGCTATGCTCTATCAAGATTACCAAGGTCACAGGACACTCATTCAAGGTAGAGGATGCCAAGACAGATTCAGGGTGGCGAGAAGTCCCGATCCATTCAGCCATCGCCCCCCTCGTGAAGAGCCTTAAGGAGTCATCTACCGATGGCTACCTTATCTCGGGCCTGACCTTCAATAAGTATGAGGACAGGTCTAACGCCATCGGCAAGCGGTTTGGCAGGCTAAAGACTGCACAGGGTTTCACCTCCGCCCATACCTTCCACTCCTTTCGCTCCACAGTGGCAACCCTCCTGGAGAATGCCGGGGTCCCTGAAGGGGTGGCTGCTGACATCATCGGCCACGAGAAGCCCACTATGACTTATGGGCTGTACTCTGGAGGTGCCGATATGGCAACCAAGAAGGCTGCCCTGGAGAAGATCAGCTACCCGTTCCCCCAGTCGCCAAAAAAGAACGTTGAGATAAATGCGGAACCATTGGGCAGTTAGTGCCATCAAAACCAAGTCAATTCTATTGGCATAGGAGGAGGCAAAATGAACCCACTTATTCCACTGAGGGTAGCACTTGGCGCTTTTGTGCTCTTGGTCTCAACCCCTCTTGTTCATGCTCAGGGGAACCCGCTCAAAGCAAGTTGTATATCGGTTGTAGGGATCGCAGACCAAGGCACTACCGCAATGGACTACACAAACAACTGCGATACATGCGCCAGCTTTATCCCATATATCCGCAACTCAAGCGGCAAGGTAGCAACGGGGCTTAGTGCTCAGGTTGGGCAACTGTACGATGGACGGTTGCGGCTGGGACCTAACTACTCGGACCGAGTAAACTTTGGCATCAAAGAGGGTAGCTGGAGCGGTTACGCCCAAGACGTAAGAGAGTGCCCGTAGGCAAAACCAGCAGAAAAATCTGAGGGGCCCATCCTTCTTTGGCCCCAGCGATTTACCCCCGTAGGGCCCCCCGAACTGGCTGCTGTAGGACACCACGCCTATAGCGGCCAAGGCCCTCTACTCTTGGCAGAAACCCAAGAAGCGCCCTCCTTCCCTAGCCTTAGACTCTACTGGCAACAGGGTGCCCGCCCTTACTTGCCACCCAATTCCCAAGCATGGTATAAATCCACCTAACGACCGTTAGCTAATTCTATACCGCCCTCCAGGGAGCCCTACCATGACCACCACCAAGCTAGTTTCCTACCACCGTGTAAGCACCTCCAAGCAGGGCTCCAGTGGTCTAGGCCTAGAGGCCCAGCAGGCATCTATAGAAGGCTACAGGAACCGCATAGGGGCCTCCCTGGTTGCTTCCTTTACTGAGGTGGAGTCAGGCAAGAACAATGAGCGTCCTGAGCTACTGAAGGCCCTACATCATGCCCAGGTAACAGGCTCCATCCTGGTCATTGCCAAGCTAGACCGCCTCTCCCGTAATGCAGCCTTCCTCCTGACACTAAGAGACTCAGGGGTTAAGTTCGTGGCTGCTGACATGCCTGAGGCTAACAACCTGACAGTAGGCATCATGGCCCTGGTTGCCCAAGAGGAACGAGAGGCTATCTCCAGGCGCACCAAGGAGGCTCTACAGGCAGCCAAGGCCAGAGGCACCAAGCTGGGCAACCCTAACGGGGCTGCTGCGCTGCTGAAGGCTGGGAAGGGCAATGCTGCGGGCGTAGGGGCTGTGAAGGCTAAGGCAGAGGACTACGCCAAGCAAATGAGGCCTGTTATCGAGCATCTACAGGCCCAGGGTAAGACATCGCTAGGGGCTCTGGCTGAGGCTCTGAATGGGGGCGGGTACAGGACGCCTAGAGGAGGCTCCTGGCATAAGACATCTGTAGGGAATCTGCTGGGGAGACTGGCCCTAGCTGCCTGATTGTTTTTACGTAATGCGAACCATTATTATTTAGTCTCTGCCTCCCCTCCCCTATTTTTACGGACCTCTTCAGAGCCTCTACATAGAATTCTCTTGAGTCGTCTTTTTAATACCCCCAGTCAAGCCAAGATTCACCGCAGCAGCCCTCCCATCAGTTGTTAGATGCCACTTGCCGCCCGTGGTGGAAACAAAATCACGCTGCCTCAAGCTATCTAAGCCGTGCCTTGTTTCTATCTTCCCCAATCCAGCGGCTCCTGCAATTGACTCCAAATCTCCATCACCATCCAATTCCACCAATGCCAACAGAGTTAGCTGGATTTCTCGCTTATCTCCTACCGCGTTGCGAAGACCCACTCGTTGCTTTTCGCTAAGAGAGTCAAAAGTCACCTGATCTCTGGAGCGGCGGATGCTGCCAGCGAAAACCACATTGGGGTCCTTGCTTACAGACGGCGAATGTTCGGCTAATACACTGGCAAGGGCTGGGGCGGCCTGCTCCTGAGCTTTCTTAGCAGCCTCCCCAAACTGGTCCCTCTCTGTCGTCAGTCTGATGCTCTCCTCTTGGAGCAACTTAATACGCTCTTCCAGTTCCTTGTTGGTCGCTGAAAGCTCTTTGAGTTGTGTCTGGTATTCTTTTGCTTGAGCAAACCCAGCCTTACGGAGCGCGTTAGCCTCCTCCTGAGTCAGTGGAGTCTCATCCTCAATGCTCTGTTGTACTTTCTTCAATTCCTTCTGTTGCTTCGCCCAATACGAATACATAAATCTAGCCGGATACGGGTACAGCCAAAGGAACAGAAGCGCTGATATTAGAGGACCCAATGCGCCATGCAATGTGAGGTCCAAAGCGGTTGGGTACGCCTTATCTATGAACGCCATCTTGTCAGCGAACTTTAGGTCAGATACCAGAGCGAGCAACGCCCTATAGTTCCAAGCCGCCCAAGACAGTGCAAAGGCCCCAAATAGGGGACTCTTCACCCGCTCATATAGCTGCGCCTTTATCTCTTTGGTCAGATCATCAAGCATCGACTGCCTCACTATGGAATAGCTGACATTGTACGACCACCAACCGGCACGAATACGATTTGCATATAACCCCATGAAGGCCGCATCATGCATCTTTGCTAACCAGCGCCACACCATGTCTAGCCTCCTCAGAGCCCCCTTCTCAGCCCTCCTACTGGCAGCCCTACTCCTGCCCCTCCAGGCATCCGCAGACATCCTCCAAGGGCGCGTAGTAGGCGTAACAGATGGCGACACCATTACCCTCCTGGACTCCTCCAAGACTCAGTACAAGATTCGCCTATCCGGCATTGATGCCCCCGAGAAGAAGCAACCATTCGGGCAACGCTCCAAGGAATCCCTAAGCGCTATGGCCTATGGCAAGGAGATATATGTAGAGTGGTTCAAAAAGGATCGCTATGGGCGGACTATCGGCAAGCTGGTGACGAAGCAAGGCCAGGACATCAACCTTGAGCAAATAAACTCCGGCATGGCTTGGCATTACAAGAAGTATGAGAAGGAGCAAGCCTGGGAGGACCGGCTGCTCTATGCTGAAGCCGAAGTCAGAGCGGAGAGGACCCGTGTGGGCCTGTGGTCTGCCCCCAACCCGGTGCCCCCTTGGGAGTATCGGAAAGAGAAACGTAACGGGGGCGAGTGATGGCCACTATCGATCACACGACCTCAGTAGGCAATAAATGATTCCAAAGAGATAATGGAAAAATTACTCCCCCTTATCCGCCTGAGTTCATCCCCTCAATGAACCAATCAGCACAACACCAAGAACATCGAAATGGAAAATATTCTTAGGGACCCGATTTGGCAATTCGTAGGGGTAGCGATTTCGCTTATTGCCCTTGTCGTAGCAGCTCTCGCTATTCGTGTGCAACAACAGCGAAAACTACTGAGCTACCATTTCGCATCTGACCGGCCTGTGCTTTACCTATTCGATAAGGGGCTCGAGGATCGCCTAGTTCTCACGTTGGATGGCAATCCTGTCCAAGGACTAAGCTCCCATGAACTATCCGTGTATAACTCCGGAAATGTCCCGATATTGCCTACTGACTATTACGAAGACTTAGTAGTCAAATTCCCTGAAAATTGCAACGTCCTTGCAGTTGCTGTTTCCGACTCTCAACCTAAGAATCTGGGGATAAATGTAGTACGCGAAGAAAGGTTTTTCCGTTTAAGCCCAATTCTCCTGAACCCAGGTGACGAGTACACAATCCAGTTTCTCCTAGATCAGTCAACTAACGAGATTGCATCGAGACCTTTGGTCACAGGAAGGGTGGCAGGAGTCAAAGAACTTTCGTCAAAAGGCTACCCCCCACGCTACGGATACGGAAGTTTCTACCGTTTCTTGCTTCGGCGCCTAGCACCAATTTTCTTACTTGGAATATTGTCCGGCGTTGGTTTTGAAACAGTCTTTAGATACATAAAATCACTGTTTTGAAGACCCCAGAGCTTGCTGTGTACGTGCAATGCAATACCTGCACAAGACCAAGAATTGCCCCGTGACACGATAAGCCCATGTGCGGACGCTATGCCCTCTACGGACCCCATTCGAGAGTCACTGAGGCGCTCCTACTGAAGTATTGCCCTGAGTACGGGAAACGCTACAACATCGCGCCCCAGAGCAACATCCTGGTCATCCGTCGCAAGGCTGAAGTGGGTCGCGTCGGGCAGCTAGTGAAGTGGGGGCTGGTGCCCTCCTGGTCCAAGGACGCCACTATAGGCAACAAGCTGACCAATGCCAGGGGCGAGACTGTGGCAGAGAAGCCCTCCTTCAGGTCCAGTTTCACGAAGCATCGGTGCCTGATTCCTGCCAATGGCTTCTATGAGTGGAAGGCCATCACAGAGGCCGGCAAGACTAGGAAGCAGCCCTACTACATCCACCCTACAGACCCCACCGACCTCTTCGCCTTCGCTGGTCTACTTGCCGTCTGGAGACCACCTGAAGGGGACCCTTTAGTTACCGCCTGCATCATCACCACAGGCCCCAACGCGGTCATGGAGTCGATACACGACCGTATGCCTGTCATCCTCCAGCCTGAGCAATACGACTTCTGGCTAGACCCTGAGAATCAGGACAAGGAGGCCCTACAGGACTTGATACGCCCAGCCGACCCGGCATTGATGAGTGCCTATCCGGTGAGCCCCGCGATCAACAGCGGGAGAGTCGAGGGGCCGGAGTGTATTGAGGCGCTTAACGAATAGCCCCTACTTTGGAGGCTCCCAGTTCCTCAAGAAGGAGCTAGTGGAGTTCGCGTAGAGGTCATCTACCGTCTCCCTAACCTCCTCAGTTCCGCGCACCGGGGTAGCCTCGGGATGCTCCTTGGCGATGGATTCGGCTGTGGTCTTGTACTGGGTCACCAGCCATTTGTTACGGATGATGCACCAATAGCGCCACTTGCTGACTGTGTATTTTTCACCCATGAGCGCCTCCAAGAATTACTGTATGGATGCACAGTATAGGCGGCTTAAGGGGAAACAAAAGGGCACCTTCACCATCAAGCAGGACGCCCAAGGCCGCTACTGCCTGAATGACCTCCATAAGGCATCTGGAGGTAACAAGAAGCACGCCCCTAATGAGTTCCTTCGGCTTGATGGAACCAAGGAGCTTGTGGCCGAGCTAACCGGAGATTCCCGGTTTGACCCCGTTCAGTCAATCCGTGGAGGCTCCGCACCGGGAGTCAATCGTCATCATCATCGGTACAGACTGTCTTTACACCAACATACCCTTTGTTCGTTCCACTAGTGATACGGCCAATAGAGAGTTGCGCATTGCAATTAGGGCAAAAGAAAACGGGAGGCATATCGTCCTCATCGTCAATTCCAATGTCTCTGCCGCAGTTACTACACTTCATCTCACTCTCCTTTGTGTAAAAAATGATGGAATTCTAGTGCGCTCTATTCCCAGCGGTCAGCCACCATCTTGGCAATGTCACCAAAGATTGAGCCTGACAACGGCGGACAGTCTTCCGAGTAGCCTTCACCGGAAACAGAAGCCACGGCCTCGTTGGTCGTCAAATCCATAAGTTCAGCCGTAAGCGCGTGGAACTTGTAGCCACCACCAAGGCACCGATGGCCCCAGCCCGCGTAATGCTCGCCACCAATCCGTAAGACGTACCTAGAGCCCAGATCAGCCAAGGCCCCTGATTGGTTCCTCGAAATACGTTTTACCTGGAAGCCTTGCTGGCGTAGGCGCTTCTCAATCTGGGGAACCCAGGGCTCCAACGGTGCATCTAGGGCGACCACTTTAGGGGCCGTTATCTTGGCCTCATTCTGGACAACTACAGACCCCGTGGCACACCCAGCCAGAACCAGCGCAGAGGATACGGCCACCACCAGACGAGCAAACGAATTCATAAAGTCGGACACCTGAAACAAAAGCGAGGGAGCATATCACGCCAAACTCCCAAGATGCTCTCTAGGCAATCGTTTTGGAGATTCTATAGATGCTCCAAAAGACACCTGAAGCTAACCCCTTCGGGTGTTCTTCTTTGTCCAGATGTATCCACAATCGTATTACGTTTAGGAGATTCACCATGAACAACACCAACCAAGTTACCGCCTTCAACTTCAACACCTCCAGCATCCGCGTAGTTACCCTTGAGGGGGACCCGTGGTTTGTCGCCAACGATTGCCTATCTCTCATCGGCATTGTCCAGGACAGTCGTGGAGGCTATGGCAATAAACTGAACAGACTAGATAAGGATGAACGCTTCACATATTCGCTCCCCACCTATCTGGCGGGTGGGAGGCAAGGTCCGGTTCGGAAGCAATATCTCATCTCCGAAAGTGGCCTCTACAAACTCATCATGCGAAGTGATAAGCCACAGGCCAAGGCATTCCAAGATTGGGTGACCAAGGAAGTCCTCCCGAGCATCCGCAAGACTGGCTCCTACAGTCACCAGCAGGAAGCCCAGCCGCGTACCCAGATGGTCCTCAATATGGATGACCCGATGGCCCAGATGGTGATGCAGTTCAGAGGCTTGGCGGAGCAGGCACCACTCAACGCGTAATACACAATACGATTGTGTATCTATCTATTTGTTTTGATAGGGAAACTATAGCACATAGGGGCTTGCGCAAGACCCCCTAGAGTGGAATAAATTGCTGGCTCCTTAACCGCTCCTGGAGCCTCTGAATGTCCCTCTCGCTATCCCTTCCCGGCCTCTCCATTTCCATCTCTCGTTCATCCGCCTACGTTCATCTAGCGGGGCTCCTGGAGGTTTCCCTTACAGGTAGTGGCGAGGGATCGCCTTTACTAGGTGCGTCCTGGTTCGAGGTCGGGGGCGGATTCAATCTGTTAGCTGGTCCGTTAAGTCTGGACATCGGTAAGGCCTGATTGCGCCCCATTAGGGAATCAGCCAGTAAAACCCACCTCTTGCACTTCCAACTCACAACCAACCACCTGAAGGAGCTTCACATGGAACAATCTACAAACGCTAAAACCGTAATCACCAACGAACTCAAGACCGAGGCCGAATCACTGCTTCTCCAGCATTGCAAGATGCGCCTATCTGAGCCGCTCCTTGAGGCCAAGATGGCCTTGGATGCCTTCGAGTCCTCCCAGGTTCGCCGCGTGCCTTATCGTGCCCCTGTCGATTCACCGTGGATTGCCGACATGATGAGAGCGGCAGTAATGCCAGACAACACGGTATGTATGCGAACCGTTCGGAGTCACGCAGTTAGTCATGGCGAATTGATGGCAATTCACACAGGACCTACCGAATCTTCCCTTGAGTTGCGTAAGGCGATGGAGGCGGATAACTGCATTTGGGGATACTACGGCTCCCCGGACGAAGACGAAGAAGCCCACTACTACGCAGAAGTAACCGGCTACGGCCTAGCAAAATATTTGGGCATCGACCTGCATAACTTCATGTCAGAGCAATACCCGGCATATCAACAGCCAGCCTAAACGCCACCGCCGAACACCTCCAGAGGCTCCCAACCGGGGGCCTTTTTCATTGGCGCTACAGGTTCCCTCAATGCCATACAGCACGGGGCTTCCAAGGGATTGGCGGGGGTTAAACCCACCTATTGCATATAGCACCCTCGCTGATGCTCCTCCCAGGTTCCTCCTGGAGGGATCAACCACCACCCTGAAAGGAACTCCCATGAGTTCAAACCTCCTTACCCCGAAGGAAGCCGCCGAGTATCTAAAGGTGTCTGAGAAGACGCTGGAAGGCTGGCGCTGTGCTGAGGTCGGGCCCAAGTACTACCGTATGGGTCATCGCCGCGTTCGTTACTTTATGAGCGACATCACGTCTTGGCTACGCGCTGAGGGCCCCAAGCGCACCAAGCTGGGTATCCCGACAGATACCCCAGCAGAAGCGCAGCCGTGCTAACCGAGAGCCAGCAAGAAGCCCTCAAGAGGGTCCCTGGCATATCCAGACCCATAGTCATTGCCGCCTATGAGTCCCGAGTCAGAGCAAGCAAAGCAATCACCGCCTACTGCCTGCTGTGCACAAAGGGTAATGCCCAGACCATCAAGCACTGCGAAGACGACACCTGCCCTCTTCTATTCCATCGCCCATTCCAAAACTTCAAGGAGTCAAACAAATGTCTGTAACCACTTGGTCCAATATTCCCGATTCAGTTGATGACCAACTCGGAATCCGTAGCGCCCCCCAGCCGGGTGGGGTCAATAACCGCGTCATTGGCGGGACTGTCTCCCTGGTTCAAGGCCAGCAAGCTACCGAATCTGGCACCTACCGAGTCTCTGAAAGTGACCTAGCTCCCAGCACCAAGGGCATGATGGGGACCGTTCAGAACAACGGCGGATTCTCCACCACCAACATAACCCCTAACAGCACCATCGAAATCCCAGGCTTCGGGCGTACCTCTGTGAAAGTTGCTGAGAGTCTTGGTTACCTGACGCGTACAGGTGATGGCCGTTATGTGGAGACTTCCCGACTGGGAAAAGCTGAGGGCTCCCCTGAAGGTGGCACCCAGGAGGAGTCCAAAGCTGCGCCAAATGATGCCCCCACGGGTGATGCTGAGCTGTTCGGGGGTGGTTACGAGGAGGACTACGGGGAACTCATCAAAGATGTCCCACAGGGTGTCTATGACTCGCTCATGGCGTCCGCAAATGCCCACCTAAGCCAAGGCATGGACATGGCCGGTATCACGGAGAAGCTTGCACCACGCCTAGCATCCGCTATGGGGATTGAACCCAAGGCCGCTGCTGCGATGCTGGATGAAGGCGGCACGCTCTGGCAGGTACAAGCAGACATGACCGTTGAGCGCCACGGCGCAGACCCCGAAGAGTTCTACCAGTGGGCGAGAGACAACCGCAGTAACGAGCTACAACAAGCCATCAATGCTCAGTTGTTCCAGCGCTCTACCAAGGGATACACCGAGCTGGTGAATGACTACTTTGATAACACCATCCCCACCGTGGCAGCCCTAAAGGCTGGAGGCATCCCTGTTGTAGAAAAGGGAGGTGAGGTCATGGTGAAGCTCAAGGGTCATTGGATGACTGTAGGCGCTGCTGTGAAGGCTCGTCTGGTATGAGCTTTATAGGTGCAACGGTAAATGCAGGCGGCACCAAGATAGCCACAGCCAAGGCTCTTGGAACAGGCCCCCTCAACACAAGCAGCGCTGCAAATGACCACCATACGGTAATCAAGGTGGGCTCCTGTGGAATGACCATCAAGAACGCCATAGCAGCGGGCCTCCTACGCCGTAATTCTTCTGGAGTCCTGGAAGAACTCAATCCACCGCAACCATTCACAAGGGTGGGTTAGGCCATGAAGCCCAGACAACCACCAATCGTCTGCAAGCGCAGACATCAACCAATGAAGGATAACGGCAATGCCCCGCGCATTTGAGACACGTAACACACCGCAGCCGGTACTAAACCAACAGGCAACTGGTCGGCAGGTACGGGCAAGGGTATCCGCCAGCGCCTCTGATAACGTTCCCAACTACATCCCCCAGATGAAGAACCCGGATGCAGAGGCCTTCCTTCAGGGCCTTGGGATGATGAATTCCAAGCTCCTGGAGTGGTCCGACAAGTCCAAGCAGGAAGAGGCTTACAACGGTGCTCTAGACCGGCAGCAAGGGAAGGAGGCCCAGCAGTCAGGGGCTTCCTACAAGGCCAACTACTTCGCCACTGATGGCCTCATCCGGGCTCAGGAAGATGGCACCAGCCTGCTTGCCCGGTACAACACCGAGTTCGATAAGGACAAAGGCGACCTCGAAGGGTGGCTGCAAGAGAACTATCAGAGCCGTGTCGGTGGCGTCCCAGACGAACACTACAAGGCAGCCTACCAGCGAGGCATGACTCCCGCCTTCCAGGCCATTCGAGAGGCCCACCTTGGGTATCAGAAGAAGGCTGTGGAGGTCCGTGTGGAGTCCAACGCCATGCAGCTCATGGACAACGGTATCCGTGCCTACACCTCCCAAGGCCAGCCGATCCCCACAGAGTACCTATCGGCCATCCAGGCACACGTAGGGCAGAACCTCGGGGTGTCTCAACAACGCTTCGGGGAGCTGTTGTTCTCCGCCGTGAAGAAGGTAGGCGATGAGGGCCATTACGATGCCTACGATGTGTTGAAGGCTGACCGGCCTGATGGCTCTCCAGGGATGTACTACGACCCCAAGTGGAAGGATGAAATCGACAAAGCAGAAGCCCACTCCTTCACCGCAGCAACCGTCATGGCTCAGAAGTCCCGTGAGCAACGCTACAACAAGGCGCTCTACGATGTCTTCCTTGAAGAGGACCCGAAGAAGGCCCAGCAGATGTTCCGCGAGATGAAGGGTAATGACCTATTCAAGGGGGACACGGAAGGGCTCATCAAGTGGGAAAAGCTGATGAACGAGAAGGTAGATGGTAAGCCTGACGCCAAGCAGCTTGAGAATGAGGTGGCACTTCTGGCCCGCGTCTATGAAGGCAAGGCTGGCATCAAGGAGATTCTGGCTCAGAACTCCACTGCATCCATCACTTCCGGGCAACGTAAGTACCTCCTCGGGGAAGCCCGTAGGGTCCAGAACGAGAACCAACAGGCTGCCGCTGCTGCGGGTAAGGCCGATGAGGCTGTGTTCAAGACCCGTGAGTACGCGGATGCCAAGGACTTCGTAGGCTCCATGCTCCAGCCCCGTCCTCGGGACCCCATGAACTTCAGTGGTCAGCAGACCATCGAGTTCGACCGGGTTAATCAGACCCAAGCCCAGCGAGAGTTCTTCATGGGCCTCAAGGGGAAGACCCCGGCTGAAATCCAACCGTGGGCTGAGGATGTGGTGAAACGCTACAAGGCCCGTCAGAAGGACTACACGGAGCCCCAGCAGGCATCCGTAGCGGACAACAAGGTTCCCTTCAAGACCCTGGCTGAGGTCCGCTCACAGGCCCATCTGCTGTCCCCGGCAGAAATCCGCAAATACATAGCCCACTTCAAGACACAAGGAAACTAATGCAGCTCTTCCAGTTCGACAACGCAGCAACAGGGGACACCATCGCCCTATCCGCTTTGGATAAAGATGGACAAGCATGGTTTGTTGCTGCCGATGTGTGCAAGGCCTTGGAGATTAAGAACAGCCGCCAATCTCTAAGCACATTGGAACCCGACGAAAAGGGTGTATGTACTACGGACACCCTTGGCGGACGCCAGCAGGTTGCCATCATCAATGAATCCGGTCTGTACTCCCTCATCTTCAGAAGCCGCAAGGAATCAGCCAAGCGGTTCAAGAAGTGGGTAACTGCCGTGGTCATTCCTTCGATTCGCCAGAACGGGGGATACATCAACGGTCAGGAGGCGCTGAGCAAGCCAGAGCAGGCTGCAACCCTCCAGGTCATCAAGCAGGAGGCAAAGCGTGTTGGTCTATGCGCTGTTGAGGAGCGGGAGGCGCGAAGTGCCACGTTTAAGCTGATGAGCAGAAGCCCCAGCTATGACAAGCACGGGAAGCGCATTAGATGAAGCCCAGCAAGCCTATCGGCCTCTTCCTCTCCAGGGACCTCCTGGATGCGCTGGAGAGCCTCTACCCTGCCCGACCACCGGACCCAAAGGACTCAGAGCGGGAAATCTGGATGAAGGCAGGCGAGAGGCGAGCGGTGGAAGTCCTTAAAGCCAAGTATCAGGAAGCAGAGGACGAGGGGTATGCACTCCTCTAGCCTGCAACCCTTCACGTACTGGCTGCCGCACCTCCAGGGCCTCCTGTACGGCTTCCTTGACCGAACCCACAAGGGAACCCTGGAGGCTCTCCTAGTGGCACTGGAGGGCTTCCTGGTGGCTGTAGAGGCAGGCATGGTCATACCCTCCACAATCCCTCAGGCTGGGCAGGAAGCCACCACCCCGGCCCTCTGGTGGGAGAAGCAGGTTCAGGAGGCAGTTACCATGTTCAGAGTCCGCCCAACACTGGCACGGCTTGAGAATGTGGAGACAGTGGCAAAGGGCTACATGGACTGGAAGGCAGGACGTAAGTAGCAGCAAGCTCGGGGGCTCCTCAGTGGGCCTCTGGGCTGCCTTCCTCAAAATGCACCATGAATATTATCTAGTAGAATTTCTTATGGCGCAGATTGGCATATTGTCGTTATATATCAATATGTTACATCAAAACAAGAGGGTAAAACCCACCTATAGCAAGAGCCCCAATCCCTCCCCCCGGTTACATACCTATAGATACACCTATAGATGTACTCTTTAGATTATCTATAGATGCCCTACAGATAGCCCCTCCAGGATGCCCTGGTTAGGATGACCACGTACTGAGTAGTAAGAAGTAAGGACTCTATGGGCTATCTGAAGATTACCTACCTAGACTCCCACAGGATGCCTGTAGCAAAGGCTATCTGAGGTCTGAGCGGTACAGGTCTTCAGGCTGTATGAACGAGCCCAGGCAATGCCACTACCTACTAAGACCCACAGCAAAAGGCTCTTTGTTGGGGTCTAACTAATTCAGACCCCACTCAAATCCTCTTATTCTTGGTCATAGACCCAGATATTTACAAAGATGGCGTAGCCCTGAAGGCCTCTCTGTTGGGTTAGCATTTGGGTTAATACTTGGGTTAATACCCTAATCCAGAAATGCAAAAAGCCCCGAATAATCAGGGCTTTAGGCATCGTTGCAATGGTTGGCGGAGACGGAGGGATTCGAACCCTCGATGCAGGTTTTGCCCGCATGCTCCCTTAGCAGGGGAGTGCCTTCGACCTCTCGGCCACGTCTCCGAACCTTCAACGAGGCGCGGATGATATAGCCTCCGCGCCCTTTGGTCAAACTTACTGATCGAGACCGAAAGTGCGGTGCAGCACACGCACAGCCAGTTCCAGGTATTTTTCGTCGAGAACGACGGAAATCTTTATCTCGGAAGTAGAGATCATCTGGATGTTGATGCCTTCATCAGCCAGTGCCTTGAACATCTGGCTGGCCACGCCCGGATGGGAGCGCATACCGACGCCGACCGCCGAGACCTTGCAGATCTTGTTGTCACCGGTGATCTCACGGGCACCCAGCTTGGCCTTGACGCCTTCGAGGATGTCCTTGGCCTTGGCAAACTCGCCGCGATTCACCGTGAAAGAGAAATCGGTGGTGCCGTCATGGCCGACGTTCTGGATAATCATGTCGACGTCGATGTTGGCGTCGGCGATGGCACCGAGAATTTGATAGGCGATGCCCGGGGTATCCGGAACGCCGAGCATGGTCAGCTTGGCTTCGTCGCGGTTGAAAGCGATACCGGAGATGATCGGTTGTTCCATGTTCTTGTCTTCCTCAACAGTGATCAGCGTGCCTTCCCCTTCATCCTGGAAGCTGGAAAGAACGCGCAGTTTGACCTTGTACTTGCCGGCGAATTCCACCGAGCGAATCTGCAGCACCTTGGAGCCGAGGCTGGCCATTTCCAGCATTTCCTCGAAGGTGATGGTGTCGAGCTTCTTGGCTTCCGGCACGACGCGCGGGTCGGTCGTATAGACGCCATCGACGTCGGTGTAGATCTGGCATTCGTCGGCCTTCAGGGCAGCAGCCAGCGCCACGCCAGAGGTGTCTGAACCGCCACGGCCAAGCGTGGTGATGTTGCCATGCTCGTCGACGCCCTGAAAACCGGCGACAACGACCACATTGCCGGCATCGAGGTCGCGCCGCATGTTCGCCTCTTCGATCGACAGGATGCGGGCCTTGGTGTGGGTGCTGTCGGTCAGCACCTTGACCTGGCCACCGGTGTAGCTCTTGGCCTTGCAGCCGATGTCCATCAATGCCATCGAGAGCAGGCCAGTAGTGACCTGTTCGCCGGTAGACATGATCGCATCCAGCTCGCGTGGATCGGGATTGGCCTGAACTTCCTTGGCCAGTGCAATCAGCTTGTTGGTCTCGCCGCTCATGGCGGAAACGACGACCACAACCTGATGACCTTGCGCCTGGAATTTGGCAATTCGTTTAGCGACATTCTTGATGCGTTCGGGGTTACCGACCGACGTGCCACCGTATTTTTGAACAATCAACGCCATGGATTTATCCGGTTAAACGTTGGAAACATGAAAAAGAGGGCAGGATTTTACCCCACCCGGTTCTTTTTCTGAAGAAATCAGTGCTTACTACCATAGCCCCGAAGGCTGGCACTAGAGATCAGCCAGCGAACGAAGATGAGCACCAACGCTGCGCGCCAGCGAGGTCATCACGTAGCCACCTTCAAGCATGGCGACGATGCGCTTGTCGCACATTTCGGCAGCCAGCTTTTTCAGATGATCGGTCACCCAGGTATAGTCTTTTTCGACCAGTTTGAGACCGCCCATGTCATCTTCGTAGTGGGCATCAAAACCGGCAGAGATGAAAATCATCTGCGGCTTGAATTCCTTGAGGCGCGGCGTCCATACCTGCATGACTGCATCGCGGAACTCCTCGCCTCCAGAGCCGGCGGCCAGCGGCACGTTGCACATGTTGGCGGCCGGCTTGTCGGCGCCACTATACGGGTAGAACGGATGCTGGAAAATGCTGCACATCAACACTCGCTCGTCACCGGCGAAGCAGTCTTCGGTACCGTTGCCGTGGTGCACGTCGAAATCGATGATGGCAACACGTTCGAGGCCATGAGCCTTGATGGCATGCATGGCAGCCACACCGATGTTGTTGAAGAAGCAGAAACCCATCGGGGTCGCCTTTTCACAGTGGTGGCCAGGCGGGCGCACCGAGCAGAAAGCGTTTTCGATCTCACCCTTCATGACCAGATCAACCGCCAGACAACCAGCCCCGGCCGAGCGCAATGCCGCCTGCCAGGTATGCGGATTCATCGCGGTATCCGGGTCGAGATGGACAACCCCCAGTTCTGGTGAGGCGCGCTTGATGCGCTCAAGATGCGATGCCGGGTGAACGCGCAGCAGTTGCTCGAAAGTGGCAAGCGGCGCATCGTAGTAGGTGAAATAAGCGTCGATACCTTGGGCGATCAGGTGATCGTTGATGGCAGTCAAACGCTGCGGGCATTCAGGATGATGCGACCCCATATCGTGCAACTGGCAGTCGCGATGGGTAATGAAGGCAGTGGTCGTCACTTGTTCTCTCTCTGCGATGCGGCGCACAAAACGGCGCACGTCGAAATGGCATTATCGTCCCATTATGTCCGGCGCTTCAAGCATTAGAATCGGATTGAATTGGAACAATGGAAACCCACATGCTCAAAAGCCCACTTTCGCCCCTGGCGCGCCGCCCACAACCATTCGCGGCGCTACTTGAGCAAGCCAGCCAGATCATCCTCGGCAAGGATGTGGAAATTCGTCTGGCGATTGCCTGCCTGCTGGCCAACGGACACCTGCTGATCGAGGACCTGCCGGGCATGGGCAAGACAACGCTGGCCCATACCCTGGCCCGCCTGCTCGGTCTGCAGTTCTCGCGTATTCAGTTCACCAGCGACCTGCTGCCGGCTGATATCACCGGTGTCTCGATCTTCGACCGCGACAAGAGCGAGTTCCGTTTTCTGCCCGGCCCTGTCTTCGCCCAACTCGTGCTGGCCGACGAGATCAACCGCGCCACACCAAAAACCCAGAGCGCACTGCTCGAAGCCATGGAAGAAGGCCAGGTCACCGCCGAAGGCCAGACCCGCAATCTGCCGCGCCCCTTCTTCGTCATCGCGACCCAGAACCCTGCCAACCAGATCGGCACGTTCCCATTGCCAGAATCGCAACTCGACCGCTTCCTGATGCGCATCGAACTCGGCTATCCGGACCGCACTGCCGAACGCACCCTGCTCGCGGCCGGCGGGCAACGCAGCCAGCTCGAACATCTGGACCCGATGATCAAGGCGGAAGAACTTCCCGAACTGCAGCGGGAGGTTGGCGCTACCCATGCCGCTGGCCCGCTGATCGACTACGTTCAGGCACTGGTCGAGGCAACCCGACAAAGCCAGGCATTCCAGCACGGCCTGTCGCCCCGCGCCGGCCTCGCCTTGCTCGCTGCAGCCCGCGCCTGGGCCTGGCTGGACGGGCGCGACATGGTCCTGCCGGACGATGTGCAAGCTGTGCTCCCATCGGTTGCCCGGCACCGTCTACGTTCGGCCCAAGGCGGCGGCCATGCGCTGGCTGAAGACATCGCCACCCTGATTCGCAGCGTCGCCATTCCCTGAACCCGGTGAGCGTTCTCGCCACATTCAAGCAGTACCTGTTCCGTTGGCGCAGCGACGGAACAGCACCGCTACGCCTTGGCCAGCGACGAATTTTCATCATCCCTTCGCGCGGCGGACTGCTCTTCGCCACGGCCCTGATCGTCATGCTGATCGGCGCCATCAACTACAATCTGGCACTCGGTCACGCCCTGGTTTTCATGCTCGCCGGACTGGGTATCGTCGGCATGATCCACACCTTTCGCAACCTGTACGGGCTGGTCATCACGGCGGGCCGCTGCGAGCCTGTGTTCGCGGGAGAAACGGCACACTTCCCGCTCACCCTGGAGAACGAACGATCTACACCTAGATTGGCGCTCGAACTGGAAGCCGAAGCCGGCAACCCGGTGACCACATCGATCGCCACCCAGAACAGCGTCAAAATCAACCTCCCTCTGACTGCCACACAACGAGGCTGGCTTGAGTTGCCAAGAGTTCGCCTGTCTACACGCTACCCAGTGGGCTTGTTCGTCGCCTGGGCCTATCTGCAGCCAGCAATGCGCTGCCTGATCTACCCACGGCCAATAGCCAGCCCCTTGCCAGCTACCATGCCATCAGCCACAAACGGCGAGCACCATGGCGACGGCGGTCAGGAAGACTTCGCCGGCTTTCGCGAACGCCAGGCGGCCGATTCACCCCGCCATGTTGCCTGGAAAGCCAGCGCAAAAAACACCGAAAGACCGCTGCTGATCAAGCAGTTCGCCGGGGGATCCCAGACCGAACTGATGCTCGACTGGCAACAGACCGACCCGGCGCTGGCAGACGAGACGCGCATCGCGATTCTGACCGGCTGGCTCCTTGCCGCCGACGCCGCCGGCCTGCATTACGGACTGAACCTGCCGCACCTCAAGCTTCAGCCTGGAAGCGGGGAACCGCATCGTCGGCACTGCCTGGAAACTCTTGCCCTCTTTCAGCCATGAGCACACCAGCCAGCGAAGCGCTCGACCGCCACGCCACACCCTGGTTGTTCGCCACGGCGCTGGCCACTACGGCACCGCACATGCTGCATCAACCACTTTGGCTCAGCGCCCTGGCCGGGCTACTGCTGTTCTGGGCCACCTGGCTGTGGTGGCGTGACCAGCGCCTGCCGGGGCGCTGGATACTCCTGCCCCTGGTCGGTGCCGGCTGCGCCGGAATTCTCATTGAGTTCCACACGCTATTCGGCCGCGATGCAGGTGTCGCCATGTTGGTCATCTTCATGACCATGAAGCTGCTCGAATTGAAATCCAGGCGCGATGCCGTGGTAGTTGTCACGCTCGCTTATTTCCTGCTGCTGACCCATTATTTTTATTCGCAAAGCATCCTGACCGGCCTCTGGCTGCTGGCCTGCCTCTGGCTGGTTACCGGCACGCTGATCCGCCTGCATGGCGGCCCGACCAGTACCCCACGCAACAGCTTGCGCTACGCTGCCCTGCTCTGCCTGCAGGCGGCTCCGTTCATGTTGGCGCTCTACCTGTTATTTCCTCGCATTTCCGGGCCGCTCTGGGGGCTACCATCAGATGCCCACGCTGGCATGACCGGGCTTTCGGAAACCATGTCGCCCGGCAGCATCTCCAGGCTCGCCCAAAGTGCCGACATCGCCTTTCGCATCCGTTTCGACGGACCACTCCCGCCAAAGCAGATGCTTTACTGGCGTGGACCGGTTATGGACACTTTTGATGGCACAACCTGGCGCCGCCACGAAGGTCGCCTGCCGCCTGAACACGTGGAAAACCTGTCACCGCCGATCAGCTACGAAACGACACTGGAAGCCCACAACCAGCACTGGCTGCTGGCCCTTGAAGCACCAAACGGCCTGCCACCTGAAAGCGCGCTGAATGGCACCCTGACTGCCACCGCTCGCCGAGCAATCACCGAACGACAACGCTTCAGACTTTCCGCAACGCTCGAATATCGTTTCAACAGTGCCGAAGACCCGCTGGTCATTCGGCGAAATCTTGCCTTACCCGACGCACTCAACCCGAAAACCCGCTCACTGGCCAGACAGTGGCAAGCCTCGGGCTCTGCCCAGAAAGCCATCATTGACAAGGCACTTACCCTGTTTGCGAGCGACTTCACCTACACCCTGCAACCACCACTGCTCGGTCAGAATGGCATCGACGAATTCCTCTTCCAGAGCCGTCGCGGCTTCTGCGAACACTACGCAGCGGCTTTCGTCGTTCTGATGCGGGCCGCCGGCATACCGGCCCGTGTGGTCGGTGGCTATCAGGGCGGCGAGTACAACCCGCTCGATGGCTATCTCGTCGTCCGCCAGTCCGATGCCCATGCCTGGGCAGAAGTCTGGCTCGACGGTCAAGGCTGGGTTCGCGTTGACCCGACGGCTGCCGTTTCGCCTAGCCGAATCGAAACCGGCATTGCGGATGCCCTGCCCTTTGGCGAGCCCCTGCCTGCACTGGTTCAGTGGCGAGCAGAGTGGATACGCGGGCTGCGCTATCGCTGGGAGGCCATCAACAACACCTGGAATCAGCGCGTTCTCGGCTACGACCCACAGCGTCAGCGCGAACTGCTTTCCCGACTGGGCCTGGCCAACACCGACTGGCGCAGCCTTGCCACCATGCTGGGCATTGTTTGCGCACTGCTGGTCGCCGCCATGATGGCCTGGACGCTTTACCAACGCCCCGCGCAGGATCCTGTACTTAGACTTTGGCACAAGGCACTGCGACAGCTCTCCCGAAGACAGGTAGACTGCGCACCTTGGGAAACGCCGCTGGCATTGGCCCGCCGAGTCCGAGAACAACGCCCTGAACTGGCCGATGCCGTCCTGAACGTGGCCAAAGCTTATCTGCAAGCGCGTTACGGCCGCTCCGACAACAACCTTAAAACCCTGCGCGAAGCGATCGCGCAATTGTGATGATGAATCTGATATTCAAAAAACCGCTGGCTGCCCTGTTTCTTGTCACCCTTGCCACGCTGGCCAATGCTGCGCCTACTTCGCAGACCTTCGCCGACGATCCAGCAGCGATCGAATTCGCCCGCGATCTGGAGCAACGCCATGGCTTCAAGGCTGACGAAATAATCAGTCTGTTCGCGCAGACCCGCCCCAACGCCAAGGTAGTGCAACTGATCAAGCCACCATCTTCGCCATTACAACGCTCTTGGGAACGTTACCGGCCGCGCTTCCTGAATGATCGGCGAATCGATGGCGGTGTCCGCTTCTGGCAGGAGAACAGCGTACAACTGGCAAAGGCACAGGCGCTTTATGGCGTGCCGGCTGAGATCATCGTTTCCATCATCGGTGTCGAAACCGAATATGGGCGAAACATGGGTGGCTTCCGTGTGCTCGAAGCCTTGGCCACGCTTGCCTTCAACTATCCGCCCCGGGCCGAATTTTTTCGTACTGAACTGGAGCAATTCCTGCTGCTGACCCGGGAAAACAATCTCGACCCGCTGGCGGTCAAAGGTTCATTTGCCGGCGCCATCGGCATTCCCCAATTCATGCCGGGCAGCCAGCGTCGCTATGCCGTGGATTTTGATGGCGACCAGAAAGTTGATCTGGGCAACAGCGTCGATGACGCCATCGGCAGCGTTGGCCGCTTCCTTGAGCAACATGGCTGGCAGGCGGGCCAACCGATCGCCGTTCCTGCAATCACCACGGGCACACCTGACCCCGCGCTGATCCAGGCTGGCATTCGGCCGAGCCTGAAGGTGGGTGAACTGGCCGAGAAAGGTGTTCGCGCTGAAATCGATCCCGAGATAAGCGCCGCATTGATCGACCTCGTCTCGCCGGGGCACGAAACGGAATACTGGCTGGGATTCGATAACTTCTACGTCATCACCCGCTACAACCGATCCAGCTTCTACGCCATGTCGGTTTTCCAGCTGGCGGAAGAAATCCGTAGCCGGATGTGCGCCAGGCAAGCGACTACAGCAACGAATCGCGAGAAATATTGCCGCGCTTGATGATCTTGCGGAGGCGGTCCAGACCTTCCATCTGGATCTGCCGAACCCTTTCACGGGTCAAGCCAAGATCGACGGCAATGACGTCCAACGTCGCCAGATCAGCCCCGTTCAGACCATAGCGGCGCTCGATCACTGAACGCTGCCGCTCAGTAAGCTGCGCCAGCCAGTCATCGACCAGGGAACCAACCTCACTCGATTGCAGCAAGAATTCCGGATCGCTCCCGCCATCATCGGCAATCACCTCGGCCATCGTGTGGTTGGGGTCGATTTCAAGCGGAGCGTCGAGAGAGGCAATGTGCTCGTTGAACGAAAGAATCCGACGCACATCCTCCACCGGCCGGTCGATCAGGAGCGCAATGCGCTCAACCGTCGAGTCCCGCTTGTCAGCCGATTCCAGGTGACGCATGGCACGCAGGACGACATTGATTTCCTTGACGATATGCACCGGCAAACGAATCGTCCGCGACTGGTTCATGATGCCGCGCTCGATGTTCTGGCGTATCCACCAGGTTGCATAAGTCGAGAACCTGAAGCCTCGCTCGGGATCAAATTTCTCCAAAGCATGGATCAATCCGAGGTTCCCCTCCTCGATCAGATCGAGCAGCGGAATCCCCCGATTCAAATAGTGCTTGGCGATATTCACAACCAGCCGCAGATTGTGCTCAATCATGCGCTGGCGTGCTTCGAAGTTACCTTCCCGGACAAGACGCGAGGTGGCCAGTTCTTCGGCCGGCGTCAGGAGCGGCTTGGCACCGATCTCGCTCAGGTAGAGCTGGGTGACATCCTCGAACAGTTCAATTTCTGGCAATACATGCTCAGGTTCGGGAGGCAGGACCGATTCATCGGGCAGGCCCTCGAACTCCTCCTCCAGACCTTCGCCGGTATCGCTCATCGTTTCGGCAGATACTGCGCCGGATCAACCGGCTTGCCCTGTTTGCGGATTTCGAAATGCAGCTTGACCGACTCCGCATCCGTGTTGCCCATTTCGGCAATTTTCTGCCCCCGGCTGACCTGCTGGCCTTCCTTGACGAGAATCTTGCGGTTGTGGGCGTAAGCCGAGAGGTAGGTCGCGTTGTGCTTGACGATGACCAACTCGCCAAAACCGCGCAAACCGCTGCCAGCGTAGACCACCTTGCCATCGCCTGCCGCGAGGACCGGATCACCAGCCTTGCCAGCAAAATCCAGGCCCTTGTTACCGGAATCGCTATACGGTGCCGACACCTTGGCAGAAGTTGGCCACAGCCAAGGCACATCATCCGGACCAGAAGCCACCGCTGGTGCAGCGGCGGGTACATCCGGCTTCACTTCTGGCTTTGTTTCCGGCTTGGCATCAACCGGCTTTGCCGGTTCCCCAGTCTTATTCAGACGAGCATAGGCTTCATCAGAATACGGCTCCTTGCCAACGCGCGGCTCACGTTTCAAACCACTCGGCGACGTGGCAGAAGTGCCGGCAGGCTGATCCAGCGAACGCGCCTCAACTACCGCCCCAGTAGCAATCGGTTTGGTCGTCGCGCCATCAGCGGATTCGGGAGCTCCCGGTGGCTGTACACGCAGAACCTGGCCTTCCTTGATTGAGGAAGGGTTGGAAATATTGTTCCAGGCAGCAATATCACGGTGATCCTGGCCGTTCTCCAGAGCAATCCGGTACAGCGTATCGCCACGCTTGACGGTGTAATAACCAGGACCGGTTGGCTGAGCAGCACTCGCAGCTCTCGATTGCCCCGTTCCAGAGCGATCCACCGCTGGCACTGGCTGCTGGGACAAGCAGCCAGCCATAAGCACCGTTGAAAGAGTTACAGCGACGATTCGAATCATTGCGTTCCTGAAAGTAGCGGGACGAAACGTACGGCATCAAGCCGCGTTTCGACATATCCCTGAGGCGTATGTTCGATAAAGCTAAGATACTGCTCACCGGCACCGACTGGCAAGACCAGACGCCCCCCCGGCGCAAGCTGTTCAAGCAACGCAGGCGGCACATGGGCTCCGGCAGCAGCTACTATGATACTGTCAAATGGCCCTGCCTCGGGTAAACCAAGCTGTCCGTCTGCATGCTTGAGACGAACGTTGAACTGCTGCAAGGTCCGCATGTTGGCCTTGGCTTTTTCCAGCAAAGGCCCAAGCCGTTCAACGGCATAGACATCCTTGGTCAATTGCGCCAGAACAGCGGCCTGATAACCACAACCCGCGCCAACCTCCAGTGTTTTACCCAAAGAGCTTCGCCCATTGAGCAGGAGCTCTATCATTCGAGCCACCACAAAAGGCTGGGATATGGTTTGTCCCATGCCAAGCGGTAGCGCAGTATCTTCATACGCTCGCGAAGCGAGTGCCTCTTCGACAAATACATGCCGAGGCACGGCAGCCATCGCCTTGAGGACAGCTTCGTTACGAATACCCTTTTCGCGCAAGCGCTCAATCATGCGCGCCCGTGTCCGCTGCGAAGTCATGCCAATACCGTGCAACACGCCGTGACTCACTTCATCCACTGATCGATATGCGAAAGCTGAGCCGAATGCGTCAGATCAATCTGCAAGGGAGTAATCGAGACAAAGCCTCGCTCGACCGCATTGAAATCTGTTCCCGGCCCGGCATCCGCAGCCGCACCAGCAGCACCGACCCAATAAACCGTTTCATTGCGAGGCGACTGCATTTTGACAACAGGCTCCGCCTTATGCCGACGACCAAGACGAGTGACCTCGGTACCCTTCAATGCCGAATAGGGAATATCAGGCACGTTTACATTCAGCAATACTGGCTCCTTGATTGGATTGCGAATGAAACGCTCAACCAATTCACGAGCTACGCGGCCAGCTGCAGCAAAGTTATTTCCCTCGAAACTGGTCATGGAAATCGCGATGGAGGGAATACCCAGCAAATAACCTTCCGTTGCTGCAGCGACGGTACCAGAATAAATCGTATCGTCACCCATATTGGCGCCCAGATTAATTCCGGAAACAATAATGTCCGGCAATTGATCGAGCATGCCGGTCACCGCCAAATGCACGCAGTCAGTCGGTGTCCCATTGACGAAATAAAAACCGCTGGCGGCTTTTTTTAGCAATAGCGGCCGGTCCAGTGTCAGCGAATTACTGGCGCCGCTGCGATTCTGCTCTGGAGCAACGACGACGACCTCGCCAAGCTCATCGAGAGCCTCCGCCAGCGCAGCAAGCCCCGGTGCAAAATAACCGTCATCGTTACTGAGCAGAATACGCATGGATCAGACCAGCAAACCATCAAGACTGGAACCATTTGCTACCCAAGCCTCAACCCATTTCGGCTTGCGGCCACGACCTGTCCATTCCAGTTCCGGATTCTGCGGATGACGATATTTGACCTTTACTTTATTTCCGGTCACTGCCTTAACCTTGGTTTCCTTGCCCAGCAATTCCTCGATGGCATAACCACGGGTTTTTGCAAAGGCACGCAATTCATTCAGGACATTGATCTTTTCCTGAGCTTCACGACGCTTAATCTCGGCCGGAATTTGCTGCTGCAAATCGCGCAATTGAGCAACGGACAGAGTAGACAAATCCATGATTACCTCCTTATTTAAATGCGTGGTGATAATTTAATTTGTCTTAATATATTTATCAACGCTACAAATTAAAAAACCGGCAAAAGCCGGTTAATTAATTTGGTCGGGGCGGCGGGATTCGAACTCGCGACCCCTTGCACCCCATGCAAGTGCGCTACCAGGCTGCGCTACGCCCCGACAAGCCAAACATTATACCTGAAAACCCGGGGATTTAAAGCTGCAGCATCTCGATAATCGATTTCAATTCACCACGGAGGCCACCAGGGATTTTTTCCATTTCCGGATGTTCGGCCGCAGCAACCTCGACAGCCCCACCCTCATCAAGACGATTTCGGGCACCACTTATAGTAAATCCCTGATTGTAAAGGAGCTCGCGAATACGACGAACCAGCAATACCTCATGGTGCTGGTAATAGCGACGGTTACCCCGGCGCTTCACTGGCTTGAGCTGATTGAACTCCTGCTCCCAGTAACGAAGCACATGTGGCTTTACGCCACACAACTCGCTGACTTCACCAATGGTGAAATAGCGCTTGGCAGGGATGGGCGGCAGCTCTTCGCCGCCCAAAGTCTTATGCCGCGGTTCCATCAAAAGCTAGCTCGACGTCGGACTTCAATTTTTGGCTGGCATGAAAAGTCACAACACGGCGCGCCGTAATTGGAATTTCCTGCCCGGTTTTAGGATTGCGACCAGGACGCTGTGGCTTGTCACGCAACTGAAAATTACCGAAACCAGATAGCTTGACGCCATCTCCGACTTCCAGTGCGTTGCGAATCTCTTCGAAAAAAGCCTCGACCATATCTTTGGCCTCACGCTTGTTAAGGCCAACTTTTTCGAAAAGCAGGTCAGCGAGCTCAGCTTTTGTTAGCGTCATCGTTATTGTTTCCGTCAGGCACGCAGTTGAGCACCGAATGCCTGTTCGAAACAGGACACCAGTTGCTGCATTGCAGCATCAACTTCTGAATCTTGCAAAGTGCGTTGAGTATCTTGCATAACTATCCGGAAAGCAAGACTTTTCTTGTTTTCCGGGACTCCCTTTCCGACGTATACATCGAACAATTGGACGTCCTTAATGAGGTCGGAAATCTGTCCTTTGAGCCCATCAAGCAAGGTCTGCAAAACGATATTCTGGTCAACCACCAAGGCTAAGTCTCGAATTACCGGCGGGAACTTGGAGACTTCGACATAGCTAGGAACATTCGCCGCCTTGATCGAATCGAAATCCAGTTCAAAGACAACAGGCGCCTGAGGCAGATCGTACTTTTGAACCCATTCCGGATGCAGTTCGCCGATACAACCAATGTCGCGACCATCGAACAGAATGCGGGCGGCACGCCCCGGATGCAATGCTGGATGGGACAGCTTTTCGAAACGCAAAACAGCAGGCGCCAGCAACGCTTCAATATCACCCTTGACGTCGAAGAAATCGACCTTTCGCGCCCCACCACCCCAGCCTTCCGGCAAGGCACCACCAAAAGCCAAGCCTGCCAGCTTCCATGGCTGACGGAAACCATTTACCGGCGATGCATCGGCATCACGATGGAAGGTCCGACCGACTTCGAACAGGCGAACCCGGCTCTGCTTGCGCTTGAGGTTGGTGAGCAGATTGGAAATCAGCCCGCCAAACAGGGTCGAGCGCATGACCGCCATTTGACTGGCAATCGGGTTGGCCAAGCGGATCAGGTCGCCCTCTTCCGTCTGAGCGGCGAAGTCCGCCTCCCAGGCTTCTTCAACGAAGGCGAAATTGACCACTTCCTGATAGCCACGGTCTGCCAGCATCTGGCGAATACGATAGGCTGGGCGCCGAGCTTCCGGCTGGATCAGCATTTTCAGCGGCCCGCGCGGGGCGACAGACGGAATGTTGTCGTAACCGTACAAGCGGGCGATTTCCTCGATCAGATCTTCTTCGATTTCCATGTCGAAGCGCCAGGACGGCGGCGTCACCAGAAAATCATCGCCTTCGCGCACGAAAGACAGATCAAGACCTGAAAACAGACCGGCAATGCGCTCCGCACCGAGCGGCAGACCAAGTACCATTTCTGCGCGAGCCGTACGCAGGCGAACCGGAGTACGGTTCGGCAATTCAGCCTTGGCTTCGACGACAGGACCTGCCTGGCCACCGCAAATATCGAGGATCAGTTGCGTGGCGCGTTCGATGGCACGTCGCACACCGCCAAAATCGACACCGCGCTCGAAACGATGCGAGGCATCGGAGCCGAAACCGAAACGACGAGCACGTCCGGCGATAGCCTTTGGAGCAAAGAAGGCGGACTCAAGAAAGAGTTCGGAAGTCTCCAGCGTGATGCCGCTTTCCTCTCCGCCCATGATGCCGGCCATGGCCAAAGGCTTGACCTCATCGGCAATCATCAGCACATCAGTATCCACCGTGATGGTCTGTTCGTTGAGCAGCAGCAGCTTTTCGCCCGGATTTGCCAGACGGGCATGCACAGCGCCTTCGAGTCGGGTGTTATCAAAAGCATGCAATGGCTGACCAAGTTCGAGCATCACATAGTTGGTGACGTCGACCAGCGCCGAAATGGCGCGGATACCACTACGCTCAAGACGGCGCTTCATCCACTCCGGCGTCGGCGCCTTGGCATTGACGCCCTTGAGGATTCGACCGCAGTACAACGGGCAGGCTTCCGGTGCATCAAGCACAACGGGACGGGTATCGGCAATGCCGGCCGGCACTTCTGCGACGACCGGCAGACTGGTCACTGCACCAGTAATGGCGCCGACTTCGCGGGCAATGCCGAGCAAGGACAGGCAGTCTGCCCGGTTTGGCGTCAGCTTCAGTTCGAAGAGGTTGTCGTCGAGATCGAGATACTGGCGGATCGACTGGCCAACCGGTGCATCAGCCGGGAGGATCAGCAAACCGGAGGCCTCGTCGGCAATACCCAACTCCTTGGCGGAGCACAGCATCCCGGACGATTCGATGCCGCGCACCTTGGCGATCTTGATCGTAAAATCGCGGGGCAGCTTGGCACCCGGCAGTGCGCACGGCACCTTGAGGCCGACAGCAACGTTCGGTGCGCCACAGACGATGGTCGTCGGCTTGCCGCTGCCGGTATCGACCTTACAAACATTCAAACGATCGGCATCCGGGTGCTTGACCACCTCCAGCACGTGCGCAACGACGACGCTATCGAAAGCCGGAGCAACCGGGTCGAGCTCTTCGACCTCGAGACCTGCCATGGTCAATAGATGAGAGAGTTCCGCACTCGACAATTTTGGATTGACGAGGGAACGCAGCCAGGATTCGGAGAATTTCATTGGCGTGACTCGAATTGTGGGTCAGTTGAACTGACGCAGGAAACGCAGGTCGCCTTCAAAGAACAGGCGAAGATCATTGATGCCATAGCGCAGCATGGTCAGGCGATCCTGACCAAAGCCGAAGGCAAAGCCGGTGTACTTTTCCGGATCAATGCCGGCGATGCGCAGCACGTTCGGATGGACCATGCCGCAACCGGCGATTTCCAGCCAGCGGCCCTTCAGTGCGCCACTCATGAAGGCAACGTCAATTTCGGCGGATGGCTCGGTAAACGGGAAGAAGGACGGACGGAAACGCACCGTCAGGTCGTCAGTCTCGAAGAAGCTCTTCAGAAAATCGGCAATGACCCCCTTCAAGTCAGCGAAGGAAACGCCCTCTCCGACCCACAACCCTTCGACCTGATGGAACATGGGCGAATGAGTCGCATCGGAATCGACGCGATAAACGCGGCCCGGCGCAATGATGCGGATTTCAGGCATTTTTTCCAGTTGCCCGTAGCGTTTTACATGCGCCTGCATATAACGCGCCTGAATTGGACTGGTATGCGTCCGCAGCAGCACCTTATCAGCAAGGGTTCCGTCCGGATTCTGCAGGTAAAAAGTATCGTGCATGGAACGCGCCGGGTGATCCTCGGGCGTGTTCATGGCGGTGAAATTGAAAAAATCTTCCTCAATTTCGGGGCCGTCAGCGACTTCGAAGCCGATTGAGGCAAACAAGGATTCAATACGTTCCAACGTACGTGTCACCGGATGAAGACCACCGCGCGCTTCAGCGCGACCGGGCAACGTGACATCAAGCGCCTCTTCGGCCAGCCGAGCATCAAGCGCTGCCTTGCGGATCGCTTCGCGACGCTCATTGAGGGCAGTTTCGACCGCACTCTTGGCAACATTGATTGCTGCGCCGGCTGTTTTCTTCTCCTCGGGCGGCAGTTTGCCAAGGCCCTTCAGGAGTTCGGTAATCTGACCGCTTTTGCCGAGGAAACGGGCCTTGACCTGTTCCAGCGCGTCCGGGTCGGAAATGGCAGCAAAAGCAGCTTGTGCTTCGCTAACGATCTGATCGAGATTGTCCATGGACTTCAATACCTGCAAACTGCGACAAAACTACCAACAAAAAAGGAGGCTTGCGCCTCCTTTTTTTCTTCAAGCTTTCGCTCAGGCGCCGAGCTGTGCCTTGGCCTGTGCGGCCAGAGCGGCAAATGCCGGCTGATCGAAGACGGCCAGATCGGCCAAGACCTTACGATCAACTTCGATGTTGGCCTTCTTCAGACCGTTCATGAAGGTGCTGTACTTCATGCCCAGCTCACGAGCTGCTGCATTGATACGGGCGATCCACAGGGAACGGAACTGGCGTTTGCGTTGACGACGGTCACGGTACTGATATTGACCGGCCTTCATCACCGCCTGCTTGGCGACGCGATATACATTCTTGCGACGACCGCGGTAACCCTTGGCCTGAACGAGAACCTTCTTGTGACGGGCGCGAGCCGTTACACCACGTTTAACTCTAGGCATCTCTTATCTCCTTATGCGTAGGGCATCATGGCGCGGACGGATGCAACATCGCGCTCGTTAACAGAAGCAGCACCGCGCAGGTGACGCTTAACCTTGGTAGTCTTCTTGGTCAGGATGTGACGCTTGAAGGCTTGACCACGCTTGATGGAACCACCAGCGCGGACAGAAAAGCGCTTCTTGGCGCTACTCTTGGTCTTCATTTTGGGCATTTAGATGCTCCTTAATGACATGCCGTCAGGTGGTTCCCGGCGGGAACGCTTTCACTACCCGAAAGCACTTATTGAAACTACTCTTACTGCACTTACTTCTTTTTAGCCGGCCCGATGATCATGATCATCTGACGACCTTCCATCTTCGGCATCTGCTCAACTGCACCTACTTCGTCGAGGTCTGCCTTGATCCGTTCCAACTGACGCATGCCAAATTCCTGATGCGCCATTTCGCGACCCCGGAAGCGCAAGGTCACTTTGACCTTGTCACCCTCATCCAGGAAACGCGTCATATTCCTGAGCTTGATCTGGTAATCGTTTTCGTCAGTACCCGGGCGCAGTTTGATTTCCTTCACCTGCACCTGCTTCTGCTTCAGCTTGGCCTCATGCGCACGCTTCTGTTCCTGGTACTTGAACTTGCCGTAGTCCATGATGCGGCAGACCGGCGGCTTCGCTGTCGGCGCGATCTCAACCAGATCGACACCGGCCTCTTCAGCCATTTGCAGCGCGGCACGAATATTGACAATGCCTAGCTGTTCACCCTCTGCACCCTGGAGACGAATCTCCGGAACCGTGATTTCTTCGTTGAGGCGATGCGCCTTGTTCTGAGCTATGGTAAAACCCCCGAAAACAACAATAATTAAGCCGTGCCACTACGCGCCGCGACTTCTCCTTGAAGTCGCTTGATCAAGTCATCTACGGACATCTGTCCGAGATCCTGACCACCGCGAGTACGCACGGCTACCAGTCCGTCCGCTTTTTCCTTATCGCCCACAACGAGCTGATAAGGCAGCCGGTTCAAGCTATGTTCCCGGATTTTATAGGTAATTTTCTCGTTACGC
>JAGTRS010000067.1 GCA_018262195.1 Pseudomonadota bacterium | reverse complement strand
GATTGTGTATAACACGACGACTGGCAAGCTGTATTACGACGCCGACGGTCTGAGCAGCACAGCAGCGGTACAGATTGCCCTCATTGGTACGACGACGCACGCAGCCTTGAGTGCCAGTGATTTCCTGGTGGCGGCCTGACACTACTCGAAAGCCCCTCACGACAAGCCTTTTTCGTCGAGACGTATCCCAGCCCCACTACTCAGGAATGAGTTGGGGGGCTGAGTCTTACCAGCCTTTTTGCAACTCCGGATTCAATTGAAACTGCTGGCGCACTGCATCCGGGGACACATCAATGGCCGGTTCTGATCTCAGACCGGCCATTGTTCATTGAGCCTGCCTCCGGCTGCTTTGGCCGAGTAGTGAGCGTAGCTTCAATTGCTGCGGTCGACCGTCGAAAACAGCCCAAAATGGAAAAGGCCGGGAGCGATCCCGGCCTTTTTGTTTGCGCCGGGGCCATGCGAAACAGGCTCCTTTGATTCTCACCGCCGATTTTTGGGACAGCGCATGCCTTAGCCATGGGCAGCGCGACGATCACCGCCAAACAGATCATCTTGTCAGGGCCGCGAATCATGTCCCCGCAACGACTCGGGCTTAGTCTGTTCGGAACTCCGCCATCTTCGGCTCAACTGCGCAAGCGCATGGCGGTCTCGGCGGGCTGAAATTCCGTTTCCTCCGCGTCGACTGCCGGGAAACCTGTTCGTTCCAAGCCCTGGGAGGGCGCAATGCCCCGTTCCTGCACCTCATGTGCCAGCCAATTGCTCGAGCATGCGGCGTTTTGTACGACTTGCGGCAGCGTCGTGCCGTCGCCGGGTTCGACAGATATCCCCGGCGTCGCCCCAGCGTCGAAGCCCGAATCCTCGATGCCGGGTGGCGTCGCTGAGGCGGATGCGTCCGTGGCGGAAATTCCGGCCAATCTGGTTCGCCAAGCCGGTACCGGCCTTCGGATCCCGATAGCGCCGGTCATCGCCGCCTGCGGCATGCTCCTCGCAGTGCTGGCCGGGATCGGTGTGACCGCGATCGATTACCCGTTGCAGCAGATGCTTGGGGCCAGGCATTCGCTTGCCTGGGCTCCGGCTTCCCCCGTTGCCCCTGCTTCGCCATCCCCCGTCCCTTCGCCGGCCAGTCTCCCTCCCGAAGCATCGGTTTCGGCGCCCCCGAGCGTGCCCGGGCCACCTTCAGCCGCTGCGCCGTCCGTCAAGCACGAGGCTCGTCCGGCCAGACTGGCCAATGCGGGAAAGGGTAAGACGAAGGCCAAACCGGTTGCCGTTGCCGCGGCGGGGCACCGGCCTGCCGCGCCCGGAGCGGCGCCGAGTATCGACGACAGCTACCAGGCCATCGTCAAGAAAGAATGCCGGCCCGGATTTTTCGGCATCCTGTGCGGTGAAAGCGTGCGTTGGCGTCTTTGTGACGGGCGCTGGAACGAAGGCGACAAGCCCGGCGAAACACGCTGCCAGGTGGGCAGAAAAAGCAGGGCGGGCTGGACTCAAACTGACAGCAGCCTTGGCTGAAGAAGGAGGGATTGCTGCGGTCGACCGGAAATTCAGGGCGAAAATGAACAAGGCCGGGCGCGATCCCGGCCTTGTTGCGCATGTTGGCTAGCTGATTTGCAAACGCTCTGGCGTTTGGCGAGAGATCGCCGTTGATCTTGGTTCTGCCGCCAGCCTCACGAGCAGCGGTTGGCCAGCTAGTAGCCCGCCACATTGCCACCCATGACACCGCCGAGCACCGCGCCGACGGCCGTGCTGACGACGCGGCCATTGCCGTTGCCGAACTGGTTTCCGATCACCCCGCCGGCCACGGCACCGATGGCTTGTCCCATGAAGCGGTTGCCATTGTCGTACCGATAGGGAGCGGGCTGTTCGACATAGCGAGGTGCCGGCCGATAATAGACGCGCGGCTCCTCCTGATAGTAAACCGGGCGGTCGCGGTACACGACGCGTTCCTGATAGACCACGGGCGCGGCCTGATAGACCACCGGCGGCGCCGCGTACATCGGTTGCACCACGATCCGCTCCGACCGGTGATGGCGGTGATGGTGGTGCTGCCCCCAATGATCGCCGTTATCCCAGCGGTGATCGGCAAAGACATTGGCGCTGAAGAGAGTGCTGACGATGGCGGCTGGAATCCATAGCTTGTTCATGATTTTCCCCTGAAAAAAGGTCTATGTTGGCTATAACGCACTCGCTCGGCGTTTGGCCGACGGGGTCAAGGTAAGGATTTGTAACCGTGCTTGCCGAAGCGGAGGCAGGACGCAAGGCGGCAAGGCCAGCACTCAACGAGTTGGCAGAGGGAACATGAAACGGGGCCTTCGCTTTGGCGCCCCGAAGTTTGTTTGGTTTTGTCAGTTCGACGAAATCGTCAATCCAGCGGTTTCTCGGCGATAGCGGACGGTGGCGGTGCTATTTTTTCACTTCACCAAGCCTTCCTTGAGCAAGTCATCAAGGAATGCTTGAGCTGGTAGCGAGAGAATCTTGCCGCTCAGATGCACTACGTTCCACGCCTGCTTGAGCGGGAATCCTTCGACTTCGAGGATAGCCAGTCCATGCCGTGCGAAATCATTGCCCAGAGCGTGGCGCGAGAGAACAGACAAGCCCATGCCGCTGGCTACCAGATCGCGAATCGCCTCGTTGCTGGCCAGCGCCAGACGCACCTTGAGCTGTGTACCGGTCTCGCGCATGTGCCGATCGATCACATGGCGAGAGCCGGAGCCCTGTTCGCGGAAAAGGAAGGGCTCCGCCGCCAGGTCCTTCAGGGAAAGCTGCTTGCCTACAGCCCAATGTGCGGCGGGTGCGATGACCACATAGTCGTTGTCGAGAAAGGGCAGCCGGACGATATCCAGATCGTCAGGCGGGTAGGACATCACGTAGAGATCGTCCTGATTGTTGCGCAGGCGCTGGACAATGCTTTCACGATTGGCGATTTCCAGTTCGAGGTCGATGTCCGGGTAGCGCTTGCAGAAGGAACCCAGCATGCGCGGCAGGAAATACTTGGCCGTGGTGACCAGTGCGACGCGCAATATGCCGCGTTTCAAGCCTTTCATTTCGTCAATCGCCGACTCGAAGCGATTCCAGACGTCGTCCAGGCTGCGCACCGTTTTAAGCAGTTCCTCACCGGCCTGCGACAGGGCGATTTCGCGCCCGTTCTGCTCGAACAGGGGCAACCCGATGGTATCGGCGATCTGCTTGATCTGTATCGAGACGGCGGGTTGCGTCAGATGCAAGGCGTCGGCGGCCTTGGTAAAGCTGTTCAGGCGACAGACGGCAGCAAAGGTTTCCAACTGACGAAAGGTAATGCGGCGACGCGGCATATATAAGTCCTGGCAAATCTTGGGTGGTGAATTGTTTAATTTGATTTTATATATTTCACCACCGATAGTGAAACTGCAAGCACCCCTAAAACCCATCCACCAGTTCAAGGAGAGCTGAAGTGCGCAGATACACCAACAACAGTCCGGAAGCTGGCGCCCGCATCGTGGCGCTGGCATTGATGGCCGATGGGATCGTTGATCGCAACGAAATCCTGTCGGTCGAGCGGCAGAATATGGTCGATCGCCTTGGCCTCGACAACGAGCGGTTCGACGCCATTTACTACGAGTACTGCACGGACATGCTGGCCAGCGCCAAGCGCAATGCGTCGGGTCTGCTCGAACTTGATGAACGTCGAACCAAAGCTCTGCTGAAAGAAATCAGCGACGCCGGGCTACAGAGAAAAATCCTGCGCATGATGCTCGATATCGTCAATGCCGATTACCGCCTGACGGCGAATGAAGCGACCTTGATTTCGCAGACGCTCCGGCACTGGGAGATCGACCTGCACGCGTTGTCGGAGTCTTCCGTTCCGCGCCATCGTTCGGGCTCCAATGCGCAGACGGGCGCGCCTCCTGCCTGACGACTTAATTGAGTGATGGCTATCATGCTGATCCAGGACAGACCGCCCCCGAGCCCGACGCCCAGCCCCTTGCGCAACTTCGCGCTGCGCGAATTCGTCATGCGTCAGGACCGGGTCCCGCGCGATGAGCGCATCGACTTGCCCGAAATCCAGGAATCGTTCCGGGTCAGCTTCAGCGAAGCGGCATTGGCGGCATCTGTTGAAGACGCACGCAACGTCGTGCAAAAAGCACGGCCAACGGATGAGGGGGGCGCAACCGAACTTCAGTTACGCGCCTATCTGGACATTGCCGCCCTGTAAAAATATTTACGGGCAATGTATAAGCTGTGGCAAATGTAAGACGCTAATTTGTTTAATTGGATTAAATGTGAATCGGCACGCATAGTGGCGTCGTCCCGGCAAGAAAGGGACGAGTTTGAAACCACCCACTTCACAAGGAGATTTAATCATGCGTCACTACCCTTCCAACAGTCCTGAAGCCATGGGCCGCCTGGTTGCGCTGACCCTGATGGCGGACGGCGCCATCGATGCGAGCGAATTGAAGCAGCTTGATCACAAGGACACCATTCGTCGCCTGGGCTTGAACGAGTCGAGTTTCGATATATTGATCCACGAGCTTTGCGATGACATGCTGACCAGCGCCCAGCGGACGCCGGCTGGCCAACTTGAACTCGACGTCGAACACATCGACCTTCTGCTTGCCGAAGTGGGGCACCCGCTGTTGCAAAAGCAGGTGCTGCGCATGATGCTCGACATCGTCAATGCAGACCACAAGCTGTCCGGTAGTGAGGCCGTGCTGGTTGCCGAGGCGATGAAGTTCTGGGGTATCGACCTCCACGAAGTCGCCGACAGTTCGATTCCCTCGCTGCGCCTGCGCACGCAGGTACGGCATGAGCCAGCGCATGCCTGATCGTATGAACTAGTCCGGAGATTTGCAGTCCGGATCGAGTACAAGGGGGAGTAGCTCTCCGCCGCGACGTCGTCAGCACGGAATGATTCACTGGTTCCCGGCGTCACGGGTGGTTCTGGCAACAGGGCCGCGAGCAAGACCTTTGCAGCACCGAAGCTGCGGCGCATTCCGTAAAATGCACCTGCACGGCGCTGGCCAAAGGTTTTACTGACAGGGAGAGAATACTCATGGAAACAATCGGCACCTGGTGGATGTGGTCCGGTTTCTTCGTCATCGTGCTCATCATGCTGGCCATCGACCTCTTCGTCGGCGGCGGCAAGCAACACCGCGTATCACTCAAGGAAGCGGCCACCTGGTCTGGCATCTGGGTCGGCGTCTCGCTGCTCTTCGCTGGCGCACTGTGGTGGTATCTCGACGGCACGGCCGGTCGGGAACTGGCCAACCAGAAAGCGCTGGAATACATCACCGGTTACCTCATCGAAAAATCGCTGGCCATCGACAACGTCTTTGTCTGGCTGATGCTGTTCAGCTTCTTTGCCATTCCGCTCGAACTGCAAAAACGCGTACTCGTCCTTGGCGTGCTCGGCGCCATCGTCATGCGCACGATCATGATCTTCGCCGGCGTCTGGCTGATCACCCAGTTTCACTGGTTGCTCTACGTCTTCGGTGCCTTCCTGCTGGTCACCGGCATCAAGATGTGGTGGTTCGCCGACGAAACCCCGGACCTTGCCAATAATCCGGCCATCAAATGGATACGCCGGCACATGAAGGTGACCGACGAACTGCATGGCGAACGCTTCTTCATCACCAAGGAAACCTCCGGCAAACTGGTGCGCTATGCCACGCCGCTGTTCCTCGTGCTCGTCCTCGTCGAATTCAGCGACCTGATCTTCGCGGTCGATTCGATACCGGCCATCTTCGCCATCACCACCGATCCCTTCATCGTGCTGACCTCGAACATCTTCGCCATCCTCGGCCTGCGCGCCATGTACTTCCTGCTCGCCGA
>JAGTRS010000032.1 GCA_018262195.1 Pseudomonadota bacterium | reverse complement strand
TGCCAAATACCGCGAGTCGCTCAACATCCCCCCGGTCAATTTACGCAAGACCCTGTAGAGAGAGGAGAAAAAAGTGAATCTGCAGATTAGTGGTCACCACATCGAAGTTACCCCCGCCCTGCGCGAATACGTCGAAAACAAGCTGGATCCCGTGGTCCGTCACTTCGACAAGGTAACCGGCGTTAGCGTCGTTCTGTCTGTCGAAAAACTGAAGCAGAAAGCGGAAGTGACTGTGCACGTGCCGGGTAAGGACATGCATGCCGAAGAATCCGGCGACGACCTGTACGCTGCCATTGATGCCCTGTTCGACAAGCTGGACCGTCAGGTTCAGAAATACAAGCAAAAGATCCAGGATCACCATCGCGGTGACAAGCCCGGACTGATTGCCGCTGCTGAATAAGCGCTGACAGGCCGCAGCCATGCTGCGGCCTTGCTTTATTACCTTTCCTATGAACCCTCTGACTAATCTTCTGACCGCCGACCAGGTATTGCTCGATCTTGATGCGAGCAGCAAAAAGCGGGTTTTCGAACAAGCGGGAATTCTTTTCGAAACTCGACTTGGACTGGCGCGCTCAACGATCTTTGACAGCCTCTTTGCTCGCGAAAAACTGGGCTCCACCGGTCTGGGCCAAGGTGTTGCGATTCCCCATGGCCGGATAAAAGGCCTCAAACAGGCGGCTGGTGCGTTCATGCGCCTGGCGACGCCCGTTCCCTTCGATTCGCCGGATGGTCGTCCGGTCGATCTCCTTTTCGTCCTGCTTGTCCCTGAGCAGGCAACTGAGCAGCATCTTCAAATCCTTTCCGAACTTGCCCAGCGTTTCTCCGATCGGGCATTCCGCGAAAAGTTGCAAGCTGCCGCGGATTCGGCGACCGTCCTTACCCTGTTTCAGTCCTGAGCCACGGTCGTGCGTCACGTTAACCTCGCCCAGCTCTATGAGGACAACCGCGACAAGCTGTTATTGAACTGGCAGATCGGCCAACAGGCTGATCGCCGTATTGAAATCAAGGGCTCAAACAACTACGGTGCTGATTTGGTTGGCCATATCAACATCATTCACCCGGAGCGCCTGCAGGTTCTGGGGCTGGCCGAATACGACTGGGCAATGCGCATTGGCGAGCGTCGGTTTGCCCAGATGCTTGCAGACCTCCTCGGCGCCCAACCGCCGGCAGTGATAGTCGCTGATGGCCTGACGCCGCCGCCATTGGTTGAAGAAACCTGCAGGCAGTCATCGACCCCGCTGATCTTTTCCCCGAAGCCCTGCTCGGCGGTCATTGATTTACTCCGCATCTATCTTTCAGCCCGTTTGGCCGATACCGTCAGCCTCCATGGCGTATTCATGGATGTCCTCGGCATGGGGGTTCTGATCACCGGAGATTCCGGGGTTGGCAAGTCCGAACTGGCGCTTGAATTGATCTCGCGGGGCCATGGCCTGGTTGCCGACGACGTGGTTGAGATGGCGCGGATCGCGCCAACGACCATTGAAGGTCGTTGTCCGGGGATGTTGCGCGATTTTCTCGAAGTTCGCGGTCTCGGTTTGCTCAATATCCGGACCATTTTCGGTGAAACGGCTTCACGCCGGAAAATGAAGCTCAAATTGATCGTGCATTTGCAGAAGACCGCTGCGGCAGCAGATGCGCCAAGGTTGCCGCTCGATGCGCAGACGCAGGAAGTGCTCGGTGTGCCGGTCCGCAAGGTGGTCATTCCGGTGGCCGCCGGGCGCAATCTGGCCGTCTTGCTGGAAGCGGCGGTTCGCAACACGATTCTGCAGTTGCGGGGCATCGATAGCCTTCAGGATTTTATGGATCGCCAGCAGCGCACAATGCTTGACGATGACGCATGAATGGCTGATAGTACGTTGGCTTTTTCCATCCAACCAAGGGGACATTCAATGAAGAAACTGATCGCTCTGCTGCTTGTTACATTCTCTGCAACTGCCGTATACGCTGCTGATGACTGCGCTGCCCGTGCCGCCGAGAAGAAGCTGGCTGGTGCCGCCAAGAACAGTTTCATGAAGAAGTGCCAGGCTGATGCGGCTCCGGCAGAAAATTCTGCCTGCGCAGCCACTGCCAAGGAAAAGAAACTGGCCGGCGCTGCCAAGAACAGTTTCATGAAGAAGTGTACGGCTGACGCTGCCGCCAAGTAATCAGCCGGAAATCGTTGTATCGGCCATCTGCGGATGGCCGTTTTTCGTTTACAGGTGCTCGAACTCGGCGGTGTCGGCTACCGGGTCATTGCCCGAGTTGCCAAAGCTGATGCGACCCTTGCCATCGAGTTGTAGCTCATGGCGGCGTACCATCACCTCCTGGCGGCCGGTCAGGACGACGAAAGTGCCGTTGGTGCTCGAGTCAACCAGATAAAAGCCATCGCCTCGTCGCTCGATACGAGCATGCTGGCGGGAAGCTTTGCGATCATCAACAATCAGTTTGCAGTTGAGATCGCGGCCAATCGTCAGTACAGGTGTCTTTTCATCAACCAGGAAAGCCTTGCCGTGATGGCGGACACACAGTCGCTCAACCGGAATCTGGCTGCTCGGGCCAAAAGTCGAGTGAGGATAGGAGCCACCGCCCTGATAGCTCGGCCAGTGAATCTGGAATAGCCCGAGAGCGACGGTGTTTTCGGTGACGGTACCCAAGTCAGGCATGGCATCGGTCGTGATGACGCCCGGTTGGGGGAGCTCCTCTACCAGGACCGAACTGCACAAAATCTGATCCCGTCGGGCAATGCCCGCAATTCGGGCAGCCGTGGCTACTGCGGGGCCGTTCAACTTTTCTCCGTTTTCGGTAACCAGACCGCTATGCAGACCGATACGGATGGTCAGCTTGAGTCCGGATACGGGGGGCAAATCAGCAATCCGCTGCTGCATGTCGATAGCAGCCTGGCATGCTTCTTCGGCCGATTCGAAGACAGCCAGCAACTCGTCGCCGACGATCTGTATGGTTCTCCCCTGATAGCCATCGATGGAGCGCTTCATGCGCTTCAGGCAACGCTCAACCGCGTGCATCGCCTCCTTGTCCCCAAGCCGCTCGAATAGAGCTGTGCTGCCTGAGACATCGGCGAACATGACGATCAATTTGCGTTGGGTGGAGCTCATGGGCTGCCGGCAACCTGATGTTGAGATTTAATATTGTATCGGACTTCTATTATATGACGAGCCGCTCTTAACGCGCATTATGCGGTTTGGCTGATCGGGATCATGCCGCTGATCGGCATTTCCGGTGTATCAAACGCGATATCGCCCTCATCGACCGGGGTGTCCAGCGTCAAGCTCCGAAAATCGAACAGATCGGCATCAGCGAGATGGGATGGGACGACATTTTGCATGGCGGTGAAAACGGATTCCGTCCGTCCGGGATAGCGTTTGTCCCATTCCTGCATCATTTCCCGGATCTTCTGGCGTTGCAGATTGTCCTGAGAGCCGCAAAGGTTGCACGGGATGATCGGAAATTCCATGCCGCGGGCAAATTTGACAATATCTGCCTCCGCGCAATAGGCGAGCGGCCGGATTACGACATGGGCCTTGTCATCGGTCACCAATTTTGGTGGCATGGCCTTGAGTTTTCCGCCAAACAGCAGGTTCAGGAACAGTGTGTGCACCATGTCGTCACGGTGGTGGCCAAGGGCAATCTTGTTGGCGCCGAGTTCCTTGGCCGTGCGGTAGATGATGCCGCGCCGCAGTCGCGAGCATAGCGAGCAAGTCGTCTTGCCTTCGGGGATCTTTTCCTTGACGACCGAATAGGTGTCGGCTTCGACGATACGGTATTCAATGCCAATCGACTCGAAATAGCGCGGCAAGATGTCGGCAGGGAAACCTGGCTGCTTCTGATCCAGATTCATCGCGATCAAGCGGAATTTGACTGGCGCCCGTTGCTGCAGGGCCATCAGCATGGCAAGTAGCGTGTAAGAGTCCTTGCCGCCGGAAACACAGACCAGCACCGTGTCGCCGTCCTCGATCATGTTGTAGTCCATGATTGCTTTGCCGGTCCGGCCTTCGAGATATTTGCGCAGCTTTTGCAGGGTGTTCGAGGTAGTCATGGTGCCAAGGTGAGTGGTTTCGATGTGGACACAGTTCGGCCACTCGGAAAAGCGGCAAGTTTACCCTGTGTGCTCGGCAAGTCAGTGGATTTTCAGCCAGCAGATCATGGCGATGGGGTGTAGGTCAGCAGCAGTTCCTGCAATTCCTTGACCTTGATTGGTTTGGATAGATAGTTATCCATGCCTGCAGCCAGGCAGGCGTCACGGTCCTCCTGCATCGCTGCGGCAGTCATAGCGATGATGGGGGTGCGCGGCAACTTCATGGCCGATTCGCGGGCCCGAATGCGCTGTGTCGCTTCGATCCCGCCCATGACAGGCATCTGCATATCCATCAGAATTACGTCAAAAGACTGGTGGGCCAGGATATCGAGGGCTTCCTGTCCGTTCTGGGCCAATGCCCCTTGATGCCCCCACTTGCTTAGCAGGCCGAGCGCCAGCTTTTGGTTGGTGGGATGGTCTTCGACCAGAAGTACGTTCAGCGGGCGCTGTGCTTCGCGTAGCGAGTGGCGCGTCAGCAACGGGCCGGGTGCCGGTGACGATTCATTTGGATGGGTATCGAACAGTCGGCCAAGGGCTGCATGCAATTCGTCCGAGGATATCGGTTTGGCGAAGAACCCGGCAATCCCCGCTTCCTGGCAACGGAGCGCATCACCGCGCAGGGCACCGGAGGAGAGCATCAACATCGGAGGCAAGGCGGGATACTCAGTGTGCAGGTGACGAGCAAGCTCATATCCATCCATCTCGGGCATCTGGGCATCGAGCAGGATGCAATCGAACTTGCTGTCTGTTTCCCGCATCAGCGCTAGCGCAACTTTTCCCGAGTCGGCTTCCCGGCTGGTGACCTGCATGGTAGCCAGCATGCCGCGGAGAATACGTCGATTGGTGGCGTTGTCGTCGACGATCAGCATGTGACGCCCGGCAATGTCGACGGGGTGGGTCACGACCGGCATGGTGTTTTCTGAAAGTTGCAGCTGCACAGAAAAATGGAAGGTACTGCCCTCACCCAGCTGACTGTGCAGCCACATCGTACCGCCCATCAACTCGACTAGGCGGCGACAAATGGAAAGGCCCAGGCCGGTACCACCGTATTTCCGTGTCGTCGATGAATCCTCTTGGGCGAAGGCGTCGAAGATCAGTTCCTGCTTGTCGGCAGAGATGCCTATGCCTGTATCGCGCACAGAGAAATGGATGATTGCGTGGCCATCCTGAAGCTGCATCAGCTCGGCTTGCAGGGCAATCTCACCCTGGCTGGTGAATTTGATGGCGTTCCCCACCAGGTTGACCAGCACTTGCCGGATGCGGCTGGGGTCACCCTTAACGAATCGAGGCACATCGCGCACCAGTTCGCTAAGTAGTTCGAGGTTTTTTTCGTGGGCACGCAGTGCCAGTGGTTTCAACGTATCGGCAATCAGGCGGTGCAGGTCGAAGGGGATGTCTTCAACCTGCAGCTTGCCGGCCTCGATCTTCGAAAAGTCGAGAATGTCGTTGATGATGGTGAGCAAGGATTCGGCCGAGGATTTTGCGATGTTCAGATACTCGCGTTGTTCCGAGGTCAGGGCCGTCTCGAGGGCCAGATCTGTCATGCCGATGACGCCGTTCATTGGCGTCCGGATTTCGTGGCTCATGTTGGCCAGGAAATCGCTCTTTGCCCGGCTGGCCGCTTCAGCTGCCTCCTTGGCTCGCAGCACTTCAATTTCTGCCTGCTTCCGATCCGTGATGTCGACAATGATGCCAAGCAATCCCGAAACGCTGCCGTCACGACGGGTCAATACCGCTTTTCGGTAAATCGTGTCGTGAGCAGCTCCATCCCGGCTATGTACCTGTGCTTCATAGACCTGCGTGCCCTTTGTGCTGAAAAGTTCGGCATCCATTTCCGCATGTTGCCGGGCCTCATCTGGTGACAAAAGATCATGCAACGTGCGTCCGATGAAGGATTCGCGGCTAACCTGGAAAAACAGTTCGAATGCACGGTTGAGCCTGACGTAGCGCCCACTGGAGTCTTTCAGGTAAACCGGCAAGGGGATGTTTTCAATGAGCTCTTCAACCAGATGCAATTGTTCCGAAAGCTGCGCTTCCATGCGTTTGCGGTCGGTGATCTCGGTGCGGATGGCGATGTAGCGCTCAGGTTCTCCCCTGGCGTCGAGTAGCGGCACGATAGTCGCATTGACCCAATAAACGTGCCCATCCCGTGCCCGATTGCATATCTCACCGCGCCAGACCTTGCCCAGTGAGATGGTGTGCCACATGTCGCGGAACAAATCAGGTGGATGGATGCCAGAATTGACGATCCGGTGATTCTGTCCGATCAATTCTTCACGAGAGTAACCGCTGATGGCGCAGAACCGGTCATTGGCATAGGTGATTGTTCCTGCCGTGTTGGTAATGCTGACAATGGCATGCTGGTCGAGAGCAAATTTCTGATTGGCCAGTTCTCGCCGGCCAAGTTCGCTTTCGGCAACCATCGCTGCGATGCGCCTGGACAACACCGCGATGTCTTCCTCAGCCAGCGTGTCGGCTTCCTCATTGGCTTCCGGCAGAAGATCACGGACGGTTTTTCGGAGCGAGCGAAGGGCATTTTCCCGGCCAGTAAGTGACTGACGGAGTTTTTCGTTGGTGGCGGAAAGTTCGGTAGACGAAATCTCCAGGCTGCGCGTGCGTAGTTCAAGATCGCGCTCGTACTGTTCATAGCTGGAATCGACCCGGGTCAGAAGGTCGCCCAGGCCTTCAAGAACCCCCCGTAAAGCAGGATCTGCCACAGTGCAGGCATCCCTCATCGACGCGAGCAGTTCGGCCAGCTCGGCCTCGCTACCGACACCAATACTGCGCTTGAGCTGGCGCAAGAGGGTTTTCTGCATGGCTTTAAGCTGGGCTCTCGCTGAGGCAGGTGATGGTCATAGTCTGATTATGCAACTTGCAGGACGCACCGGGCGTGAAGGGGCTGATCTCGCCATAGGAATAGAAGCCGGTGAGGGCTGCCTTGTTGCCAAAAACGTCGCCAACGGCCTCGACCTCTTCGTCTACGCGGTTGCCCATGACCAGCTTGCGGCCGACGCAACTGACTAGAAGAGCCAGTGTGTCACCCGTCGATTGCAGCATGGCTGCGGCTGCTTCCGCTGCGGCTTCGGCACCATTGACCAGCTTGTCGGTGCTGGCGTGCATCAGTCGAAGATAGCCATCGGGATCGATTTCGCCAGCCAGGATCAGGCTGCCGGTTTCTTCATCGATGCCAAGTATGGTCCGGATAAGACCGATGGCGTTGTGGTCTTCGCCAAGCATCGCAAACGGGAACAGCAGGCCGGAGGCCGGAAGGCCCTTGGCATGATCGCCAAGGTAGCGCTTGTAGATTTCCAGTGCCGGTTCGCCATCCAGTTCGTGCAGGATATTGCCTGAGCAGCGCGTTACCTTGCGGGCTGGGCCAAAAGGTTCCCAGCCGCCAAAGGAGCCGTGGCCGAAGTGGAGCTTTTCACCACAGAGGCCGACCGCCACAACTTTGTTATTGGCAATCCCGTCCGGGCCGAGCGTGAAGGTTTCCTTGAAGGCACCGCCATCTCCGGCGAGTCCGCCAGTAATGGGGATGCCGCTGCCGATGGCACTGGCCATGCCGTTGACCAAGGCGCTGCCGTTGATCTGGACGCCGGGCCCGAAAACGAGCACCGCCTTGAGGTCAGCGTCAGCTATTTGCCGTCCCAGCCTTTCTCCGGCGTTAAAGGAATCATCCATGCCGTCCAGTGTGGTGCTGCCACTGGTCAGGGGTGTCTGCGCGAAATCGATTGCCGTGATGGTGCAGGTTCCGTCATCGACACCGTCGGGCGTAATTTCACCCGCCGTGGAACAGCCCAGCAGGATGGAGTGCGGAAACGCGTTCTGCAGGAATTGGCCCATGCCAGGGAAAGAAAAATGGTCGATGCTGCCGAATACCAGCAGCAAATCGGTATCCAGCCCTTCAAGTGCGGTAGCCGCGGCGGCCAGATCGGCTGGCTTGCGGTTAATTATTTGTTTTACACGCAAGGTTATCTCCTCCTTGGAATCAATACGGAAAAATAGCATAGGGCGCGCCGGAATTCTCATTCCGGCCGTAAAATTGACACTTTTTGAACTTGCCATGAACAATCTGCCGATTCCCGCCCCGGAGGCTCTGGCGCACAGCCAGCGTTTGCAACAGGCCATCGTGGACGAAATTGCTGCTGCGGGCGGCTGGATGTCGTTTGCCCGCTTCATGGAACAGGTCCTATATGCGCCAGGCCTCGGCTATTACGCCGCAGGGGCTCGAAAATTCGGAGCGGCGGGAGATTTTGTCACTTCACCGGAGATGACGCCTTTGTTCGGACAGGCATTGACCTGCCAGGTCGCTCAGGTCATGAGCGAATCATCCTCGGTGGTCCTGGAGGTTGGTGCTGGCTCCGGGCGCCTGGCCGCCGACCTGTTGCTGGCACTTGAACGGGCGGAGCAACTACCAGAGCGCTATTTCATTCTCGATCTTTCAGCCGACCTGCGACAGCGTCAGCAGCAGACGATTGCCAATGCCGCGCCGCATCTGTTGAGCCGGGTCGAGTGGCTGGATCGCTTGCCGGAGCGCTTCTCGGGGGTGGTCGTCGCTAACGAGTTGCTCGATGCAATGCCGGCACACGTGGCTGCCTGGCGTGAGGATGGCATTTTCGAGCGCGGTGTTGCCGTGAATGAAACGGGGGAATTCACCTGGAGCGAACGCCAGGCAACGGGAGCGCTGCTTGCTGCTGCCGAGGAAATTGGCACGCAATGCAGCCTGCCTCCCGGATTCGAGAGCGAAATCAGTCTGGCCGTCAGGGCTTGGGCAGCAGAATGGGGGCATCGCCTGGAAAAAGGCGCCTTGTTGCTGATCGACTATGGTTTTCCCCGTCGCGAGTTCTATCACCAGCAACGGGGTCGCGGTACGTTGATGTGTCACTACCGGCATCACGCGCATCCCGATCCGTTTTATCTGCCGGGCCTGCAGGATGTCACGGTCCACGTTGATTTCACGGCGGTGATTGCGGCGGCTCATGCGTCCGGGCTGGATCTGCTCGGCTATGCCAACCAGGGGCAATTCCTGCTCAATTGCGGAATTCTGGATCAGCTAGCCGAAATTCCCAACGGCACGCCGGAATACATCCGGGCAACCGGGGCGGTTAACATGCTGCTGATGCCGCATGAGATGGGCGAATTGTTCAAGGTGATTGCGCTAGGTCGCGGTATCGATGCGCCGCTGTGTGGCTTTGCCAATGGCGATCAGGGCTGGCGCCTGTAAGGATCAGCGCTTGGCCAGCTCACGGAATCGGTTGGGCTGACCGAGGACCAGCCGGCCGAAATCGTCGAGCAGGGCTTGATCAACAGACTGTGGACGAACTGTATACAAGGCGCTGCCCAGCCGTTCAAGATTGCGCGTTTCAAGCAGAATGACCCCCTTGCCAAAATCGGCTCGCCAGCGGGCGCTGACGCTGACATCACTGCGAATCTCGAACTCGGCGCGTTCAACGTAGCTGCGCTCGTTCTTGAATTCCTTGCAGGTAAACGGCAGTCCAAAGTCAAATAGCGTGGTCCGGAATCGCTCTACCGAAGGACCGTCTCGCTCAATAAACAGCGATCCGGGTCCTTTCAGGTGGTAAGAGAAGGTCACCAGCTCGACCAGTGCCCCGGCACTTTGACTCTGCGTTCGGTAGTCGGCAAAACCTTCCTGCCATTCCAGGCGGTTCAGGACGTATTTTTCGACCAGTGGGTAGTCGCGCGGGATGCCGGGTTTGACGATATTGAGTTGCTGGACCAGCTCATGCAGGTAAAAAAACAGGTGCTTCAGACCCTGATCGATGGCCTCGTTAGCTGAGGTGCGTTCAGCCATGGCGCTGTGGATTTCACGCTGACGGACCTCGGCTTGCTGGCGTAACTGATCGAGCAGACTGCTACCGGCATCAGGTATTGACGGTGGTGGCGCGACTTCGGTTTTCTGTATGACCGGCGCCGGTTTTTCCTGGATTGCAGCAGAGGGGCGGTTCGGTGCAATCTCCGGAAAGACCAGAGTTGGATCGACCATTCCGGCCCCTGAGTTGGCCAGATACTCGCGTTTTGCCCGGCGCTCGGCGGCATCGAGATCGAAGTTCTCGATATCGGCCAGCAGCGAGGCCTCAAGTTCTGCAATATCCTCCAACGTGCCGGATTTGCGTTCGCGCTTGGCACGGATCGCTTCGGCAATGGCGGACAGCGGGCCGGACTTTTCAGAATTACTCATTGATCTGGCAGATGGGTGGACTACACTAAGCTAATAATGTGTCCTAATTGGAGCTAGCGCAAGATGGATATTGCTTCTGTAAGCAGTTTGAGCACTGCTCTGTCACAGGCAAAGAGCGGCGATGCCGTTGGCACCTTGATGCTCAAGAAGGCGATCGATATTCAGGAACAGAGCGCCCTGCAGTTGTTGCAGGCATTGCCGCAGGTGGCGAGTAATCCGCCAAACCTGGGCAACAGTATCGACGTCAAGGCCTGACTTCTTCCAGCCAGTCGCGCAAGGTGGCCGCCACGAGCGGCCATTCTTTTTCGTGGGTGACGGCATGTCCCATGTTCCGGAAAATATGGGCATGCTGACCGTAGGTGTTTGCCGTGGTCTGGACCAGGAAGGCCGGCACCAGAACATCATCCTCGGCGCCGAGGATCAGCATCGGCGGTTTGTGCATGGCGTATAGGTTGGGCAGGCTGAACATCGACATGTCCCACAGGGCGCGATGCGATTCCGGTTGCATCCGGCTCAACCAGGCGGCGAGCATCGTTTCGTCGACCTCGCCGGCAAACAGCGTTTCACGCAGTGTGCCGGTGTCAGTATATTTGCCATCCATGATCTGATTGATTTCCTGGAACAGCTGCGGCTTGTTGAACATCAGATGGAATTGTGAGGCAATCAGGCCTTGCGGCGGGACCGAGCAAATCAGGGCGATGGCTGGCGCTGAGCGGTGTTCCAGATATTTCTGGATCACAAAACCACCCATCGAATGGCCGATCAGGATAGGCGGCTCGTCCAGCCAGTCGACGACAGTTTTGACGTCATCGACGTAATCGGCCACCGAATGCGAGTCCATGTGCTCCCTCCCCGCGCTGCCACCGTGACCGCGCAGCGACAGGGCGTAACAGGGGTAGCCGGCCTTGGCGAGGAAAGGCATGAAGGTTTCGGTCCACATCCAGCCGCCGGCGAAGGCACCGTGCACGAATAGCAGCGCGGGTTTGGCGGACTTGCGGGCGGGCAAGCAGGAGAAGACTTCTAGGCCTTCGACAATCTGAGTTTTTAGCATGAGGGTCTGTTCGGGGTGAGGCATGATTTAATGCGGCTTTCACCCTGCGGTGCAAGGCAAATGCTGAAGTGGATTTTGACGCTGGTAGTGGCGATTTTCCTGCTGGGCATTATCGGCCCGCATCTGGCGCGTTTCATTCGTTTCGGCAAATTGCCGGGCGATTTCGCTTTTCGATTTCGCGGTCGAGACTACACGTTTCCGGTCGCGACCACGATCATTTTTTCATTGCTGCTCTGGCTGCTCTCCAGAATCATTTAGCAGCTGTTTGATGGCGCGGACACGCGCGGCGTGGATGCGCTCGGGAATTTTGGATTTGTCGGCACAGGCAGCTGCAATTTCACCGGAATTCAGGCTAGTGACTGCTGCCAGGGCGCCTAATAAATATTGCGGACTTTCGTAGGGGCGGTTTTCCCAGCCCAGGCGGCCAGTGAAGTCGCATAGACAGGCATCGAGCAATTGCCGGAAGCGTTCCGGCCGGCGCAGTGCATCGGTCTTTTCGAAGAGCGTGACGATGGTGCTGGCCTTGAGGTCAGCGGCGCGATGAATGTTGCCGTGATAGCGGGCGGTGAGCAGAGCGAGATCGCGGCAGTCGTTGGGAACCCGAAGACGTGAGCACAGTTTCTCGGTCAGTCGCACGCTGCGTTCTTCGTGGCCCAGGTGGCGTGGCAGGATGTCGGCCGGCGTTTCCGCCTTGCCGAGATCATGGGTTAGCGCGGCAAAGCGCACCGGCAAAACGAAACTGCGTTGCGCTGACTGGTCGACCACCATCATCGTATGGATGCCGGTATCGATTTCCGGGTGGTAATCGGCCCGCTGCGGTACGCCGAACAGCTTGTCCACTTCCGGTAGCAGGCGAGCCAGGGCGCCGCAGTCGCGCAGCACTTCGAACATCCGCGAGGGCTTCTTCTCCATCAGGCCCTTGGCCAGCTCTTGCCAGACACGCTCAGCGACCAGATGGTCGACCTCGCCGCTGGCCACCATGCTGCGCATCAGGGCCAGTGTTTCGGGCGCCACCGAGAAATCACTGAAACGCGCGGCAAAACGGGCGATGCGCAGGATGCGGACAGGATCTTCAGCGAAGGCCGGGCCGACATGGCGCAGGATCCTGGCGGATAGATCGTGCTGACCATTGAAGGGATCGACCAGAGACCCATCATCCGCCTTGGCCATCGCGTTGATGGTCAGATCGCGGCGGGCGAGGTCTTCTTCGAGGGTAACGTCGGCGGCGGCGTGGAAGGTGAAGCCGTGGTAACCGTGACCAGTCTTGCGCTCGGTGCGGGCCAGCGCGTATTCGTCGTGCGTTTTGGGATGCAGAAAAACCGGGAAATCCTTGCCAACCGGCCTAAAACCTTGCGCCAGCATGGCTTCAGGGGTGGCGCCGACGACCACGTAGTCACGGTCGGCATTGGGTCGGCCGAGCAGTTCGTCACGGACGGCGCCGCCGACGATGAATATCTGCACGGCCGGTTGGTGCGGCCTCAGCGGCCGGCGCGGAAGCGGAAGCTGTCGAGCTTGCCCTTCGGCGTATTGAGCGCGATGTAGGTCGGCGCAATGGCTTCCAGCGCGGTCGGGCGCCAGTTGGCCGGCGCATTCCAGCTACCTTCGCAGACGCTGTCGATTTCCATCGAGCGCAGGTTGTCCGGCGACAGCATCGGTTGCGGGGCCAGCCACATCAGGCCAGCCTGCAGGTACGCCCAACCTTCGGACAAGGGGATGATGGTGGCGGTGCTGCCGGTCAGTTCCTTGGTGTAATCGACCAGTTCGCGCAGCGTGTAGATCTTCGGGCCGACCAGCTCGTAGGCCTGACCGAAGGTCGAGGCATCACCCAGGCAATCGACGAAGGCGTCGGCTACATCGGCAGCCCATACAGGCTGGAAGCGGGCATGACCAAAGCCGAGCGGGAAGAACGGCACCTTCTTCAGGATCGAGGCGAACATGGACAGGAAGGAGTCGCCGAGACCGAAAATGACTGACGGGCGGAATACGGTGACATCAAGCTCGCCCTGGGCGGCCATGACGAGGGCTTCGCCATCGCCTTTCGAGCGCAGGTATTCGGACGGGCCCTTGGGGTCGGCGTGGAGGGCGCTCATATGCACCAGACGACGGACACCGCTGGCCTTGCAGGCGGCGATGATCTTCTTCGGCAATTCGACATGAGCTTCGGCAAAATCTTGGCTGTAGGGCAGCACGACATCGCGGCTGTGCAGGACGCCGACCAGGTTGATCACGGCATCGTGGCCACGCATCAGTTCGGTCAGGGTCTTTTCGCAGCGGATGTTGGCTTCGGGCATCTCGATGCCCGGCTGCATGATCAGTGCCTTGGTGCGCTCGCGGCGACGCGTCGGCACGGTGACTTCGATACCGCGCTGAGACAGGCGATTGGCGATGTAGGTACCGACGAAACCGCTACCCCCCAGCAGCAAGACCTTCTTGATGTCCATTTGGAACCCCGGAAACTTGATTCGTAAAACTTGGATTTTAAGGCAATTTCCGGGTTTTCGGGCGGGCCCGTGGGCTATCTTCCGCTTTCCGGCCGTCTCAGTGCGTTGCTGTCCGCTGCAAGGCCCGACTGGCGGCCAGCTCGAACAGCGAACTGGCCGGGCTGATGCGGGCTTCGCCGGCGCGTAATTGACGATCAAGAATGGCCGGGTGGACGGCCAGAGCCACGGCGAAATCCGGATTGAGCAGCAAGGTTCGCTGGCTGTTTGGGCTGATGTAGCAGACGCGGGCAACCCGTGTTTCACCTTCGTCGACCTTCAGTTCCAGCCAGTCGCCAGGAGCGCAGGCAAGCGAACGTGAGGGGCCCGGCTGATAGTCGGAAAAGTCCAGGGTATCCAGGATCAGTTGGCCTGACTGGATGTTGCCGTAAACCGGCTCGTTTTCTGCAGAATGCAGACCGGTGGCGGCGATCACGGAGGTGAGGCCAGCATCGGCGGCCGGGGTGGGCGTGGCGCGCAGGGCCTGGGTCTGCAAGGTGAAGCAGTCATCGAGAAAGGCTTCCTGGGCCTCGGCCGGCAGGCCGATACGTTCCATGCCCGTCTTGAGCAGTTTCAGGATACTGGGCAGGCGACGCGCCAGAGATTTGCGTTCTTCCGGGTCGGTCTTCGGCTGGAAGGTCCACAGCAGTTCTTCGATGGCGCTGACGTGGGTTTGCCACTGGCTGCTGTCCGGTCCGTTTTCGAGCCAGATGAGCTGCAGCACCTTGCGCCACGACTTGTCCATGAATGTCCGGATGGTATCGGGCGGGTTCTGTTCGATCAGCTTGTCGAGGATGTGCCTGGTCTGGATCGCCGCTTCATCGCGTCGGTCGAGCTGGCGCAGGAGCGGGAGGTAGGCTTCTGCTGCTTCGGTCAGTTCGCCATTGCGCTCGGCGACCAGTGCATCGAGTTGGGCCAATGCGGTTTGAAAGGTGCTGCTGTCGCTGCCTTCGCTACGCAGGCTGGAGGCGATTTCGAACAGGCGGGTACACACCGGATGGCGGGCGGGAACGTCCGTTGGCAAACCAAGGACAGCCTGCCCCATGCGATCGAGAACCAGTCTGGCCGGATGTTTGTCGTCGGTAAATAGCGACGCATCCTTCATTGCTACCTTGAGCAAGGTGATCTGCAGGCTGGAGATTGCTGCCTTCAGGGCATCCGGGAGCTTCGGTTCGCTGAAGATCGCTTCGAAGATCATGGCCAGCGTGTCGATGGCCAGACCTTCGGTGGCAGCACTTGAAATGCCGAGTTCGGCCGAATTCAGTGCTTTGGGCAGCGCTGGCCTGGGGCCGTCACCCGAGAAAAGCTCGGGAATCAGACTCTCTGTCGAGAGGCTGGTAGCGGATTTGAACTGCGCCCCTAATGCCCCCTGGCGGTCGAGTTCGTTCAGGCGGAAGATCAATCGTTCCAGCTTTGCCTGGCTGAGCAGCGAGGCCGCTGCGCCGCCCATTCCTGCCGGAGTCTGGGCTGGCTCGATGCCACCGGGCAGTTTTGCCAACAGGGTTTGCTGCAGGGCGAGCAAGGCATTCGTCGCGGGTTGATCGGCCTGTTTTGGGCCTTCCTGGCTGCCAACGATGCTCGCTTGGGCCGCTTCAACTCCACCGCGATCGAGAAAATCGTTGATTTCGGCATAAAGGCCGGGCAGGTTCGCCAGCAGGCAGCTTTCGATGCGGTCGAGCAGGGAGAGCTTTTGCTCGATACCAATGGCTCCCGAGGCGGCGAACATTGCCATCAAACCCTCGCTGATTCCCTTGGGGCCTATGGGATTGTTACTTTTCGGCAAGTCCGGGCGCCTGAGCAGGGTGACGAAGCGCAGGTGGGTTTTCCACAGGCTTCCACCGGTTGTCTCGAACAGGCGGGCACTCAGGTTATCGAGGCGGATGCCCAGTTCCAGATCGTCTTCGCCAACCAGCGTGATCCGCGAGGAGGTCAGGCCATTGGCTTCCTCGGCAAAACTGCCGCGCCGGGTGGTTGATACCATTTCGTCGAAGTAGGCCCCTGCCCCCTCCTGAATGGCACGGATGGCGCTGCCGGAGATGATTCCGCTGTCCAGTAGCAGGGCCCCCAGGTGCTTCAGGTACAGCGCCCGACAGTCGCGGAGGATTTCAAAGGAATCAGATCGCATTGGCATGGTTTGACTCAGGGCAGATCGGCGTCTTTCATCGCCTCGGAGGTTTTCGCGCCGATGGTGCCGAGGCGAGCTTTCAGCGAATCAGGTTTGCCGTTGAAGATGGCCGAATAATAAACGGCGTTACTCATCACCTTCTTGACGTAATCCCGGGTTTCGCTGAACGGAATGGTTTCGGCGTAGATGGCACCTTCCAGCGGTCGGTCGGCGCGCCATTTCTTTGCCCGGCCGGGGCCGGCGTTGTAGGCGGCCGAAGCCAGCACCGGGTGATTGTCGAGGTTTTCCATGACCAGCCGCATGTAGCTGGTGCCGAGCAGGACATTGGTTTCGGTATCGTTGACGCGGCCATGGCTGAAATCGCGCAGGCCGATCTTCTTGGCGACCCACTTGGCGGTCGCCGGCATCAATTGCATCAGCCCGGAAGCGCCGACATTCGATTTGGCGTTGGTGATGAAGCGGCTTTCCTGGCGCATCAGGCCATAGACCCAGGCGTCGTCGAGCGACTGGTTCTGGGCCGCGGGACGGACGGTTTCACCGTAGGGCGAGAGGAAGCGCAGCGTGTAATCGTGCTCGTTCTTGGTCCGGTCAGCCGTGTTGATGGCCCGGTCCCAGATCTGGTTGCGCTTGGCGAGGTTGGCGGCGGCGAGCAGTTCGCGGTCGTCCATGCCGCGCAGCGCCCAGTTCCACTCCTTGACCGCCTCGGTCCGCAGATCGACGCGGAAGAAAGCCAGGGAACGGCGGATGCCCGGATTATCCTGAGCAGCCTTTTGCTCCTCGGCAGTGGTGGCCCGGGCTTTGGGCGGCGGGAGCACGGTGCGGCCAAGTTCTTCGTCGGCCAGATTGCCGTAGAAATTCGGCTGACCGGCAATCTTTTCAAACAGGGCATTGCCTTCGGTCGTCCGACCACCGGCATGCAGCGAGCGGCCCAGCCAGTAGGTCCATTCCGGCAGCGCAGCGAGAGCGGGCGGCATGGCCTGGATGGTGTCGCGGACGACACCCCACTCCTGAGCGCGCAAGGCGGCACGCACCTTCCACTGGGCGCTATCGTCGGACAGCGGCGTCTTGCCGGCGCTGGCGTACCAGCCAACAGCTTCAGTCATGTGTTTTTTGGCGCCCTGCAGGGCAATCTGGCTCCAGGCCCACTGGCGCTCGGAATCCTGCAGTTTGCCCTTGATCTTTTCCAGTTCGTCGGCGGCAACGCGCGGGTCGTTGGTGGCGAGGCGCTGGATGGCAAAGGCAGCAAGCTCGCGCCCTGCCCGGCTGTTGCTCCAGTTGCCCGGCTGGCGAACGAGGTAGCCCATCGCGCTGCTGATGGCGCTGTCGAGCGAACGGCTATCCGGCATCTGGCTATCCGGCAGGTAATTCAGCGTGGTCTTTGCCCAGCCCGGGCGATTGGCTTCCAGCTGGCGGCGGGCGCGGGCCCAGACATCGTCGGCTGTCATCTTCTGGCTGGCGACCAGTGCCTCAAGAATCGGCCGGCAGGGCTCCGGTGGTTCAAGCATGGTCAGCCAGAGTTTCTCGGCTTCGCTCAGAACGCTGCGGTCATCGCGGGCAAGGCGGGCCTGCTGGTTGTAGCAGGCGACATCGGGTTCAGGGGCGATCAGCCTGGGAAATTCGGTTTCCACTTCGTTCCACGCGGAACGCTTGCCGAGGAAACGGATCCAGTCGGCGCGCAGCTTCTCGGCCACGTAGCTGCCTTCGTTGCGCTGCAGGAAGTCGCGCAGATTGTTCGGGTCGCCCTTGTCGATCCACATGCGCAGGCGGTAGCTCTCGGCATACGGCGCCAGTTCGTGGTTGCCGAGTTGCCCGATGGCACGCTCCAGCTTGTTGATGTCGCCGGCCCGGAAGGCATCACGGGCGGTCAGGAAGGCGGTATCGTTGCCTTGGGCGAACAGCGAAGACGAAAGCGCGAGGCTGGCGAGGAGGACTTGAAACTTCATGCTAGATTAGTGCCATGGTTGAACCGAACGAGGATAACACGGCCTGGCGCCGGGCATTGCGGCGCGAGATGGTGGCGCGACGGGCGGCGTTGAGCGATGCCGAGCATGCCGGCTTGTCGGCGCGCATTGTTGAACAGGTGTTGGTCGCTTTGCCGACGCCGCGCGTGTTCGCTTTTTGCTGGCCGATCAAGCATGAGCCGGACGTGCGGGCGGTGGTCGAACGCTGGGCGGTGCTCGGCGTGCAGGCGGCTTTGCCGGTGGTCGTCGCTGAGGATACCCCGCTGGCTTTTCGACTGTGGACGCCGGAAACAGCGCTGGAAGCCGACCGTTATGGCATCCCGACGCCGATGAACGGCGATTTCGTAGCGCCTGACTTGATCCTGTTGCCTCTGAATGGCTTCGACGAGGCCGGTTATCGGCTGGGCTACGGCGGCGGTTACTTCGACCGGACGCTGGCCACCCTCGTCCCTCGTCCGCTGGCGGTGGGTGTTGGCTTCGAGGTCAATCGGTTGGAGAGCATACGACCGGAAAGCCATGATCAGCGGCTGGACTGGATCGTCACCGAAGCCGGTGCGTTCAGGCTCGGCGCCTGAAACCGTAGATTCCCAGCGCAAAAAACAGCGAGGCCAGAGCGACCAGCACCGCCTGCCGGGTGTCGTAGAGGCCGGTGCGCAAGGCCAGTTCCAGCGTATAGCCATGGTGCAGGGCCAGCGGCATCGAGCCGACGGCAATTGAGAGCCACGACCAGCGCAGGCCGCGATCAAGCGTATTGCGCAGATAACCCTCGATGGCCAGGGCGAGCACAAAAATCTGGACGACCATGGCGCCCAACAGAGTGAACACCGTCAGCGTGTAGGCGTTCATGCGGCGCGACAGGCGTTGGTAAAGCGTTGCAGAGCCTCGTCCAGTGTGCTTCTCGGGCAGCCGAAATTGAGGCGGAGCCAGCCCGGTGCGCCAAAGTCGGCACCCTCGGACAGGCCCAGGCCATGCGCTTCGAAATGCGCCGCCGGGTTGGTCAGGCCAAGTTCGCGGACATCAATCCAGGCCAGATAGGTGGCCTCGACCCGGTGCATCCTGGCGCCGTTTGCCGCGTTAACCGCGGCCTGTACCCGATCACGATTGCCGGCTAGATAGGCGATCAGCTCCCGATGCCAGTCGCCGCTGTCACGGTAGGCGGCTTCGCAGGCGGCCAGGCCGAGCACATTGACGTGCGGGACGATGCCGTGCATGGCGTGTTCGAAGCGGTGGCGTAGTCTGGCGTCGGGAATCACTGCGAAAGCGCAGCCGAGGCCGGGGATGTTGAAGGTCTTCGATGGTGCCATCAGCGTGATGCTGCGCTTGGCTGCTTCCGGCGACAGGCTGGCGAACGGGATGTGCCGCTTGTCGGCATCGAGGATCAGGCCGCAGTGGATTTCGTCGGAACAGACGATCAGGTCGTTCTGCTCGGCGAAGGCAGCAAGGACGAGCAGTTCGTCGCGGCTCCAGCAGCAGCCGACCGGGTTGTGCGGGTGGCAGAGCAGGAACAATTTTGTCGCCGGCGTCGTCGCCTGTTGCAGCGCCGACTGGTCCCAGACCCAGCCTTGATCGGTGCAAGCCAGCTCGACACGTTTCAACTGGCGGCCGGAAAAATGCGGTGCCGACAGGAAAGGTGGGTAGATCGGCGTCGCGGTCAGCACCTCGCCATCGATGGCTCGACAGGCGACGTTCAGGCCGGTGACCAGCCCCGGCAGCCAGACGATCCACTCCGGCTCAATGCACCATTCGTACTCGCTCTCAAGGTGAGTGAGCACTGACTCGGTCAGTGATGGCCACGGGCCACCATAGCCGAAAACCTGATGATCGATACGTGCGTGCAGGGTTTTGATGACGGCCGGCGGCGCGGCAAAATCCATGTCCGCCACCCACAGCGGCAGGACATCGCGACCGGCGTACTTGCCCCACTTGATGGAGTCGGAGGTACGGCGGTCGATGGGGGTGTCGAAGCGACTCAAACTTCGAGGTGCTGATACAAGGGGGTGGACAGGTAGCGCTCGCCGAAGGACGGAATGATCACCACGATCAGCTTGCCGGCGTTTTCCGGCCGCTTGGCCAATTCCAGCGCGGCCCACGTGGCGGCGCCGGAGGAGATGCCGACCAGCAGACCCTCTTCCGTTGCCATGCGGCGGGCGATGGCGAAAGCGTCGTCGTTTTTGACGCGGATCACCTCGTCATAAACCGTCGTGTTCAGCACGCCCGGCACGAAGCCGGCGCCGATACCCTGAATCGGGTGCGGACCTTTCTGGCCACCGGACAGCACCGGCGAGGCATCCGGTTCGACAGCAACGATCTGGACACCCGGCTTCTTTGCCTTGAGCACTTCACCAACGCCGGTGATCGTGCCGCCGGTACCGACGCCGGAAACGAAGATATCGACCTGGCCATCGGTATCGCGCCAGATTTCCTCAGCCGTTGTGTTGCGGTGGATTTCCGGGTTGGCCGCGTTTTCGAACTGTTGCGGCACAAAGTACTTCGGGTCGGCCTCGGCCAGCGCCTTGGCCTTGGCAATGGCACCGCCCATGCCTTCCGGGCCGGGCGTAAGGATCAGTTCGGCACCGTAGGCCTTCAACAGCAGCTTGCGTTCGCGGCTCATGGTTTCCGGCATCACGAAAGCGGCCTTGATGCCGCGGGCGGCACAGACCATGGCCAGACCGATGCCGGTATTGCCCGAGGTTGGCTCCAGCACGACGGTGTCCGGGCCGATCTTGCCGGCCGCAATGGCCGCGTCGAGCATGGAGACGGCGATCCGGTCCTTGACGCTGTGGCCGGGGTTGAAGAATTCGAGTTTGGCCGCGATGGTGGCGCCGGCGCCTTCGGTGACGCGGTTGAGCTTGACCAGCGGCGTGTTGCCGACCAGTTCGGTAACGTTGTTGGCGATTTTCATGGGCGTACTCCGTTCGGGGAAAGCGGATTGTAGGGGTTTCTCGACGGGCTGTGGGTAGGCCGACAATCCACAGCCGGATCGCCGAATAAGGAACCCTGAGCAAGTTCGATGCCGTCTGATCGTGCGTCGCGGAAATCGGCACCACTGTCGATGCCTGTAATCTCGACCGGCAAGCCGGCAGATCGTGCTGCATTTTCCAGGTCAACATGCCGGGCTGATAGCCGCAGGATGTCCGGCTGCAGGCCGAGGATGGCTTCTACGGGCTGCTGCCAGCCAGGCGGAATGCTGAGCGCCAGCCGATAGCCGCGCAGGCGATAGCCTTCCAGCGCGTGGGCAAAATGACCGGCCGGGTCGAATCCAGCGGCATTGATCTCGAGCACGATGTCGTCAGGTGCCAGCCCGCAGCGCTTGAGGATCGCTTCATAGACCAGCCCGTGCTGGCTCTGCACCGCCAGCAGGTGGCGCGGGTGCACCGACAACTGCAGGTAGCCGCCGGTGCTGCGCCGCTGGGCGAGAAAATTCAGGGCATGCAAGGTGCGGCACAAACGGTCGAAATGCACCACGGCTTGTCCGGTTTCGCACAAGTTGTAGGCCGTTTCTCTGCCGACCGGCGTGCCATCGTCGCGGCGTGCCGCCAGCATTGCCTGATGGCCGACCACCCGTTCGCTGCGCAAATCGACAATGGGCTGGAACAGGGAGCCGAGGCGCAGCCCGCCGTGCCAAGCCTCAACGCGTGCCCCATTTGAGTAGAGCTGGCCGTCGGCAGCGCGGTCGGCGGCGTTGAAATAACGGATCAGTTCGGCGACGGGCATGCGGCCTCCTATTTTTTCAGGTAAATCTGGTCAAAACTGCCGCCATCGGCGAAGTGGGCCTTCTGGGCTTTTTGCCAGCCGCCGAAGGTGTCGTCGATAGTGACCAGCTTGAGCTTGGGAAAGTTCGCCGCGTACTTGGCCGCCACCTTGGCATCGCGCGGCCGGTAATAGCGCTTGGCGGCGATGTTCTGGCCTTCCTCGGAATACAGATAATCGAGATAGGCCTGCGCCGTCAGCCGTGTGCCGCGCTTCTCGACCACCTTGTCCACTACGGCTACCGGCGGTTCGGCCAGAATCGACAGGCTGGGCGCGACGATCTCGAACTTGTCCTTGCCGATTTCATTGACCGCCAGTTGCGCCTCGTTTTCCCAGGCGATCAGTACGTCGCCGAGGCCGCGTTCGACAAAGGTGGTGGTCGAACCACGGGCCCCGGAATCGAGTACCGGCACGTTCTTGAAGATGCCGGTGACCAGTTCCTTTGCCTTCTGTTCATTGCCGCCCGGCTGCTTTAGCGCCCAGGCCCAGGCCGCGAGGTAGTTCCAACGAGCCCCGCCGGAAGTCTTCGGATTCGGCGTAATCACACCAACGCCCGGCCTGGCCAGATCGCCCCAATCCCTTATGTTCTTCGGGTTGCCCTTGCGCACCAGAAAAACGATGGTCGAGGTGTAGGGCGAAGAGTTGTGCGGGAAGCGCGTCTGCCAGTCAGCCGGGATCAGCTTGCGTTCGACCAGCGCATCGATGTCGTAAGCCAGCGCCAGCGTCACCACGTCTGCCTCCAGGCCGTCGCGGACCGCCATCGCCTGCTTGCCCGAGCCTCCGTGCGACTGTCGAAAACTGATCACCTGGCCCGTTTTCGACTGCCAGTGTTTGGCAAAGGCACTGTTGTAATCCTTGTACAGCTCGCGCGTCGGATCGTAGGAGACGTTGAGCAGTGAAGTCTGGGCGACGGCGCTGCCGATGCCGAGTGCGACGACCACAGAGGCAACGGCTGGCCCCAGGGGCAACCCGAAATAACGGCTAAATTTGGCCATTGGAAACTCCAGTCATTTGAAATAATTTCGTGATGACTGAAGTCTAGGTAGTGCCGGTTATTCTGTGAAAGAATGAATAATCACAAAAATATAACCTAAACGAATTAACAAGCAGATTACACGCACTGTTCGGCCAGCCCTTCCAGCGCAGCGCAGTTGACGGTACAAAGGCGGAAACTATCAAAGCGGCCAAATAGATGGCCCAAAAGAGCAGCGATCCAGCTTTGCCAACATGCCGGAGGGGACATGAACGACATCCACCATCAGCCGATTGCCGCGCGCATCGACTGGCTGTTTGACCTCGCCAGACGCCATGGTGAGACTTTCCGCAGCCCGGAAGCCTGGCTCGCCCGGCAGCGGTATCAGGCCGAGCACCCGACTGCCATCGCCGTGCTCAAGTGCATGGACGGTCGCATCAATATCCCAGTCGCCACCAATACCCCGGCCGGTATCCTGATGCCCTTCCGCAACCTCGGCGGCATGTTCGACCTCGGCTGGCCGCACCTCGGCGAGGTAGTCGCCCATCACGTCCAGCGCATGGTCGGGGCCGGCCGGCGCGTGCTCTTCCTGATAACCTACCACTGGTCGCGCGGCAACCCGAAGCGCGGCTGTGCCGGCTTTGGCTACGACACTGGCGCCGCCATTGCCCACACCCAGCAGATCCGCCGCCAGATGGAACACATCTTCGGCCGTGGTCACGGCACCGTTTACCCGCTCGTTTGCGGCTTCGAAACCGACGAGGAAGCGCTGGCCATCCACGGCAGCGATGGTTCGGTACTCGACCTGGCCGGGCTGTCGGCTGGCGATCTCGCGACCCTCGAACCCCGGCTCTCCACCCTGCTGCCCGACATGCCGGCGCAGATGCGGGCCGACCTGCTCCCCCTGCTGCGCGGCAATCTCGACCACATTGCCGAGATCCGCGCCCAGACGGCGCATCGTGAACGCCAGCTCGATATCGAGCACCGCGAATGGGTCATCTGCATCGGGCGCGGCTTCGACTTCCTGCACACCCCCAACCTCGCCCTGATCATCGGGCCTTATAGTCCCGACCTCGCCGACCCCGTGCGCAAGGCTGCCGGCATCATCGAGAGCAACATGAGAGCCGGGCGCATCCCCGACGACGGTTTCCTGCTGCTGGCCTCCGTGCCCTACGACGAAATCGGCGTCGACCGGGCGCGCGCTGAACTCAAGGCCCGCTTCATGTCAGGCTTTGCTGCCAACGTCGTGGCACAGGAATTCCCCGAGCTCGCCAATCTGATGACCACCCGCACCGCAGTGCTCGACTGGAATGCACGGCAGATGGAGTTGCTGGCCTAAAGGGAAGACTCCCTCCCTTTAAAGGGTTCGGGGGCGATGAATGCTTCACAGAAGATAGCGAACAGCTTCTCAGGACGCGGTGCCGCCCAGGCAGTCAGCGAGCAGATCCTGCAAATCCGGGTGGGCGGCTGCGCTGGCGAGCAGGGTTTCGCGCAGCGGGCGTATGGGCTCCGTGATGGCAGACGGTGCGGTCTCCCAGGCGGTGAGCATGGCCCACGGGTCTTGGGCAAGCAGCGCGGCGGCGAGGGCGAGCGCCAAGCGGCGTTCAATGTCGGCGACTGGCGCGAGGTATTGCGGGCTGGCGCTGAGCTGGTGCCAGACAAGCCGGGCCGCCTGTGGCAGGCGAACCGGGATGCAGTGGCTGCCGGCGAGCACCGCGCCGGGCGCGGGGTCGGTAGAGAGGTAGTCGTGATCGGGGATGATCGTGGCCAACCAGGCCAGGGGTGAATCGGAGATGTCGGCGTGGTCGCCAATAAGGAGGCTGGCTGGAATGGGCAAGAGTCCGGGTAGCTCGATGGCGCCGTGGCAAGCGGATGGCGTGGATGAATCGCTGCCGGCGACCAGCGGCAGCTTGGCTGCGAGCCCGTGCTTGAAGAAATCAGTCAGCGCAAGCAGTTCGAGTTGGGGGGAAACCGTTTCACCTGCCGGCAGGCGAACGCGGGCGCCGAGTTCGTTGAGCCAGGCGATGCAGCCTAGCCTGCCGCCAATCAGCAGCCCGGCCTCGAAGGCGCCGAGGTTATGCAGTTCGACCAGCGCGCGGGCGCTGATCTTGTCGGCGACGAGAAATCCCAGCTTGCGCAGCATGCCGACTTGGCGGGCGGTCGATTCGGCGAAATCCATCTGTGCCCGCATGGCGTTTTCGGCGGCGCTGTCGCCTTCGCGCCCGACCAGCGTTTCGGTTTGCTTGCCGGGGACCGGATAATAGACCCGGTACCAGTAGGCATAGCCGGTGCCCCGACGCAGTTGCAGCGAGCCGGGTGTGCCTGGCAGCAAGGAGCCGGCAGTGAGTGACTGCTCTTTTATTGCCGCGTATTGCTGGCTGAAAGCGGGCTGGTTAGGGCGAAAAAGCGCCGGGGGTTTCATTGATTACCCAATAAATGCAATAAACATTGGGTAAGTGTAGCGCAGGTGTTCTTATTTACCCAATGGAATGATCGTGTATGGGGTAAATTTTGGGTGAAAAGGCTGACTTTTAAGGGGAGGCTGGAGAAAACGCCCAAATTTGAAATGGCCGATCGGGGCGGTTTCAGTTTTCAATCGATGGGGCCACCTTATTGAAACTTGGGCCGAATGCGCTGGTATCGATGGATTAGCATAGCGGCTTCGCTACCCACCCCGCCAGCTTGGATGATTGACGATTCTCCCCGCGCCGAATTTCTCGGTGGTGTTCGCGCCGAGTTGCCGCTGTTGCTCGGCGTGGTGCCGTTCGGGCTGATTTTCGGCGTGCTTGGGTTGGCCGCAGGTTTGCCAGGTTGGGCGGTGGTATTGAGTTCATCGCTGATATTTGGCGGTTCGTCGCAGGTTGTCTTTGCCCAACTGTGGGGTGGTGGGATGCCGCCGGCGGTGATAGTGACGACGGTGGGCGTGGTGAATCTGCGCCACCTGCTCTACAGCGCGGCGGTGGCCGATTATTTGAGCAACCTGCCGTGGCGGTGGAAGTTGTTGCTGGCCTATCTATTGACCGACGAGGCGTTTGCCGCAGCGATTGGCCGCCTGCGCGACGGTCCGGCGACGGCGCATCGCCACTGGTTTTTGTGCGGCACGGGGTTCACGCTGTGGTCAGGCTGGCAGTTGTCGACACTGGCCGGGGTGCTGCTCGGGGCAGCGATTCCGGAAAGCTGGTCGCTGGACTTTTCCATTGCCCTGACTTTCATTGCCCTGCTGGTGCTCTCGGTGCATCGGCGCAGCGATGCTTGGGCAGCGATTGCCGCAGCGGCGGTCGTGCTGCCGGCGCTGCTTCTGCCGCACAAGCTGGGTCTGCTGGTGGCGGCCGGGGTGGGCATCGCTTTCGGTTTGTTTATGCGGCGCTTTGACGGGAAAAAACCGTGAGTACGACTACGCTGCTGCTGACGATGGCGGCCTGCGGGCTGGTGACTTTTCTGATCCGACTATCGTTCATCGCCTTCGGCCACCACCTCCCGGCTGATCCGCGCATTTCGAACGTGCTGCGCTACGTGCCACCGGCCATCTTGGGCGCCCTGATTGCGCCGGAGATATTTTTGATCGGCGGTAATCTGAATGCGACACCCGACAACCCGCGGCTGTGGGCAGCGCTGGTGGCCTTGCTGGTCGCCCGTTTGACGCACAGCGTGTTGGCGACGATAGCGGCAGGGATGGCGGCGCTGTGGGTGGTGCAGGCCTGGCTGGGGTGAAAACCTGGCAGATGGCTAGCGGAGCCATCTGCCAATCCAGAAAGCGGTATCTACCCCAGAAACAGCTTGTAAGCCGGATTCTGGCTTTCGTCCCAGTGGGCGTAGCCGAGGTTGGTCAGGAACTCCTTGAATTGGTCCATATCGCCCGGTGGCACCTGCATGCCGACCAGCACGCGACCGTAGTCGGCGCCGTGGTTGCGGTAATGGAAGAGGCTGATGTTCCAGCCGGCGCTCATCTGGGTCAGGAAATTCATCAGGGCGCCCGGCCGTTCCGGGAATTCGAAGCGGTAGAGCAGCTCGCGCATACCCTTTTCGCAGACCGCCGGGGCGTGGCCACCGACCATGTGACGGATATGGTTCTTGGCCATTTCGTCGTCGGTCAGGTCCAGCGTCGGGTAGCCGTGCTTTTGCAGGCTGTCCACCAACTTCAGCGATTCCTTGCGGTCGGCAACCTGCACGCCGACGAAGACGTGAGCTTCGCTGGCCGTATGGTAGCGGTAGTTGAATTCGGTGACGTTGCGCTTGCCGATCAGCGACAGGAATTTCTTGTAGGCGCCCGGCTTCTCGGGCAGCGTGACGGCGAAAACGGCTTCGCGCTGTTCGCCGAACTCGGCGCGCTCGGCGACAAAGCGCAGGCGGTCGAAATTCATGTTGGCGCCGGAAGTCACCGCAATCAGGTTCTTGTCCTTGAGTTTGTGCTGGCGGGCGTATTCCTTGGCCCCGGCAACGGCCAGCGAACCGGCCGGTTCGAGAATCGAGCGGGTGTCCTCGAAAACGTCCTTGATGGCGGCGCAGATGGCGTCGGTGTCGACAAGGATGATGTCGTCGAGGTATTCCTTGCACAGCCGGAAAGTTTCTTCGCCGACGAACTTGACGGCGGTGCCGTCGGCGAACAGGCCAACCTGGTCAAGACGAACGCGATGGCCCTTGGCGATCGATTGCTTCATCGCATCGGCGTCGAAGGTTTCAACACCGATGACCTTGATTTCCGGGCGCAGGCGCTTGATGTAGGCGGCCACCCCGGCGGCCAGCCCGCCACCGCCGATGGCACAGAAGACGGCAGTGATCGGTCCATTGTGGCGCGAGTGCTGACGCAGGATTTCCATGGCGACCGTGCCCTGCCCGGCGATCACTTCGGGATCGTCGAAGGGATGGACGAAGGTCAGCTTCTCGGTCTTTTCGAGTTCGACGGCATGGGCGTAGGCTTCGTCGAAGGAATCACCATGCAGCACGACTTCGCCGCCGCGCGAGCGGACGGCATCGATCTTGATGCCCGGCGTCGAGGTCGGCATGACGATGACCGCCCGGCAGCCCAGCTTCTTGGCCGACAGGGCCACACCCTGAGCATGGTTGCCGGCCGAGGCGCAGATGACGCCGCGCTTCATCTTCTCGGGCGAGAGGCTAGCGATCTTGTTGTAGGCGCCGCGCAGCTTGAAGGAAAACACCGGCTGCATGTCTTCGCGCTTCAGAATAATCTTGTTGCCGACCCGGGCGGAAAGGTTGCAGGCCAGGTCGAGCGGCGTTTCGATAGCCACGTCATAAACCTGTGCGTTAAGAACTTTTTCGAGATAATCCGGGTGCATTGGGCGCAACTCATTAAGGCAAAGGGGAGATTCTACGGGTGGAGTGGCTAAACGTCACGGCGGAAAGCGGGCTTTGGGGCCTGCTGGCAGCCAGTTTTCTCTCGGCCACGGTGCTGCCCGGCGGTTCGGAGGCGCTGTTGTGGGGTTTTTTGCGCCTGCATCCGGCTGAATTCGGCCCGGCGTTGCTCTTCGCCACGATCGGCAATACCGGGGGCGGCATGGTGTCGTGGTGGTGCGGCCGCTTTTTGCCGCGCTGGAAAAACCTGGAAAACCTGCCGCATCGCGACAAGCTGGAACGCTGGGGCAGCCCCGCCTTGCTGCTGGCTTGGGCGCCAATCATCGGCGACGCGCTGTGCATCGCGGCCGGCTGGCTGCGCCTGCACTGGTTGCCCTGTTGTATGTTTATGGCTATCGGCAAGTTTGCGCGCTACTGGCTGGTCGCCCAGACGGCGGTGAGTACCTGATGCAGCCCAATATCCCTTTTTGGGAAGCCTTCCGCTTCTGGCTCAAACTCGGCTTCATCAGCTTCGGCGGCCCGGCCGGGCAGATTGCGATGATGCATCAGGAGCTGGTCGACAAGCGCCGCTGGTTGTCGGAAGGCCGTTTCCTGCATGCCCTCAATTACTGCATGATGCTGCCCGGCCCGGAGGCGCAGCAGCTGGCGACTTACATCGGCTGGCTCATGCACCGGACCTGGGGAGGCATCGTTGCCGGCGTGCTGTTCGTGCTGCCCTCGCTGTTCATCCTGATTGGGCTATCGTGGATCTACATTGCCTACGGCAACACGACGCTGGTTGCCGGGCTGTTTTTCGGCATCAAGCCGGCGGTCACCGCCATCGTGCTGCAGGCAGCCTGGCGGATCGGCTCGCGGGCGCTCAAGACGCGGCTGCTGTGGGCGATTGCCGGAGCGGCCTTCATCGCCATCTTTGCTTTTGGCACGCCGTTTCCGGCCATCGTCGTGGTCGCCGGGCTGATCGGCTACGTCGGCGGTCGCTTCGGGCCGCCCGGGCCGCATTCCCACGGTGAACCGGAAAAATCGGCCAAAATCAAAATTTCGGCGCTGATCGACGATGAGACGCCAACGCCTGAACACGCCCGTTTCAGCTGGTCGAGGGTGGCCCGAGTGGTGGTCATCGGCACCCTGCTCTGGACGCTACCCATGGGCCTGCTGACTGTCACGCTGGGCTGGAGCCACACGCTGACTCAGATGGGCTGGTTCTTCACCAAGGCCGCGCTGCTCACTTTCGGTGGCGCCTATGCCGTGTTGCCCTACGTCTATCAGGGGGCGGTGACGCATTTCGGCTGGCTGACGCCGACGCAGATGATCGACGGCCTGGCCCTCGGCGAAACGACGCCCGGGCCGCTGATCATGGTCGTTGCCTTCGTTGCCTTCGTCGGCGGCTACCAGACGGCTGAAATGCAGGCGCTGTTCGGGCCGGACGGGCTGTTCCTGGCCGGGACCGTGGCCGCCTGCGTGGTGACGTGGTTCACCTTCCTGCCCTCATTCGTGTTCATCCTGCTCGGCGGGCCGCTGGTCGAGACGACGCACGGCAATCTCAACTTCACGGCGCCGTTGAGCGCGATCACGGCTGCCGTGGTCGGCGTGATCCTCAACCTGGCGCTGTTTTTCGCTTATCACGTCTTCTGGCCGGCCGGCTTTTCCGGGCATTTCGAGTGGGCAGCGGCTGGCCTGAGCGTTGCCGCCGCCATCGCGCTGTTTCGTTATCAGGCAAATGTGATGTTGGTGATCGCCGCTTGCGCGGTGTGCGGCCTGCTGCTCAGGGGCTGGGTACTTTAGGCAGCGGCTCCGGCACGTGATGGACGTAGCCCTGGGCGTAATCCACCCCGATTTCCTGAACGATGCCATCGACCGCGGCGTTGCAGACGTATTCGGCGACGGTGATCAGGTCATGGGCGCGGGCCAGTTGCACGATAGCTTCGACGACGGCATGGTCGCAGGGATCCTGGTCAATATTCTTGACGAACATGCCGTCAATTTTCAGGAAATCGACCTTGAAGCGCTTGAGATAGGCGAATGACGAGAGCCCGCTGCCAAAGTCGTCGATCGCCAGTGTGGCGCCGATGGCGTGCATTTGCTCAATGAATTCGAGTGCCTGGTCGAGGTTGGCGACGGCGCAGCTTTCGGTAATCTCGAAGCAGAGCATGGCCGGGTCGATACCGTGCTGTTCGATCTGCTGGCGGACGAAGGCCGGGAAATCGTGGAGGCCCAGGCTGGCGCCCGAGACATTGACGGAAAGGTGGCGGAATGGAAACGGCTGCCCGCTCTTTTGCCAGTCGCTCATGTAGCGGCAGACGTTTTCGACGACCCAGCGATCAATGTAGGGCATCAGGTTGTAGCGCTCGGCCGTGGCGATGAAGCGGCTAGGCGAGTTGATTTTGCCGAGCTGGTCGGAAAGGCGCAGCAGGACTTCGGCCGTCATCGGCAGCCCGGGCTTCAGTGGTTCCTGACGCTGGTGAAAGAGCATGAAGCGGCCTTCCGCGATGGCTCTCGTCAGTTGCGGCATGGTCCGGAAGTCTTCGCTGCGCTGGCGATACCACTCGTCGGTCGGTGTGTAGATCTCGACGCGGTTGCGCCCTCTTTCCTTGGCGGCGTAGCAAGCAGTATCGGCAGCGATCAGCAGATCGGTGACACTCGTCATGTCGGGGCCGGAACGGACGACGCCAATCGACGCGCCAAGGCGGAAGCTGCGACCGTCCCACGAGAACGGGAAGGCACAGATTTCCGCGATCAACTGGGTGGCGCGCCGAATGGTTTCCTGCGGGCTGCTGTTGCGCATGACGATGCCGAATTCGTCGCCGCCCAGCCGGGCGAGAAAACCATAGGGAAAGCGCTCTTCGATCATCCGCGTCAGGCTGATCAGCAGCTCGTCGCCGGCGGCGTGGCCGCAGGTGTCGTTGACGACCTTGAACTGGTCGAGATCGAGGTAAAGCAGCGTGACCGGATCCGCCACGAGGTCTTCGGCCTTGAGGACGGCTTCAAGGTGGGTTTCGAAGGCGCGTCGATTGAAAAGGCCGGTCAGCGAGTCATGGTTGGCCTGATACGAGAGGTCGGCAATGCGAGCTTTGACCGCGTCGGTCATCGTGTTGAAGTTCTTCGCGAGGACAGCCACCTCGTCCTCGCCGGAAATCGCCATGCGTTCTTCGTAATGCCCGTTGGCCACGCTGATGCTCGCCTCGGCCAGAGTGACCAGATGCCGGGTCAGCAGGTAGCCGATGATCGACAGCAACACGAGCGACAAGACGATTTCGGCCAGCGCGATCAGGCCACTCTGCCAGAGCAGTTCGGCCGATGCCTTGTCCATGAAGGCGATGGACATGCCGTAATGGATGTGACCGTAGACCTGGCCCAGGTAATCGACGGGAAAACGGACGTGCCGGATCTGTCCCTCGCTCCGGTTGACCAGCGGCAAGGCGTCGCCGGGCGGCCAGCCGGAAGAAGCGAGAATACGGCCATCGGGATCGGTGACCGCCAGGTAGGTGATGTCAGAGGCCTTGCGCCAGCCATCGAGGATGTCGCGCAAGGTGGCGTAGTCGCGCGAAGCCAGCGGCACCGCAACGGCCGTCTTGTAGGCCAGCTCGACGGTTTGGACGCGCGCATCGAGCTGTTGGGAAAGATAATGCTCGATCAGGCGCACGCTGTTGCTGACCAGCAGTGCCAGCATCAGCGCCTCGATGATGACGCTGGCCAGCAGCAACTTGGCACGCAGCGAACGCCGGATGCTGAACATTATGAAGGGTACCCGAGCAAGGTCCGGGTCAGCGCGACATAGGGGGCAAGCGATTCGATGTCCTCGGGGGTGATCGTCGCGTAATCCTCATAGCCGGTCTCGCGGAAGAAGGCCTGACCCGGTGCGGTGGCACCGAACTTGAGCAAGGCAGAGCGAATTCGCTTGAGTTCTGCCTTGCCCAGTCGATGGTGGCCAAGCGTCATCAGATGCGGAACGCGAACATCAATGGGCAGGATGCTGACCTTGGCCCTGACATCCTCCGGCACCTGTTGCAGCGGGGTGTGTGTCGTCAAGGCAGCATCCAGCTCGCCGACAGCGACCGCTGCGACGGCCGCGCCATGGGTGGTGCGTTCGAACAACTGGTAATCACGGCCCATCTGCATGCCGTGGTCGAGCAGCCATTTGACCCCGCCGATCGAGGAAATCGACAGACGGCTGGAGAGCACTATGCGCTTGCCTTTGAGGTCATCGAGCGAACGGATGCCTGAATTCGGACGCACAACGAAGACCGGCTGGAGTACGGCCTTGTAGCGAACCAGTGCTTCATAGGACGACAGGCACATGACGCCGAAATGCGGGCCGGTGATCAGGAGGTCGTATTCGCCAGCCAGCGAGCTATTCAGAAAGGTGAAGTAGTCGGCGGCGGTGAAAAGCTCGATCGGTCGCCCCAATGCGTTCTGCAGATACTGGCGCAAGGGTTGGTGGGTCTTGAACAGGGCCAGCGTCGAATTGAAGGGCATGATGCCCAATCGAAGCGGACGGGACTCCACTCCTTCTGCGGTCGCGCCCTGCATGAAGGGCAAAACGCCTAGCCATCTGAGGATGTGTCGCCGATGCATTTGGGATAGCTGTAACTTTTGGAATATTTTACTCCTCTCATCAATATAAGTAGAACATTTGAAGCCAATTTCTGTCCGACGGTACGCGTGCTCGTTGTGTGTCCCTCCGGTACGCTAAAATCCCACCTTTAACGCTATTGATTCTGGTCGCCTCATGACTGCCCGCCTGCGCGAAATCCCGTACAACTACACCTCGTTCTCCGATCGCGAGATCGTTATCCGCCTGCTTGGCGCCGACAACTGGGCGGTTCTCGATGAACTGCGCAGCGAGCGCGTCACCGGCCGTTCGGCGCGCATGCTCTACGAGGTGCTGGGCGACATCTGGGTCGTTCAGCGCAACCCGTATCTGGAAGACGACCTGCTCGACAACCGCAACCGTCGCGACGCGCTGGTCAACGCCCTGCGCCACCGCCTGAAGGAAGTCGAAAAGCGTCGCGCCGAGAGCGAATCGGAGGACCCGGAGCGCTCGGCCAAGGTCAAGCGTTTGGTCGAGGCTGCCCAGGAGGCAGTCAATCGTTTCGAAGCCCGCTTCGGCGAGACCATCGACCTGCGCCGCAAGGTGCTGAAATATCTCGGCAAGCACACGCGCAAGGACAACATCGCTTTCGACGGGCTGGCCCGTGTTTCGCACGTCACTGACGCCACCGACTGGCGCGTCGAATACCCCTTCGTCGTCCTCTACCCGGACACCGAAGAGGAAATCGGCCATCTGGTGCGCGGCTGTATCGATGCCGGCCTGACCATCATCGCTCGTGGTGGCGGTACTGGCTATACCGGTGGCGCTGTGCCGCTGACGCCTTATGCGGCGGTGATCAATACCGAAAAACTGATCGACATCGGCCCGGTCGAAGACCTCGTGCTGGCCGGCCACGAAACGCCGTACGCGACGATCCGCACCGGCGCCGGCGTGGTCACCGACCGCGTTTCCGAAGCTGCCTCGCTGGCGGGTCGCGTCTTCGCCGTTGACCCGACCTCGGCTTCCGCCTCCTGCATCGGCGGCAACATCGCCATGAACGCCGGCGGCAAGAAGGCCGTGCTGTGGGGCACCGCACTCGACAACCTGGCCTGGTGGAAGATGGTCGATCCGGACGGCAACTGGCTGGAAGTCGAACGCGTCAATCACAACTTCGGCAAGATCCACGAGCAGGAAAACGTCGAATTCCGCCTCAAGCGCTTCGATCCGAGCGGCAAGAAGCTGCTCGGCGAAGAAATCCTGACCCTGCCGGGCGCTGCCTGCCGTAAGGTTGGTCTGGGCAAGGACGTTACCGACAAATTCCTCGGTGGCATTCCCGGCGTCCAGAAGGAAGGCACCGATGGCATCATCGTCGCCGCCCGCTGGGTGCTGCACAAGATGCCACCCGTGTCGCGGACGGTCTGTCTGGAGTTTTTCGGCCAGGTGCGCGAAGCCGTGCCGGCCATCGTCGAAATTACCGATTACTTCAAGCCGGGCGGTGCCGGGCTGGCTTCCGGTGTGCAACTGGCCGGTCTTGAGCACCTCGACGAACGCTATGTGAAGGCAGTTGGCTACGCGACCAAGGCCAAGCGCCACGGCCGGCCGAAAATGGTGCTGTTGGGCGACCTCGTCGGTCACGATGAAAAAGCCGTGATGGCCGCTGCCTCGGAAGTCGTTCGCATGTGTAACCTGCGCTCGGCCGAGGGCTTCATCGCCGTCGACGCCGAGACGCGCAAGAAATTCTGGCTCGACCGTTCGCGCACGGCGGCCATCTCGCGCCACACCAACGCCTTCAAGGTCAATGAAGACGTGGTCATCCCGCTTCCGCGCATGGGCGATTACTGTGACGGCATCGAGCGCATCAACATCGAGTTGTCGACGCAGAACAAGCTGGCGCTGTGCGACGCTCTGATCGAGTTCCTAAAGGGCGAGCTGCCGCTGCATGCCGGCGATGCCAACCTCGACAAGACCGTGCTGATCGGCGACCGTCAGCAGGCGGCGCTCGATTACGTCGAAGCCGTTCGGATGCGCTGGGAATGGCTGCTTGAGAACCTCGACCTGCCGCTGGCCGAAGCCGAATCGCGCTTCGTTTCCTACGGCGTGGTGGCGGGCGAGCTGACCAACAAGGCGGCCAACCCTAAACTCTTCCACCGCCTGCAGGATTACTCGGTGCGGACGTCGTGGAAACACGAACTGCATGCCCGGCTGAGCAAGATTTTCGACGGCGGCGTCTATCGCCCCATCGTCGAGCGCATCGAGGCCATCCACAAGGAGGTGCTGCGCGGCCGCGTCTTCGTGGCACTGCACATGCACGCCGGCGACGGCAACGTGCACACCAACATTCCGGTCAACTCGGACAACTACGACATGCTGCAAACGGCGCACAAAGCCGTCGAACGCATCATGCACCTCGCCCGCGGCCTGGATGGCGTCATCTCCGGCGAGCACGGCATTGGCATCACCAAGCTGGAGTTCCTGACCGAAGAAGAACTCGGCCCCTTCCGCGCCTACAAGCAGAAGGTCGACCCGGAAGGTCGCTTCAACAAGGGCAAGCTGATGCCCGGCGGTGACATGGGCAATGCCTATACGCCATCCTTCAGCCTGCTCGGCACCGAATCGCTGATCATGGAACAGTCGGAAATCGGCAAGATTTCGGACATGATCAAGGACTGTCTGCGTTGCGGCAAGTGCAAGCCGGTCTGCTCGACGCACGTACCGCGCGCCAACCTGCTGTACAGCCCGCGCAACAAGATCCTCGCCACCTCGCTGCTGGTCGAAGCCTTCCTTTACGAAGAGCAGACCCGGCGCGGCATTTCCCTCAAGCATTTCGACGAATTCAACGACGTCGCCGACCACTGCACGGTCTGCCACCGCTGCCTGAAGCCCTGCCCGGTCGATATCGACTTCGGTGATGTCTCGGTCGCCATGCGCAACTTCCTGCGCAAGCAGGACAAGAAGCGCACCAGCCCCGGTACTTTGGCGGCCATGACTTACCTGAACCTGAAAGATCCGGCGACCATCAAGCTGATGCGTGGCGTGATGATGGATTTCGGCTTCAAGGCCCAGCGCCTCGCCCACAAGGCGGCCAAGGCATTTGGCCTGACCCAGGATTCCCGTGCCCATCCGCCGGCCACCATTGGTGCGCCTTCGGTCAAGACGCAGATCATCCACTTCATGAACCGGCCGATGCCGGGCAACCTGCCCAAGCGCACTTCACGCGCGCTGCTCGACATCGAGGACGACAAGGTCATCCCGGTCATCCGCAATCCCCGCAAGACGACCGAAGAGTCGGATGCCGTCTTCTACTTCCCGGGTTGTGGTTCGGAGCGACTGTTCTCGCAGGTTGGTCTGGCTACTCAAGCGATGCTTTACGAAGTCGGAGCGACGACCGTGCTGCCGCCGGGCTACCTGTGCTGCGGCTATCCGCAGAATGCTTCCGGTGATGAAGACAAGGGCCAGAAGATCACGACCGACAACCGCGTGCTCTTCCACCGTGTTGCCAACACGCTGAACTATCTCGACATCAAGACGGTGATCGTTTCTTGCGGCACCTGCATGGATCAACTGCAGAAATACCAGTTCGAGAAGATCTTCCCGGGTTGCCGCCTGCTCGACATCCACGAATACCTGATGGAAAAAGGCGTCAAGCTGGAAGGCGTCGAAGGGACGCGCTACATGTACCACGATCCCTGCCATACGCCGATGAAGGCTTACGCTCCGCTGGCCGTGACCAAGGCGTTGATGGGCCAGGAAGTGCCGCTGACCGACCGTTGCTGCGGTGATGCCGGTTCCTTCGCCTATTCCCGCCCGGATATCGCCACCCAGGTGAAGTTCCGCAAGCAGCAGGAAATCGAAAAGGGCGCCGAGAAGCTGCGCGCCGACGGTTTCAAGGGCGATGTCAAAATCCTGACTTCCTGCCCAGCCTGTCTGCAGGGTCTGTCCCGCTACGATGACGATGCCGGTACCAAGGCGGATTACATCGTGGTCGAACTGGCCAAGCATCTGCTCGGCGAAAACTGGATGGCGGAATACGTCGGCAAGGCCAATACCGGCGGCATCGAACGCGTTCTGCTCTGACTTTTCCGGCTTTTGGCCGCCGACCGTGAATTTGTTCTTTCGTTTGCGGCGGCGGCCCATGGTATTTAAACTCCGGAGTAGTTCCTTTTAGCTCACCGGAGCGTCATAGCGTGGAAATCGGCAGTCAAATCTGCGAGCTTTGCAGCAATCCTGGGGGAGTAGTCCTCTGGCAATCGGCGCAATGCCGAGTTATCCGGGTGGATGACCCATTTTATCCGGGCTTTTGCCGCGTCATCTGGAACGAGCACGTTCGCGAGATGACCGATCTTGAGCCGGCCGAGCGGGATGTACTGATGCGTATTGTCTACGCCGTCGAAATAGTCGTCCGTCAGTTGTTTTCACCGGACAAGATCAATCTGGCCAGCTTTGGAAATGTCGTTCCACATATCCATTGGCATATCATTCCACGTTGGGGAGATGACCGGCATTTTCCTGAGCCGGTCTGGGGGGCGGTGCGCCGTGATGGGGTTACGCAGCGACCTGTGGTGAGCAATGAAGAAATGACCCGGGTGTTGGGTCGTGTCTTGGCAAAAAACGAATAAGGCTGGATTGAACATGAACACAACCGCCACAGAAATGCCGCTGGCTATTCCCGATTTGCGAACGGGGATGGATTATCTCTCCCAGTTGTCCCTGGCCAACCCGGTGGTTGCCGAACGCCAGTTGGTACGTTTTCTCGATGGTCTGCTGATGGCCCCGCCAGATTCTGGCGTGTTGCTGGCCTTGCTGGAGCAGGCCCGGGCACCGATGTGCTTCGTCGAAGAAGAGATGTCTCGGCGCTACCACAACAAGTCCCTTCCCTTGGCTGACGAAGAAGAGTCCTATTTTCAGCAGGTGGTCACCGCCTGGCGCAAGATGGGCAAGGCCTATGCGCTGTGTGCCCGTCTGGAGGAGCCGGATGCACAAAATGCCCAGTATGTTTCGCTGGTGGCAACGATCCTGCATCGTTGCATCTATTACACCGGTATGGTCATACTCGAGCATTTCAGGGCACGACGTGAGTTGCCACCCGGTGTTTGGCTGGACCTGCACGGCTATTACGAAAGCGCCGAGGAATGGGGAGTCGCCTACACGCCGGTTGAGGATGTTCTCGAAAGCAATCTGCAGGCGACCCATTGTGCAGCCGCCTATACAACGTTGCTGCTGATTGACATTGCCAGCCCCTACAGCAACAGCGTCCGCAATTTGAATCTGATTCGTCGCTGGGCCGGCATGTGGGCCCCGCTGGTGTCCATTCACAAGCTGGAAGACGATCTGGAAGTTCCGCCATACGTCATTCAGTTGATGAAGGATCTTCCGCTTCATCCTGCGGTAGTTGCTGAGGATCCCGGGCCGGACGCACGGCGTCTTGATACCTCGCGCCTCGGCTTGCAGATCAATCATATGCTGAGCCAGTTGCGGCAGCGCATTACGCCATCTCAACTGGGGCTGGGAGAAGAAACGTCGGCCCATGTGATCGCCTTGCTTGATCACCTGTCCAGACCCTGGACGCAGTCGGCTTCACCGCGTCGTTTCCGACGTTTTGCTACCGAGGGCGTGGCGCGAGTGGCAGTTGGCTTCGAGGCGATGCACTTTTGCGTGACTAGCAAGGCATTTGAGCAACCGGATTCCGCCTCGACCTATTCGCGTGATGCCTGCGACGAGCTGTTCACCTTCGGGGAACGCGCCGAACCCGGACAGAAGCTGGCCATCAAGCCAAAGATCAGTTTCCCGGTGGACGAATGGACGGTCATCAATCATTCTGCCAACGGTTTCAGACTGGCCAGAAGCTGTGCCGGCATGAAGATATCGCATGGCCAATTAATGGTGATTTGTCCGCACGATGGCGAGCATTTCCTGTTGGTACAGGCCACTTGGCTGATGCAGGAAGATTCGGGCGGTCTGATCGTTGGCGTTGCCACCCTGCCCGGCATGCCAATCGGCCTTGGCGTCCGCATGGCAACTCAAACCAGCGGCAACAATGAACGTTACGTGCGAGCTTTCATGCTCCCGCCGGTGCCTGCGATCAAGGAAGAGGGGTCAATCGTCTTGCCGCCCGGGATGTATCAGGCAAGTCGTATTTTGGATGTCTATTCGGACGAAGGCAAAACTTCGCAAGTACGGATGAATCACATGCTGCAGCGTGGCACCGACTTCGACCGGATCAGCTATCAGGTACTTTGACCTATCTTGAGCCCGACAGGGGATGAGTGCGCTAAACTAGCGCCCTAACCCCGGAGGACACCATGGCAGGTATTGACCGCGATACGCCGATACCGAGCGAGATCAAGCTTCACCAGAAATCCCGCCGTCTCGAACTCATTTATGAAAGTGGCGAGACCTATTCGCTCGACTTCGAATACCTGCGCGTCTATACCCCGTCGGCCGAGGCCCGGGGCCATGGTCCCGGCCAGGAAACGCTGCAGACTGGCAAGCGTAACGTCACCATTGAAAGAATAGAGCCTGTCGGCACCTATGCGCTGAAACTGGTATTTTCTGATGGCCACGACAGCGGCCTGTACTCATGGGACATGCTCTACAACCTTGGCAAGCATCACGACGAGCTGTGGCAGGAATACCTGAAGCAGATCGATAGCCAGGGCCTGTCGCGCGATATCGATACCTCTTCACGTCCAGCGGCTGGTGGCAGCTGCGGTCACCACCATTGACACCATGAATAACGATAAAACACATTTCGGCTATGAAACTGTTGCCGAGCAGGAAAAGGCCCGCCGCGTTGCCGACGTATTTGACTCCGTAGCGAGCCGATATGACCTGATGAACGACCTGATGTCCGGCGGTATGCACCGGCTGTGGAAGGCTTTCACCATCCAGCGCAGCGGTGTACGCGAAGGCTCGCGCGTACTTGACGTCGCCGGTGGCACCGGTGATCTCTCCCTGGCCTTCTCCAAGAAAGTCGGCAAGAGCGGACAGGTCTGGCTGACCGACATCAATAACGCCATGCTGGCTCGTGGCCGTGATCGGCTGCTGGATAAAGGCTACATGCTGCCGGTTGCGCAATGTGATGCGGAAAAACTGCCCTTCCCCGACAACTGGTTTGATTGCGTCACCGTAGCCTTCGGTCTGCGCAATATGACCCACAAGGATGCAGCGCTGGCCGAAATGCATCGAGTACTTCGTCCCGGCGGTCGCTTGCTGGTCCTTGAGTTCTCCCAAATCTGGAAGCCGCTAGCACCACTCTACGACTTCTACTCCTTCAAGGTGATTCCCCAGGTCGGCAAACTTGTCACCAATGACTCAGATAGCTATCGCTACCTGTCTGAATCGATTCGGGTGCACCCGGGACAGGAAGAGTTGAAGGCGATGATGGAAAAGGCTGGTCTGGAAAAGGTTGAGTACTTCAATCTTGCACTGGGCGTAGTCGCCTTGCACCGTGGATTCAAGTTCTAGGATTTCAGACATATGAATGCGCTCAGCGAAATTGCGCTTCGTAGTCTCAATCATGTGATTCAGGGCGAGGACTGGGCTAAGGAAAGATTGTGTCAGCATGCTGGCGCAAGGATATCAATTGAAGCAGGTGGACTATCGATTCGGCTGGCGATTGATGATCAGGGGCTTTTTTTCGGCACTGACTCTACCAGCGCGCCTGATGTTACGGTTACCCTGCCAGCGGATGCGCTCGCTCGCGCCATGTTCGACCGGGGAAAACTGTTTGCAGCCGCCAAATTGGGCGGATCAGCAGATGTCGCTGAGAGTTTTGCCTTTGTGCTCCGCAATCTGAGATGGGACGTCGAAGCTGATTTGGCGCAACTGTTGGGTAATATCCCGGCGCGTCGTTTGAATCTGCTTGGGCTCTCCGTCGTGCACGGTATTCAGAATAGTCTGCGCAAGGTCGCTGAGAATATTAAGGAATATGCAGTCGAAGATTCGACCTTGCTAACTTCAACGCTGGAAACCACAGAATTTGGCAATGAGGTGAATCGCTTGAGAGACGATGTCGCCCGTCTTGAGAAGCGAATTTCCAGGCTCTAATATCTGGGTCTGATCGACTCGCGGGAATGACAGCGGGAATAGAAAAAGGCAGCCTAGGCTGCCTTTTTTGTCCGGGATATTTTTCCGGATTAATGCGTATGTTTGCGCAAACGCTGGATTGCTTGCAACTGGGCAACAGCTTGGGCCAGTTCGGCTTCGGCTGCAGCGTAATCCATTTCGGCATTCCGATTGGCCAGGGCTTCTTCGGCACGCTTCTTGGCTTCCAGTGCTTTGGCTTCGTCCAGATCGTGGGCGCGAATCGCGGTATCAGCCAACACGGTAATCATGTCGGGCTGAACTTCCAGCATGCCACCGGACACATACACCAGCTCAAACTCGCTTTGATCGGGCACCTTCAAACGAATGGTGCCCGGCTTGATGCGAGTCAGCAGCGGCGTGTGACGCGGCAGGATGCCCAGTTCCCCGGCTTCACCGGGGAACACTGCGATTTCCACCAGGCCGGAGAAGATCGATTCTTCAGCACTGACGACATCACAATGAACAGTCATAGCCATTACTAGCTCCTTTGCAGACGCGGATTATTACAGCGTCTTGGCCTTTTCGAGAACTTCCTCGATGCCGCCGACCATGTAGAACGCTTGTTCCGGCAGGTGATCGTATTCGCCGGCACAAATGCCCTTGAAGCCCTTGATCGTTTCCTTCAGGGAAACGAACTTGCCCGGAGAACCGGTAAAGACTTCAGCGACGTGGAACGGCTGCGACAGGAAGCGCTGAATCTTACGAGCGCGGGACACGGCCAGTTTGTCTTCAGGAGACAGTTCGTCCATACCCAGAATCGCGATGATGTCACGCAGTTCCTTGTAGCGCTGCAGGTTCATCTGCACGGCACGAGCAACGGCGTAATGCTCTTCGCCCACAACCTGCGGGTCGAGCTGGCGGGAGGTGGAGTCGAGCGGATCGACAGCCGGGTAGATACCCAGCGAGGCGATATCACGCGACAGCACGACTGTGGAGTCCAAGTGCAGGAAGGTGGTAGCCGGGGACGGGTCGGTCAAGTCATCGGCAGGCACGTAAACGGCCTGGATGGACGTGATCGAGCCAACCTTGGTAGAGGTAATACGCTCTTGCAGACGGCCCATTTCTTCGGCCAGTGTCGGCTGATAGCCCACGGCAGAAGGCATACGGCCGAGCAGTGCGGAAACTTCCGTACCGGCCAGCGTGTAGCGATAGATGTTGTCGACGAAGAACAGAATGTCGCGGCCATCGTCACGGAAACGCTCGGCCATGGTCAGGCCGGTCAGCGCAACGCGCAGACGATTGCCCGGCGGCTCGTTCATCTGACCGAACACCATCGCGACCTTGTCGAGAACGTTGGAGTCCTTCATTTCGTGGTAGAAGTCGTTACCTTCACGGGTACGCTCACCCACGCCAGCAAACACGGACAAGCCGGCGTGCTGTTTGGCGATGTTGTTGATCAGCTCCATCATGTTGACGGTCTTGCCGACGCCGGCGCCACCGAACAGACCGACCTTGCCGCCCTTGGCGAACGGGCAGATCAGATCGATAACCTTGATGCCGGTTTCCAGCAGATCGACGGAAGAAGACAGTTCGTCAAACTTCGGAGCCGGCTGGTGAATCACGCGTAGCTCGTTGGAATCGATCGGACCAGCTTCGTCGATCGGGCGACCGAGAACGTCCATGATGCGGCCCAGGGTGCCCATACCGACCGGCACGGAAATGCCGGCGCCGGTGTTGTTCACCTTCATGCCACGACGCAGACCGTCGGAAGAGCCCATGGCAATGGTGCGTACGACGCCATCACCCAGTTGTTGTTGTACTTCGAAGGTCAGGCCGTCTTCTGCCATGCCGTTTGCTTCGGAAGCATCCAGCTTGAGGGCGTCGTAGACCTTCGGCATCGCGTCGCGCGGGAAGTGGATGTCCACAACGGCGCCGATACAC
>JAGTRS010000066.1 GCA_018262195.1 Pseudomonadota bacterium | reverse complement strand
TGGCATCACGGTCACCGACCTCGGCGCCGGCAAGGCCCTGCTGGTCGTCGACGGCGACCCGGGCGAGGCGGTACAGGCTTCGGCAACGGTACCGGGCACGGTGATTCCCGTGCAATCCAATGGTCGAACCTATGTCGACGGCGGCGTGCTGACCATCGTCCCGGTCCGCATCGTCCCGGTCCGCTTCGTCAGGGCCATGGGCGCGGACGTGGTCATCGCGGTCGACATCTATTGCGGCAGGCATCCGGCGCCACGCGGCAATGCCCTTGACACGGTGCTCAAGACCCTCCGTCTGCAAAGCTGCCTGCTCAGCGACGCCGAAGCCGCCGAGGCCGACATCCTGATCCGGCCCGGGTTCGAACCGGACAGTCCAGTCAGCCTCGCCCAGCGTGACGAGGCGATCATGGCGGGGTATCGTGCAGCTGCGGCCGCGATCCCTGCGCTCAAGGCGAAGATCGCCGCTTGGCAGGCTACGCCGGAGTGATCCGGGACATCGCCTGCCGTATCGTCATCCGGCAAAATCGGCATGTTTTGGCCGTCGACCGCAACATTCCAGGATCAGCTTTTTTTCACCAACCGGAAAACGAACAGGATCAGCATTGCGCCAAGAATGGAGCCGATCCAGCCCACTGGCCCAGTCATGCCGAGTCCTCGGGCAGCGAAATCGCCGACGAAGGCGCCGGCAATGCCAAGAAGGCTGGTGATAATCAGCCCGCCAGGGTCGCGGCCGGGCATGAGGAATTTTGCGATGACGCCGACAATCAGGCCGACGATGAGGGTAACGATGATATCCATTTATTTCTCCGGTTTGAGCGGCTGCCTGCCGCGAAAGAGGCTACTTCGTGGCTTCCTTGAGATCCTTGGCGGCAGCTTTGGCGCCGTCACGAATATCTTCGGCCGCATCTTTCAACTTCTCGTTGGGGCGGGATTCAAGGGCGTCATTCACTTTGTCCTTGATTTGTTCGGAAGTGGCAGGCGGTTTTTGTTCGCAAGCTGTAATTGCGAAAACAAGGGGCAGTGCGATTAACAGGTGGGCAATTTTCATCAGTGTACTCCGTAGGTTGAATGTCGTTAGAAAGGTGAAATCTTGGTTTTTTTAGATCGTCACATTCACCGCTTCGCCCTCGCTTCGTACAAACCGAACCAGCGCAATGATTGCCAGCAACTGAATGACGGCGGTGAGGGCAAGCGTTATCGTGTTCATTGTCTGGGACAGGTAGTCCTTGCTGAGAAACACCGAAATGTCCCATATTCCGTGGGCAATCATCGCCGGCACAATCCATGCAAATCGCCGCCGGAACAGGTAGAGCACAAAGCCGGTCAGCCCAGCGAGTAGAAGTTGGACAATTCCGAACAGGCCGGTGCCAAGAAAGATGTTCGGTATGTGCAGCAATCCGAACGCTATGGTCGTCCACAGCACAGCTCTTCCTTCGCTGCGGCTGTTGGTTCGCATCCCGCGCAGAAACACGCCGCGTAGCGCCATCTCTTCCGCAAATCCGACCCCGATACCAACGGCGATAACGACCAGCAGCAATTCCGTAGGAACTTCGCCCCATTTGATGAACACCAGACGCAACACAATGGTGCCGACAAACAGGTAGATCAAGGTGGCGTGAAGCCGGTTGGTGGGCAGACGAACCGGGTCTCGCCATACGGCGTTCCAACGAGATAGAAGCAAGAATGCAATCAGCAGAAGGCTGCCGGCGACCAGCGGGATCAGCGCCGAGTGGATAGCATTGTTGGCGTTGGCAAACCACTCGCCGTAGTCAATCCCGCTCGCCTGTGCGATGCCATAGAAGACAGCGATGTAAGCAATCAGGCATAAGGTGCCAATTGCAACGCTCGGGGAGAATCGCCAGGGGTGTGTCGGGACAATGGCTTCGTTGGGTTTGTTCATGTTACTGCCCTTTGGTTGGTCGAAAGCGGCGAAGCATCAGCCTGAGCTGGAAACGGGCTTTTCTGCCGGTACGCGCAGCATCGCCGGACATGACCACATACAGGCGATATGTCCCGGTTTCCGGAAGGCGCAGACGAAGCCCGTCAGCGCCGGGCTTTGCGCCCTGGATCCAGCGCAGGCCTGACGGCGCTTCGACGTCAAGAACGAGCTGGTTCTCAGTGTCTTTCAGCCATAATATGAGTTCGTCCCCGGCGCTGGCTTCGAATGCCAGCGGAACCTGCCGATAGGCGCGCACCTCGTTATTGACGATGCGCTCGCTGCCATCAGGGGGTAGCTCGACTTTTTCCACAGGGAGTGGCGGCGGTGGCGGCACCGCACCTGAAGGGAAAGCCCCGCAGAGACCCAGGAGCAGAAGCATCGCCCGCAACGCCGGTCTGGCCCGACGCCAGGGCGACGTTTCGCGCACTACCTTACAGATCTTCGAACTTGTCTACGCGCGGTTCGTTGGTGACTTCGCAGCGCTTGTAGCCGGACTTGTACTTGAGATTGACGCCGAACACGCCATTGCCCAGATCGCTGAAGCCTTCAACGTGGCCTTTCTCGCCCTTCATGAACATGTCGCAGGCTTCGAGGGCCTTGGCTGACGGGCCGGAAGCCTTCGTCTTTCCGGCGGGCTTGGTCGCTTCGCCGCGTGTCATTCCGGTGAATTCACCGTTCTTGGCGTAGGTGCAGGTAAACGGATCTTTGCCATCATAGGTGCCGGCGATGGAGTAGCTGCCATCCTTTGCTTTGACCAGCTTGCCGGTCTTGATATAAACCGGCTTGGTGCTAAATTCGCTGGCTGCCTGACCACGACAATAGGCAGGCATGTTACCGGGCGTGACCTTTTCCGCCAGGACAGGCGTGGACAGAACGGCCAGTGCAAGCAGGGTGATCTTTAGTTTCATGCTTGTTTCCTTTTTGTTGAGGGTGATGAAGAAAAAATTCGATCAATTTCCGGGTTGACCGCGATTGAGCTGCAGCCGACTTGCCACGGTCAGTATTCCATCCTCTTGTCGAGCTTCAGTTGCCAGCCAGCCTCCCCCGGCTTTAGCTTGTACTGGAGCTGCCGCGTTTTCCCGGTTGGCTGCTTGTTTTTGTCGCAGATTGGGAAACGGCGCAGGAATGTTCCTTCGACCGGCGCCATGTCGTCGTTGCCGCAATAGCCCTTGTCGGCCCCCTTGGTTTCGCTCAGGGCCGGCAGGTAGATCGCGCTCAGCGACTTCTTCTTGTTGGCGCTGAAAGCAAGGAGTGACATACGCTTTTCCGGCCCTGGCTCCAGAACATAGATGTAGATTTCGGGCGAACGGTCGGCATTGATGTCCGCCACCTCGGCTCCGGTAACTATCCCAATAATATCCATCTCGATCGGCGAATTGTCGATCTGCAGTCCGGCTGGAACGATGCGTACGGCATTCCCTGCCGCCTTGTTGGGACTCGTGACGTGGAACGAAATGCCCTGCAGCTCTTCCTTTTTGTCAAAAGGCGCCGCGCTGGCGAGGCCGGCACCCAGGACGAGCGCAGTGCCTGCAAGCAGATTGACGAGGTTTCGTTTTTTCATACTTGGCTCCTGATCAACTGTTACCAGATGCGCACGCGCAGGGATTCATCGAGCCACATCGGATCTCCCTTGCGGATGATAGACACCAGGCGGATGCGGGTCGGTCGGAAGCTTTTGCTTGAGCCAGCCTTCATTGGACTTGTCGGCCCAGACCTGCGCCCAGGTCAGGAAGCAGCGCTGATCCTGCGACAGGCCGTCAATTCGCTGGTTCTTTTCCGGATGGGCTCGCAGATACTTTTTCAGTGCAGCATGCCCTAAAGATACACCGCCCACGTCAGCCAGGTTTTCTCCAACGGCCAGTTGGCCATTGATGTGTAAGCCCGGCAGTACTTCGACGGCATCGGCCTGACTGACGAGTTTCCTGGCCTCAGCGACAAAGCGCTGGGTATCGGCATCGGTCCACCAGTTGCGCACATTGCCCTTGTCGTCATACAGGCGGCCTTGGGAGTCGAATCCATGCGTAATTTCGTGGCCAATGACTGCGCCCAGAGCGCAATAGTTGCTCGCCGGGTCGCCCTTCGCATCGAAGAACGGCGCCTGCAGGAAGGCTGCGGGGATCTCGATACCGTTGCGACCGGTGCTGTAGGCGGCGTTGACGACAGTAGGCAGCGTGGCGGTAGGATCATCGAAGGCGTCTGGAACAACCGGCTTGCCGAGCTTGGCAAGGTCCCTGCGGGCTTTGAACTCGTTGCTGCGCATGGCGTTGCCGAGATAGTCGTCACGGCGGATGTCTACGCTCGAGTAGTCGATCCAGTTTTCCGGGTAGCCAACCACAATCTTGGTTGCGTCCAGTTTTTTGAGCGCAGCAGTCCGGGTCTTCGGCTCCAGCCAGGTGTTATTCTCGACCCGTCCCCGGAATTCAGTGCGTATCCGTTGCACCAGATCCTCGGCATCCCGCTTGTTCTCGGGCGTGAAATACTTGGCAACATAGACTTGGCCCAGCGGGTGGCCCAACTTGGCGGGCACATTGCTCCCGACCATACGGTTACGCGACGGGAATTCGACATTGCCGTACACGGCATTGGAAAAATCCTTGGCCGGCCCGAGGAATGCGGGCGTCAGGTAGGCAGAAGAGCGGCGCAACAATTCCCAGTGAAGATAGGCATTGGTATCGGCCAGCGGGAGATCCTTCAACATGGCGTTGCGCTCGCGTACGGCATTTGCGTTAACAACGACGACCTCGCCCCCCGTCGGCAAGCCGAGGGTGCTGTACAGCAGATCGACATCGATGTTCGAGAGTAGCTTCTTCAGCTCTGCATAACTCATGCGTGTGTACAACTTTGCCGGATCCCGCATTTCCACCGGGGTGAGCTTCTTGGCTGCTACCCGGGTATCCATGGCCAGCACCTTGGCAGCCATGGCAGCAGCGGCTTCCGGCGCGCTACCGGCGATGACCAGCGAGTCGGTGATCTGCTTGACATGGGCGTCGCGTATCGGCTTGTTTTCCGGTTTCAGATAGTTGTCGAGGCCCATCGGCAGATCACCGTCTCCGATCGCGACCAGGTTGCGTGTCCTGTCCTTTGGATCTGAGCCCACCTGGAGACCCAGAAGTAACTGATCGTTGGTCAGCAGATAGAGGCGAGCCAGCGCCTCGGTCAGTGACTTCTTGTCCTTGATGGCGCCAAGACGGTCCAGCTCGGGCTGGAGCGGTCTCACGCCCAGTTCGCTCAGGCGTTTCTCATCCATGCCTGATGCGTAGAAGTCGCCCACCTGCTGCAAAGGGCTTCCCTTGGGTGCCGTCAGACTGTTGCGCTGGGCGTCGTCAAGCAACTCAACTACCTGTAACTCGACCAACTTGATCTGGATGTCAAGGCTGGACGTGCGTACGGAATCAGCAGGCAACTTCGCCGCGTCGAGCCAGCGACCGGCCGCGTAGCGCCGAAAATCCTTGCGTGGGTCAGCCGTCGTGTCCATTTTTTCGGGCGAAAAGCCAAGCGGGAAGCCGAAATTCAAATTTTGTGCATCGCTGGTAGCCGAGGGCGGCGTAGCGGATGCCGGCGGCTTGCCGGCACAGGCGGAAAGGCCGACGGCAATGGCGGCGGCAATCAGGGTATGGCGAGGATGCAACGTGGACATGAGGTTCCTTTGGAGGAAGCTTCTGGGTCAGAAGGCGGAATTTACAGGGTGGCTTAACGGGCACGCAGGTGGCGCGTCTCGATCCAGCCCGCTGTGCCTTGTCCCGTGGTGGTACGGACGTGGCACCAGTTTCTTTCGCAGTTATCGACAGTCATCAAGCGGCCATTGCCAACACGCCCCACGACACCGCCACGGCCAGGCCCATCGAGCAGCACAAGCGCATCAACGGAATCGCTGGCCGCTCCGGTAATCGTCACGACCTGGCCGGCGCCGAATGCGCCGCCACTGCGGTGGCCGCTTGAACTGTGAGCACGCTCATCATTGCCAGCCTGGCTGTTTCCCTCGGAAACACAGCCGGCCAATGCGAGGGCAGTACAAGCAAAAAAAACTTTGCAATTCATGATGGAATTCTCCGTGACAGGTTTGCAGAAATCTGATTCGTACAAAAAGTGGATTCAGGCCGCTTGCTGACAGCGGCTTTACCAGAGGGTCAGACGGTCTTCGGGTTTCAGATAGAGCTTTTCGCCAGGCTTGACATCAAATGCTTCGTACCAGGCGTCGATATTGCGCACCATGGCTGCGCGCGCTTGCAGTGTCGCGTAAGTGCTACCACCTAGCGTGTCCTGCTTCAGCCGCTCTTCCTTCAGCTTGCCCCGCCAGTTTTGCGCCCAGGCCAGAAAGAAGCGCTGATCGCCCGTCGTGCCATCGATGATCGGTGCGGGTTTGCCTTTGAGCGATCGACGATAGGCATCAAAGGCGATGTGGACGCCGCCCAGATCTGCCTGAGATTCGTGCAGGGTGCGCTTGCCATCGACAAACATGCCGGGCATCGCCTCATAGCGCGACATTTGCCCGGCCAGTCGTTCGCCGCGTGCTTTGAACTTCTCGGCATCTTCAGGGGCGAACCAGTCGCGGACGTTGCCCTCTGCATCGAAATGGCTGCCGAGATGGTCAAAGAGATGCGTGAATTCATGCGCGATCACGGCACCCAGACCACCGTAATTTGCCGCCGGGTCAGCCGCCGCATCAAAGAAAGGCGCTTGCAATATGCCCGCCGTAATGATGATGGCGGGCTTGGTGGGATCAACCGTTGCTCCGGCCCAATAGGGGGCCATATGTTCGAGGTCCCAGGCCTTCCGGTCGCTCGTAGTCCCCAGCTTGGCGCGGTAGATCCTGGCACTGCGGGCAATGACGCGTTCATGGTTGCCCAGTGCATCGCCACGCACCACCTTGAGTGACTCGGTTGCCGGCCAGTGGTCCGGATGGCTGATCTGCCCAAGCGTCGCTGCCAGCTTGCGGCGCGCCTCCGTACGTGTCGAATCCGAAATCCAGTCGAGCCGTGCCAGGCGATCGTCAAATGCGGCCTTGATTTCGTCGACCATGGCGATGGCGGCGGCTTTCGTCTGCTGGGATACGTAAAGCCTGACGTACTCCTCACCAAGAAAGCGTTGCAGCTTCTCCTTGGCCGTATCGATGCTTTCGGCCTGGCGTGGCCGCATCGTCTTTTGCAGCCCGAGCGAACGGGTGTAGAAATCAAAATGCTCTTCGCGGAAGGCGAGCGGCAGGACTTCGGCACAGCCATTGATGTATTGGTAGGTGAGGTAGTCACGCCAGGTTTCGAGGGGAACCCCTGCCACCAGGCGGGCTCCGGCTGCCAGCGCTGGCGGTGTTTGCACGAAAACACTGGACTGCTCGGAGAGGCCGGAAGCCGAGAAAAAGGCAGCCCAGTCCACTCCCGGGAAACGCTTGCCCATCTCCCCAAACAGAATCATGTTGTAAGAGGAATAATCAACCTTGTCGGATGGCAGCAGGGCGGCGGCAATCCGGGTTTCCAGATCCAGCACCCGTTGGGCTCGCCGCTTGGCATCCTTCAGCCCGGCCAGTGCGAGCATGCGTTCAACATGCAAGCGATAGGCGCGCCGTCTGGGATCGCTCTTTGGATCTTGGTAGGCGTCACGCTCACCGAGTGACAAGCCTTCGCTCAGCAGGTCCACCTGGGCGATGTAATGGGCAGAGTCCTTGGCGTCGGTCTGGATAGAAACCTTGATCGGGCTGCCGCCGGGTAGTCCATCGCTGATACTCAGATAGCGCGCCAGATCGCTGCGGGTGCGAATCGCATTGATGTGGCTCAACGACGCCTGCAAGGGCGCCGTCCCGGCGGCCTCGATCGCCTTCTCGTCGCTATAACTCGCAAACCAGTCGCCCAGAATCTGCCGGTTGCTTCCCGGTGGCGCCGCCCGGTCAGCCGCCATCTCGGTCAACAGTGCCAGCAACTGCCCTTGCACCCGGTCATCGAGATCGCTGAACACGGTGACCTTGGACCGGTCATCGGGAATGGTCGTCCGCTGAATCCAGGCGCCATTGGCGTAACGGTGAAAGTCATCACCCGGCTTGACGCTGCGATCCATGCCAGTCGTGTCGAAACCCCAGGTGCCCAGCGCTGGCCCCGCAGCTAGTACAACGGGGCACGACATGGCGGCGGCCACCAGCATTGCTGAAGCGCAGCAACGGTTCAACAGTTTCATCCTGTTCCCCTGGAAACGGTTCTTCCAGCCGGCAACCCGGCTCAGCGCTCGCGCTTGGCGATGCTGTTGGAACGACTGATAAGGTCGTCGTCACATTCTCTGCTGTAGCTCATCGACTGGCCCTTTCGGTTGTAACTGGCAATGCAGCCGCGCTGTGGCCAGACCACCTCGAAGCCACCGTTGGAGAGGCGGTTGATGTCATGTTCATCGCGGGCGCCAGCGCTGTGCGAACTGCTACCGGAACCCCGGCGGGCTTCCTCGCCGTCGCGAAAGCCATCCTTGTAGTCCTGCGGGTGACGGTAGGTGTCGAACTGCGAGCCCTTGAGGCCATCGTTGTAGCCGCGCTTGTATTCGATGCTGGTGCCGCCGGAGTGGGCGCTATAGCCAGAACCCGACTCACGCAGGTAACGCTCGAGCACCCAGCCGAACTCATAGCTATTGTTGGGCATCTCGACCTTGCACCAGTATTCGCCACGATGCGATTCGCAGCTGCGGTTGCGAACCTCGTCGCCCTCGCGCAGATTGAACTTGACCGAGGAATCGCGAGACGGACTGATATGTACGGGTAGCCGGTTATCCTTGACTACCCCCTGGACGCCGGCGACCCGGCAAAGTTCGGCGGTGCCGCAATCGGCAAGTGCCGAAGGTGTGGTGAACGCGGCGAGAGCGAGGACGATGGAGCTTACTGTCAACGATTGCTTGAGGGACATGATGAAGGTTTCTCCGAAGGGTTGAAAAGGCTTTCTTTGTGATGGAACACCGGCCAAATCTGCGCCACAAAGGGTTGGTGTTTAGCGCGACGTGCACTGAACCCAAGAAAATCTGGCCCAAGCGGGCGTTGCATATCGATCAGCCGAAGGAATATCCAGACATACCAGCTCGCATCACGACCAACCGCGAATTCGACGAGGCTTTGCTGCCGGCCAAACGCGGATAATTCTGGCATGGCCTGCTTCGATACGGAGGTTTAACGTGTTAATCGCTCGCTTCCTACTGAGGCGCTTCAAGGGTGCATCTGCTGATGGTGGCTTTGGACGCGAAGGCGAACTTATCGCCGGTCGCTGCGGAAGGTATGCTGCCCAAGTTCAGGCCGACGTGCCGGTCGAACACCTACAGGGCCGAGCGGCCGTTAACTGATGAGTTTCCTGCCGTTCGATTAGCCAGATTTGTTAGGGCGGCTACGTCCGTACCTGGCCGACTGCCGGAGATCACGAACGACTATAAAGGGGACTTCCCACATTCCGCTGGTGGCATAAGCCAACCGGCATCGATGTGCCAAGATTGAATTTCTTTCAGTCAATCTGGAGTGCAGAAAGGGGAAGTCCAAATGAATACTACGACAGTTGGAATTGACTTGGCAAAATCCATTTTTGCCGTTTGCGAGGGAGATAGCCGTGGCCATGGCAGCCGATCATCGATACTGAAAAGCGGTGAGTTTTTGAAGTGGTTGCGCACCTTGCCAACGGGCACGGTCGTGGCGATGGAAGCGTGCAGTTCTGCCCACAGTTGGGGTCGGACGATGCAAGCGCTCGGT
>JAGTRS010000003.1 GCA_018262195.1 Pseudomonadota bacterium | reverse complement strand
CTTGACGAAGCGCTCGTCGTCGTTCCAGATCGTGCGGATCATCGACGGCCACGGCTTCTTGCAGACCAGGATACCGCCCTGGCCCCACGGCAGATCGGCACCGGTCTCATCGACCACAGCGAACTGGATGCCCGGGAACGGCAGGGTGCAGGAACCCGGAACCAGCGGGGTTGCGCCCGGCAGCGGGGTGATCATATGACCACCGGTTTCGGTTTGCCAGAAGGTATCGACGATCGGGCAACGGCCGCCGCCAACGTTTTCGTAGTACCACGTCCAGGCAGCCGGATTGATCGGCTCGCCGACGGAACCGAGAATGCGCAGCGAAGACAGGTCGTAGCTCTTCGGATGGACAGCCGCATTGGTGTCGGACGACTTGATCAGCGAACGGATTGCGGTCGGTGCAGTGTAGAAAATGGTGACCTTGTGATCCTGGATCATCTTCCAGAAACGGCCGGCGTCCGGGTAGGTCGGAACGCCTTCGAAAACCACTTCGGTCGCGCCGCAAGCGAGCGGGCCGTAGGTAATGTAGGTGTGACCAGTAACCCAGCCGATGTCGGCCGTACACCAGAAGACATCCGACGGCTTGATGTCGAAGGTCCACTTCATGGTCATGATGGCGTGCAGCAGGTAGCCGCCGGTGGAGTGCTGAACACCCTTCGGCTTGCCAGTCGAGCCGGACGTGTAGAGCAGGAACAGCGGGTGTTCGGCTTCGACCCATTCCGGTTCGCAAACGTCGGACTGGTTGGCAACCGCATCGTGCAGCCACGTATCACGGCCGGCAACCATATTGACTTCAGCGCCGGTGCGCTTGAAAACGATGACATTCTTAACGGACTCGCAACCGCCCATGGCGAAGGCTTCGTCAGCGATCGGCTTGAGGGGGATGGCCTTGCCGCCGCGGAACTGGCCATCGGAGGTGATCAGGGCAACAGCGCCAGCGTCGTTGATACGATCACGCAGGGACTGAGCAGAGAAGCCGCCGAAAACGATGGAGTGGATGGCGCCAATACGGGCACAAGCCTGCATCGCGCAGATGCCTTCAACGGTCATCGGCATGTAGATGACAACGCGGTCACCCTTCTTGACACCCATGCCACGCAGGGCATTGGCGAACTTGGCGACCTTGGAGAGCAGTTCCTTGTAGGTCACCTTGGTGACTTCGCCGTTGTCGGCTTCGAAAATCAGGGCGACTTTTTCGCCGAGACCAGCTTCGACCTGACGGTCGAGACAGTTGTAAGAAACGTTCAGTTTGCCGTCGGCAAACCATTTGAAGAAGGGAGCGTTGGACTCATCAAGCGACTGGGTAAAGGGCTGCTATCCCCGAAACCGCCGCGTTCTTGACCATTTCGTCAGACGGATAAATTAGCTGCACGGACTCATTCGACATATTCTTCTCCTCTGCGGTACTTCGCAATTTATGTTGAAACAACCGATCGGATCTCGGGCTAACCCCGGGACTATTTAAAGCCGCGCAAGCTGGGGAGCATTGAACTCCCTCGCCAGCGTTGATGCGGCATTAGACGTTGATAATCTTACAAACGCCTTACGAAATCACGCTGCGGCGCAGCAATTCCGTAACATTTCATGCCATTGAGTACCTGCCCGCGACGACGCCGCATGGCGTGGTAAACTTCTGCTCCCCCAAACACCAATCAAAGATGATGCGCTCGCCAATCAAACACCTCGAATCGTTCATCTTCGCTAGCCGATGGATACAGGCTCCGCTCTACCTCGGCTTGATCGTCGCCCAGATCGTCTATTGCTGGCTGTTCATGGTGGAACTGAGCCATCTGGTCACCAGCGCCTTCGACTCGGCCCACTTCAGCGAAGCTGACGTCATGCTGGTCGTCCTCGGCCTGATCGACGTCGTCATGATCGCCAATTTGCTGGTCATGGTTATCGTTGGCGGTTACGAGACCTTCGTTTCCCGTCTCGACCTCGATGACCATCCGGATCAGCCGGAATGGCTTTCCCACGTTAATGCCGGCGTGCTCAAAATCAAGCTGTCGACGGCCATCATTGGCATCTCATCGATTCACCTGCTGAAGAGCTTTATCAATGCCGCCAATCTGTCCCAACACACGCTGATGTGGCAGGTAATCATCCACGTTGTATTCCTTTTCTCCGCCCTGGCCATGGCGATGGTAGACAAAACCATGACCCAGACTCTTGCTCTTCAACACCAGAAAAACCACTGACCCGGAGTTGCGCATGACCGCCATCAAACAGGAAGATCTGATCCAGTCCGTCGCCGATGCCTTCCAGTACATCAGCTACTACCACCCACTCGATTACATCAAGGCGCTCGGCGAAGCCTACGAGCGCGAAGAGTCGCCTGCCGCCAAGGATGCCATAGCGCAAATCCTGACCAATTCCCGCATGTCTGCCGAAGGCCACCGCCCGATTTGCCAGGACACCGGTATCGGCATGGTCTTCATCAAGGTCGGCATGCAAGTCACCTGGCCGGATGCCACCATGAGCATCCAGCAGATGATCGATGAAGGCGTCCGTCGCGCCTACGGCAACCCGGACAATCCGCTGCGTGCCTCGGTGCTGGCCGACCCGGCCGGTGCACGCAAGAACACCAAGGACAACACCCCGGCGGTCGTCCATTTCGAGCTCGTTCCCGGCCATCACGTCGAAGTGATCTGTGCGGCCAAGGGTGGCGGCTCGGAAGCCAAGTCCAAGTTCGCCATGCTTAACCCCTCCGACGATCTCGTTGACTGGGTTCTGAAGAAAATCCCGGAAATGGGTGCTGGCTGGTGCCCCCCCGGCATCATCGGCATCGGCATCGGTGGCACGCCGGAAAAGGCCATGCTGCTCGCCAAGGAATCGATCATGGCCCCGGTCGACATCCACGAACTGAAGGCCAAGGCTGCCACCGGCGCCAAGCTGACCCGTCCGGAAGAGCTGCGCCTGGAACTGATGGAAAAGATCAACGCGCTGGGCGTTGGTGCACAAGGACTGGGCGGCCTGACCACCGTGCTTGACGTCAAGGTGCTGGATTACCCCTGCCACGCTGCCAACCTGCCGGTCGCGCTGGTGCCGAACTGCGCCGCGACCCGCCACTGCCATTTCCATCTCGATGGCTCCGGTCCGGCCAAGCTGGAAGTTCCGAAGCTGGAAGACTGGCCGGCCGTCACTTGGACGCCGGATCTCAAGTCCGCCACGCAGGTCAACCTGAACACGCTGACCAAGGAAGAAGTCGCTGCCTGGAAACCGGGCCAGAAACTGCTGCTCAACGGCAAGATGCTGACCGGCCGCGATGCCGCCCACAAGCGCATCCAGGACATGCTGGCCAAGGGCGAAAAGCTTCCGGTCGACTTCACCAACCGCGTCATTTACTACGTCGGCCCAGTCGACCCGGTGCGTGACGAAGTCGTCGGACCGGCCGGCCCGACCACCGGTACCCGGATGGACAAGTTCACCCGCATGATGCTCGAAAAGACCGGTCTGATCTCGATGATCGGCAAGTCTGAGCGTGGCCCCGTTGCCATCGAGGCGATCAAGGACAACAAGTCCGCCTACCTGATGGCCGTCGGCGGTGCGGCCTACCTGGTTGCCAAGGCGATCAAGTCGGCCAAGGTCGTCGGCTTCGCCGATCTCGGCATGGAAGCCATCTACGAGTTCGACGTCGAGAACATGCCGGTTACGGTAGCTGTCGACTCGTCAGGTATCAGCGTGCACGAAACCGGCCCGAAGGAATGGCAGGTCAAAATCGGCAAAATTCCACTCAAGGCCTGATTGTCACCCAGCTCCAATCACAAAACCCGGCTTCGGCCGGGTTTTTTGTGGAGAAGCACTTAACCGACTCAAGTAGGCCAGAACCTCATGTTCCGAAAATTCAGAATCCTTATCCTGCTGCTCATCCTTGCCACCGTTGGTCTCGGCGCGTGGCGTTCGAACTCCCGGCTGACCGCCTGGGAGCATACGGTTCATGTTGCGATCTACCCGATCGCAGCGGACAACTCGTCAGCCACCACCAGCTACGTTAATAGTCTGAATAAGGATAGCTTCGAGGAGATCGCCCAATGGCTGCAGGCACAAACCGACAATCTGGGTCTTTCAGTGCTGCAGCCAGTCGCCTTGAACGTGGCGCCACCAATCGCTGAGCAGCCACCAGTCGCTCCTCGCCAGCCCAGCGCGCTGGATGCGATCTTGTGGAGTCTGAAATTTCGCTGGTGGGCTTCACAGCATGATCAGATCACTGGCCCGAAACCGCATATCCGGCTGTTCGTCCTTTTTCACGATCCTGAGCGAAATAGCGTCGTCCCTCACTCGACCGGCCTGAGCAAAGGTCAAATCGGCATCATCCACGCTTATGCCAGCCGCCAGCAGCGCAGGCAGAACAATGTGGTGATTGCCCATGAGCTGCTGCACACCTTCGGTGCCACCGACAAATACGATCTCGCCACGTTGCAACCGATCTATCCGCAGGGTTACGCCGAGCCAGCGCGCAACCCGCGCCTGCCGCAAGTCATGGCCGAGATCATGGGTGGCCGCACCCCGATTGATGCGAACTCATCCAAAATCCCGGACAGGCTGGCCGATACGCTGATTGGCCCGGAAACGGCGATGGAAATCGGAATGCTTCGAGCAGCTGGCAAGAAGAGCAAAAACTGAATCTTCTGATGGACGACCGAATCAGCGTTCGGTCCGCCCCACCACACCCCACAGCGCGCGGAATTTCCCCATCAGCGTCAGTCTTTCGTCCGACATGGCTTCAAGGAAATCCGAAAGCCGTTTTGACTTGGCGACAGCGAACAGCACCAGAGTGACGAAGATTGAGGTTGCAATCAGACCGTGCAAGGCACGCTCCAGCACTGAACCTTCGCCGAACGGGATAATGTTCATACCGAAATAACCAGTCGTCACCGTCGCGATCAAACCGAGGATAGTGATGACTGTCAACCGGACAACGGTATTGGACTGCCGGCGCTGCGAGTCGCTATCGAGGTAGTGGCTCATCTCGCGAATTTCATTACGGACGTCGTCGTACATTTCATCGTTGCGCAAATGGTTCGCACACAGCCGATACATCGCCTGCACATGGGGCCGTTCGGACAGTTCGTGGAACCAGTAGCGGTGCGTGAAGCGCAGGAAGGTTTCGAAATTGGCCCGGATGCGGCGCTTGAATCGGCGCACCGAAACATCGTTCCGGATATCAAGGTCATTGACCGCATCGACCAGCACTTCTGAGAAAGCCAGCAACGATGCCCGGTGCAGATGCGCAATCAGGAACACCAGAAAATACTGATGCCGGAACTGGGCCAATACGCCACGCTCACCATCAACAAAGAACGGAAACGCCGCATCGCCAACCACCGTAAAGGCATTACCGGTACACATGAAACGGGTGTTCGGCCCCGCCTCGCTATCGGTCCAGAAACGGTCATGGCAGAAACGCTTTTCGAACTCGATGACCATCGGCTCGTTGATCGGCAAGGTTTCGTTCGGATGCAGCAGGGTCGCCAGCCCCAGTCTTACCCAGTCCTCACGGTTCAGTGCGCGCGGCTGATCGACCGCCAGAAAGGCCATCACCGGCATGCGCTGGTATTCGATCAGTCGGTAACGCAGATCCCCCGCTTCATCGGAATGCGCCAGCACCATTGGGCGCAACAGACTGGCCCAGTGTTCAGAAATGCAAGGGCTGCGATGCTCGCAGACATAACTGAGATATTTCTCCCGTTTTTCGGCATCGGAACGTGCAATTACCTGACCGTCGAGTCCGATCCACTCGGCCAGATAGACGTTATGCAACCCCTCGCCCCCCTCCTCCCACCCCGACGGATAGGCCCGACCGAAACGAAAAAGAATGTCGCGGACCGTAGGCAGCGGCAGATCGTTTCCGCAAACCTCCAAATTGAGCTGGACAACATCGAGATCGTGGAAAAAATAGAGGTCAAGATGCACGATGCGCAACTCGATCGGCGCCTGCCCCTTGCGCAGCGTCAAGCGCAGACGGGCGACATCCTTGCGCCGGAACACATGCATCGGTGAGTTGCCCGGCGGATCATCCGGCAACGGCTTGCGCGATCGACCTTCACCGTAGAGAAAGCGCTGGACGTAAGGCAGGAAGGAGACGAACTCCCGGTAATGCCGTTCCTTGAACTGGCTGGCATCTGCCGTGAATTCGTCATCGATCCTTTGCCACGGTTGAGTTTCCGAGCGGGCCTCGAAAAGCTCCCAATGCCGCCCATCGCTGCCATCGACCGCCAGCGGCTCAAGCTGCAACGGCCAGACCAGGCTGGCGTGAAATAGCCGGACGTAACCGCCGTCCTGTCCATCATGCGTCAAAGTCATTCAAGAATTCCCGTTCGCCCTACTCATCGCAGTTTCGTCTTACGTCCATCGTAAGCCAAGAAATATCCGACCACAGGCAATCATCGGCGGTCAGCAGCCCTGCCATTATTAACAGATTCGCCAAGTAAAAAAGCCGGTTTCGCACCGGCTTTCCCGCTTGAAGTGAAGACGGGTCAGGTCACCATTCGCTCGGCACGCGCCCGATCCCAGAGCCGTTTGTTCATTTCTTCGATCGGCAAGCCAAAACGGAAACTCCTTTCGAGCTCCTTGAGGATAGGCATCAGCTGCATACCAACAGTCCCCAGACAGGGCCGCAGTATGGCGGGGTCAACCGTCTCCAGAAGTTCCTTCAATTGCGGCACAAAGGCTTCGTAATTGCCCAATCCGGAACCTTGATAATCGGCGCTTGCCACCACCCGATTGCCACCGGCACGTCTGGCAAGCTCAAGGCGCTCGTAGGCCAGATGCAGCAAATCCTGCCCCGACAGCACCACGCCATCATCAGGAACGACAGCAACACCAACGCTGACCGTCAGGTCAATGCGCTTGCCACGGACCGATATCTGTGCCGCCGCCATCGCCTTGCAGATTCGATTGGCAAATCCGGCGCAAATGGCCGATGTCGTCGAGTGTGCGACGATGACGATCAAGCCATCGGCAAGCTGTCCAATGCTGTCCTCCGGCCGAATCTTTCTGGCCAGCATGTAGCAAAATTTCTGCGCAGTCCTTGCTGCAAGTTCAACACCATAGCGCGAAACCAGTGCGTCATAGCCATCCAGCCCAAAGGCCAGAACGCCCACCCCATGCCCTTCCACGGCATGCGGCAAACGTTTCGCCAGACATTCCTCAAGCTTTTCCTGGGCCAGAACGGCATCATCGCTACCGTAGACATCATCCGATACTTCGGCATCTGCTTTTTCACTGTCCTCAAGCCCGGCGAGTCCGCCGAGTTGCCCCATGATGTCGCTGACACCAACATCGGTTCGCACCCCGACATCCTCAAACACACCATCGGCCGCGACCGAAGAATCGCGATGGAACACGCCGGAAGCGGCATCAGGAAAAATACTCCCCACCTCCGTCGCATCGCCCCGAAATTCCTGCAGAGAGGCAATCACACTTTCCAGCGACAGGTTGCTGGCATCCTTGGAAATGAAGTCCGTTACGCCGCAATTCCTTGCATGCTCCCGATCCTCCTCCGAGAAGGAACTGGAAACCACAAGAAAAAACGGGACGTTTTTCAAGCGCGATAGTTTGCTGGCTCGAATGCGTTCAATGAGTCCAAGACCATCGAGTCGGGTCAGGCTCAAGCCGGACACAACGGCGACAATGGCACTGTCGAGAACGAGCGTTTGCCACGCCGATTCTCCACTCGCTTCCTCCCGAACTTCAAAATGCTCAGCCAGTTGCTTGGTCAGCGATGCACGAACCACTTTCGATGCATCGGCTACCAGAACCTTGCGTTTATTCGTCATGTCTCTTCCGATTAATCCAACCGTTTCATACGGTTGACTGTCATACCTCGTCAGACTGAGAGTTTAAGCGAGGCACTGCCTTGGCAGTCAAGCAAAAGACACGCAAATATTTGTTAATAATAGGAAAAACTTCAACCCTATCAACAAATAATTGATTCTTTCGCTCAGAAGAGCATTGCCACAAAAAACACACTGACCGCCCGTTCCGACATTTTTTCAGACTGATTCTCGCGAAGTGTGGAATTTGCCACGGATACCCAAACAACATTGCAGTACCTTTGATACAGGAGGTATTGATATGACAATTACTGCAAGCATTGTGCTGTTCAGGAATGAATTCATTGCGTCATTGAGTGATGGACGCCGCATTGAGCAGTCCGATCTCCGTCAAATGGCCGACGGCTTACATCGCGCCGGTATATTGCCAAACGATGTCCAGTTCGAATGGAGCGGGAGCGCCGGGCAGCGCATGATCACAGCCGGCCAGCAAGTTGCCTTGCGCGCAGAACTACGCCGCTTGGCACGAAACAAAGTGAATGGCTTGGCCATCGCAGCTTAAGCCGACATTACCCCTATAAAAAATACACAATCGCGCATTGAATCCCCTGCGCAAAGTTGATCAGGCCCAATAACCCTGTTGTTAATGGGCTTGATTTTCAGTTTTGACTCAGCGATAGTTGCCACTCTTCTGAATTTAACGAACCCCAAATCCACATGAACGCTTCCCGTACTCTCCACCGCTCCGACACTGCCTGCGCAGTGGTGCCGGTCGTTGTACGCGTAGTCGTCGTAGGCGTCGTTACGGACACGCCGTCGCGGATCGGGTAAGCAGAAGCAGCACAGAACCCCAACCCCCGCCGGCGCAAACCGGCGGGGGTTTTGTTTTGGAGCCCGCCGGTTGCGCCACCAACCGAAAGGAAACCTCCATGACAGAAACACTCACTGGCGCCCAGATCACGATCCGCCTGCTTGAACGCCAGGGCATCCGCACCGTTGCCGGCATTCCCGGCGGTGCCATCCTGCCGATCTACGATGCACTTGGGCAGTCGACCGCCATCCACCATGTGCTCGCCCGCCACGAACAGGGGGCCGGCTTCATGGCTCAGGGTATGGCACGCGCTACCGGCCAGCCCGCGGTCTGCCTGGCCTCCTCTGGCCCCGGCGCGACCAACCTGCTGACCGCGATCGCTGACGCCAAACTCGACTCGATTCCGTTGGTCGCTATCACGGGCCAAGTGCCAAAGGCAATGATCGGTACCGATGCTTTTCAGGAGGTCGACACCTACGGCCTGTCGATTCCGATCACCAAGCACAATTTCCTCGTCTCCTCGGCCGAAGAACTGCTCTCGGTGATTCCCAGAGCCTTCGAGATTGCCGCCTCGGGCCGTCCCGGGCCGGTGCTGGTCGACATCCCGAAGGATGTGCAGACCCAGGCAATCGAAATCGGCGAATGGCCGGAGCCCGGCTGCGCTCTGCGCGCCCCCGCAGCCGATTCGGCGTTGATTGAGGAAGCTACAGCCATGATCAATGCAGCCGAGCGACCGATCCTTTATCTTGGTGGTGGCGTCGTGCATTCCGGCGCGGCGGAGAGTGCGCTCGAACTTGCACAAAAGGCCGGGTTGCCGACAGTGATGACACTGATGGCGCTCGGCACCATGCCCGTCGATCACCCACTGTCGCTCGGCATGCTGGGAATGCATGGTGCTCGTTACACCAATCTGGCGCTTGATGAATGCGACCTGCTGATTGCCGTCGGCGCCCGCTTCGACGACCGGGCGACAGGCAAGGTTGCCGCATTCTGCCCGCAGGCAAAAATCATTCACATCGACATCGACCCCGCCGAACTCGACAAGATCAAGACAGCCCACATCGGCATCACCGCCGATGTGCAGGAAGCGCTCAGCCAGATGCTGCCCGCCGTTTCGGCGAACGAGCGAAAAATATGGGGCGAGCGCATCACTGCCTTGAAAGCGGAATTCCCCTTTGAGATGCCCGACGCTGAAAATCCACGTTCACATTTCGGTCTGATCCGCACGGTCGCGGCGTGTCTGGACAATGAAGCCACCATCACCACCGACGTTGGCCAGCACCAGATGTGGGTTTCCCAAGCCTACCCCTTGCGCCGCCCCCGCCAGTGGCTGACTTCCGGCGGCCTCGGCACGATGGGCTTCGGCGTACCTGCCGCCATTGGCGCCGCACTGGCCGAACCGCAGCGCACCGTGGTCTGCTTTACTGGCGATGGGTCGATCCTGATGAACATTCAGGAACTGGTCACTGCCGCCGAGGAAAACGTCAATATCAAGATCGTGCTGATAGATAACGCGACGCTCGGTCTGGTGCACCAGCAGCAGACGCTGTTCTATGGGGAGCGACTATTTGCCTCGCAGTTCAAGTCGTCGCCGGACTTCATCAAGATTGCGCAGGGTTTCGGCATTGCTGCCATCGATCTCGACCTGACGCCCAATCCTTGTGCGGCATTGATGGAAGCCATCGCCCGCCCGGGCCCTTGTCTGATCCACGCCAGCATCGATGCCGAACAGAAGGTCTACCCCATGGTGCCGCCGGGTGCCGCCAACCGCGACATGATTGGAGCCTGAAATGAACGCAATCACGAAGAACGAACAAAATGCCCTCGCCCGTGCGGTGCTGGAAATCGATGTGAATAACCACCCGGGGGTAATGTCCCACGTGGTCGGCCTGTTCTCCAGGCGTGCTTACAACGTCGAAGGTATCCTCTGCCTGCCCGTCGGTGACGGTAGCCAAAGCCGCATCTGGCTAATGCTGATTGAAGACCAGCGTCTTCCGCAGATGATGAAACAGGTAGAAAAGCTGGAGGATGTCATCGCCCTTCGCCGGCACACTGCAGATCATGCCGTCTTTCAGGATCTGGAAAGTTTCTTCCGCCCCTGAACACCCTGTCAGGAAGCTGCCGGGTTTTCCCGGCACTTCCGCTTGTATTCGTGGATCAGGTCCAGTTCGTCGTCGCTGATCGACTCGAAGCGCAGACCGACCAGACGCCTGTCACCCAAACGACGAATCCGCATCACGCTGACGTAGGCCTCAATCGTGCCGCCCAGATCCGGTGAGTCGATGCGGCAGACACCCACCTCGCCAGTCGGCTTGGACCCCAGGATTTCAGCGTCGATCAGGACACCGACGCCAGAGACCGATATATCCGCCGCCGGCAACTCAAGATTGTGCCCGCCAATACTCAGGCTAACATGACCTTTCAGATACACACGGGGGGCGCGGCGACGTTCTCTCACGATAAATTTCCAGCGGACTATCGAATCGACATTTTCCCATGCTCTGCTTCGCGACGTACAGGTAAAACGCAATCTGCATGGTTAAGCCAGGTATCAATCACTATTCTCAGAGGCTGACCCAACAAAAGAGTTCATCGCAAATCGAACCTGAGGTCGAGTTCCAGCAGGAGCGGAAGCAATCAAGCCGATTTCCCCCATCGCAAGCCACCAAGAACGAGTTCCCCGAAGCGCGCGATTGCCAAAGTGTCCACACAGACACCACCGGCAGCTCGGCTGACATTGCTTCGCAATTTGGCAGTCCGTGTATCAATGCAAATTATTGACGCGAAAATATCACTTTGTCCGTGACATTTTGTCCCGGACAACTGCAAACGGCGTATTATCCCGGCCCATGCTTTCAACACCGTCAATCAATATCAGCGATATCGAGAGAGAAACAGGCCTAGGCAAGGACCTGCTTCGCAAATGGCGCTCTCGCTATGGCTTTCCGGGGCCGTCCAGCGACGATGGGGATACAGGCTACAGCCGCGACCAGGTCAATCAACTTCGTTTGATCCGGCGGCTTCTCGATGCTGGCATGCGTCCGAAGCAGGTAGTTGGGAAATCCAGCCAAGAACTCGAAAAACTGGCCCGCCTCGTTGCCTGCAGCATCGAAAAATGTACCTGGCCAGCCTCTACCCACACAGCCATCGAGATGTTGAAAAAACATGACCTGAATGGTTTGCGCGGCCTGCTCGCCGAGGAGCGCACCGGCCAGGCACTACCGGATTTCATTCGCAACACGGTCGCTCCATTGAGCGGTGGTCTTGGTGATGCGTGGGCCAAGGGTGAAATCGAGGTGTATCACGAACATCTCTGTACAAGCATGTTAATCCGCCAACTCCAGGCGGAAATTGAGCATATGCAGCCCAAGGCAGGCTTTCCCCGATTCATATTTTCAACCCTCCGCGAGGAGCTGCACACGCTGGGCTTGCTGATGGCACAAGCGGTTCTCATGGGCGAAGGTGCTGAATGTATCGATGTCGGACCACAAATGCCCATCGCTGACCTCGACATGGCGGCCCGCAAATGTCAGGCCGATGTAATCGCCCTCTCATTCAGCCCATCCTTTCCAAAACGTACGATCCGTCCGCTGTTGCTGCAACTCAGGGAACGCTTGCCCAACCATATTGAAATCTGGGCAGGCGGCGCAGGCGCTTCGGTCGTGAAGCGTCCACCACAGGGAATTCGGATTTTTTCAGATCTGCACGAACCCGTCGCCACCCTTTGCCAGTGGGTTGGCCGCACTTCCAAACAATAAGGCAGCAAGATGAACATTCAGGACGGGGTGGAGAATCCCCGACAGACACTCAGGAAGGGTACGCACGGAGAACATGTCCGCCTGAACCAGCACCCCATGCTTGAGGGACTGACCAAACCCGGATATCCAATAGCGCGCCTTGGCTTTTTACTTTCCGGATATTTTCATATTTACCGGGCTTTGGAACTGGCCATCACCAGCCTCCCGGTCGATGGATTCAGCTATGCATCCAGAAAAAAACTGCCATGGCTGATACAGGATCTGGAGCATTTCGGGATCGACCCGGAAAGCACCGGTTATCGCCCGTATGGTCCACTGGCAACGCCCGCTCCAATTGATGCCGCAGAGCTGGCAGGCATGCTTTACACCATTGAGGGATCCACCATGGGCGGCCAGGTAATTTCCCGGCACCTGGCGACTCACCTTGGGATAACGCCAGCCATGGGCTGTCGCTTCTTCCATGCTTATGGAGACCATACCGCAACACGCTGGAATGAATTCGAAGCCTTTCTCAATGCGTCGCTTGCCGATCGCCAGCAATGTGAGCGAGCCCTGGCGACGGCCAAAGCGACTTTTGGCTGCATCGAAACCATTCTTGATGAATACCATGCACGATCCGAATAAGCACATCCACCCCGCAGATCTGGAAGAGGCGCTACAGATCTGCGCCAGTGAGGCGATTCACCAAATTGCCAGCATCCAGCCGACCGGAATTCTGCTGGGCATCGAACCAAAAAACCTGATCATCAGGACGGCCAGCTGCAACAGCCCTCATTTCTTTCCAGATGTCCAAGGCAAGATCATTGGTCGACACTTGGGAGAATTGCTGAATGAAGAAGCGATCACCTGGCTGAAGCAACTGCTGGCGAAAGGGCCATGGAGCGGCGCGCGGATCTGGTCGATTACCTTGCACCACGCCGCGGGAAAAAAGACGCACGATGCTCAGGTGTTCATGGCAGGAGACCTTGTCGCCATCGAAATTGAGGAATGGGAAGCCTCAAACAGCGACGTCTTTCACGATCTGTTCATTCCAATTCGTGATGCGCTGTGGAAACTCGATAGCGAGACTGATCTCGGACGCTACGCCCAGTCCACCGTCGACCAGGTCCGCGTCCTGACCGGTTTCGACCGCGTAATGATGTACCGCTTCGACAGCAACTGGGATGGCGAAGTCATCGCCGAAAGCAAGGTTGTCGATGTCGACTCCTATCTTGGTAACCGTTTCCCGGCGTCCGACATTCCGCCGCAAGCCCGCGAGTTGTACACCAAGAACCTGGTGCGCATCATTGCCGACGTCGATGCCGAACCAGTTCCCCTCACTTCGCACACCAGCGACCCGATGGACCTGAGCCACTCCTGGCTCCGCAGCATGTCTCCTGTACATGTTGAATACCTGAGGAATATGGGGGTTCGTGCCAGCCTGAGTATCTCGCTGGTCCAGAATGAGCGCCTGTGGGGGCTGATCGCCTGCCATCATTTTTCGCCGCGCTACGTCAGCCTGCGTAGCCGCGAACTGGATGAGTTCATCGGCCGGGTGGTTTCGCTGAAATTGCTCAACATGGACACGATCGAGCGGGACAGCATGGGCCACCAAATCCGTGACTTGCTGTACGAATTGACCGAACTCATACGTTCCTCTGACGATCTCGAATCGATCATCGTCCTGCTCAAGGAAAAGCTGCTCGGGCTGGTCCGGTCTGAAGGGGCCATCGTAACCATTGAAGGGACCCGGCACCTGTTGGGAAATGTGCCGCCGCAGCCAGTCGTGGACAAGTTGATCGAAGTGCTTAAGGAACGTCCCATTGCGCCGGTCTTTCATACTGACAATCTGGCCGAACTTCTGGATGGCTTTGGAAAAAATGGGGGAACAGACGATCAGGCAAGCGGCATTCTGATCGCCCCACTCGACCAGAAATTGAACAACTATGTCGTCTGGTTTCGACCAGGAGTCCTACGCACTTTGCGTTGGGCCGGCAATCCACAGAAGTCACTGGTTCAGGGAACGAGCGGACCCCATATTTCGCCTAGAAAATCGTTCGAGACCTGGATTCAGACCTACCACGACAAATCGATGCCCTGGTCGCAGGTGGAAATCGACGCAGCCAATTCTCTATCTCTCGCCCTGATCGAGGTCCTCGCACAAAAAGCATTGAAAAGCAGCGAAGAAAGCTATCGCCTGCTGGCCGAAAACTCGACGGACATGATTGCCCGACTGGGCCTCGACGGCACCTTTCGCTTTACCTCCCCGGCCTGTCAGGATCTGTTCGGACGCGACAGCGGACAGCTGATCGGATTGAATCTGAAAGATGTGGTTGAAGAAAGCGCCGATTCAATCGCGACCCTTCTCCTTTCCCTGCAAAACCTTGGGGCACTTAGCACGAAGATCATCCGTTGCAAAAGCATCAATGGATCGGATCTCTGGGTCGAAGCGACGCTCAAACACACCTTGGGGACTCATGGCGAACCTGAAATCCTGATCAACGCCCGCAACGTTACCCAGCGCTATAACTATCAACTGGCCATCGAAGATGTCCATCGCCGACATACTCAAATTCTCGCTGCAGCCGGCGAAGGGGTGCTCAGTCTGGACAGCAGCGGATTCGTCGTCTATGCCAACGAGACCGCATCAAAAATTCTGGGGCACGAGGATGACGACATGGTCGGCAAGTACTGCTGCCATGTCTTCTTCTGCCCGCCTGTGGACAGCTTGGTCGAGCAGACGCCTCCGCCATGCCCTTTTATCTCGACGCTAAGGGATGGAGAAACACGCCAGGGCACTCAGACATTCGGAGGCAACGAAGATCGTCCGGCCATCCTGCTGCAATACGTCTGCACCCCGTTGGTCGACAACAATCTCATACACGGCTGCGTCGTCGTGTTCAGCGAAAAAGTCCAGAAATCAGGCGCAGACCAGAGCATCGCGGCGGAAGTCATTCTTGACGAAGCGGTCGAAGCGGTCATGGTGACCGACCCATTGGGGCGCATTACCACAGTCAATCGTGCCTTTACCGAAATCACCGGCTATTCGGCCGATGAAGCCATCGGACAAACCCCTCGGCTACTCAAGTCTGGCGTGCACACCCCCCATTTTTATCAGCAGCTTTGGCAGCTGCTTCATGAAAAACGACGCTGGGTGGGTGAAATCTGGAACCGTCGAAAAAATGGCGAAATCTACCCCCAGTGGGGAAGCTTGTCGGCCATTCTCGACAATGCCGGAAACGTCCAGAACTATGTTTCTGTCTTTTCCGACATTTCCAAGGCAAAGCAGGCCGAGGAGCGCCTGTTCCATATGGCGAACCATGATTCGCTGACGGGCTTGCCGAACCGGATGAATTTCAGCGAGCAGCTGGGCCAGACCCTGCAGCGATGCAAGCGACAGGAATGCGGCGCTGCAGTGGTCTTCATCGACCTGGATCGCTTCAAGATCATCAACGACACCCTCGGCCACGCGATCGGTGACAAATACCTGAAGATTGTTGCCGAACGACTGAGTTCGGCAACACGAAAACAGGATCTGTTGGCGCGCTGGGGTGGCGATGAATTCGTCATGGCCATGGAGGGACAAGATGATCCGCGCATTGTCGGCGAGACCTTGACCCGACTCATAGTCATGCTTGCCGAGCCGATCCATCTCGGGGGGCATGAACTGATCCCGACCGCCAGCATAGGCGTGGCCATTTACCCGGAAGACGGCAGCCGTTCCGCCGAACTGATCAAGGCCGCCGATACCGCCATGTACGGCGCCAAGCAGCGCGGTCGAAATTGCTACGAGTTTTACTCCAAGGAAATGGCCAAGGATCTGAGCGCCAAGCTGCTGATGTCCAGCGAGCTGAGGCATGCCATGGATGAACGGCAATTTTTCCTCGAATACCAACCGCAGATCGACCCCAGCACCCTCGCATTGCAAGGGGTCGAAGCCCTTGCTCGTTGGCGACACCCCTTACGCGGGAAATTGCCGCCTTCTGATTTCCTGCCCATCCTCGAAGAACTGGGTTTGATTGGGGAACTGGGTGATTGGGCGCTGGATGAGGCATGTAGCCAGATTCGTCGCTGGGATGCCCAAGGCGTCACCATCCCCAAGGTCTCGGTCAATGTAGCCCCGAGCCAACTGAAGAATGCTTTTGTCAGCACGGTGGCAGCCACCATCCATCGCCATCAGATTGATCCATTCCGACTTGAGCTTGAAATCACCGAAGGTGCCCTGGAGTCTGGCGAGGTCGCCCGAAAAATTACAGGAGATCTCCGGAAGCTCGGTGTCCTGCTCGCCGTAGACGACTTTGGCACTGGTTACTCCTCGCTGTCGCACATCAAACTTTTTCCGATCAACTGTTTCAAGATCGACAAATCCTTTGTCGACGGCGTCCCGGGCAATGCAGCCGATGTCGCCATCATCCGGGCGATTCTGGCACTGGGATCGAGCTTCAAGCTGGAAATCATCGCTGAAGGGGTTGAGACCGAGGAGCAGGTGAATTTCCTGAAAAACGAAGGCGTGACCAATATCCAGGGCTACTACTACGCTTTTCCGATGCCTGCTGATCAACTGGTTGAATGGCTGAAGAAACAGCGCCCGATGATTCCCCAAGGGCTTGACGCAGGTCAACCCGCCGATTTCAGAAGTAACCGAAAGTGACGCCTATTTTCTTCACACTGTTTCATAAACCAGCCACTGCAATACAGATGGCTTCAGACTTCACGCCATTGGGAACAGATGATTTCCCTTTGGGCGCGGTATTTACAAGAAGCGACTTGATTGGATTCACGGAGAACAGAAATGCCAATTACATGGGATAGCAGGCTGGATACAGGAATTGATGTCATCGATGCCCAGCACAAACGGATCGTCGACTACATCAACGATCTCGAAATCGCCAAGATCAAGGGCGACAAGGTGCTGACGATGGAAGTGATCGAACAGTTGATCGACTACACACAGTCACATTTCGGCTTTGAAGAATCAATGCTCGAGGAAGCTGGTTACAAATTCCTCAAGCCGCACAAGAAGGTGCACGAACTCTTCATCAAGCGGGTCACCGAATTCACCATGCGGGCGGCCAAAGGTGAAGACATTGCCGATGAACTGCACTCCATGCTGGCCAAATGGCTGCTCAACCATATCGCCAACGAAGACCGAGATTATTCTGACACGGTCAAGAATATGGTCGGTGCTGACGCGGCACACCACGAAGATAATGCGGCGATGCCTGCTGCCCGCCCCGGTTTCATTTCCGGCTTGCTGGGACGCTTCTTCCGCTGATCCACCCCGGAGGTGAGAGTCCATCGGCACCACCGATGACTCTCCCCGCTGCGAACTGGCCTCGCAGGCAATCCGTGAGCTGCGAGGCACATCAAATCAGGCAAGCCCTGCCGGCGCTATACTTCGGGCCATTGCAACCCAATGCCGAATCATGACCAACAGCATCCGCTGGCAGAGCGCCCATACCTACTCCGACATCCTCTACGAAACTTGCGAGGGGATTGCCAAAATCACCATAAACCGGCCCGAGCGGCGCAATGCCTTCCGCCCGGAAACAGTCAGTGAGTTGATTGACGCCTTTCATCGCGCCCATCACGACAATGCCATCGGCGCCATCATCCTGACCGGTGCCGGCAATGAGGCCTTCTGTTCCGGTGGCGACCAGAAGGTGCGTGGTGACGAGGGCTACATCGATGAAGGCGGCACGCCGCATCTCAACGTGCTCGATTTGCAGATGCAGATTCGCCGCCTACCCAAGCCGGTAGTGGCGATGGTCGCCGGCTACGCCATTGGCGGTGGTCACGTGCTGCACCTTGTCTGCGATCTTTCCATCGCCGCCGACAACGCCCGCTTCGGCCAGACCGGACCACGTGTCGGCAGTTTCGATGCCGGCCTCGGCGCCGGCCTGATGGCCCGCACCATTGGCCTGAAGCGAGCCAAGGAAGTCTGGCTGCTCTGCCGCCAGTACGATGCTGCCACGGCGCTAGACTGGGGCTTGGTCAATGCCGTCGTTCCCGTAGAAAAGCTCGAAGAAGAAACGGTCAACTGGTGCCGTGACATGCTGCAACTGTCACCGATGGCGCTACGCATGATCAAGGCCGGCTTCAATGCCGACACTGACGGGCTGGCCGGCATCCAGGAACTGGCCGGCAATGCCACCGGCCTGTTTTACATGAGCGAAGAAGGTCAGGAAGGTCGCAACGCCTGGCTCGAGCGCCGCCCGCCTGACTTCGGCAAGTATCGCAAGCGCCCGTGAACATCGTTGCAGCCGACTGGCTGCCCTACACTCTGCCGCTGAGATCACCTTGGCAAACCAGCCAGGGAACATTCAGCGAGCGTAGCGGCCGCCTGCTACGACTGCAGACGGCAGATGGACAGACCGGTTGGGGCGACGCCGCCCCGCTGCCTGCATTCGGCATCAGCGAAGCTGCGGCTACGGCCTTCGCCGACGAAACAGCCCACCTCGACCTGGTTGCTCAAAAGGCGGGTCTCCCGCTCCATGCTTGGTTGAGCGGCAATCTGCCAACAACCAGCATCGGCACGAATGCCAACCTGGGAGCGATTAGCACTGTCGACCAAGACACACTAAAAAGCGCTGTTGATGCGGGTTTTTCCATCATAAAAATAAAGCTTGGCCTGCAGGCAATTGCCGAAGAAATAAGCAGCCTGCAGCGACTGGCCCAATATCTGCCACCAACGTTGCGCTTAAGGTTGGATGCCAACAAGGCCTGGAAATTTGCCGATGCCCAAGCCTTTATCAAGGCCTGCGCCGGTCTGCCCATTGAAGGACTGGAAGAACCGCTCGCCGAACCCGATCCTGTCTCGCTCGCCAAACTGCAGTCATCTGCTTCCTTCCCGCTCGGCGTCGACGAATCGATTGGTCTACTCGACAAGCATTTCTTCCGGCACCCACCCGTGCGCCGAATCGTCATCAAACCGGCTCGTCAGGGCGGTCTGCTGGCCAGCATCGAACTTGCCCTGCGTGCCCGCGCTTCCAGTATCGAAGTCATCATCACATCGACCCTGGAAAGCGCCTGCGGGCTGCTTGCCTGCGCCCACCTGGCAGCTGCGGTGGCACCGGATTGCATACATGGTCTGGCCACAGCAGACTGGTTTTCCCAAGACACTGGGCACGCCCCATCCATCATCGGCGGTCGCCTGCAACTACCGGGCACCGCAGGGCTCGGCTTTCAACCTGTCAGCCGGTAAGCACGATCACCTAGCATTCATCGAAGCGGATGAGGCGCAGATAACATCTGCAACTTCACGATTAACGGGATACCGCTCACCGAGCTAACCACCTTGGTGTGAGAGTGCCCAGCGAGCAATTAGCTACGAACCGTCAGCCAGCGCAGCAGTGTCGCGTAAAGGAGATCCGGATTCACGGGCTTTGGAATGAAATCGTTCATGCCGGAAGCGATGCATCGCTCACGGTCTTCGGAAAAGGCATTGGCGGTCATGGCCAGGATCGGAACTGACTGACACCCAGGCAGCTTGCGAATTGCCCGTGTTGCATCCAGACCATCCATTTCCGGCATCTGCATATCCATCAGGATCACGTCATAATCCTTTTCCCTGACCAGATGTACGGCCTGCAAGCCATCCGTTGCCAATTCGACCTCCAGGCCAACTTCTCGCAGCAATTCGGCAGCCACCTCCTGATTGATCGGCTCATCTTCAACCAGCAACACACGCCGACCAAGATGCCGGCTTCGCAGGATCGCCTCGGGATCGGTCACAGTACTCGGCATTGCCTGATCAATTGTGCGCCCCTTGCCAAGTCTCGCGGTGAACCAGAAAGTGCTTCCCTTCCCGAGCACACTGATCACACCGACCTCCCCGCCCATCAGGTGGGCAATATGCTGAGTAATGGCCAAACCCAAACCCGTTCCACCAAATCTGCGCGTCATCGAACTATCTGCCTGCTCGAAGGGAACGAACAGATGTGATTGCTGTTCGGTGGTCATGCCAATACCGGTGTCAGTAACCTCAAAGCGCAGCAGATAGTCGGCATCCGTTTCTTCAGCGATGCTGCCCTTCAGCGAAATTCCACCTTGCTCGGTAAATTTGAGCGCATTGCCCAGATAATTGACGAGTGCCTGCGAAAGCCGCGTCGGATCACCACGCAAGGCATTGGGAATACCGGAGATATCGGCAGTCAACGTCAGGCCCTTGGCGGCCGCGGCTGTACCAATGACCGCCAAGGCGGTACTCACCACCTCGCTCAACAAAAACTCTTCCTGTTCGAGAACGAGTTTGCCGGCCTCGATCTTGGACAAGTCCAGAATATCGTTGATGATGCCGAGCAAATGCGTGCCGGAACTGGCGATCTTTTCGAGTTGATCAAGCTGAACCGGGCTCGCCCCGCCACGCCGCATCAAATGAACCATGCCAAGAATACCGTTCATCGGCGTTCGTATCTCGTGGCTCATGTTCGCCAGGAAAGCGCTCTTGGCCCGGGTGGCTGCCTCGGCTGAAGCCCTAGCCTTCGCCAGTTCGGCGGTACGACTTTCTACCAATTCCTCAAGATGATCCCGGTAACGCTCCAGCTCCCTGGCACTCAGCTTGCGTTCCGTGATGTCCTGAATCGTGCCATGGAGATCAAGAATCGTCCCATCCGGCCCGCGTGTTGCCTCACCGCGCACAGTCACCCAACGACCACCAGCATCCGGAGCGATGACCTCGACATCGAGTTCATAGGGTTCGCCATCAACCAGACATTTCTCAACCGCAGCCAAAAGCAGCATCCAGCTTTCTGCCGTGAAATATTTACTGACCTCGGGGTAGATGGTCGGGGGCAAACTCGGGTCGCGGCCATAGATGCGAAATACCTCTTCAGACCATGAGTGCTCGCCGGTTCGGATGTTCCATGTCCAGTTTCCGATACCCGCAAGGCGCTGAGCCGCTTTCAAGGCTGATTCACTGGCGACGAGAGCAGCCACTGCCCGCTTTCGCTCAGTGATTTCGCGGGAGATGCCAAAAAGTCCGGCAACCCCCCCTTGGCGATCGAATACCGGCCCCTTGGTCACCAGGAAAACCATCTCCTTACCATCCAGGGTACGGACAAATTCTTCATGGGTCGTATTCTTGGCTGCCAGCATGATCACGCGATCACTGGCCATCAATTCACGGGCCGTTGCTTCCGGGAAGAGATAAGTGTCATCGTGACCGATGATTTCCTCTTGCGCCTTTCCTACAAAGCCTGCTGTTGCGGCATTGGCCAACAGGTAACGCCCTTTGGCATCCTTAAGAAAGACGGCATCCGAGGTACCCGAAACAATCGTATCAAGAAGCAGCCGATTGACCTCAGCCTTGCTCCGCGCCTTGCGCAGCACTTCACTGAGCAAACTGATCGCAACGCCATTGACGATCAGGAAACTCCAATGAAAGAGCTCGTAACTGGAAGCGATATATAAGCTGTGCAGAGGTGAAAAGGCCAGGTAATTCACCCCGAGTGCAGATAGCAGCGTCGAGACAAGGCCAGGCCCCAAGCCACCCAGCAAGGCACTGAGAATGATCGGCAACATGAACACAACAAGCATCGGCCGTTCGTTGAACGGGAGCGGCAAACTTGTCCGCACCAACAACATCAGCAGCGTGACCAAAATGGCGAAAACATAGGCCGCCCAACTCGGCCATCGCCCCTGCATCGAACGATCAAGCAGTGATTTCAGTAATCCCTCGCTCAGTGCGGCGTCGTTCGTTGGCACTGCACGCAAGGCGAGGAAGAACATTCCGGCTGTCGCAACAACAAAAAATACGCCTTTGGCTGTCGATAGCCAAAGTATGGAATTGATGTCGGTAAAGGCGGACATCAATTGATCAGACAGGAATATCCAAAGCAGGGCGAAAACTGCGTAACCGGCCGTAGCCAACAGGATGAAGCGATCACGCGAATTGACGCTCATTGCACTAGCTTGCCTTTCATTGCCATCGCAAAAAACAACGATATCCAAACACCCGGCTATTTCTGAGTGTGGAGTGACAAATACTGAATAGTATTTCAGAAGCTACAGTATCCGACATTGGTATGTCGACTGTGGATTTCCTCTATAGCCAGATAACGTTCCAGCAAAGAATTGTCGTATGAAATGACTACCGCGCAACACTTGCAGCCAAGCATCAGGTTTCGCTCACACCAAAATCAAAGAGGAGGCAGCGCGCAATTCAATGAAACTCAGGGTACCGAAAACGCCTGAGAATCCCGGGAACATCCTGCCGGCGATAAGCCACTGGCTGGCAAGGGGTACCACGGAACGAGGAATGCGACTTGTACAAGTCGTCTAGCGAAAGGAAAAAACGCCGACCGGAGTCAGACTCCGATCAATCAGATTATTTCTCTTCTTTGTCCGCCGGATTGAGCAAACCGGTAATGAACATGTTCCGTGTCTGGCTTTGCAGTTGATCCTGCATCGACTGGAACATCTTCTTGGACTGATCCATGTAGGTCGTCATCATGCTCTGCATGGCGGGCTGCTGAAAATTCAGGAACTGGTTCCAGAAGTCAGCTTGCATGTGAGCGTTGTCGCCACCGTTGGGACCGCCCATGGTTCGCGACTGGTCCTGCAATTTCTGCTGAAAATCAACGAAGGTCTTCATGTTGTTTTCCAGGTACTTGCCGAGCATGCCCTGCATCGTACTGCCGTAGAAACGGACGAAGCCGGAGAGTAGCTCGCTGGAGAACAGCGGCACACCGCCGGTTTCTTCTTCAAGAATAATCTGGAGCAGGATACTACGGGTCAGGTCATCGCCAGTCTTGGCGTCGACGACCTTGAACACTTCAAACTTGAGGACCAGGTCCTTCACATCTCCCAGCGTGATGTACGCACTCGTCTTGGTATCGTAAAGACGACGGTTGGGGTATTTCTTGATCAGGCGTACCGGTTCCGACATGCTGCGATCCTCAATACAAAGTTTTAGTGCAGTGCAGCATTATAGCGTAAAAAAAAGGCGCCCGGAGGCGCCCTTCCTTGTTGCATTGCAAAATTTCAGCAATATTTCGTGCCGAATGCTGCAATTTACTGGTAGTACAGACCGCCGTTGATGTTCATCGTGGCGCCGGTCATGAAGGCAGCCAGATCGGAAGCCAGGTAGGCGCAGGCACCACCGATTTCTTCCGGCTTGGCCAGGCGCTTCATCGGCACGGTATCGATGATGGACTGCAGGACTTCCGGCTTGATCGCCATGACCATCTTGGTGGCAACGTAGCCCGGGCAGATGGCGTTAACGGTCACGCCCTTGGCAGCCAGTTCGGCAGCCAGTGCCTTGGAGAAGCCGATAACACCAGCCTTGGCTGCGGAGTAGTTGGTCTGGCCAGCCTGACCCTTGACGCCGTTGACGGAGGAAATGTTGATGATGCGACCCCAGCCACGCTCGGCCATCTTGGCAGAGACTTGCTTGGTCATGTTGAACAGCGAGGTCAGGTTGGTGGCGATAACAGCATCCCAGCCATCCTTTTCCATCTTGGCGAACATGCGGTCACGAGTGATACCGGCATTGTTCACGAGGATGTCGACCTGGCCGCAAGCGGCTTCCGCCTCGGCAACCATCTTCTGGCAATCTTCCAGCGAAGACACGTCACCAGCGACACAGACGAAATCCTTGAAGCCGGCTTCAGCCATCTCAGCCAGCCATGCATCCTTGTTGTCGAATTGCGGGTGGTAAGAAGCGACCACCTTGTGGCCAGCCTTGGCCAGTTCCTGACAGATTGCGGTTCCAAGACCACCCATAGCACCGGTAACGAGAGCAACACGTTGAGTCATAGTTATTCCTTCCTGTTGTTAAATTAGAGCGGGGTAAAAAATCACGGTGGTCAGTACATGTGCTGACCACCGTTGATGGAAATATTGGCGCCAGTCACAAACGCCGCTTCATCGGAAGCGAGATAGGCAACGAGACCTGCAATTTCTTCCGGCTTGCCCAGGCGATTAACCGGAATCTGCGGCAGAATTTTTGAATCGAGGATTTCCTGCGGGATAGCCGTGACCATCTTGGTGCCAATGTAGCCCGGAGAAATGGTGTTGACCGTCACTCCCTGCTTGGCTACTTCCAGCGCCAGCGCCTTGGTAAAACCATGCATGCCAGCCTTGGCAGCCGAGTAGTTCGTTTGACCAAAGGCACCCTTCTGACCATTGACCGACGAAACGTTGATGACACGCCCCCACTTGCGTTCGATCATGCCATCCATGACCTGCTTGGTCATGTTGAATACCGAATCAAGGTTGGTATGGATAACTGCATCCCAATCACCCTTGGTCATCTTCTTGAAGGTCATGTCGCGGGTAATGCCAGCGTTATTGACCAGCACGTCGACCGGTCCAACTTCCTTGGTCACCGTTTCGACACATTCACGAGCCGAGTCAAAATCGGTCACATCACACGGGTAGGCCCGAAAGCCGTAACCCATGTTGTTCATGCCCTTCAACCAATCCTGAACCTTGGCATTTCCCGGCGAATAGGTGGTAACCACCTTGAAACCAAGTGCCGCCAGCTTGATACAGACGGCTTCGCCGAGACCCCCCATTCCTCCAGTAACCAGTGCAACTCGCGACATCTATTTTTCTCCGTGAGAAGTTTTTATACCGCGCGTTCCTTGACGTATCTGCCTGGCGCCGGTTCGATCGGCTTATACTTGGCATTCCCCGGTTTACGCGGCGCCCGCTGTTCTCCTGACAACGGTTTCAGCCAGTCAGCCCAATCGGCCCACCAGCTGCCCTTCTTCTCTTCTGATGCAGCCAGCCAGCCCTCGGCTTCGTTTGTTACGTCTTCATTGATCCAATAGCTGCGCTTGTTCTTGCTGACCGGATTGATAACACCGGCGATGTGACCGGAGGCACCCAGCACGAAACGAATCTTGCCGCCGAGAATGCGTGTGCTCTGATAGGCCGAGTGCCATGGCACGATATGATCTTCGCGCGTTGCCAACAGGTAAACCGGCATGTCAAGCTTGCCCAGATTGACATTGGTACCACACATCGCCAGTTTTCCCGGCACGCGCAAATTGTTTTCGAGATACATGTTACGCATGTACCAGCAGGCAAATGGCCCCGGCAGGCTGGTCGAATCGGAGTTCCAGTAGAGCAGGTCGAAAGCCTGCGGCTTCTGGCCCTTCAGATAGTTGCCGGTGACGTAGTTCCAGACCAGATCATTGGCGCGCAGGAACGAGAACGTGTTCTGCAGGTCACGGGCCGGCAGCAGCCCACCCTTGCCGATAGTCCCTTCGCGGGCGGCGACGCCTTGTTCGTCGATGAACAGGCCAATCTCGCCGGTATCGGAGAAATCGAGCAGCGTAGTCAGCAGCGTCAGCGAGGCAACAGGATCCTCACCGCGTTCCTTGAGCACTCCCAGCGCCGATGTCAGGATAGTGCCGCCGACACAAAAACCGAGGGCATTGACCTGCTTTACCTTGGTGATCTCCCGGGTGACATTCAGAGCAGCAATCGGCCCGTGTTCGAGGTAGTCATCCCACCCAAGATGACCCTGTGCTTCCGTCGGATTACGCCAGGAAACCAGGAAAACCGTATTGCCCTGCTCGACCATGAACCGAATCAGCGAGTTTTCCGGCTGCAGGTCCATGATGTAGAACTTGTTGATGCAGGGAGGCACAACGACCAGCGGCCGCGTCGCGACCTTCGGCGTAAGCGGTGAGTACTGGATCAACTGCATCAGCTCGTTTTCATAGACGACCGCTCCCTCCGTCGTCGCGATATTCTTGCCAACCTCGAACACCGATTCGTCGGTCATCGAGATACGGCCCTTCTCGAAATCCTTGATCAGATTATTGATGCCGTCGGTAATGCTCTGGCCCTTGGTTTCCATGGCCAACTTGATGAATTCCGGGTTGGTGGCAGCAAAGTTGGACGGAGCCATCGCATCCGCAACCTGACGGGCCAGGAAGCGCATTCTGTCCTTGGCCTTCTCGTCCTCAGCCGGAATCACCTCGACCATTTGCTTCAGATACTGGGTATTGAGCAGATAGGCCTGATGCAGGTAATCGTAGATCGGGCTTTCTTTCCACTCCGGCGCCGAAAAGCGGCGATCGCCTGGCTCCGGCGCAACCTTGAAGGCAGGTTCCTGCCCCTGTTGTTTGCCCAGCACCGACTGCCAGAGCGACATCTGCTGATCCATGAACTGTTTTTGCAGTGCCGTCATGGCCTGCGGATCAACCGCCGGGGGAGGAATCTTGGCAGCAGAACCGCTTGCCTTGCCAAGGTAATCCATGAACTGCTGCATCATGTTCTGGCCTGCCTGCATGAACTGCGTGGCAGAACCCATGAATGCGTCGTTATCGTTCGGTCCCTGCGCCATGGGAAGACTCGTATCTGTTGTTATCGGGGTTTGAGCTTTTGGATTCTCCATACCAGCTTCAGCCCTGTCAATGCATTTGCATGCATAATTAGGGCACCTTTGAAGCATCTGGATATGTACATTGTTGCAATTGACTGGCACAGCGCAACACGGAAATCACCCATGAAAGATTTACTTGAAGTGATCGCAGCATCAATCGTGGCCGTCGTCATCTTCGGAGCAATATTTATCCTGCAGGGCAATCCGAGCCTTTGGGACAAGTGGCACGATGAAGCGATGGGCAAATGTGAATGTGAATGCGCGCGAGAGAAAAACTGACTCAGCGAACGCGAGTCACCCTAAAGCCCGCCTAGTGCGGGCTTTAGTATTTGGGGCGACAGGAAATACAATGCGCGCCATGCCCTTCGCCATCATCATCGTCATCGGCTGGCTTTACGTGACTGTTCTAGTCGCGGCCAACGAACCGACCATTCTCTCCGGGATCATCTCGTTTCTTTTCTACGGAGCCCTTCCCTGCGGGATCATCCTGTATTTGAGTGGATCCAGGATCCGCAGACAACGCAAGCGTTTTCGGGAAATGATGGCCGAGAGAAACAAGCAAAACGACGCGGGCTAGACCCGCTGATATCACATCACTATTTCTAATTGGCTAGTGCGCTGGTGGCGTCCGCATGGCCAAGGCTGACATCAAGACCGGGTTGCCCGGCGATCACGACAGTCATCGAGCCAATTACTCTCCAACCAATGCCTGGACAATGGCGATCGAGGCGATGCCCGACCCAATCAACACGACCTGCAGGATCGATTCCTTCAGGGCTGTGCGTTTGTGCAAGCCCGGGATCAGGTCAGCCACGGCCACATAGATCATGCTGGCGGCCCCCAGAGCCAGCAGCGAAGGAATCCATTCGGTCAGCTCGGCCAAGGCAAAATAAGCCAGCATGGCACCAACAAGCGTCGCCAAGCTGGACAACAGATTGAATGCCAAGGCTCTTACCTTGCTGTAGCCGGAGTGGAGAAGGATCAGGTAATCACCGACCTCCTGCGGAATCTCATGCGCGATGATGGCCAGCGCTGTCACGATGCCAAGCTCAGTGCTTTCGAGAAAGGCCGCGGCAATCAGGATGCCATCAACGAAATTGTGGAAGGTATCGCCAACCAGGATGAGCAGACCGGAACGCCCATGATCGTGAGCCGGCGCATGGGCATCATGCGCTTCGCAGTGGTCATGATGGCAGTGCCGCCAGAGCACCAGCTTTTCCAGCACGAAAAACACCAAAATCCCGAACAGCACTGTTGCTGCCGTCCGATGCGTATCGCCATGTTCCAGCGCGTGCGGCAAAATTTCCAGAAATGCAGCCCCGAGCAGGGCACCAATCGCATAGGAAATCAACATGCTGATGCGATGCGTTCCTAGCGCAATGCTCACCAACGCTGCAGCAATGACGCTCAGTGCGCCGCCGGCCAGCGATACGGCAATGATCCAGGAAAGAGTGCTCACGGAATTCGGTTCGATGAAAAGCCGCGGATTATACGCCGTCGGCCGCAAGCCAGATCAGCGTAGCCATGCGTCCGGTCACGCCATCGCGACGATAGGAAAAGAAGCGCTCGTGTTCCTTGACGGTACATGCCCCGCCGCCGTAGATGCTCTCAACGCCGGTGCGCTGCAAGCGGCGGCGGGCCAAGGCATAAATGTCGGCCAGCCATTTCCCCGCTAGGGATGGCACGAATGCCTCGGTAGCCTCGGGATCATCGGAGAGAAAAGCGGCACGTACCTCATCGCCCACTTCGAAACATCCCGGACCGATCGCAGGCCCCAGCCAGACGAGCAACTCTCCGGCTGACACCGCCATATTCTTGATTGTTGCCTCCAGCACACCGGCCACCAGGCCGCGCCACCCGGCGTGAGCGGCAGCCACTACCGTTCCGGATCGATCGCAGAAGAGCACCGGCAAGCAATCAGCAGTCATCACCGTGCATACCGTATTGGTTCGCCTGGTAAATGCTGCATCGCCCTCCACCGACCTTGGGAAGCTTCCAGCATCGATTGCGGCGATACCGTGCACCTGCTTCAACCATAGCGGCTCGCTCGGCAGATATGGGCGCAAGCTCGCCCGGTTGGCGAGAACGTGAGCCGGATCATCGCCAACGTGGTCACCCAGATTGAAGCTGCTCCATGGCGCCACACTGCAACCTCCGGTGCGCAAGGTTTGCAAGGCACGAACCCGAGCTGGTGCTGGCCAGTCCGGGACCAGCAAATCAGCCATAGCGAAGACCGTCGAGCAGGTTACGCATATCCTCCGGCATCGGGACTTCCCACTGCATTTTCAGACCGGTGAGCGGATGAACCAGACCAAGGCGGGTGGCATGCAGGGCCTGTCTCGGGAATTCGGGCAACTTGGGATTGTGCTTGCCATAGACCTGGTCGCCGACCAGCGGATGATGGATGGCAGCCATGTGCACGCGAATTTGATGCGTCCGACCGGTTTCCAGCGAGCACTCGACAAAGGTGGTGTAGGTAAAGGCTTCGAGGATACGAATGTTGGTGATTGCCGGCTTGCCGCCCCGGTTTTCCGGCACGATGGCCATCTTGATGCGCTGCGACGGATGCCGGCCGATCGGCTCATTGACCGTACCCTCGTGCTTCATCGCCCCCGCTGCCAACGCCAGATAAACACGCCGCACCGTCCGTGCCTGCAACTGGCGAACCAGATCCGTCTGCGCCTCCAGAGTCTTGGCGACGACCAGCAGGCCGCTGGTGTCCTTATCCAGACGATGCACGATGCCGGCTCGTGGCACCACCTCGATACCCGGCACATGGTGCAGCAGCGCATTCATCAGGGTGCCGCTCCAGTTACCGCTCCCCGGGTGGACCACCAGCCCGGCCGGTTTGTTGATGACGAGCAGTGTTTCGTCCTCGAAAACCACATCGAGCGGAATATCCTCGGGCAACTCAGGTTGGTTGCGAATATCTTCCGGCTCGCTGACCAGCAGCTTTTCACCACCCATCAATTTGCGCTTGGGTTCGCATTCCACCTTGCCATCGACCTGCACACAGGCTTCGCGGACCCAGCCCTGTAATCGATTGCGTGAATGTTGCGGCAGCAACTCGGCCAACACCTGGTCGAGACGGCGACCGTAAGAGGCATCAGGAACGGTCAGGCGGAGCGGTTCAGTTCGGCTATAATCGCCGGAATCTTCAATAGGATCATTCATGATGCGAAGTTTACCCGCATTCCAGTCATTCCCTGCCCTCTTCCGATTACTGATGGCTGTTTTCGTGGTCGCTTTCATTGCGGGTTGCGGCTCGACATCCGAAAAGTTCGACGAAACCAGCGGCTGGTCTGCCGGCAAGCTCTACAGCGAATCCAAGGACGCCCAGTCAGAAGGTAACTGGGAAAAGGCCGCCAAGTATCTTGAAAAGCTAGAAGCGCGGTTTCCCTATGGCCGTTATGCACAACAGGCTCAACTTGAGCTTGGCTATGTATATTGGAAGGGCAACGAACCGGGCTCGGCGCTGGCAGCCTGTGACCGCTTCATCAAACTGCATCCCAGCCACCCGACGGTTGATTATGTCTATTACTTGAAGGGCTTGATCAACTTCAACGAAGACCTTGGCCTGACTGCCTACGTCAGCTCACAAGACCCGACCGAACGTGACCCCAAGGCGGCGCGCGAAGCATTCGACTCCTTCAAGGAACTGGTTACCCGTTTCCCGGACAGCAAATACGCACCGGATGCACGGCTACGCATGAACTATCTGGTCAATGCATTGGCCTCGCTGGAAGTTCACGTGGCCCGCTACTACGTCAAACGTGGCGCCTATATCGCCGCCGCCAACCGTGCGCAATTTGCCGTCAAGACTTACCCGCAGGCCCCGGCCATCGAGGAAGCGATGTTCATTCTGGTCACTTCCTACGACAAAATGGGCATGAATGATCTGCGCGATGACGCCGAGCGTGTAATGAAGAAGAACTTCCCGAACAGCCGTTATTACAAGGATGGTCTGGAACGCAAGACCGCTTGGTGGAAGCTCTGGTAACACACCGGATCTGACGCAAAAAACAATGCCCGCTAATGCGGGCATTGTTTTTTGCGCAAGCCTAATACCGGTGACGTTGACAGTCACCGATGGCCTTCATGACCCCTGCTTGATGGCCAGCACGGCCTGATTGCGCAATGTCCGCAGCAACTGCAATTCCTTTTCCGGGATCGAGATACCGCCTGGTTCATCGCGATCGGCATAGATCAACGCAACCGGACTTCCCTTGATGTTCAGAGGAAATAGAACGAAGGAATGGGCTGGCACGGCCTTGCGATACCAGTCGGGTATACGACTGGCGATCTTCGGGTCATCGATGTCGCTGATCAGCAGGTCGACGCCCTTTGAGGTTGCCGCATGAAAAATGTCCGGGGTAAAACTTAGCGGGAAACGAAAAGCCCTTGCCACCTCATTGGCATCCGGCCCGAAACCGAAGCGCCCCTGCATGACTCCGGCCTTGCCATCGCGAATGCAGAGGACAACCCGCTTGAACCCCATGGCGCGATACATCGTTTCGAGAATGATGCGCAGGATATCGTTCAGGTGAAAGCCATCAATCAGCGTGTTGCTGATGTCCTGAATCCCTGCCGTCAGAACTGACTGCGCATCCAGAACCTGCTGCCCTGCCTCGCCCTCAACAGCACCCAGCGGATCGCTTTCACCCAGCACGGTGCCATCGGCAAAATCCGTGCTGTCGAGATTCTCGCCTTCCGTCTTGCTCTCAACCGCGCCATTTTTCGCGAACTGGCGCATCTGTTTGCCAAAGTTTGTCTGCTGCAGATTGAGGTGAATGACGCGAGCAAAATCGGCCACTTCCTCAACCGCCCGCTGAACTGTCTGATGCACATCCTTCTGATCAAGGGCAACGGCGTCAGAAAAACGTGCCATCGCCTTCTTCAGCTCACGATCCCGTACCTCGGGCGTCGATTGGGCGATGGCATCACATAATTCGTTGGAGAACCCGGACAACACCCGCAGCCGATCCTCCTGCTGCGCTGGCTTCCTGACCGGGCCTGCGGGCAACCTGCGCATCGAACTGACGATCAGCGGCGGGAAGCCCCACTGACGGGCAACAGCCATGCCCATGTCTTCAAGAGAGATACCCAGCACCTGAAGGGCGGCATTATCTTCGCTGCAGTTCTTCTGGGCGACGACACGCCTGATTTCCTCAGACTCTTCGGGAAAGTAATACTGCGCCAGCAAGCGACCAAGGCTGTGAAACAATGCACAGATAAAGGACTGCTCCAGATCTCGCATCTTGGCAGTGGCGCCGATATCCTTGGCCAGCACGCCTGCCAGGTTGGCCCGCAGGAAGTCCTCTTTCAACTGGTTGGCATTGCCCTTGTTCTGCAGATGCTCGAACAGCAGTACCGTAATGGCGATATTGCGAACAGCCTCAAAGCCAAGCACGATCACTGCCCGCGAGACGGTACTGATATTGCCGCCCCCGGCAGGCCTGAAATAGGCCGAATTGACCAGCCGCAGCAACTTGTTGGTGAGCGCAAAATCCTTGAGGATGGTGTTGGAAAGCTTGTCGATGCTCTCCGTCTCGCTATTGGCGATCTTGTTGATGGCGCTGACTGATTCCGACAAAGCAGGAAAGTCGCTCTTGTGCCGCATGCGGCGCAACAGGAACTCCAGCGTGGCCTGTCGCCCCCCACCGGTAGCGCCTATCTCGTCTTCTGGATCGAGGTAATTTTCCAGTGCTTCGGCAAATTGCGCTGCCGTCTGGAAGCGCACGGACGACTCTCGAGCCACAGCCTTGTTTACAATGGCACTCAAACGAGCATCTACCGCAGCCTCATCGGGCAACACCAAGTCTTCCCTGGCCACCCGTTGCATGATTTGGGAGAGATTATCTCCGGCAAACGCCCGTTGCCCAGTCAGCATCTCGAACAGGATCACGCCCGCCGAGAAGACATCCGAACGCTCACTCAATTCGCGCTTGAGGATGTACTCCGGTGACATGTAGGCCGGCGTCCCGGTCACCCGATCTGAACCTTCAGCCACACCATCGATACGCGCCGCGATGCCGAAATCCATGACCCGTGGCGTACCGTCGTCGTCGAGCAGAATATTGGATGGTTTCAGATCACGGTGGATGATGCCCTGAGCGTGCGCATGAGCTACTGCATCGAGCACCTTGCGCAAAATGGTGACTGCCTTGACCGGCGGCAAGGCACCGCTCTGGCGCAGGAATTCCGCAAGGTTCTTGCCGGGCACATACTCGAAGACCAGGTAGAGATCCCCGCTCTCCTCACCCGCCTCGAAAATCGGCACGATGTTGGGATGGCGCATCTTGCTGACCGTTCTCGCCTCGTCGAGCAAAACCCGATTCTGGGCCGGATCCGGCCGTGAGAAATGAAGGGTCTTGATGGCAATTTCGCGCTGCAACTGCGGATCGAAACCGAGATAGACCACACTTTGCGCACCGCGCCCTAACTCCCCCCGGACTTCAAAACGACCGATTTTTCTGCTCATTGTTCGCTTGTTTCCACCCAGACTAGATGCGGGACACCATCGGAACCACCGCTGATCACTGCATTCTGCCCGTAATCCCCGGCCAATGCACAAGCATCCTCAGGCGCGAGGTCCGGTACGAAACAACTCTCCTCGACAGGCCAGGCTTCGCTGTCCGGAACATTCTGGCCTGCGTACGGCTCGTAGTTACCTTCCAGCAGATCACACTCCAGTTGCGCCTGCCGTTCGGCATTTAGCGCCTCGTCGGTCGGTTGTGAGCCGGGGTTGAATGCCGTAATGATCGAGAACTGCTTGCAGCCGGCGGTTTCCAGCCAGCAGCGGAGCGTTTCGCAGGGTTCTCCAACCCGCAGATCGCAGATTCCGCCGGACAGATACACCCGATAGGTCGTTGCCTTGTAGGCAACTTCTAATTCACTCGTCTTCGCCATCGAAATCCGCTACCCCAATCAATTGTTCCGACTCTGCCGCCGGCAGCGCTTCAACTTCCTTCAGCCTCCGCGACAGTTGCCGGGTCCGTGTTTCTGCCTTGGCGATGCTGTTGCTCGCCTCGTCCAGTTTCTTCCGGGTATGCGCCAGCGCCTCGCCGAACTTGCCAAATTCGGTCTTCACCGCACCGAGAACAGCCCACACCTCCGCCGAGCGCTGCTCGATGGCCAGCGTACGGAAGCCCATCTGCAGGCTGTTGAGCAGCGCAGCCAGCGTCGTCGGCCCGGCCAGGCTGACGCGATAATCGCGCTGCAGCGCCTCGGCCAAACCCGGGCGCCGCAAAGCCTCAGCATAGAGGCCCTCAAGCGGCAGGTAGAGCATGGCAAAATCGGTCGTATGCGGCGGCGAGACGTATTTCTCATGAATGCTTTTCGCCTCGTTTCTGAGGCGAGTTTCGATCGCCCGCGAGGCTTCTTCAACCGCCCCCGGATCGGCGCGCTCCTGCGCATCGAGCAGGCGCTGATAGTCCTCAATCGGATACTTGGCATCGATCGGCAGCCAGACAACGGCACCATCACCCTTGCCCGGCAAGCGAATGGCAAAGTCGACGCGCTCGTTGCTTCCCGGCCGGGTAGCAACATTGGAAGCAAACTGATCGGCCGTCAGCAGTTGCTCGAGCAATGCAGAAAGCTGAACCTCACCCCAAGTGCCCCGCGTTTTCACGTTGGTCAGCACACGCTTCAAATCACCGACACCAGCCGCCAGCGTCTGCATTTCACCCAGGCCACGATGCACCTGTTCCAGCCTGTCGCTGACCAATTTGAAGGATTCGCCAAGTCGCTGTTCCAGCGTCGCATGCAGCTTCTCGTCAACGGTACGGCGCATTTCTTCAAGCTTGTTGGCGTTGTCGGACTGAATTGCAGTCAGGCGACTTTCGACTGTCATTTTCAGGCGCTCGAAACGCTCGTCCAGACCAAGGGAAAAACGGTTCAGTTCGCGCGCGAAAGCCTCAAGACGTTCAGCTTGCAAGGTGCCGAACTGTCCAACCTGTGTCGTCAAGGCCTGGCCTAGAAGATTGGATGACTGCGCCCGCTCCTCACGGTCGCGGAAAGCCTCTTCGGCATCCTCGCGGCGGCTACGCGCCAGTTCCTCGCGCAATTCGCGTTCAAGGCGCATCAAACCTTTATCCAGGCCCTCCTGCAGCCCCCGGAAGCGCCTTTCATCATCCTGCTTCCAGTTTCCCCGCAATAGCAAGGCCACCTGTAACAGGATGATCACCACCACGCCAGCCACCAGGGCCAGCCCCATCGTTTCACCAATCAAGAAACTCACCTCAAGGAAAAATCGGCTCGGCTACCCTTGCCCTTGTCGTCATGCTCAACCTTGGGCGGCAACAGGAAAACACGCTCAGGCGGCACCTTGCCTTGCTCGACCAGCCAGCCCTGAACCGCCTCGGCCCGGCGATCGGCCAGTACCTTGATGTCGTCATCCGAAGCAGGGAGATTGGCCAGCATCAGCTTTTCCATTTCCTCAACCGGCAGTTCCTTCTGCAGGCCAACCACGTTACGCGGCTTCGGAAATTTTGCTTCCTTGTAGGCACGAGTCAAATAGGTTTTGTATTCCTCAGGCGAAATATCGATATCTTCAAGCGACTTGCCCTCACCTGCCTTCTTCAGATCCTTGAGCTTCTCGGCCTTCATGGCACGCTCGATACCGACGCGCTTGACGCCTTCCCGGTCGGTTTCCGGATCGGCCCGGCCGGTAATTTCCAGCTTCAGCGAATTACGCTCGACCAGAGCCTTGGCAAGATTTTCCAGCTTCTTGGTCCCTGCGGCGTCAATGCCGACGCGACCAACGGCGAAGTCGACGTTCGACAATTCCTCACCGCTACCGAACATTGAGCCGAGCAAAGCAAACGGCGAAGTCACCGCCTTGACGAACAGATTGACGATGACCTTGATGACCAGACCGCCAATCGAGAACTGCGGGTCATCGAGCGACCCGGAAATCGGCAGATTGAGATCGATCTCGCCACGATTGTTCTTGAGCAGTGAAATCGCCAGATTGACTGGCAGTTTGGTGGCATCAGGGCTATCTACCTTCTCGCCGAAGGTAAATTGATCGATGAACAGACGGTTTTCCGCAGCCAGCTGATTGTTTTCCAGTTTGTAGGCCACATACAGCGACAGCTTGCCCTTCTCGATGGCGTAACCGGCATACTTTCCCGAGTAGGGCGAGAAGCCGACCAGATCGACGCCCGTGATTTCCGCTTTCAGATCGAGGTAAGACTTTGCGGCCAATGGATTGAGCTTGGCCTGGATCAGCACAGGCGCCGAGTTGGCATACTTGCCACGCAACTCCATATCGGCAACGGTATCAGCAACCGTAGAAAGACCAGTGACGCGGCCGCCCAGTTTGGTGACATTAACGGTGTAATTCGGTTTGACAAAAAGATCGGAGAAATTCACCGTACCGTTCTGCAAGGTGATCTTGGAAATCTTGATCGGCACCGGGGCCTTGGCTGGCGAGGCATCCTTGCTTGCCGCCTTTGCCTCGCTCTTAGGCTCGGCCACCTTCAGTTCGGCTGACTTGCTCACCTCCTTCGGCGCTGCTGCTTCACCTTCTGGCTTCTTGACAATCTCCGCGACATTCAGGCGACCGTCCTTGTTCAGGATCAATCGGGAGAAATAATCGGTCAGCGCAATTTCACCGATGTTGATCGCCATCGGCTCCAGGCGGAAATCGATGCCACCGAAATAGAGCGATTTCCACTTGAGGAAATCAGCACTGTTCAGCTTGTCCACTGCAACAAAATCACCCAAGGTGAATGAGCCTTTGTAGCCGGCCTTCAAGCCTTCGGTATCGAGCCTGACAGTCGCTTCACCCTTGTTCGAGACTATGCCGCGCGTCAGCGAGATGTTCAGGAACTGACTGAGGTACGGCTCCAGCGGCATCAACGGAATCCCCAGCGTATCGACCTTGACGGCCACATCAAGTGGGTAGATTTGCAGACTGCCATCAACATTCAGGCTGCCTTTCTTGTTGATTTTGCTCTTCAGCGAAATCGTGCCTTTCTTGTTTGGCTCGTTGCTCAGATCCTGGCCAAGCAGGTTGAAGCCATCAATTTCCTGAACCGCGGCTGGCTGCGTGAATTGATCCTCGAAACGGAATCCAAGATTTTCAATGGCCAGTTTGCCGACCTTGCCGATCCATGGCTTTTCGTCCTTGACCTTGGCATCGGTTGCCCGAATGGTCTTAAGCACCGGCGAGCTGACCCATTCGATCTTGCCTGCCTTGTTGCGCAACATTCGGGCACTGGCGCCGGAATTGTGGACTTCGGCGATGTCGATGCGGTGCGCCGGAAGATCAACGCGAATGCCCTTGACGGACATCTTGTCGATGCGGAAACGATCACCGAGATCAACCTGATAACTCACCTCGCTGATTTCAATCGGCTCGACCAGTTTGCCGTCCACCTTGCCAACATTGACCAGCAAATTGCGTATTTCGCCCTGAACCGGCGTCAGATTGGAATCATCCTTCCAGCGGACCAGGCCATTGCTCAGCGCAAACTCGCCAAGTGTCCATTCGAACGGCTTTCCCGAATCAGCCTTCGGCTCCGAAGGCGCGGCAGCCGGCTTCGCCAACTTTTCGGCCAAGCGAAGTACGTTGAATTCGCCCTGCTTGTTCACGTTCAGGCTGATATCCAATCCATCGAGGGATACCCGCTTGACTGCAGCCTTACGGTTGATCGGATCGACACTATCGAGTTCGACATCGAGCCGTTTCCAGCCGACTAGCTGAGCATCGCTCTCCGTCAGAACCAAGCCTGAAACATGTGCCGCACCAGTGACGGATACGGAATAAACCTTGTCCGACACCTCCTTGAACATGACCTTGATTTCTGTATCGAGCGTTCCGGTACTGAGCTGGACCGGCAGTGAGTCCGGCAGATAGGGCTGCAGGATAGCCAGATCGAATCGATCCAGATCGAGGCTTAACTGGCTTTCGTGAGTTGTCGTAAATGGCTTGCTGTCGCCAGTCAGCACCAGTGGCGAACCGTTGATGCTGGCTGAAAAAGAAGGCTTGACCAGCACTTCGGCCTGATAGGGCAGGCTGGAAACAAAAGGCAAGGCCAGATTGACATCGCTGATCGTGTGGACCTTGCCCTTGGGCTGATCGTCAAAAACTATGCTGGCGTTGATCAGCTGGATATTGTTTAACGAAAAACGCGGCGTCCCGGTATCCGGCTCGTCCTTGGGTTTCATCCACTCGTCCAGCAGATCAGAAATGTCGTACCGCCCTTCGGCGACTCGTGACACTGCAATGCGCAAACCCTGCAAACGAATTTCGTCGACGACAGCTGCCAGTTTGAATATCGAAGCGGTCGAGAGATTGACGAACAGTTCGTCAAAGCCGGCCACCTCTTTGCCGCCGTCAGCCTTGATCGAAAAGCCGTTCAGCGTGGCTGACAAGGCGTAGGGGTTGATATCGATCTTTTCGATACTGACTTCGCGATGCAACTGCTGCGAAAGTTGCTTCTGCAAAATTGATTTAAGCAGCGGTGGCGCCGCAAAAAAGCCTAAAACGCCAATAACCAGCAGAAATATCCCCAGCCATTTTCCGAATTTCATGCTGCGAGGGGATTTAAGAGCAGCAGAAAGACGTGACATTGATACTGATTTGTTTGCTGCCTGCTCTGCCATGATATTCTGCCTCGGGTGCTATATATCGGCTAAATTTAGCACACCGCTGCCGCACCAATATCAGCAAAAAAGCATATGAACTGGATAATCGACGACATTTACAGCGCCATTGTGCAACTCAAGCGCTGGCAAACCTGGCTAGTGATTGGTCTGATCGGTATTTTTGCCGGGCTGGCCTATCTCCTGGTCGGCTTTGCCTTCCGAACCGATGCCCTCCTGATTTTTCTCCATCGCACGGCCGGCTCCTGCCGCGAACTGACCAATGGCACCATCATTGCCATGTTCTGCGGGATGATTTTCTTCCTGTTTACTGCACTGCTCACGCTCGGCGAGTTTCAACGCTATTTCCAATTCAAGCAACATGCCGCCCACCATCAGACACGTCAGGCGCTGACCTGGGGTATCGTCTGGGGACTAACCGCTGTTGGCATTGCCGTTGGTGCGCTTGTTTTCTTCAGCAGTTATTGCCGTTAGACTGAGTCAATCGAGTTCGTGTCGCCGCCATGAAAATTCTCGTTGTTGAAGACAGTCGTTCCAGTCTCGCCATCCTGACCAAGTACGTCGAACACTTCGGCGCGACAGCCATTCCTGCAGACAATGGCGAAATGGCGATCGAACTGTTTTCACGTAACCGTCCCGATCTGGTGCTGCTCGACATCGTGCTACCCGACATTGATGGCTTTGTCGTTGCCCAACGCATCCGGGCCATGGAGAAGCCGGGAGACTGGGCACCAATCATTTTTCTTTCGTCGCTTGGCGACGATGCCGATATTGAAAAAGGTATTGCCGCCGGTGCCGACGATTACCTGCACAAGCCAGTCAGCGAGATCGTTCTCGGCGCCAAGATTCGCGCCATGCAGCGTATCGTCCTGATGCGCGCGTCGTTGATCGCCGTAACTCGAAAACTTGATGCGGCCAATCAGGAACTGATCCGGATTGCATCCAGTGACGGCCTGACTGGCGTCGCCAACCGACGCTATTTCGACGAAGCGCTCTCCATCGAATGGCGTCGGGCTCGCCGGCACTCGAACAGCATTTCCCTGCTGATGTGCGATGTCGATTATTTCAAGCTCTACAACGACACCTACGGTCATCAGGCCGGTGATGAATGCCTGCGCAAGATCGCTGCCGCGCTCAGCCGCCACACTGAGCGCCCATCCGACACGGTCGCCCGTTATGGAGGCGAGGAATTTGCGGTGATCCTGCCTGAAACCAGCATCGGCGGAGCACTGATGGTGGCCGAAAAAATTCGCCATGCCATCCAGGAACTCAATATTACTCACGCCTCGTCACCAACCCGTCAGGTTGCCCTGAGTATTGGCATTGCCGCGGCTGCTCCCGGCTTCGACAACCCGCCAGATGATCTGATCCTGGCGGCTGACAAGGCCCTTTATCGTGCAAAAAAGGAAGGTCGGGATCGCGTCTGCCGTGCCGACGCCACCTAGTTACTGACTGACGAACCATGGCCAGAAGACGCCTTTCCATCATCATCGTTGACGACAATGACATGATGCGCAGCATTCTCCGCGGGATGCTGCGCGGCGAGGAATATGATGTCGTTGGCGAAGCGCGCAATGGGGTAGCCGCCGTCGATCTGGTCGAGCGATTGAAGCCGGACATTGCGTGCATGGATGTCATGATGCCGGAGAAAAACGGGATTGAAGCGCTGTGCGAAATCAAGGCGGCGCACCCGGAGACTGAGGTCATCATGGTGACCAGCAACTCCGACCCGGATACGGTTCAGGAATCAATCCAGAACGGTGCCAGCGGCTTCATCATCAAGCCTTTCAATGCGGCGCGTGTCCTTGATACGCTGGAAAAAGTCAGCGGACGTGTCCGCCAGAAAAAGCCCTAGAAGCTGTTTCGCCAGCTGCGAATAGCCGCAAAAATTTCGGTTTTTGAATGGTCATGGATCGCCATTGCTCCTTGAGCGGCGTTGCCATTCCGACCGGAAATGACGTGCTCCAAACCGGCCTCAACCACTGCTGCCTCCTGACAGCGCAGGAAGGGATTGGTCGCTTTTTCTTCAGCCAGCGTCGACGGCACACTCGGCAACCCCGCTTCACGCAACGCTGCCACCTTGGCCACCCGAGCGAGCAGCGCCGGATTCTCCGGCTCGACCGCCCGCGCAAAACGCAGATTCATTTCCGTATATTCGTGAGCGCAGTAGATCAGGGTGTCGTCAGGCAGGGCAGCAATACTGTCGAGCGATGCCGACATCTGGGCCGGGGTTCCTTCGAACAAGCGACCACAACCAGCACCGAACAGGGTATCGCCGCAGAACAGCGCTCCCGGCACGTAATAGGCCAGGTGTCCCAACGTGTGACCGGGAACGGCCATGACCTTCACATTTTGCCCGAGCACATCGAGGCTTTCACCACCGCTCAAGGGACAAGTGCAGCCTGTGATAGACTCATTGCCCGGTGCATATACCTCGGCTTGCCAGCGCGCTTTCAGTTCGGCGACGCCCCCCTGATGATCGGCGTGGTGATGGGTAATCAGGATGCCTTCAAGCGTCAACCCATCTGCCTCCAGCCTTGCCTGCACAGGTGCAGCATCTCCGGGATCGACGACGTAGGCGCGCTTGCCCTGGGTCAGCAGCCAGATGTAATTGTCCTTGAATGCGGGAATGAACGAAATTTCAAACATGCCTGAACTATCGAGCGACGCGCCCCGGATGTCAATTCCTGGGCTCGACACATGGCTGTCGAGTGCCCCCGGCCGCTATGTTCTGGACTGGGAGCAAGGCCAGCTAGACGGCATCGTCACCGATATTTTTGGCTTCAACGCCCTGCAACTCGGCCTGCCGCAAGGTGATTTCCTGCGCGCCAACCGCATTCCGCTACGCCAGCGCGGTGGCGAGCACGGCGAGGTGGACGTGCTCTGCAACTACACCGCCCTGCCCTTCGCGTCGAGCAGCATCGATCTGGTCGTCCTGCCGCACGTGCTCGAATTCAGCGATGAGCCGCACCAGATCCTGCGTGAAGTTGAACGCATCCTGATTCCCGAGGGACAGGTCATCATCGTCGGTTTCAACCCGTTTTCGCTGTGGGGCCTGAAACGCAAGCTGGATCGTAGCGGCGAATTCCCATGGAACGGCACTTACCTGTCGATGAATCGTCTGAAAGACTGGATGAAACTGCTCGCATTCGAGGTCGATCGTGGCAGCCTGGGGTGCTACGTCCCCCCCGTCGATCAACTGAAATGGCTGCAGAACTGGCGTTTCATCGAGAACGCCAGCAACCGCTGGTGGAACTTCTCCGGTGGCGTCTATGTGCTGCGTGCCATCAAGCGCACGCACAGCATGCGTCTGATCACCCCAAAATGGAAAAAACAGGCAGTGCGCGCCAAGGCACTGCGCCCGATTGCACAAAAGGAAGGCAATGGCCGCTGAAGAAACCATTGAAATATTTACCGATGGGGCCTGCAAGGGCAACCCAGGCCCGGGTGGCTGGGGGGCAATCCTGCGCCTCGGACCACACGAAAAGGAACTGTGGGGCGGCGAGAGGGAAACGACCAACAACCGCATGGAACTGACGGCCGCCATTCGTGCCATCGAGGCGTTGAAGCGCCCGATTGGCGGCAAGATCTACACCGACTCGCAATACGTGATGAAGGGCATCAACGAGTGGATCCACGGCTGGAAGAAGAATGGCTGGAAGACTTCGGACAAGAAACCCGTCAAGAATGCCGATCTCTGGCAACTGCTTGATGCCCAGGTTAAACAGCACAAGCTGGAATGGGTTTGGGTCAAGGGACATTCCGGGCATCCGGAAAACGAACGCGCCGATGCCTTGGCTAACCGCGGCATCGAAGAATTGAGAAACAGGAAAACCGCATGAGACAGATTGTTCTCGACACTGAAACTACCGGTCTGGACCCCCGCTCCGGACACCGCATCATCGAAGTGGCTTGCATCGAGATGGTGAATCGCCGCTTCACCGGTCACCACCTGCACAAATACGTCAACCCGGAGCGTGAAATCGACGAAGGCGCTCAGGCGGTCCACGGCATTACCCTTGAATTCCTGGCCGACAAGCCAAAATTCGCCGACATCGCTGACGAGTTCCTTGAGTTCATCAACGGTGCCGAGTTGATCATCCACAACGCCCCGTTCGACATCGGCTTCCTCAACGCCGAGCTTGACCGCCTTGGCCGGGTTCCGGTCGGCACCATCTGCAACGGCGTCATCGACACCCTGCGCATGGCCAAGGAACTGCACCCTGGCAAACGCAACAGTCTCGATGCACTGTGCGAACGCTACGAGATCGATAATTCGAGCCGCACGCTGCACGGCGCCCTGCTCGATACGGAACTGCTGGCTGACGTCTTCCTGGCCATGACTCGCGGCCAGAACAGCCTGATGATCGAACCCGACGCTGCACCGCGCCCGAACATTGGTGCCGATGGTCTGGTTCGCGAACGCAAGCCGCTTAGCGTACGCCGCGCCTCAGCCGAGGAAATCGCCGAGCATGAAACGGTACTGGCGGCGATCGACAAGGAATCGAAAGGCGCCTGCATCTGGCTGCCCAAGCCTGAAACCGAAGCGGCCTGATCCCGACATGCTGCCAATTTCCCTGCTCATCTGGATCGCTCTTGAAATATCCGGCTACCTCTACATCGGCCGCCACTTCATGCATCTCGACTGGCCACTCGCCATCGTCGGTGCCATCAACTGCCTGCTCGGCCTGCGCTTCTGGATGAACGCCACGACCTGGACATTCGGCATGGCCTTCGCCTCACCAGCGCCGCGCCTCGGCTTTGCCAAGCGGCTGGCGATCATGGTTGGCGAATACCTCGCCTTCCTGCTCACCTTCCTGCTCGTCATTCCTTTCGAGCGACTGTGGATGCCGGCCGACCGCCTACCCGCCGGCAGCAGGCCGATTCTCCTCGTCCATGGTTACGGCTGCAGCCGTGGCATCTGGTGGCTGCTCCGCCGGCGCCTTGAAGCCGCGGGACATACGGTCGCCTCGGTCAGTCTGATCCCGCCCTACACCAGCCTGGGCAAGCTCGTACCGCAACTGAATCAGCGTATCGAGGAAGTCTGTGCCATCACCGGCAGCAAGCAGGTCACGCTGATCGCCCACAGCATGGGTGGCCTGATCTGCCGAAGCTATCTGGCTCGCCACGGCTCGGATCGAGTCGACCGTCTGCTGACGCTGGCCACACCGCACCAAGGCTCCGCGCTGGCCCGCATCGGCATCGGCAAGAACGCCCGTGAAATGCAGCCGGGGTCACTATGGCTGCGCGACATGGCGAGCGAGGCGGTGACAATCCCCTTCATCAGCCTGCGCAATCCTTACGACAACTACGCCATGCCACAGGACAACCAACGCCTGCCCGGGGCGCGCGATGTCGAACTTCCCCCGGTTGGGCACATCGCCATGCTTTATGATAGAAGCATTGCCGACCTGCTGATTGAATTGCTCAAACAGAAATAACCATGAACATTCCCGATACCGCCCGCGCCCAGGCGCAGGACCTGCTCGACTTCATCGATGCCAGCCCCAGCCCGTGGCATGCCGTGCAGACCTGTGAAACCCGGCTCCAGGCCGCAGGCTTCATCCGGCTTGAAGAAGTTGACCGCTGGACGCTGAGCGCCGGTGCTCGCCATTACGTCGTGCGCGGCGGCTCGTCGATCATCGCCTTCATCGTCGGCCAGCAGGGAGCTGCCGACGCCGGCCTGCGGATGATCGGCGCCCATACCGATTCACCGGGCCTGCGCCTCAAGCCGAAACCGGCCGAAGACGCAGCCGGCATGGTCAGGCTCGGCGTCGAGATCTACGGTGGCCCCATCCTCGCCACCTTTGCCGACCGTGACCTGTCACTAGCCGGGCGGGTCAATGTCCGCACGCCGGGCGGTTTCACAACCCGGCTGGTGCACTTTGCCGAGCCGCTACTGCGCCTGCCCAACCTTGCCGTCCATATGAATCGGGAAGTTAACGAGAATGGCCTGAAGTTCAACAAACAGACCGAACTGCCGCTGCTGTTGGGCATTTCCGAAGATGGCACCAAAGCCGAGGCGCGCTTCCGCCAGCCCATCGCCGAGTTGCTCGGTGTCGAGCCGGGCGACTTGCTGACTTGGGAGCTGAACGCCTACGACACGCAAAAAGGCAGCTTCTGGGGTGTGGATCGCGAATTCATTGCCAACAGCCAGCTCGACAACCTGTCCTCCTGCCATGCTGCGCTGAGCGCCTTGCTTGCCACGAAAGAGCCGCAGGCTACCTGCCTGTGTGCTTTTTTCGACCATGAAGAAGTCGGCAGCGAGAGCGCCGCCGGTGCCGGCGGCAGTTTTGTCTCCGACGTAATCAGCCGGCTGGCAAGCAGCGCCGGCCTCGATGGCGAGGACCAACGTCGGATGCTGGCGCGGAGTTTCTTCATCAGCGCCGACATGGCCCACGGCTGGCATCCCAATTTCCCGGCTGCCTATGAGCCCTGCCACCATGCCGTGGTCAACGCCGGACCAGTCATCAAGAGCAATGCCAACCAGCGTTACAGCACCAACGCAGATACCGCCGCCCGCTTCATGGCCATCTGCGCCAAAGCCGGCGTGCCGTGCCAGCAGTATGCCCACCGCACCGATCTCGGCTGCGGCAGCACCATCGGCCCCATCGTCGCCTCCCGCCTAGGAATACCCAGCGTCGACGTCGGATCGCCGATGTGGGCCATGCACAGCATTCGCGAGAGTGCCGGCGTACTCGACCACACTTACATGATTGCAGCCTTGACCACCAGCTTCACAGACTGACATGAACGATTCCATACTTTTTCTGATTGGCACACTGGTCGTCATCTGGCTGTCGCGTAAATCACTGCGCAAACCGGGTAGCCACGGTTTCTACCGTTTCTTTGCCTGGGAAGCCATACTCGGCCTGATCGTGCTCAATCGCGGGGTCTGGGGTAACGATCCCTATTCGCCACACCAGTTCACTTCGTGGATGCTGATGCTGCTCAGCATCTTTCTCGTGATCGAAGGCATACGCACCCTGCGCCGCCACGGCGCCGCCAATGCCAAGCGTGATGACGGAACGTTCTACGAGTTCGAGAAAACCACCCAACTCGTCTCCCACGGCATCTTCGGCCACATCCGCCATCCGATGTATACGTCCCTGCTGGCACTAGCCTGGGGCGCCTACTTTCAGGATCCGAGCATGATAGGCACGATCATCGCGGGGATCGCCTCGTTTTCCCTCTGGCTAACCGCAATCACTGACGAACGCGAATGCCTGGCCTATTTCGGCCGGCCGTATGCCGACTATATGCAGCGGACCAAGCGTTTCATTCCCTTCTTACTCTGAAGCAGTGCTTGAACTCATCATTTCGTTGCAGGTCGCCCGGCCGAAGGTTTCTGCCTTCTTCGGGCTGGAAATCTGCGGTTCCTCGTAAATGCGCTTGATGATGTGGTTGGTGATTCGCGCCCCATCACTGCCATCTTCATCGAACAGCCGCATTTTCTGGCCGCGTTCGCGATTGTAGAAAGCCTGGAGCGCATGATCACGGACGCGCTCGCAGAAACGGATTTTCTGGGCATCTGGCATGCTGTCATCGATTGGTCCGGAATGGCCATGTGCCCATGCACCCGAAACAGCCAGCATAGCCAGCAGGGTGAAGCCGAGTCGTTTCATTCCTTGGGTTCCTGAATTGAGGTGAGGTAAGCCAGAATATCCTGAATATCCTGCGCCTTCAGGCCGTTCAGCACGCCGACCGTGCCCTCTTCGTCATGCGGCCGGTCGCCCTTCAGGTAAAGGTCTACCTGACGCTGCAGATAATTCGTGTACTGCCCGACCAGCATCGGGAACATGCCACGCCCCTTGCCCGCCTTGCCATGACAGGCGGCACACTGCTTCTGGTAAATCTTTTCACCATTGGCCAGATCGCCCTCGGCGCGCGGAATGATCATCACTTTTTCCGCCATCAGCAGCTTGGTCAATGCGTCCTCCTTGCCGGTGTAGGTGGGCATCCTGGTGTCCAACTCTATCCCGCTCAGGTAGGCAGAAATATCCTTGATGTCCGTATCCGACAACTCCCGTTCCTGTGTATAGGGAAACATCGGAATATTTACTCGGGTTCGCGCCCGGAAATTTCTCAACTGGCTTTCGATGTATTTCACCTGCTGGCCGGCAATGCGCGGGTACTCGCCCCTCTTGCCACCCTGCCCATTATCGCTATGGCAAGCGGCACAGGTGCCGTTGATTTCCTTGCCTTTCTCAAGATCGGCAGCAGAGACCGACAGGCTCGCCATCAGCAGCACCAGCAATAGAGAATTCCGTAAGTGACGCAACATGCAATAAAGACTCCGAAGAAGGCTGCGGCGAATTGTCGCATCTTGCAAGCGACTGAAAATTGACACAAATCACGCATAATTCACCCCATGGCAACAACGCCCTGCACCAACGAAAACTCCGAGCATCTGGCCAACCTGCGTCGACTGGTCGCAAGCCGCTGGGTCGTACTCGCCGCATTGACGCAACTGATCTTTCTCGTTCCCGGCCTGCTCGACATTCCGGTGCCTCAAATTCCCTTGCTTGGCATCGTCGTCATTGCCGGGCTGTTCAATGCATTTGCCCAGTGGCGAGTAATCCGGTCAAAAACCGCCAGCGCCTGCGAATTGTTCGTTCAACTACTTTTCGACATCGGCGCGCTGACCGCAGTCGTCTTCTTCAGCGGCGGTGCCGCCAACCCGCTGGTATCGCTGCTCCTGCCCCCCGTCGCCATCGCCGCCCTGACGCTGCCGGCACGCTTTGCAGCCATCATCTGTGCCGCCGCCATCGCTGCCTATTCGCTACTGATGGTCTTTTACCTGCCGCTACCGATGCCGGATGCGACACGCGCCACTCGCCTGCACCTGATCGGCATGTGGCTGATCTTTGTCCTCTCCGCTGCCATGATCGGCTGGATCATCATCCGCATGACCCGCCAGATCCGCGAGCGCGACGCAGAACTGGCCACCGCCCGCGAACAGGCTCTGCGCGATGAACGGGTCATGGCCATGGGTACCCTGGCCGCCGGCGCCGCCCACGAACTCGGCACGCCGCTTGGCACGATGGCCCTGCTCGCCGGAGAACTGGCCAACGATCCCGGCCTGAGCCAACCGGTGCGTGAAGACATCGCCCTGCTCCGCCAGCAGATCGGTGTCTGCAAGGAAATCATCACCGGCTTGTCGCGCCGCGCCGGTGCAGAACGATTGGAAAATGCGCCGCTGCATGCAGCAAATCGCTGGCTGGACAACCTGCGCCAGCGCTGGCATGCCGCGCGGCCGCAGGCCAGCAGCCGACTGATCGTTGCCAGTGACGGCACAGCCCCTGAAATCATCGCCGATCCGAGGCTTGAGCAGGCTGTTCTCAACCTGCTCAACAATGCAGCCAACGCAACAACCAGCCCACTGGAAATCCGCCTCAGCTGGTGCACAGCCACCCTGTGCATCGACATCCGTGACCACGGCCCCGGTTTCCCGACGGAAGTACTGGAGCAAGGCGGACAGGCCAGTTTCCCGGCCCATGAACGCGGCAGCGGTGTCGGCCTGATGCTGACCCGTAGCGCCATCGAACAGCTCGGCGGCACACTGACCCTGAGCAACCCGGAAGAAGGCGGCGCCCTTGCCCGCATCGAACTGCCACGGATAAAAGCATGAATGAAATGACGCTGATCATCGACGACGACCCCAGTTTCAATGCCATTCTGGTTCGCACCATGGAGCGGCGCGGATGCCCAGCGCGTGGTGCTCAGGATTCCGCATCGGCACTCGAATTGGCCCGCGAACTGAATCCGGCGCGCGTCGTCCTCGACCTCAACCTGAACGGCAGCTCGGGCCTGGCCCTGATTCCGCCACTGCTCGAAAGCAACCCGGATTGCCGTATTGTCGTACTGACCGGCTACGCCAGCATTGCCACCGCGGTCGACGCCGTCAAGCTGGGCGCCATCCAGTACCTGGCAAAACCGGTCGAGATTGAAGCCATCCTGTCGGCCTTTGATGACGACGGCGGACCGGATTTCGACGTCCCTGCCTCGGATGAACCGCTATCTGTCGACCGCCTGGAATGGGAGCACATCCAGCGCGTCCTCAACGAAAACGACGGCAACATTTCAGCCACGGCACGTGCCTTGAAAATGCATCGACGCACGCTGCAACGCAAACTATCAAAACGGCCGGTCAAGACTTGAGTCGAGCCGCCTGACCGGCATCCGCCAAAGAGCCAAAAACACAACGACAACACCTTCCGCGTAATGCTGCCTGTATCAAGCGAGCACGCCATGCGAAAGGCATTATTTCGTTCACGGATGGGCGTCAGCGAAAAACTACATTCGCATTTACTTGTATGACTTAAGTAAAGAAAATAGACTGTGAAAAGAAAACATAAATAAACAACTATAAAAATATTCATACACACCACGTAGTGGAGACTTAATTGCTGGACGCAGAACGAGAGTATCAGGCGCTCATGACGAACGCGCCTGTGGGAATCCTTTACACAAAAAATGGCGAAATGCTTCGGCACAACGCCAAATTTTCAGAGATCTTCGGATTCGACAGCGAAGTCATCGGCATGCCGGCAAGACTTCTTTTACCGACAGATGCTGACTATGAATCCTTGGGCCGACTCGCTGGCCCAATCCTGTCATCCGGCAAGCCGTTTCACCATGAAATCCAGCTCAGGCACCACCACGGCCATACTTTCTGGGCTGATGCCGTGGCGTATATCGTTGATCCCGAGCGCCCTGCGGAGGGAACAATTTGGATCATCAACGACATATCGGAGCGAAAGCAGGCTGAACGGAATCTTCATGAAACCCTGCAGGAGCTACAAAGCATTTTCAACAATGCTTCCGTTGGCATTGTGTTTACCGGCCATCGCACTGTCCTGCGCAGCAACCGGCGTTTCGAGGAAATCGTCGGCTACAGCTCGGACGAATTGCGTGGCATGGCTACCGCCAATCTTCATGCAAGCGAGGAAAGCCACGAAGAACTGAACCGTCAATCCTCCCCTCTGCTCTCGGCTGGAAAATCATTTAGTGCGACAAAACAGTTCAGGAGAAAAGATGGCCACCTGATCTGGTGCCAGCTGTTTGCGAAAGCGATTGACCCCAACGACCCCAGTCGTGGAATCGTCTGGATTACCGCCGACATCACCGAGGCCGTCAGCACCCGGGATGCGCTGGAAAAATCGTCGCGCGAAATGGAAGCGCTGATGGCCAATTCATCAGTGGGCATTGTCGTTACTCGTGATCGGAAAATTGTTCGCTACAACCAGCGCTTTGGCAATCTGTTCGGTTTCCCCGGAGAAAACGGAATCGGCGTGGATACTTCGTCCCTTTACCGATCCGCTGAAGAACATACGGACCTCAATCGACGCGCCGCCCCCGCCCTTTTCCAGGCCAAACCATTCCAGACCGAGCTCTACATGCGCCGCCAGGATGGCAGCGACATCTGGATCAACCTGATCGGCTACGTGGCCGATGCGAGCGATCCATCGATGGGAGTCTTCTGGATTGCCGAGGACCGCACAGCCTTCAAACACGCTGAAGAAGAACTGAAGAAGGCTTATCTCGACCAGCGCCTGATATTCGATCACTGTGTTGCTGGCATTGCCTTCATCAAGAACCGTGTATTTCAGCAATGCAATCGCCGATTCGAGGAGCTGTATGGCTATGGCCCTGGCGAGTTGACGGGCAAACCGACGCGAATAACGTACTTTTCCGAAAAATCGCATACTGAAACCGGCGCGAAAGCCTACGAGATTCTCGGCAGAGGCGAAACCTTCGTTGCCGAAATCGTTCACCGACGCCAGAACGGGGACCCGATCTGGCTACGTATCACTGGTCGTGCCATTGACCCGGCCCATCCGAACGATGGCTCCATCTGGAACTACGAAGACATCACCTCACGCAAGGTGGCAGAGGAGTCCCTGCGGGAATCCGTCATGCTGCAGAGGGCGATTCTCAATAGTGCAAAGTTGATGATCCTGTCGACCGATAGCGAAGGCCGGGTCATCTCATCCAATCCGGCAACCGAGCAGATGCTCGGCTACTCTTCCTCGGAATTGCTGGGACGAACCCCCGTCGAGTGTTTTTTCCTGCGTGAAGAAGTCCGGGAACGTCGCCGGGCGCTAACAAGCGAGATTGGCTTCGAACCAGTCACGGATATTGACGCATTGCTGGCCAGGGTTCGACTTGGCTCGGTAGACCAGGGACACTGGACCTTCCAGCGAAAAGATGGCGAGAAATTTACAGTCGAGCTCTCGATCTCGGCCTTGCATCCTGAAGACAGAAATGCCCAAGGTTTCCTCTTCGTTGCCAGCGACATCACCGAACGCAAACGAGCCGAAGATGCGCTGCTACGCTCCAGGGATGAACTGGAACTGCGCGTCAAGGAACGAACCAGTGAACTCGAAAGCGAAGTACTCGAGCGCCGGCGCATCGAAGGCAAGTTACGCTATCTGGCCCATCATGACGCACTGACCGGACTTGCCAACCGCACCTTGCTTCAGCAACGGCTCGGCGAGGCAATGGAGAATGCGGCTCAGGAGGGCACCAAAGTTGCCGTCTTGTTCATCGATCTGGATCGCTTCAAGACGATCAACGATTCCCTTGGCCACCACATCGGCGACACACTGCTCAAGAGAGTGGCCAGCCGATTGACTGAAACACTTCGCTCCAATGACACGATCGCCCGCCTGGGCGGCGACGAGTTCATGATCGTCCTGCCGTTCAAGAACAATGAAGCCCAGGCCGGCAAGCTCGCGTCAAAAATTCTCGATTCCCTGCGCCCGCCGATCCGCATCGACGGGCACGAATTGTTCGTCACACCATCCATCGGCATCTGTTTTTATCCAAACGACGGGGTGACAGTGAACGCCCTGATGCGTAATGCCGATACCGCGATGTATCAGGCCAAAGCCAACGGCAGGAATACCTATTGCTACTTCACGGCGGAGATGAATGCCGCCGCTGACAATTACTTCCAGATAGAGTCCGACCTCCGTCGCGCCATCGACCGGAACGAATTCGAGGTGCACTATCAACCGGTTATCAACCTGAAAACCCACCGCATTACCTCCTACGAGGCGCTGGTTCGCTGGAACCACCCCACCAAGGGGCTGGTCGGCCCGGCTCAGTTCATCACCGTGGCAGAGGAAAGCGGCCTGATCGGCGAAATCGGGACCATCGTTCTTCGTCACGCCTGTTCGCAATTGCGAAGCTGGATTGACCAGGGTTTAACCCCCCCCATCCTGGCGCTCAATCTATCGCCCATCCAGTTCAACGATCCGAAGCTCACTGAGGGGATTTGCGGGGTACTCGCCGACTATGACCTGACACCGGATCGAATCGAACTGGAAATTACTGAAACGGTGATCATGCAGGATGGAGAACTTGCCCTCGGCACGCTGCAAAACCTGAGCAGTCGCGGTTTCCGCCTGTCGATCGACGACTTTGGCACGGGTTACTCCAGCCTGGCCTACCTCAAGCGCTTCCCCGTCGACACCCTGAAGATCGACCGTTCTTTCATCACGGACATGACGGTCAATGAAAACGACCGGGCGATCGTGACCGCCATCATGGCTCTGGCCAACAGCCTTCACCTTTCGGTGATTGCCGAAGGCGTTGAAACGAAGGAACAGTACGATGCGCTATCGGCGCTGAACTGTAACTTCGCCCAAGGCTATTACATGGCCAAACCGATGCCGGCCAACATGATCAACCTCGACGCATCGATCAAGTCGCTGCCGATTGACTGACTCTGCTTAAACAGAAAAAAGGGGCGCCCGGCATTTCGCTGGACGCCCCCTTCCGGAGACAAATAACCCGCTACCGGCAACAGCCAATGCTCAGTGTTTATGCTCCGACATCGGCATGCCTGCAGCCATTGGCCGAACCACCTTGGCATCGACCTGCTTGGCGCTGCCATCATCAAAAATCAGCGTGATCGGCACCACATCGCCTTCCTTCATCGGCGCCTTGAGATCGATCAGCATGACATGCAGACCACCCGGCTTGAGTACCGCTTCACCCTTGGCCTTGATGTCGATGGCCGGGACCGGACGCATTTTCATGACCCCACCTTCGTTAAGATGGGTATGCAGTTCGGTCACTTTGGAAACCGGATTGTCAGCCTTGAGAACCTTGATGTCCTTGTCGCCGTTGTTCTTGATCACCATGAAGGCACCCGTAGCCGGCGCATTGGGTGGCGCCAGACGAACATAGGGGTCCTGCACGGACACGTTGTCGGCAGCACCGGCGAAAACACCGGCCGAAAACATCAGCGTAGCCGCGAACATTGACAGTTTTTTCATGCCTTTACTCTCCATCATGGTTGTTTCAAATATTTGCGAATTGCAACGACCACCTGATCGGGTGGCGTTGCGTGAGCTATCTTGCCGACCAGTTGTCCATCGGGCGCGACGATGAACGTATCAGCCGAGTGATCGACAACATAACCACCGCCAGCTGTCTCGACTTTCTGCTCGGCGTAGAACACACCGTAGCGTTTGGCGATCTCGGCGATGTTCTCGGCAGTGCCTGTGACTCCAACAATAGTCGGGTGGAAGAATTCGACATACTCCTTCAGGCGCTCCGGCGTGTCACGCTTCGGATCCACCGAAACAAAGATCATTGCCACCTGAGCCAGCTCCTCCGGCTTGAGCTGCTTCAGGCCTTCCGAGGTCGCTGCCAATGAAGTCGGACAGATATCCGGGCAAAAGGTATAGCCAAAATAGAGCAGAACCAGTTTGCCGCGATAGTCCTTCAGGGACACCGGCCCACTGGCCGACTGCAGCGTGAAATCGCCACCAGCCGCGATGATCGCTCTAGGCAGTGGGCGTTCCGGCATTTCGGGCTGCCAAAAAAGGGCAACGCCAGCCACGACCAGAGCCAGCAGCCCGGCGATCACCATCAGAATACGTTCAGCCATCACTCGTGGCTCCCCGAACTGAAACGATATGGCACAGCAATACGCCCGCTGCCACTTTCAATCAGCACCGTTGCCTGCCAGTCCATTTGGCCGGTAATACAGACCGGCAATGTAACCTCGGCGGTATAGCTGCCTTCGCTCTTGGCGGCCAGTTGCGGGCGGTTCAAACCCATGTTCATGTCGATGCCGGCAAAATCAACTTCGACCCGAGTCGGCGAAAAACCACTGGTCGTCACCTCCACCTCGAATGGTTTGACCAAGGGAATCGGACGCGTGCCCATCGACAAAACGACCTTCCCTCCGGACGGCAGGGTGACGCCACAAGCCACCACCTGCAAATTGCATACTGGATCGGGCTGGATAGTCACGTCGGCTTTAGGTAACAGCATCGGCGACAACTTGTAGCCGATGACAACAACCAGGGCAATCAACTCGATGCCGATCACATCAATCAGGATTTTCTTATTCACTAGATCGTTTCTGGACTGCGAGTCCTGTGGAGACAGCGCATTTTCCCTGAAGAGGCAGCTTTGAATTTAACAAACATCAATTCTTTCACAGTCAGCGAAGAATAGAGTGTGCGGCATATTGTCGCAGGGGCATTTTGTCGCAGGCGGCGATGGAGGGGTAAGGAAGTTCTACTTCTGGTATTCATGGGAGAATCAAGATGAAGAAATTTGTAGTTAAAACCACAGCCGTACTGCTGGCAGCTGGTTTTGCAGCCACTGCATGGTCTGCTGAATCGCTGCAGGACGTCATGAAGCGTCGTGGCCTGAGCCAACAGGATCTGCTCGCAGCGTCCAAAACCTACGTTCCGACCGGCAAGCGCGACGAATTCCTCGCCTTCAGTTCTGGCGGTCAGTCCGGCCAGATCATCGTGTATGGCATTCCGTCCATGCGCATCCTGAAGTACATCGGCGTTTTCACGCCGGAACCCTGGCAAGGCTACGGTTTCGATGAAAACTCCAAGGCTGTGCTGCGTCAGGGCAACATCGACGGCAAGGAAATCAACTGGGGCGATACGCACCACCCGGCCATTTCCGAAACCCAGGGCAAGTACGACGGCCAGTTCCTGTTCATTAACGACAAGGCCAATCCGCGCCTCGCCGTGATCGACCTGCGTGACTTCGAAACCAAGCAGATCGTGGTCAACCCGATCTACAAGTCGGAACACGGTGGTGCCTTCGTCACGCCGAATACCGAATATGTCATCGAAGCCGCGCAGTACGCTGCACCGCTCGAAAACAAGAAGTTCTACCCGCTCGAAGAGTTCAATGAGAAGTATCGCGGTGGCGTGACCTACTGGAAGTTCGACCGCAAGGAAGGCCGCCTCGATCCGAAACAGTCCTTCTCCCTCGAACTGCCGCCGTACAGCCAGGATTTGTCCGACGCTGGTAAAGGCCCGTCCGATGGCTGGTCCTTCACCAACTCCTTCTGCTCCGAGCGTTACGTTGGTGGCATCGAAAAGGGTCGTCCGCCGTATGAGGCTGGTTGCTCCGCCAAAGACACCGACTATCTGCACGTGATCAACTGGAAGAAGGCCGCCGAACTGGTTGCCCAGGGCAAGGCCAAGAAGATCAACGGCCACAACGTGCTGATGATGGAAACCGCGATCAAGGAAGGCATCCTCTTCCTCGTGCCGGAACCGAAATCGCCGCACGGCGTCGACGTGACCCCGGACGGCAAGTTCCTGACCGTCGCCGGCAAGCTCGACACCCACGTCTCCGTCTATTCCTTCGAGAAGATCCAGGCCGCCATCAAGGCTGGCAAGTTCGAATCCAAGGATCCGTACGGCATTCCGGTCATCGGCATGAAGGATGCGCTGCATACCCAGGTCCAACTCGGCCTCGGTCCTCTGCACACTCAGTATGATTCCAAGCCTTGTATCGCCTACACCTCGCTGTATGTCGATTCGCAAGTCGTCAAATGGAACCACTGCGATGGCAAGGTACTCGACAAGATCTCCGTGCACTACAACATCGGTCACCTGATGACCATGGAAGGTGACTCGGCGGATCCGAAGGGTCGTTACCTGGTTGCGCTGAACAAACTGTCGATCGATCGCTTCAACCCGGTTGGCCCACTGCATCCGCAGAACCACCAGTTGATCGACATCAGCAACGACAAGATGCAACTTCTGTATGACATGCCGCTGCCGCTGGGCGAGCCGCACTACGTGGTGGCCATCGAAGCTTCGAAACTGAAGCCAGGTGTCCGCTACAAGGTTGGTACTGACTCCCGCACCGACAAGCCGCACCCGGGTATGGTTCGCGCTGGCGAGGAAGTCACGACCAAGAAGGGTAACAAGATCGAGGTCAAGGGCACGCTGATCCGTTCGCACATCACGCCGGAAACCATCGAAGCTGAAGTTGGCGACGAAATCACCATCCACCTGACCAACCTCGAACGCGCCCAGGACGAAACCCACGGCTTCACCGTTTCGACCTTCAACGTGCACGCTTCGGTTGAGCCGGGCAAGACGGTCACCGTCAAGTTCAAGGCCGACAAGGAAGGCGTCTATCCTTACTACTGCACCGAGTTCTGCTCCGCACTCCACCTTGAAATGCAGGGTTATCTGCTAGTCAAGCCAAAGGGCTGGAAGCCGGGCAAGACAGCAGAAGCCAAGGCCAACTACACCGAAGCCGACTATAAGGCGACTGTGAAGAAGGTTGCAGACACCCAAGTCGTCATTGATTCCGTGGTCGGTTACATCACCAGCGTGAATTTCAAGGACTTCCCGGATGTGGTCAACATGGTTGACGACGCAACCGACCAGCTCGGCAAGATGAAGGACGCCAAGGCCAAGCACGAAGCCGCAGCAGCCAAGAAGGATTGGGACCAAGCCAACCTGTGGGCTGAGCAAGTTTGGCAATACCAGGTCAAGGCAGCTGACATCGGTCTGCGCGCCAAGACCTACCTTGAGCAAAACGGTGCAAAGAAGGTCAAGTAAGAAACAAACTTGATCTGACTTAAGGCAATTAGCGGGGAACAGAGCCAATCTGTTCCCCGTTTCACATTCAGGAGGGAATACCCATGAAATTTGTAATGACTTTGATCGCCACTGCGCTCTTCGCCTCACCTGCTTTCGCGGCCCTTGATGGCGCGGCCCTGTACAAGGACAAGACCTGCAACGCGTGTCACGGCCCCAAGGCGGACAAGCCGCTGATGCCTAACTACCCGAAGCTGGCCGGGCAAAATGCCGCCTACGCTGAACAGCAAATGAAGGACATCAAGAGCGGCGCCCGCAACAACGGACAGACTGCCGCGATGAAGGGCGTCATGCACCTGGTCAATGACGAAGAAATCAAAGCGATTTCCGAATACCTGTCCAAGCTGAAATAACGTGAAAAGGCCCGGCTTGCCGGGCTTATGACCCACATCAAGGAACGCTGATATAGGTAGATCGACAATGCCGACAACGTTCCAAACAACCTGCCATAAAAGGACACCAAAACATGAAAGCATCACTTCTGCTGATTGGCCTGCTCAGTGCAGGCGTCGCCTTCGCCGGCCCGCCGGCTCCGCATCAGGGCGGCATCGAATCGAAAAACTACAAATGGAACGCCCAGGAAGGTGAAAAAATTGAAGCCCTGAAACTCAAGGGCGACAAAAAACGGGGCGAGGAAGCCTATGAGGTCTGCGGCGCCTGCCACCTGCCATCCGGCGCCGGTCGCCCGGACGGCACCTTCCCGCAACTCGCCGGCCAGCACACCACCGTGCTGATCAAGCAGATGGCCGACATCCGTGCCGGTCTGCGCGACAACCCGACCATGTACCCGTTCGCTGCCACACTTGTTGATCCGCAGGAGCTGGCCGACGTTTCAGCCTACATCGAAGGCCTCTGCATCCCCATCGAACACGGCAAATACGAAGGTGCCGATGCTGCGATGCAGGTCGCCAAGGGCAAAGAACTGTATGAAAAGCAGTGCCTGGAGTGCCACGGAAAAAATGGCGAAGGCGTCAAGGACAAGTTCTATCCAGTCATCGCCGGCCAGCACTACAAGTATCTGTTGCGCCAGATGACTGAAATTCGTGACGGTCACCGCCGTAATGCCAACCCTGACATGGTCAAGGTCATCAAGCCCTACACCAATGATCAACTGGTCGCGATTTCGGCCTATCAGTCCAGCCTGGTCATGCCGGGCAATATGTGCAAGCCGAAAGCCGGCGGCAAGAAGAAGTAACATAGCTCTGCTGATGTACCGCTGCCCGTCTTCGACGGGCAGCCCCCTCCCGACCCCAAGCCGGGCGCAACACGATAGAGAACAGCAAAATGGAAAAACAAAACAAGATTGTTGGTGGCCTGACCCTGATTTCCCTGATCTGTCTGGTTGCCGCCTACTTTGCCCCGATCTGGTGGGTTTCGCTCACTGCCCCGAATTACCCGCCCGATGCCTTTCCTGACGGCATTCGCATCCATTTCCATTTCGACGGTGTCTACAACGGCTGCAAGGCAGCAGGCAAAGGCACCCGCATGGCCAACGAGATTATCCAGAAAGACCTTGCCCACGACGACGAGCGCTACAACCCGGTGACCGACGCGGCGAAAAACGTGGACAAAGGCGCTGAAGGTCTCGATTGCGTTCATGAAATGAACACCATCAACCACTACGTCGGCATGTTCCCGATTGCCACCGGCGCGCCGGTTGAAAAGCCACTGGCCAAGTTCTTCTTCGGCTTCTTTGCAGTGATGATGCTGGCCTTTGCAATGGCCAGGAAGAAGCCACGTTTAATCGTTTTGAGCGCAGGTTTCGCCGCCGTCGCAGGCTGGATGATTGTCGATCAATTTGTGCTCGGCCACCTGGAAAGCCACGTTCAGGCCTACATGCAGGAGTCCGGGACCTTCTTCAAGGATATGGACCGGATCAACATCTGGGGCGACAACGTCCGCAACGTCTCGAAGATTGTAATTTTCGGCCTGATAGCGGTCATGCTTGTCGTCATTGCGGCAACCGCCAAGATTCGCCCCTTCCAGCTGTTGCTGGCCCTGGTTCCCGCCCTGCTACCGCTTTTCTTTGTGATCACCTATGCGGGCTGGCTGTGGTTCTTCGGTCACAACATGCATCCGTGGGGCGCCTTTACCGTCAAGCCCTTCATGCCCACCGTCTTTGGCGAAGGCAAGGTTGCTCAGTTCTCGACCTTCTCCTATCCGTACTGGGGTTATGGCCTGCTGGTGGCAATATTCGTTTGCATGATGCTGGCCCTGCTGATTCGTCGCAAACAGTTGCGCGAAGGAACCGCCGAGTAAGCCACGTGAGCCGCCTGCCCCAACTGGTCCGGCTGAGCCTGGCCACCACGCTCTTGCTGGTCCTCACCACCGGCAATACCGAGCCGCAGGCCAACGTGCCGGCCGGCATGGGTGCCCGTGCCGATGTCGACCGCCCGAAACCGACTTTCATGCTGCGTGAGCGGGACAAGCGCGTGCATGGCCTCAAGCCTTTCCAGGATCTTGTTGACAAGGCGCCCGCCGGATCACTGCTCAAGCCACCGCCCGGCGCCTACGCCGGCCCGGTCACCATCAACAAGCCGCTGACCATCGATGGTGGCGGCCAGGTAACGATTGATTCCGGCGATCGCGGCACGGTCATGGTGCTCGACGCCAGCAATAGCGTCATTCGCGGCATCCGCCTCACCGGTTCCGGTGACTCGCACGACACAGACGACTCCTGCCTCGATGTCCGCGGTAACCACAACACCATCGAGAACCTGGAGCTCGACAACTGCCTGTTCGGCCTAGACCTCAAGCAGTCGAACAACAACACCATTCGCGGCAACAGCATCCGCTCCAAGGACCGCGAGCTCGGCGTCCGCGGCGACGGCCTGCGCCTGTGGTATAGCAACGACAACCTGATCGAGAAGAACCGGATCATCGACTCGCGCGACATGGTCGCCTGGTATTCGCACAAGAACGTTTTCCGCGAAAACCTCGGCCGGCGCAGTCGCTACTCGATCCACTTCATGTTCGCCAACGACAATCTCGTCGAGCGCAACGAGTTTTACGACAACGCGGTCGGCGTGTACTTCATGTACACCGAAGGCGGCGTCGTTCGCGACAACATCATTTCGCACGCCACCGGCGCCACCGGCATGGGCATCGGTTTCAAGGAAGCCTCGGGCACGATCATCGAGAACAACGAGATCATTTACTGCGGCGTCGGCATCGGCTCCGACCTCTCGCCCTTCCAGCCCGACAGCACCATCGAAATCCGTGGCAACCGCTTCGCCTACAACGGCGTTGGCATCATGTTCAACAGTGAAACCGGCGGCAACAATGTCATCGACAACGTCTTCGAGGGCAACCTGACCCAGGTTGCCTATGGCGGCCATGGCGACAACAACAATAGCCCGAAGAATGTCTGGATTGGCAACTACTGGGACGATTACCAGGGCTTTGACCGCGATGGCGACGGCGTTGGCGACAAGACGCACGAACTCTACGCCTACGCCGACCAGATCTGGATGGAACTGCCCATTGCAAAGTTCTTCCGCAGCTCGCCGGTCATGGAACTACTCGACTTTCTTGAACGCCTAGCCCCCTTCTCCACACCGGACCTGATCCTGCGCGACGAAAAACCGCGCTTCATCAAACCTGAAAGAACGGCACGATCATGAGCGAGATCGAGGACAAGGTCGTTGACGACAGCGAAAACGACGAGACGCCGCGCAAACCATCGCCGGAGGGCAAACCGGCCGTATCGATCGCCAAGCGGCAGACCAACCGGCGCCGTGTGCTGCGCACTATCCTGCTCACTGGCGGTGTACTCGGTGCCGCGTTATCCGGTTTCCTGCCCCTTGTCTATGCCCAGAAAAAACGGCTGCGCCCGCCCGGCGCGCTCGACGAAAAAGATTTTCTCGGTAGCTGCATCAAGTGCGGCCAATGCGTTCAGGTCTGCCCGGTATCGGCTATCAAGCTGGCCGATTTGGTCGATGGCATGGGCGTTGGCACGCCCTACATCGATCCGCGCGCCCAGGCCTGTGACTTCTCGTGCGACGCCGTGCAGTGCATCCTGGCCTGCCCGACGGGTTCGCTGACTTACCACAAGCCCGACTTCCTGCCGGTTCGCCCCGGCGCTGCACTGGCCGCCAAGCCCATCCTGATCGCCAAGGAAAAAGACCCAGAGCCGACGCTAAACATGCATGAACGCATCGGCGTCGCCCGCCTGACCCGCCCCGAGGCCTGTCTTGCCATTCAGGGCAAAGGCTTCAAGGGTCAGACCCGTGGCCCGGATTTCAAGGGGCAGCTCCGCTACATGTCAGTCGACCGCTGGAAGCCGGTCAAGATCAGCAGCCATCCCTACGATGTCGCCGAATGCGATCTTTGCGTGCGCGAATGCCCGGTTAAGGGTGCCATTTCCATCGAAACCGTCTTTGCACCGGATGGCAGCAAGCGCAAATCGCCCGTGGTTCATGAACCCTGCGTCGGCTGCGGTGTCTGCGAAATGGTCTGCCCGGTCGAACCCACTGCCATCACCATCGAAGCCGGCGAGGTCTGGAAAATATGAGCGCCCTACTCAAACGCCGGTTTTTCGAACAGATCAAGATCATGTTCGGCGCCGAGCCGAGCAAACCTCAGCAAATCAGCCCCAAAGCCATCCAGGTTCATGAGCTCAAGCGGATGACCAACAAGGCTGACCTGCAAGCCATCAAGGCGCATCAGCGGGCCCATGAAGAAAAATCGAACAAGTGGCGCAATCGCCGCTGGGCAACCCTGATTTTTGCCAATCTGCTATTCACGCTGTCATTTGGTCTCGACATCCAGATTCTCGAAGGATCGCTGACAGCCTCCCGCTTCGTCGGCTTCCACCTGATCGATCTGAATTCCGCGCTGCAGGTGATGCTGGCCCACAAGCACATCATCAACAACCTGCTGATCGGAACGGGAACCGTGCTGGTTCTGTGGGCACTCCTTGGTGGCCGCACCTTCTGCTCCTGGGTCTGCCCCTATCATTTGCTCGCCGAGTGGGCCGAGAAGATCCACCTCTTCCTGGCCAAGAAGAAACTGGTCACCGACCAGACCATGGACCGTCGTCTGCGCACCGTTTTCTGGATCATTTTCGCCCTGCTTGCAGTGGCCACTGGCTATACGGTTTTCGAAGCCATCTCGCCGACCGGCATTCTCTCCCGTGCGCTGATCTACGGTCCGGGTCTCGCGCTGCTCTGGGTACTGGCCTTGCTCTTCTTCGAAGTGTTCTTCTCGCGCCGCGCGTGGTGCCGCTACGCCTGCCCGATAGGCCTGACTTACGGTGTCGTCGGCATCATTTCGCCAGTCCGCATCAAGTACAAGCTCGACGGCTGTTTCCATGAAGGTGACTGCCGCAAGGTCTGCCTGGTACCCCACGTTCTTGATACCGTCATCAAGGGCCGGGCCGTCGAACCGGAAGTGCCGATTGGGCCCGACTGCACGCGCTGCGGATTGTGTGTCGACGTCTGCCCGACCGGCTCCCTGACGTTCGAAGTCAAAGGCCTGTCCAAGCTGGCCTGAGCACCGCCCAGGCCAGCCGAATGGCAGGCCTGCCAAGGCTAGGTGACATCGCGGATTTTTGATCGAAGTTCAATGTCGACGGCTACCACGCCCCCTATAATTTGGCCCCATGATCCAGTTCAATAACGTTGCCAAGACCTTCCGCAAAGCTCGCGTGCTCGACGGCATCAGCCTCGACATCAATATCGGCGAACGCGTTGCCCTGATCGGCTCCAATGGTGCCGGCAAGACCACCCTGATCCGTTGCCTGCTCGGCGAATATACGCACGACGGCAATGTTGCCATCAACGGTCTGGACCCGCGCAGCAATCGAACTGCCGTGCTCGGCACCATCGGTTTCGTGCCACAACTTCCACCGCCACTGAAGATGCCGGTCGGCCAGCTGATCGATTTTTCAGCCTCGTTGTGTGGCACCGATCCGCAGCGCATCCACGCCATCGCCAAGCGTCTAGGCCTCGATCTCGACGGCATTCTTTCCCGTCAGTTCGTCCGCCTCTCTGGCGGCATGAAGCAGAAGCTGCTGATCGCCATTGCCCTTGGTCGTGAGGCCAAGGTGCTCGTCATGGACGAACCGGCCGCCAACCTAGACCCGGAAGCGCGCAAGATATTCTTCGATCTCCTGGCTGAGCGCCTCGACGATGCAACGATGATCATCTCCAGCCACCGTCTGGATGAGGTATCGGCACTGGTGAATCGTGTCATTGAAATGGACATGGGCAAGGTCGTCCTCGACGACAAGGTGGCCGATGCCATTACGCTGACGGCCAAACTGGCCTGCCGGATCGTGCTTAGCCGCTTCGAACCGGCCTTCGCAAAAGCGCTGGACGGCTGGAATTTCAGCAGCCATGAGGACAACCGTGTCTGGGAAGGCGAGATCGCCGGGCCGGATCGCCTGCGTTTTCTTGGCATCATCTCCCGCTATACCGCACTGGTTAGCGACCTGTCGCTGGCCGAGCGTTGATCATGTGCCAGCATCACCGCCGTGAATTTCTCGCCCGCCTTGGCGTCGGTGGCCTGCTTTTAACACCACTGGCGGCTGCGCTATCGGGCTGCAAGAAGGGCAACTGGCCGGACGGCATGGTTGAGATCAAGTGGGATCGGGATACCTGCGTGGTGTGCAACATGGTCATTTCCGACCGCCGCTTCGCCGGCCAGATGCGCGGCGGCCCGAACAACACTGTCTTCAAGTTCGATGATCCAGGATGCATGGCCATCTGGCTCAAGGAAAAAGCTGAAAAATACCTCTGGCTGGCCGATGCCTCCACCAGAATGTGGGTCGCCGACTACAACAGCAAGAGCCGCGACGAGATGACCTGGCTTGACCCGAAACGCGCCTACTTCGTAACGCGTACCTCGCCGATGGGATTCAATTTCGCTGCCGTTGCCACTCCGCTGGCCGGCGCCCTCGATTTCACCGACATGCGCCAGCACGTGCTGGCAAGGTTAAAAAAATGAAGCAACTCTGGCTCACTGCCAAGCTCGATATCGTCGAATCCCTGCGCGCCCGCTGGTTCCAGATCTATACGCTGGTCTTCGGCGGCATCGTCGCCCTGCTCTTCCTGTTCGGCCTGACCGAATCGCGCGTCCTCGGCTTCATCGGCCTGTCGCGCCTGCTCGTCACCTACATCCAGCTGACCATGGCCATCCTGCCCATCTTCGTGCTGATCACGACAGTGCGCTCGGTGGCCGGCGACCGCGAAGCCGGCGTCTTCGAATACCTGCTCTCCCTGCCGGTATCGCTGTCGGCCTGGTTCTGGGGCAAGATCGTTGGCCGCTACATCGTCGTCTTTGCGCCGGTCTTTCTGGCCATGCTCGGTGCCGTCATCTGGGCGACCGTTCAGGGCATCGAAGTGCCGTGGGACATGTTCGGGTACTACACCGCGCTGCTCGCCGTCATGGCCATGTGCTTCCTCGGCATCGGCATGTTGATCTCCTCGGTCGCCCGGACCACGGACATGGCACAAGGCGCCGCTTTCATGGTCTGGCTGGTGTTGCTGCTTTTCCTGGATCTGATACTGCTCGGCGTCATGATTCAGGGCAAGGTTTCGCCGGAAATCGCCGTCACCCTGGCTCTGGCCAACCCGCTGCAGGTCTTCCGTACCGCTGCGCTGGCCCTCTTTGACCCGCAACTGATCGTCCTCGGCCCCTCCGCCTACGTCATCCTCGACCTCTTTGGTGCTGCCGGCTACAAGGTATTTGCGCTGGTCTATCCGGCAGCAGTTGGGATAGTCAGTGCTACCATCGGTTACTTCCTGTTCCGCCGTGGTGACCTGCCTTGAGCAAACTGTTTGCAACTTTGGTTTTTTGCCTGTTTTCCGGAATTGCTGCAGCCGACGAGTTGCCTTCCTCTGCCCCGCTATTCGCCGCCACGCTCAATGACCTTGACGACAAACCGGTGGCTCTGGAGCGCTACAAAGGCAAACCGCTGGTCGTCAATTTCTGGGCCCGCTGGTGCGGCCCCTGCCGCGTCGAAATTCCCGAACTGATCAAGTTCCGTGCCGCCCACAAGGGCAAAGTCGAAGTACTCGGCATTGGCATCGAGGACAAGGCCGAACCGGCCAAGGAGTTCGCCAAGGCTTACGACATGGACTACCCGGTCTTCGTCTCCAAGGAAAAGGGTATTCCTCTGATGCAAGCACTCGGCAACACCAAGGCCGGGCTACCCTACACGCTGTTCATCGATCGCAATGGTCAGGTCATCCAGAAGAAAATGGGCATAGTAAAAAAGGCTGACTTTGACGCCATTCAGGACGCGCTACTGAAAAAATAGGCCACTAAGTGACCTGGGTCACAGACCCGACCCGCACCAATCGCTATAGTCATCCGGAATGCTCTCCCAACGCGGCAGAGACATCGACAATCACATTCATCCGGAGAGACCATGAAATTCAACCGCCTTGCTTCCGCCATCCTCCTCACCGGCCTGACGCTCGGTGCAACCGCCAGTCAGGCTGATGGTCTGCGCTTTTTCCCGGGAATGGAATCCGGCTTCAAGTTCGAGCCTAGCGTCGCCCTTACGGCAGGCGTCATGAACGTAACGACTGCTAACGATAATGCCAGCTTCGTCTACGGCATCGACATCAACATGAACTGCGGCCTGATCCAGACCCCGGACAACCGCATCCGCACTCATGTGCAGATCAACCGGGTTGACGACTCCGGCGTCAAAGCCACCTCCGTCGAACTCTCGCCACGCTACACCGTCCCGCTCGGCGGCGGCTTCTCCGTCGGCGCAGGCCCTGTGCTTGGCGTGGTCATGGCCGACAATGGCAATGCCGACAAGAACCTGTTCGGCTACGGCGCCGTCGTCGGCGCCAACTACCGCAAAGGCATGTACTACTCCGGCCTCGATGTGCGCTACCTGAACACCAAGGAGCGGGACAACGTCGATTTCGAAAACTGGGCCCTGATCGCCAAGGTCGGCATCAACTTCTGATCGACTCCAGACCAAAAGCAAACGGGGAAGGCTTGTGCCTTCCCCGTATTGACTTTCTCTGACGCTACAAGCCCGGCTTCCCGTTACTTGAGTTTCATCAGACAGTGGTCCCGCGCTTTTTCCAACTCCTCGCGCCGGTCTTCATTGACCAGATGACGACAGGTTTCGAAGAAAGCCTCGAAGGCAGCTAACACTTTCCCCGAGTCGAGGCCAGCAGAACCTTGGCGCCTTCCCTCGGGAACCGGAGCATCAACAGGCATCAAGTTTGCATGACGAGGAATGATGCGCGCCCCGCCCTGCTCCGACGATGCGGTAAGCGGGCCTGTCTTCACATACACCACGCCTTCGTATTCAAAGTGCGCGCCGATAGCGAGATGTTGTAGTTTCACTTCAGATAAATCCTGGTTATCACTGCTCAGCTCACCGTTGACGATGGGGCGGACCACGAAATCCATTCCGGTCGATTTTCAGCTACGTGAAACAGGGCAGCCACGACATGGCGGTCATATTTACTCCCACTTTCATTTAACAGCCTGTCCAGCGTTTCTTCGATCGGTACCCCAGCCCGGTAGGCCCGAGCACTGACCATTGCCACAAATGCATTGGCCACCGCCAGAATCCGGCTTTCCAGCAAGAGTTGCGGTTCTTTCAGCCCCGCCGGATAGCCAGAACCATCCAGATGCTCGCTTTTCTGGGCAATCACATCGATGACCGGCCCCTCGAAATCGATCACCTTCAGTACCTCAACAGAATGTTGAACATGCAAATGCATCAGTTGCTGTTCTTCGATGGTCAGCGGTTCTGGCTTGGTCAGCAGTTCTCTGGGCAGGAACATCTTGCCGACATTGGCCAATTTGGCAGCCATATCCAGTACTTCAACCGAGGCATCGTCCAATTCAAGTTCGCGGGCAATGGCCCCGGCTACCAGTGCCGTCCGCATCGAGTGCTCGCCGCAATAGGGGTCATACGAATCAACGATACAGGTCAGCACACCGACAATCTGCTTCATCAATGCCTGCCGCTTACTCTGCGCCTCCTGCTCGGCCGTCATGTCACGGGCAAGGCAAAGCACAAGGCTCGTTCCTTCGGCACTTGGTATCGGCAATGCCGTGAAATATTCATGTCTGGCCATCGCGCTGCCTTGCAGATCCAGCATCCGGGAAACTGCCTTTGAGGTTTTGCTGCTTTCAGCCACGACAGCTTCGATCCGGTGCGCGATCGCCGGTCCAACAACACTTGACAGGGTCTTTCCCCGAAGCGCATCAGGCGCTTCGTCAACGAGAGAGCCGAACGCCTTGTTGCAGAACTTCAGTTGATCCTGCTCCACCGTAAACACCAGATCCGGCGTGCCATCAACAACACTCTGCAGCAATGCCGACTGGGTTGCCAATTCGATGGACTTTTCGCGCAGCGATTCAGCGATGGAGCGATCCTTGACGCTAGCGCCATGCCACCACGCAGCAACCAGACCGGCACCAATGACCAAGACACCAAAAACCAACGAGGCGAGGAGGAAGCGTTGATGATCGCGCGATTCCTTGAGCGCCTCGGAAGCATCAATTTTCTGGACAAGAACCCAAGGAGTCTGACGAAAATCCCGGCTAACCATCAGGACTTCCCGACCAGAGTAATCCTGCTTCAACGAAAAGCCTCCGGGTTTGCTCAATGCCTCCGCCTCCGCCAAATTTGCCGTAGACAAGGAAACCCGCTTGCGCAGGGGTGCAGTGCCATCGGCCAATGGTGAGACGAACGCAATGGCCTCTCCCTCGCGGCGGACCAGCAAGGTCTCGTCAGCACTGGTCAATGTTCCCTTTCTGAGCAACAAGGGGTATAGCTCGTCACGCGCCCGCTTGACGCCGGCCACCGCGGCTATCGCTTGCGGTCCGGAGGCACCGGGTTGAACGGCGAATACCGGGATGGCGAAGCCCACCACAACCTCACCCCGTGGATTCTCGTACAAGTCCTGCAAACTTGGCTTCCCACTCTCGATAGCGCGAAGCAGCGTCGCTTTCAGTGTCTCATCACTATGGAAGCCAGCGGTTTCGACAATCACCTTGCCGGCTTTGTCGATGATCACAAGGCCCGAATCAGAGGCAGAGCCGACATTGGCCTGAACCTTTGACTGACGGGACTGCGCTGAAAACCCGGTGCGCTCTGCAGTCGTCTCAAGTAGATTGCGAAGGTATCCGGTCTGCGCAGCCTGAGTCTCCACGGAATCACCGCCCTCCCCAGCCGCCGTCTGTGACAGGTAAAAACGGAGTGAGGCGTTCTCGGTCAATTCCCTGACTACTGCATACTGGGCATCAATCCATTGATTGACGCTCTGTGCACGACTCTCCGCGACTACTCCAAGTAAGGTTTCCCATGCGCGAAGATCGCGCTCCTTCTCACTCGCCGCGTAGTGCACAACGGACCAGATGCCCCCTACCAGCAAGATGATCAAGCCAAGGATTGCTGGCGTCCGACTAGTGTGCAAATTGCTATTTTTCATGATATTTGAGCCCTTGGAACAACACATTCGCCAGCACCCGGCACATAACAAAAACTGGCCGACACAGGCACACAAGACGAGCACATACAACTTATGACACAACTGCAAACAATTGGAAAAATCATAGGTGTTCGCTCACGCTTTGACAATTGACGGGGGAAATTGGCAATCATGGAAGATGCATCCACCAATTTCGTTCATTCAAGGAGAAGACAGGTACGTAATGCGCCACCTTTCGGTGGGAAATAATCTCCGGAATCTGGTTATCCAGAATCAGAATATCGTCACGGGTATATACCGCCAATATGGCATGGGGTATGCGCAAGTTGGCATCCTGAACAACGACAATCCTCAGCGACTCTGCCGGAACGCCCAGTTGCCTCAGTGAGAAATACTTGATGATGGCGAAGTCTTCACAATCCCCGCCCAAGCTCAGGAACTCGCGAGGAATGGCCCAATAATCCGAGCGGCCGTAATTATCCTGATCCAGCACATAACGAAAACGATTCGCAAAGTCGTTAACTGCGATCAATTGATCTCTAGCACTCCGTCCCCGCATAGAGCTGATCATTTGCTGCCAATCGGGCATCTTGCACAGATTCGCCGGACAGTTTTCCGGCGTCGGATGGTCTTCCGCATGGCGGCGCATGACCGAGACCCACTGAGGAAAAATTCCGAAGCCCTCTTTCCTTTCCTCTCTGGTATTGAACAGTTTTCCGTCGGCGGCCGGACCTTGTGCAAACACTGCTACCGAGGGAAAACAGACCCCAAGCAAAATAAACAGGACGCTAAACCAAGAGCACTTGGGAAAATGCACAAAACAGCCTCAGGATTGACGGGCCATACACACTATTACGACAAATTTGATCGAAACATCAATGGCTAAAAACATGTCGGAAAACCTTACAGTTGCGGAAACGCGACAGATCAACTGCTTCAACGTTCAATTTTTTCTAAGCCCATGACATTACCTAACGGAGCGGCTAGAATCGCGTCGATTAACATTTGGTTACATTCCGAAATACACGATAGAGGTACGATACATGAATGCCCTGAAAGCAGAAACCACTGGATCCCTGAAACTCACCTGCCTGTCAGTCATGCTGGCTCTCGCAGGTCTGAATTCGGCAACCGCCCAAGAAGCTGTTGATACCGAAAAGCTATTTAAGGAAGGTATCTTCCTGCGCGAGCAAGGCCAGGTGTTCAGCTCGATCGAAGCGTTTGAAACGGTGCTGAGCAACAACCCCGCACTCAATCGTGCCCGTCTTGAACTGGCCGTTGCCTACTACCGTGCGCTGAACTACGAGCAAGCCAACCAGCAGGCACAAAAGGTTCTTGACGACCCGAAAACCCCGGAAAATGTTCGCCTCGCCGTTCTGGCCTTCCTTGCCCAGATCAAGCGTGACCAAGTAGCCCTTGCCGCCAAGCCACATACGTTTGAAGGCTCCATTTCTCTTGGCGGTCAATACGACTCCAACGTCAATGTCGGCCCCGGCGGCGCAATTCTGCCAGGTGGTTTGATTCTCGATCCGGGTTCAGTTCCCAAGCACGACTGGGCTACCGTTGTTCAGGCAGGCGCTACACATACCTATAATTCTCCGAGCGTTGTTCGTCTCGGTGAAACCGCTACGCGTTTCCTCTGGCAAACCAGCGCTGGCCTCTACCAGAAGAACTACTTCAGCGTGACTGACTTCAACCTGACCGCACTCAGCCTGTCGACCGGTCCTGTCTTCGTTGCTCCGGACAAGTGGCGTGCCAAGCTCAACCTGCAGGTTGACGGCTTGTGGCTCGGCGGCAATTTCCTTGGTGTATACACCTCGCTTTCTCCGACTGTTACGATGCAACTCAAGAATGGCGAGTTGACCTGGGACGCTCTGGTGCTGAACAAGGCTTTCGATCGTGACATCGACGTCGGCCGTGACAGCAACTATTATTCCACCGGTGTTTCCTACGGCCATCTGTTCCTGCAAGGCAAGCTGGCTATTCAAGGTGGCCTGCACGTCTTCATGGAGGATGCCTCTGCCGCCCGCTTCAGTAATGATGGCTGGGAAACCTTCATTGGCGCCAACGTAGTTACCTGGCAGAACGGTAACATCTATGGTCGCTACAGCTACAAAGACACCAAATTTGATGGCGTTGAGCCGGTATTTGGCATCAGCCGCGACGAATACGAAAAGCGTTTTGAACTCGGCTTCGGTCACAACTTCAAGGAAGGCTTCGCAAAGAATTGGCGTTTGTCTGGTAGCTGGCAAAAAACGGATAACACATCCAACGTCAGCATCTATACTTACAGCCGCCACATTGCTGGCGTGAACATTGGACGTTCATTCTGATTTAGAACCAATAGCCCCGCAAAAAGGCGCCAATCGGCGCCTTTTTTTCGTTTACCAACTTCCGAAACACCAGCGACAACGTCAAAACGTCAGATTTTTTTACACTTATTCAACATCAAAAATCCAACCATATGATTAATTTGGTTTTTTCAAGCTGGCCCATATTATGCCTTGTAACAACTGTAAATCACCGACTTGCGAATATCTGAGTCGGTACTACAGTGAAATCAAGCAGTTCTTATCAGTCAAGCAGTGAGGGATATCATGAAAACTAAGCGTACAATTATCGCAGCATGTATCGCCACCCTCTTCATAAGCGGTACCGTGTTTGCAAAAGACTCGTGGGAATATCACGAAAGTGGTTGGAACAATGTTAAATCCTACGGCAAGGTCGTCATTGCTCAAGACTCCGTCGGTCATTGGGGACCTTGGGAAGATTTCGTAGAACCGGCAGCTGGCGCTCCAGCTCCGGTAGCAATGCCAGGCATGTCAGCCGGTGATCAATATCGCAAGACTCCGGACATCATTGTCATTCCTGAAGACAAGGGCTGTGCTACCGGTGCTTGGTGCGGGTACGCAATTTTCCGTAACTCAGCTGACCAGAGAGAGAGTTACAACGAACGCTCATACTACAAACCGTCCAATCCTTGGACCGGTGCATTGTTCACCTTGATGCCAACACCAGATGATCCAAGTATCACGGCGGGCGAAGGACGTGGTCCGGGAAGTATTGCTTGGCAACTCGATTCACTGGGAGCCATTCTGCCGACTTTCAGCGAATCAGCCGGTGCCATCCCTGCCGACTTTGGCGGTGGCTGGTGGTTCACCGGAGATGATGGGCTGCACCACTTCCATACTGATGCATACGCTGCAGATGTGAATGGCGTTTCTCACAATATGTTCTCGAGCGAGGCTCGTAATACTTTCGGTTCCGGTCCTTTTGAACAAGCCATTACTGGGCAAATGATCAATATTGGGTCGAAATGGCGTCCGATTTGGGTGCGTATCGCAGCGGATGAGCAAGTAGCAGTCGGTGATTTCTCGCAAATGACAGTCTATGTCAAGGGTGAAAGCCGTAGCATGGAACGTCCGCCAGTAGCTCAAACCGAAGGCTACTATGTTGCAGGTATCGCTACTCCTCAAGCCTATCTGGCCTCCCAGCAAGCTAGCAACATCCGCGCAAATTACGTGGGTGGCAGTTTTGATGGATCGCGCCAAGGCTCTGTAGCAATTCAGGTTCAGTTTGGTCCAGCCACTTGGCAAGGGCAATGGGAAAGTTCAGCCATGAGCTTCCAAGCAGCAGGCAATATCACTGGAGCCAACATCGCTGCAACGAATATTTCCGCGCTGAGCAATTGCGATCGCGCAACGTATTCTGGCTATGTTCAAGGCACCTTCTACGGAGAACAAGCGGGTTCGATCGGTGGCGTTTCCAGCGTTACCAAGACTAGCGTTGCTCCACAAGTTGAAGCTCGCACCATTGTTCAAACGCCTGTCACTCAAACTCAAACCGCGATCTTCTTGGTCAACAAGGTTCCGACTGTACAGACACCGTCGTCTGTTCCTAGATAATTAGGTCTGACGCCAGTAAAGAGGCCAAGACGAAAAAGGCGCCGAAAGGCGCCTTTTTCTTTGTCCGAATAACCCTGCACTATCTGGGGAGAAGTGCGATATTCCTCACAGTTTGATCATGAAGTAGAGCGACACATTTCAAGAACAAACCTACACTAGTGCCATGAACAATTTATTTTAATAACATACACTTAGTGAGGTATATCATGAAATACAGTCGCACACTAATCGCTACATGCATCGTGGCGCTTTTTGCCAGTAACCAAGTGCTGGCAAAAGATTCGCGGCAATTCCACGAAGAAGACTGGAGCAAGACCAGGTCGTATGCCAAAGTATTAATTTCACAGGACTCCGTCGAAAACTGGGGCGCCTGGACCGATTTTGTAGAACCTGCCGCAGGCGCTCCCTCTCCCGTTGCAATGCCAGGCATGTCAGGCGGAGATCAGTACCGTAAAAGCCCGGACATCATCATTCCTGAAGACAAGATCGTAGACAAAGGTTGTGCGTCAGGGGCTTGGTGCGGTTATGCGATTTTTAATGACTCCACCACAGTAAAACGCAGTGGCGGTAGGGATTATCGATCATCTAGCTACGACGGCGGATCCAACGACAAGAGATATTCAGCCGGTTTATTCGCTTTGATGCTGACACCAGACAGACTTCCAATATCGAATGGAACTCGCGGGACAGCCTCTTGGGGGCTTGAAGCATTGAATGGTGCGGATGCGCCTAATTTTGCTAGTTCAGGCACCCCTGAAGCCGTGAAATTCTATGAATATCTGAACCACTTCCATACACAGGGGGAAAATGCTTCATTTATCGATGGTGTCTCTCATGGCCCTAACTGGGGATACGAGGCAGCTTCAATGTTTTCTCCGTACGGTGGTGATCATTATTTTGACAAAGCCATCACGGGCTTCCAGTACAAAACGGGAGAAGAACAGTACACCTACTACGATTGGAGAGGCAAGCCGCATAAGGGTTGGCGTGACGTATACGTGACTTTGAAAGCTGACCAAGACGTTGCCATTGGCCAATTCGAACGTGAATCCGTCGAAAGCTACACCAGCGGTGAAGGCAAGAAAGCCATTACCACGACAATCACAACGACAACAACTGGTTACTACGTTGCCGGCATTGCAACACCGCAGTCTTACCTGGATGCGCAAAGTGCGGGCAATGTCACTGCCAAATATGTCGGCGGTAGTTTTGACGGAAGCCAACAGGGCAAGGTTGATATCACTGTTCAGTTCCGCCCCGGAACCTGGACCGGAAATTGGAGCCAAAACGGTGGTTTCGACTTCAACGCAGCAGGCACCATCAATGGTGCAAACATCTCTGGTAACGTAGTCAACACCAAGAACCTTCAAGGCACTGTTAACGGAACCTTCTATGGACAGACAGCCGGTTCGATTGGTGGCGTTTCAAGCGTGCAGAACATGAGGACTGAAGCGACTCAAAACGCGATCTTCCTGGTCAACAAGGTTCCGGTAGTTCCTTCTTCACCCAAACCTTAATTAGCACATTGGAAGCAGGTAGTTCGATGACATGAGAAAGGCGCCGGAAGGCGCCTTTCTCTTTTGATACTCTTTCACGAATTGTGTATTGGAAGAGTCTCCCTGCTGCCAGACTAGAACACCTCTTCGCCAATCCCTTTCAATGTGGCATCGCCTGCCATGACCGTTTCGGCAAAGGCACCGGCCTGTGGCAGCATCTGGTCAGCATAAAAGCCTGCAGTGGCAACCTTGGCCCGATAGAAGGCCTGATCACCTTCGTCCTTGTCAATATAGCCAGCTGCAGCCAGGGCGGCCTTGCCCATCATCCAGCCGCCAGTAACGGTAACTGCCAGGTGCAGATAGGGGACTGCTGCGGTCAATACGCCGGAAAGACTTGTTTTAGCGTTAGCGGCCAGCCATTCCGTGGCGGTAGTCCATGCCTTGAGGGCGGTGCCGAGGCGTTGACCGATAGCCTGCAATTCCGGCTTGCCGGAGGCACCCAGTGCCTTGGCGGTTGCGTAGACCTCGCCAAAGACGACCTTGGCGGTAGCGCCTTGATCACGCATCAGCTTGCGGAACAGCAGGTCGTTGGCCTGGATACCGGTCGTACCTTCGTAGATGGTGGTGATGCGCGAATCGCGCCAGTGCTGGGCGGCGCCGGTTTCCTCGATGAAGCCCATGCCACCGTGAATCTGGATACCGAGCGAGGTGACCTCGATACCCATTTCAGTGCCGCCGCCCTTGACGATGGGGATCAGGAATTCGGCAAGGTAGAGGCTGCGTTTCTTTTCTTCGGGATCGCTGATGGCGTGGGCACGATCAAGCAGGCTGGCGGTGTAATAGGTCGCCGCGCGGGCGGCCTCAACACGGGATTTCATCAGCATCAGCATGCGACGGATGTCCGGGTGCTTGTCGAGCGTGACAAGCGCCTCGCCAGTCAGTGCATCGCGGCCCTGCTTGCGTTCGCGGGCATAGGCCAGGGCATGCTGATAGGCCCGCTCGCCGAGGGCGACGCCTTGCAGGCCGACGCCGAGGCGTGCTTCGTTCATCATGATGAACATGTATTCGAGGCCGCGATTGGCTTCACCAAGCAGATAGCCGACGGCTCCGCCATTGTCGCCATAGGCCATGACGCAGGTCGGGCTGGCGTGGATGCCGAGCTTGTGTTCGATGGAAACACAGTGCGCATCATTGCGAGCGCCAAGACTGCCATCAGCATTGACCAGGAACTTGGGCACCAGGAACATCGAGATGCCCTTCACGCCAGCCGGCGCGTCAGGCAGGCGGGCGAGCACCAGATGGACGATGTTGTCCGTCATGTCGTGGTCGCCGTAGCTGATAAAAATCTTCTGACCGAAAACCCGGTAGCTACTGTCAGCCTGCGGCTCGGCGCGCGAGCGGATCAGGGCGAGATCAGAACCGGCTTGCGGCTCGGTCAGGTTCATCGTGCCGGTCCATTCGCCGGTCACCATCTTTTCGAGGTAGATCCCCTTCAATTCGTCGCTGGCGCAGGTCAGCAAAGCCTCAGTGGCGCCTGTAGTCAGCAAGGGACCAATCGAGAAAGCCAGATTGGCCGAGCAGACCATTTCCTTCACCGCGATGGCTAGAGTATCGGGCAGGCCCTGGCCGCCGAACTCGGCTGGCGAGGCGATGCCATTCCAGCCGGCGTCGCAGAAGGCCTTGTAGGCTGCCTTCCAGCCATCCGGTGTGGTCACGCCATTGGCCGTCAGTTTGCAACCCTGCTTGTCACCGATGGCGTTAAGCGGTGCAAGTACTTCACCGGCGAACTTGGCGGCTTCATCGAGAACCGCGTCGGCCAGATCGGGGGTCGCCTCTTCAAAACCGGGCAGTTGATTGATGGCATTGAGGCCGGCAATTTCGTCCATGACGAAACGCATGTCCTTGATCGGCGCACGGTAGTCGCTCATTTTGTCTGTCTCCTGTTGATATTTTCAGAATGGATTGCTGCACAACGCTGCTTTGGCGCTGCGATATTCCTGCCTCAGGCGGGCGATCAGCTCGGCAGTCGGCATAACGTCGTCAATGGTGCCGACTCCCTGCCCGGCGCCCCAGATGTCTTTCCAGGCCTTGGCATCGCGGGCGCCGCCGAAACTCATCGACGTCTTGTCCTTGACCGGCAGGTTGGCCGGGTCGAGGCCGGCGGCGACGATGCTCTTGCTCAGGTAGTTGCCATGAACGCCCGTGAAATACGGGGTATAGACCACGTCCTTGGCGGCCGAGTCGACGATGGCCTGCTTATAGGCATCGACAGCATGGGCTTCGTGGGTGGCGATGAAACGCGTACCAATATAGGCGAAGTCAGCGCCCATCGCCTGCGCAGCCAGGATGGCCTTGCCGTTGGTGATCGAACCGGAGAGCGCGATCGGACCATCGTAGAACTTGCGGATTTCGCCGACCAGCGCGAAGGGGCTGAGCGTGCCGGCATGGCCGCCGGCCCCGGCGCACACCAGGATCAGGCCATCGACACCGGCTTCGAGTGCCTTTTCGGCATGGCGCACGCTGATCACATCATGAAAGACCTGGCCGCCGTAGGCATGCACATGCGGCACGATCTGCGTCGGCGCTGACAGGCTGGTGATGATCAGCGGCACCTCGTGCTTCACGCATAGCGCCATGTCGTGTTCCAGCCGCTCGTTGGAGGGATGGATGATCTGATTGACGGCGAAGGGCGCCGCGTTCGGGTCGGCCGCCAGTTCGGTCTTGATGCGGGTCAGCCATTCGTCGAGCACTTCCATCGGCCGGGCGTTGAGGGCAGGAAAGGAACCAATCAGGCCGCCCTTGCACTGGGCGATGACCAGATCGGGGTTGGAGATGATGAACATCGGCGCACAGATGACAGGCAGCGCCAGGTTCTTGTTCAGTGATGCCGGAATGCCCATTACGCTCCCTCTTTCAATGCGCGACGCAGGATCTTGCCGACGTTGGTGCGTGGCAGGTCATCGCGGAATTCGACATGTTTCGGAATCTTGTAGCCGGTCAGCAGGCCGCGGCAGTGCTCGATCAGCATGCGCTCGGTGACTTTCGGGTCCTTGCGGACGACAAAAATCTTCACCGCCTCGCCGGAATGCTCGTCGGCGACACCGATGGCCGCCACATCCATGACGCCCGGATGCATGGCCACCGCCTCCTCCACCTCATTTGGATAGACGTTGAAACCGGAGACCAGAATCATGTCCTTCTTGCGGTCGACCAGGAAGACGAAACCTTTTTTGTCTACGTAACCCATATCGCCGGTGCGCAGGAAACGATCCGGATAAAAGACCAGATCGGTTTCATCCTGCCGCTGCCAATAGCCTTTCATGACCTGCGGGCCGCGAATGCAGATTTCGCCGACCTGACCAAGCGGCACTTCGCTACCGTAGTCGTCGCGGATCGAGACTTCAGTGGAAGAGATCGGCAAGCCGATGGAACCGTTGAACTCGCCCATATCGAGCGGATTGATCGTCGCTGCCGGCGAGGTTTCGGTCAGTCCGTAGGCTTGCAGCAAGGGCGTTCCGGTCACTTTCAGCCACTTGTCGGCCACCGGTCCCTGCACCGCCATACCGCCCCCCAGTGTGACCCGCATGGTGGAAAAATCCAGCGAGGCGAAATCGGGGTTATGTAGTAGCGCGTTGAATAGCGTATTGACGCCGGTCACCACCGTGACCGGGTACTTGCCCCACTCCTTGACGAAGCCGGGAATGTCGCGCGGATTGGCAATCAGCAGGTTGCGGGCGCCGATCATCAGGAAAGTCAGGCAGTTCGCCGTCAGCGCGAAGATGTGATACAGCGGCAAGGCGGTGATGATGAACTCTTCACCCTCGCGTACCACCGGTTTGATCCAGTTGTACGCCTGGGTGACGTTCGATGCGATGTTGGCATGCGTCAGCATGGCCCCCTTGGAAACGCCCGTTGTGCCACCGGTGTATTGCAGGAAAGCGATGTCGTCCTGAGTCAGGGGCACGGGTTTCCATCCGTGACTGCGGCCAGAAGCCAAGGCGCTGTTGAAACCGATGGAACCTGACAATTTCCAGGCCGGCACCAGCTTCTTGACATGGCGAACGACGAAATTGACGATCACTCCCTTGAGGCCGAGCATTTCGCCCATCGGCGTGACGATGACGTGCTTGATCGCCGTGTGCGCAACGATCTGTTCCAGCGTGTGAGCGAAGTTTTCGACGATGACAATTACCGTGGCGCCGGAATCCTTGAGTTGGTGTTCGAGTTCGCGCGGCGTGTAGAGCGGGTTGCAATTGACCACGACGCAGCCGGCGCGCAAGGTGCCGAACAGCGCCACCGGATATTGCAGCAGATTGGGCATCATCAGCGCAACGCGGTCGCCTTTCTTCAGCCCCTTGGCCTGCAACCAGCCGGCGAAGGCCTTGCTCTCCTCGTCGAGCTGCCGGTAGGTCATCTCCTTGCCCATGCTGATATAGGCAACCTTGTCGGCAAAGGTCGTGCAGGCCTTTTCGAACAGCGCGACCAGCGACGGAATATGGTCGATGTCGATCTCTGCCGGCACGCCATTCGGATAGCTTTGTAGCCAGATTTTTTCCATTTTTGTCTCCTCCTCCGTTTGCCAGCCTAAGCGCCGAGCAGTGCCTTCTTCAGCGATGCATCCGCCGGTTTATCTCCCAGCCAGACCTTGAGCAAGGCCTTGGCGAAACCCGGCCCGGCGACCTTGCCGCGAGCCTCACCGTTCAGGCTGAGTGCCACGCCTTCAGCGGAGAAATCAATGGCGATGGTATCGCCTTCCTTGGCCTTGCCGATAGCCTTCAGGATGGCCGCCAACTGATCGGCCTGCGGTTTCATCTCGGCCAGTTCGGTAGCCGTGTGGTTGTTCTTCAGGCCTTCGTCGAGCGCCGAGTGCAGCGACTCGGCATCGAGGTCGCGCAGCATGCGCATCGCCATGCGACGCGGCTGCGGACTATCGTAGATCGCCGTTGGCGTGGTCGACTTCTGGCCGACGTAAAGCGCGCCAACGTAGACCTTGATGAACAGCTTGCTGCGCAGGCCGGCACCATTGAGCACCAGCTCGCTGCTGCCGATACGAATCTTGTCATCCACCTTGACGCCGGCCACCTCGGCAGCATGCAATCCCGGGATGGCCATCAATGCGGCAATCAGAGCCGCCCGCCTGACAGTTGTCGATGAAATCATTGTTTGTCTCCTCCACCGCTCTTTTGTCGGTAGTGTTGTTTGTCGGCAATGTAAACCGTGCGTTCCACCACGGTATGCACGGTGCCGTGTGCATCCTTCAGTTCGACCAGATAAGTCCGCTCAAGCTCCGGATTTTTGGTCAATTCATCTCTTATTTCTGCCACTTCCTCATTACTGAGGACGAAATCGGCATACAACGTCGAAAAACCCGGCTTCCGGTAGCGAATACTGGCCGCTTTATCCCAGACGATATAGCCGTCACCCAGGGCCGCCATCAGCATCATCGGATGCGCCCCATCGGTGATCGCAAACAGCGAGCCCCCATAGAGCGAACCGACGATGTTCTTCGTCTTCCAGTTCAATGGCAGGCGCACCCGGATGTGGCGCAAATCCTTCGCCACATGCGTTACCCGGCCACCGGTGCCGCGAAAAGCGGGATGGAAGTTGAATCCCATCCGCACCATGCGCGCCCGCCAGGTCGGCGAAAGCTTGGCCAGCCAGGCAGGTTTCACGGGTTACAGCGCCTCGATGATGCCGGCAGCACCCATGCCGGTACCGATACACATGGTCACCATGCCGTACTTACCACCGGTGCGGCGCAGGCCATGTACCGCCGTCGCGATGCGAATGGCACCGGTGGCACCGAGCGGATGCCCAAGAGCGATGGCACCGCCGAGCGGATTGACCTTGTCCGGATTGATACCGAGTTCCTGCATCACGGCAATCGATTGGGCCGCGAAGGCTTCGTTCAACTCGATCCAGTCCAGCTGATCCTGCGTGATGCCAACCTGGGCCAGCACCTTGGGAATCGCGGCAATTGGGCCGATGCCCATGATCTCCGGCGCCACGCCACCGACGGCATAACCGGCAAAGCGAGCGAGCGGAGTCAGGTTGTGCTCCTTCAGCACCTTTTCCGACACCAGCATCACGGCCCCGGCACCATCGGACATCTGCGAGGAATTACCGGCCGTCACCGAACCACGGGCATGGAAGACCGGGCGCAGCTTGCCGAGCTTTTCCAGCGAGGCATCGGCGCGCGGACCTTCATCGAATTCGACGACACGCTCGCGCAGCTTGATCTGGCCAGTCTTCAGGTCAGGCAGGCTTTCGCGGATCGTGTAGGGCGTCGTTTCTGCCTTGAAGTGACCGGCGGCAATGGCGGCGCAGGCCTTCTGGTTGGATGCCACCGCGAAGGCATCCTGCGCCTCGCGGCTGACCTTCCACTGGTTGGCCACCTTCTCGGCGGTCAGACCCATACCGTAGGCGATGCCGATGTTTTCTTCCTTGGCGAAGATGGCCGGGTTCATCGACATCTTGTTGCCCATAATCTGCGGCATCACGCTCATCGACTCGGTGCCGGCAGCGATCATCACATCGGCCAGGCCGAGGCGAATCTGGTTGGCTGCATCGGCCACTGCCTGCACCCCGGAGGAGCAGAAGCGGTTGATGGTAATGCCCGGCACGGTGATCGGCAGCCCGGCCAACAGCAGGCCGATACGGGCAACGTTCATGCCCTGCTCGGCTTCCGGCATGGCGCAGCCGACGATGACGTCGCCAATACGCGCCGGATCAATGCCCGGCACCTGGGCGACAACCGCCCGGATCACTTCGGCCAGCATGTCATCCGGCCGCACGTTCTTGAACATCCCGTTGCGCTTGGCCACCGGCAGGCGGGTGGCGGCGACAATGTAGGCTTCCTGAATCTGTTTGCTCATTTTTATCTGTCTCCTGGCCCGATTAGTTACGAAGTGGCTTGCCGGTTTCCAGCATGTGCTTGATCCGGGCCTGGGTTTCGGGGGTCTTCAGCAGTTCGACGAACAGTTGGCGCTCAATGGTCAGCAACCATTCCTCATCGACCAGGCTGCCGGTTTCGATCTCGCCACCACACAGGGCGGTGGCAGCGGCCTTGGACACACGGTAGTCGTGGGCGGAAATCATGCCGCCTTCCTTCATGTTGACCAGCATCATCTCCAGCGTTGCGATGCCGTTCTTGCCGGCGACCGGGATGCCGCGCGCCATCGGTGGCGGTGCGTAGCCTGCTTCGGCCATGGCGCGAGCTTCCTTGATCGCGACGAAGAGCAGCTCGTTGGCATTGAACAAGATGGTGTCCGAAGGCTTGGCAAAACCCATGTCGATGACTTCGACCGCGCTTTTCGCCACCTTGGCCATCGCGATGGTCTGGAACGCCGGCTGCAGGAAGTTGAACACTTCGCCCGGTGTGGCTGACTGGGCGGCCCACTCAGCGGCCCGTACAGCGAATTCCTTGCAACCACCGCCAGCCGGAATCAGGCCGACACCGGCTTCGACCAGACCGACGTAGCTTTCCAGCGCCATGACACGCTTGCCAGCATGCATGACAAATTCGCACCCACCGCCCAGCGCCATACCCTGTACAGCAGCAACAACCGGCACCTGCGCATATTTCAGGGTTTGCGAAGCGCGCTGGAACTTCTCGACGGTTGCCTCGAGGAGATCAAACTGGCCGGCGGCACAGGCTTCACCGACCTGCTGCAGGTTGGCACCGACAGCAAAAGGCGCTTCATGCCAGACCACCACGCCATCCAGTGTCGCTTCTGCCTGACGGACGGCAGCGATCACGCCATCAAGCACCTCGTTGCCGATGGTGTGCATCTTCGACTTGATGGAAAGGATACCGATGCCAGAATCAAGCGCCGGCAGCTTCCACAGACGAACGCCGTCGTTTTCGTAGAGCGTTTCTCCGGATTTTTCCGGGGTCGCACCGCCCTCGCCCAACACACGTTCCGGGAAGAGCTGGCGCTGATAGATCGGCAGCGAAGAACGCGGCGCGTACGCTTTGTCGCGCGCCGACCACGAACCGTCTACCGTATGCACACCAATACGACCGCTTTCCAGCACCCAGGCCGGCAACGGCACATCGCCCATGGCCTTGCCGGCAGCGATATCGGCTGAAATGCTTTGGGCAATATCGGCCCAACCCGCCGCCTGCCAGGTTTCGAACGGACCCTGCGCCCAGCCGAAGCCCCAGCGCATGGCAAAATCGACGTCGCGGGCGTTGTCAGCGACGTTTTCCAGCTGCACCGCGCAGTAATGGAAGACATCGCGGAAGATGGCCCACAGGAACTGGGCCTGCGGATGCCCCGAGGTGCGCAAGGCGGCGAATTTCTCGGCGGGGTTCCTGATCTTCAGGATGGCTGCCACCTCGTCGGCCACCTCACCGGCGGAAGTACGGTAATCCTGTTTGCCCAGGTCAAGCACCTGGATTTCCTTGCCCTGCTTGCGGAAGATGCCACAACGGGTCTTCTGGCCAAGCGCACCTTGGGCAATCAGTGCCTGCAACCAGGCCGGATTCGTAAAGTACTGATGCCACGGATCGCCGGGCAGCGTGTCCTGCATGGTCTTGACGACGTGGGCCAGCGTATCGAGGCCCACCACGTCGGCAGTACGATAGGTGGCGCTCTTCGGGCGGCCGATTTTCGGACCGGTCAGCGCATCGACTTCATCGAAACCAAGGCCAAAGGCCTGAGTGTGGTGCATGACGGCGAGAATCGAAAAAACACCGATCCGGTTGGCGACAAAGTTCGGCGTATCCAGCGCCCGGATAACACCCTTGCCCAGGCGCGAGGTCAGCCAGGTTTCCAGTGCATCGAGCGTGCCGCCATCAGTCGTCTTGGTCGAGATGATCTCGACCAGATGCATGTAGCGCGGCGGATTGAAAAAGTGGATGCCACAGAAGCGCGGGCGAATTTCGGCTGGCAGGCCATCAGCCAGAAGGTTCATCGACAGGCCGGACGTATTCGAAGCAACAATGGCATTCGGCGCGATATGCGGCGCGATCTTCGCGTAAAGATCGTTCTTCCAGTCCATGCGTTCGGCGATGGCTTCGATGATCAGATCGCACTCGGTGAGCAGCGACAGGTGCTCGTCGTAATTGGCGGCATCGATGAACTTCAGCTTGCCCTTGCTGGCCAGTGGCGCCGGGTCCAACTTTTTGAGGCCATCAAGGGCCTTCTTCACGATGCCGTTCTTGTCTCCTTCCTTTGCCGGCAGGTCAAACAGCACGACCGGCACATTGGCATTGGCGAGGTGCGCCGCAATCTGCGCCCCCATCACGCCGGCGCCCAGCACGGCGGCTTTCTTCACGATCAGCTTGTTCAAGCGGTTCTCCTTTAGGTCTCTTTTTGCGGCTTCGTTAAAATAAAACGAACGTTTGAATTATAGACAAGACGGGCCTGTGGTCAACGGTTTTTGCAAATCGATTCAAAAAAATCCCCGGTCAGGCCGGGGATCAAATTCACGCAACGAATTGAAAGACTCAGAAGTTGTGGTTGAGTTGCATTGAGTACAAATTGACGCTGGTCTGGAAGTTGCCCCGCACGGTTTGCAGAACCACCGCTTCGCTCGTATCGGTCACTGCACGCGCAGTCGAGCTATCCTTGAAAAAGATGTGGGCGTAGCCAAAGTCGAGCGAAGTCGCCTTGTTCATCTGCCAGCGAGCACCAAAGGACAGCCACGTCCGATCCGAATCCGGAACGGTCATAGTGCGGTGAGCATCATCAGGTACCGGACTCTGATCGTAGGCAACCCCTGCCCTCAAGTTAAGCGTGTCGGTGAACTGATACTTGGCACCCAAACCAAAACGCCAGACATCCTTGAAGTTATAGCGTAGCGGTGCAGTTGCACGGGCACCTGTCGACGCTAGAACCGGCGTCAACGCATTGACCGAACTCCAGCCGGTCCACGTCGCATCTGCCAACAGCTCTAGCTTGTTGCCAATTTTCTGGCTCAAGGCCAGAGACAGGGTGTCGGGAGTTTCCAGCTCTGCCTTAATATCCCGGTCAACGCCGAGGGCACCAACCTGCTGATCCCCCTCAAGATCGAACTTGATCCTCGAACGATAGCTAAGCCCCACGCGCGTAGCCGGCGACAACTGGATCATTGCACCCGCATTCCACCCCCAAGAGTCCCCCTCTCCCTTCAAGACACCCAGAGGACCGGCCAGTGAGACCGGAGTGTGTTGGCGAAACTCGATCTCGTTCTTGGCATAGTTCAAGCCAAAACCCACCGAAATCATGTCATTTACCTTGTAGGCAATGGAAGGATTCAGGTTGGTCTGATGAATCGACGTGTAACGACCGGAAAAACGACCGGAGAAATTTGAGTCGTATTCGGTTTCACTGCCATAGGTCACCGACATACCGAGACCCAAACGGAGGGCTGGCGTGATGGCGTAGCTGTAATACAAGGCCGGAACCAAACTGGCGCCGCCAGCATCACCGCCATTACCGCCCACCGAATGGAACAAACCGGTCGGAGCACCCGCGCCGTTCAGGACAGGCATAGCTGTCGTACCGGTATCGGTAAATTTGACTGAACGGTCAATCACAGTTCCCGCAACAGAGATGCTATGCCCTGTCGGCAAATAGGTCATCCCTGCCGGGTTGAAGAAAATTGTGCTTGCATCTTCAGCGACAGCAGCTGCACCTGCAAACGCCACGCTTGTTCCAGATGCATTCTGGTTCTGCAACTGAAAACCGGCAGCCGACGCCGTTCCTGAAAATGCAATCGCGATCAAAGGCGGGATCAGGCGTGTGTTAGAAATTTTGTGCATCGATATGTCTCCTGTTGTGATTGTGTTGGGGAATCCCCGGTTTGGTGCATCAATTAAAACTCAAACAGACGTTTGAAATTTTGTTTGAATTAACAAAAACTGACAACTTGTTGCAATTACGCAACATTACTTTCTCAAGCTTGTCTGGTAGTTCAATGGCCCACCAGTAAAAGGGGCGAAGCCGGTTCCAAAAATCACACCAGCATCAGCCAGTTCGGCATCTGCAACAATCCTGTCGGCGACCAAGCGCTCTGTGCGCTCGATCAGCGGCCTGACCAGACGCTCTGCCAGACCGGCCGGCGCATTTCCGGCCGAGCCTTTTGCCGCCTTGCCGGATGACCAGTCGTAAAAACCCAGACCGCTCTTCTTGCCCAACTGATTTTTTTCGACACGTGAAATCAGGCAACGTGGCGGCTCAGCTCCCCCGGCCAATTGCTGCCCAGCGGCCATCGCGATATCCAGGCCCACCGTATCGATCAGTTCGATCGGCCCCATCGGCATCCCGAAGGCAAGCATGGCTTCGTCGACGGTTTCCGGCGAGAGTCCGGAATCGACTGCTCGCATCGCTTCCAGCATGTAAGGTGCCAGCACCGCATTGACCAGAAAGCCCGGCGCACTCTTGACCGGCAGTGGCAGCTTGTCGATCTGCCGGACAAAGGCACAGGCAGCCTGCACTGCAGCCGGATCTGCCCCTTCAGCAGCAACCACCTCGACCAGCGGCATCATCGCCACCGGATTGAAATAATGAATGCCGACCAGCCTTTCCGGGCGCTGCAGCACCGTGCGCAAATCTTCCAGGCGCAAGCTGGAGGTATTGGTCGCCAGTACCGCTCCCGCCTTCAGCCTGGGTTCAATTGATTTGAACAGGGCGTGCTTGGCTTCGACATTCTCGAAAATGGCTTCGATCACCACATCGGCGTGCGCCACGCCATCACCGCTTGGATCGGGAATCAGGCGGTCGAAGGCATCGCGAATTTTCAGCGGCTCGCGCAGGCGTTTGGTGAACAAGGCATGCGCCCGCTTCAGGGCCGGTGAAATACGTTCCAGCGTCTGATCCTGCAGGGTCACGGTCATGCCACGCAAGGCACACCAGGCAGCGATATCGCCGCCCATGACGCCTGCACCGATGACATGAACGCGTCTGGCTTTGAAATCCGATTCCTTGCCAAAACCTTTCAGGCGTTCCTGCAGATGGAATACCCGCAGCAGGTTGCGCGCGGTCGGTGACGAAATGATGCGATCAACCACCTCCGGCGCCGCCAGGGCATTCCCATCGTGCTTGGCCCACAGGTCGATGATCGCGTAGGGGGCCGGGTAGTGTTCCGGCCGCGCCTTCTTCGCCACCTGCTTGCGGGCCCCGTTGGCGACCACAGATTTCAGAGGTCCATTCAACAGGCGCTGCATGAAAGGCAGCTGGCGACGCGGCTGACCGGAAACCACCAACTGGCGGGCAGCCATTTCCATGACGCGCGGCGGCACACAGTCGTCGGCCAGGCCCATTCTTTTGGCACGCTTGGCATCCAGCGTCTTGCCAGTCAGCATCAGATCCAGTGCAGCGGCCGGGCCGACCCGTTGTGGCAGGCGCAACATGCCGCCCCAGCCGGGAAAGATGCCGAGCATGACTTCCGGCAACCCCATTTTGGTACCCGACTCATCGACCGCCAGCAAGTAACGGCAGGCCAGTGCCAGTTCCAGGCCACCACCGAGGCAATGCCCACGGACCAGCGCCAGCGTCGGGTATTTGACCGCCGCCAGCCGGTTGAACAGATTCCAGCCGCGCTCGACCAGTGCCCTGCCCTTTTCCGGGGTATCGAGTTGGGAAAATTCCTCGATATCCGCTCCGGCGATGAAGCCGGCAGCTTTGCCTGAGCGGATGATCAGCGCCTTTGGCGGGTAGGCATCGAGCCTATCAAGAATGCTCGAAAACTCGCTAAGCACCTCAGCCGACAAAGAATTAGCCGATTCGCCCGCCTTGTCGAGCGTGGCGGTGGTGATGCCGTCCGTATCGGCGACCAGCTTCCAGTGTTGCAGATTCATGATCATTGTCTTGTTCCTAGTGAGCCTGATGGCCCTTCGCAGCAAACGCCAGCGACAGGGCACCCGGCCCGACATTGACGGCCGCCGTCTTGCTCATCGGCGACACGAGAATTTCCACGCCGTTATCCTCGGCTGCCTTGGCCAGCCTGGCGTACCCCTGCAGCTTGACGACGGCAGACGGCTCGCCGCCATAGCTGATGCAGATGCTCGGCGAGTCGAGACCATCCGCGATGCGCCTGACCGCCTTGTCGAACAACTGCTCGACCCCGGCCTCGAAGCCACGCACCTTGTCGACCGTGGTCGTCACATCGCGATGGCAATGCAGGATTGGCTTGACGTTCAGCCAGGAACCCAGCGTGTAGGAACCCCAACTCAGACTGGTATCCCCTTTTTTCGACGCCCGCTTGTAAATGTGAAAGAGGTCGGCCGGCACCAGATAAGTGTGTGTCTCGTCGATCAAATGCTTCAGACGCAAACCGATTTCACTGGGCAGTCCGCCCTGACGGATCAGACGCACGGCTTCGGCGACCGGCACGGCCTGCCCGGTAAAAAGGTTGCGCGTCGACAGCACGGCCAGCCCGAAACGTTCCTCCATGCCGGCCTCCCGGCGGATCGCCTTGTATTTGGTCAGGATGGCCCGCGATGCCTGCATCGCATGCTCGAAGATCGGACTTCGGGTACTGGTGATGGTCAGGCAGAACACATAGTCGTAATCCAGCACCAGACGCTCAAGAAAGAGCCTTTCGATCTGCGATGCCGAATACGGGATCGACTCGGCAAAATCATCATCGCCTTTCCGGTCGAGATGGCGGGCATAGAAGGCCTGCGTCTCGTCGGGATGGCGCCGGTCTTCGATCAGGGCATCACCAATGCGCAGGGTAATCGGCATGATCAATACACCATGCTTGTCCAGAAACTCGCGCGGCAGATCGCACGCCGAGTCCACAACGATACCGATACGCATCTCAGTTCATGCTCTCAAGCAGCATGGCCCCACCGAGACCGCCACCGATACAGATCGTCGCGATGCCACGTTTTGCCTGGTTCCGGCGCAGCACATGCAGCAAGTGCAGCACGATGCGTGCGCCGGATGCACCGACCGGATGACCGATCGAGACAGCGCCACCATCGACGTTCAGGCGATCTTCGGCAATGCTCCCGAAGGCGCAGCGCAGGCCGAGTTGTTCGCGGCAGTACGCATCATCCTTCCAGGCAGCCTGACAGCCGAGCACCTGCGCGGCAAATGCCTCGTTCAACTCCCAGTAATCGACGTCGGCCAGCGTCATGCCATTGCGTTGCAGAATGGGTGTCGTGGCATGGACCGGGCCGAGGCCCATTTGCTCGGGCTCAAGGCCAGACCACTGGCTGTCGACGATCTTGCCGATCGGCTTCAACCCCCATTTCTGCACTGCCTCTTCTGAAGCGAGCAGCACCCAGGCGGCGCCGTCGGTAATCTGAGAGCTGTTGGCGGCGGTGATGTTGCCGTACTTCTTGTCGAAGAACGGCTTGAGTTTGGCCATGCCGGCCATGCTCGCATCGGTGCGCACACCGTCGTCCTCGGCATAGACATTACCCTGGCCATCGACCACCGGCACGATCTCGCCAAGGTAGCCGGCTTGCCGGCTGGCCAAGGCACGCTGGTGGCTGCGCACGGCAAACTCATCCATCTGCTGGCGGTCGATGCCGAAACGCCAGGCGAGGTTCTCCGCCGTCTGCCCCATCAGCATGCCGACCACCGGATCGGTCAGGCCCTTCATCAGGCCGATGACCGGCGTCAGCAGGGCCGCCGGGCGCAGCTTCAGGAAATGTTGCAGCTTCTGGCCGGCCGTGCGCATCGACATCATGCCGGCGAACCAACGGACCATCGCATCCGAATAGAGCAGCGGCGCCCGCGACAGCGCATCGACACCGCCGGCCATCACCAGTTCGGAACGCCCGCACTGGATATTGGCGATGGCCGAATCGATGGCCTGCATGCCGGAAGCGCAGTTGCGCATCACCGTCCAGCCCGGCACTTTCTTGCCGCAGCCGAGACGCAGCGCAACCATGCGGCCGATATTGGTTTCGTCCGGCGACGGCGCGGCGCAACCGAGGATCACCTCATCGAGATCGCTCGGCTCGAACGGCTGGCGCAGCAGCAACGCCCGGCCGGCCTGGGTGGCCAGGTCGGACGCAGCGAAGATGCCGGGCCCTTTCTGGGCTTTCAGGAACGGCGAACGGGCGCCGTCCACTACATAGATCGTCTTGCTCATGTTCAGGCGGCCATCCGGCATTCGGCCGGCTTGTTGGCGGTGGCCACACCGTAATCGAATGGAAAGTCATCGACATGGACCACGATGTCGCGCAGGTGGTTACGCTGCTTCATGATTTCGTAATCGGCAGCCGAGATCACCCCGGACTCAAAGGCAACGATGGCGATGTCACGGACGTTGGCCTGCGGATTGTTGTCGAAGCGGCCATCCTTCTCGGCGGCGCGGATCTTTGCCTCGATCGGCTCAGCCAGCAGCGTCGCCTTCAGCGCCAGTTCGATGGCACCAACCGGCTCGGTTTCTAGCAGTGGCAGGAAGCATTCCGCAGTCAGCCGATCACGGGAAGCCGAGGGTGAAATCAGCAGCTTGGCCACTTGATGGCCTACATCATCCGATGGCACGACGTACGGATGTCCCCACGGGAAGATCGAGCGATGCAGGAAGGCGGCGATGAAGCGGATCGGGAAATTGGCGATCACGCCGTCGAATGCTTCCTGCGCCTTGTACATGGCATCCCAGATCGCCCAGTGAGCCAGTGGCGCATCTTCGGCTTTGCGTCCCTCTTCCTCGTAACGCTTCAGCGTGCAGGAAATCAGGTACATCTGGGCCAGGATGTCCCCAAGGCGGGCCGACAGCTTTTCGCGACGCTTGACGCTGCCGCCAAGGACCAGCAGCGAGATGTCAGCCATGAAGGCGAAAGCTGCCGAGAAACGCGTCAGTTGCTGGTAATAGCGCTTCATTTCCGGCGCCGTATCGACGTTGACCGCGGCGAAGTGCGAACCGGTCATGCCCAGCCACAGGGCGCGGAAACCATTCTTGATGGTGAAACCGATATGCCCGAACAGCGCCTTGTCGAAATCGACCAGACCCTGCTTTTGGTCCGGGTTCTGCGCTGCCTGCATTTCCGGCAGCAGATACGGATGGCAGCGGATGGCACCCTGACCAAAGATGATCAGCGAGCGGGTGAGGATATTGGCGCCTTCGACCGTGATGCCGATCGGCACCTGCTGATAGGCGCGGCCCATGAAATTCGAGGGGCCAAGACAGATGCCCTTGCCACCGATGACGTCCATTCCATCATTGACTACCTGACGGGCCCGTTCGGTAACGTGGTATTTGGCAATGGCCGACACCACCGACGGCTTCTCACCGAGATCGACGGCACCGGCGGTCATCTTGCGCACGGCATCCATCATGTAGGTGTAGGCGCCGATGCGGGTCAGTGCCTCTTCGACACCTTCAAACTTGCCGACCGCCATCTTGAATTGCGAGCGGACGCGGGCATAACCTCCGACAGCACGCGCCGTCATCTGGGCCATGCCAGTATTGGAGGATGGCAGGGAAATCGAGCGCCCTGCCGCCAGACACTCCATCAACATGCGCCAGCCGTGACCAGCCTTTTCCGGACCGCCAATGATGAAATCGAGCGGCATGAAGACGTCCTTGCCACGCGTCGGGCCGTTCATGAACATGGCGTTCAGCGGGAAATGGCGGCGACCGGTATCAACACCCGGATGGTCGTAGGGCACCAGCGCGCAGGTGATGCCGATGTGCTTCTTGTCGCCGAGCAGGCCATCCGGGTCATAGAGGTGGAAAGCCAGCCCGAATACCGTGCACACCGGCGCCAGCGTTATGTAGCGCTTGTCCCACGAAACACGCATGCCGAGCACTTCCTTGCCCTGCCACATCCCCTTGCAGACGACGCCAGCATCGGGAATGGAAGCAGCATCAGAACCGGCCCACGGGCTGGTCAGCGCGAAAGCCGGGACCTCGATGCCCTTGGCCAGACGCGGCAGATAGTGGTTTTTCTGTGCATCAGTGCCGTAGTGCAGCAACAGTTCAGCCGGGCCGAGCGAGTTGGGGACCATCACCGACACCGACAGCGCGCTGGAGCGCGTCGAAAGCTTGGTCACTACCTGTGAATGGGCATAGGCCGAAAACTCCAGGCCGCCATACTTCTTCGGGATGATCATGCCGAGGAAGCCCTTTTCCTTGATGTAGCGCCAGGCCTCGGTTGGCAGATCGTAGAGTTCGTGCGTGACCTTCCAGTCATCGACCAGGCGGCAGGCTTCTTCGCATTCGTTATCGAGAAATGACTGCTCAGCTGGTGTCAGCTTCGGTTGCGGGTAGGCATGCAATTTCTGCCAGTCCGGCTTGCCACGAAACAACTCGCCTTCCCACCAGACGGTGCCGGCTTCAAGCGCATCACGCTCGGTATCCGACATCTGTGGCAGCACCTTGCGATAAGTGGAAAAAATGGGTCGGGTGATGATCGCCCGGCGGATTGGCCGAACGATGACCAACCCGACCAAAGCCACCAGGGTGACTAACCCGAGCAGAGGGATGATGCTGTTGAACATTGCTGTCTCCTTTTATGTCTTTTTTGGTTTTGGTCGATTATTTGCTGTCGACTGCAGCACTATCCGAAAACTGCGGCAACTGGGCACGCAAGCCGCCAAGCAGGAAGGACATCAGGCGCGGCACCAGGCGATCCAGGCGGTCCACCGAGTCCTCATCCTCGATCTGCCAGTCAGTCACCAGGCGCAGTGCATCGGTACCGGCAATCGCGTAGGACGTCGCCCCGAGCATGAAGTGGAAGCGCCAGACGATCTCGGCCTTGGGCACTTCAGGCAACGAACGGAACAGGGCTTCCTTGTAGCGATCCATGACTTCCTTGTATTCGTGAGCCAGGAAGGCACGGATGAACTCGGAGGGCTCGGTCAGTGTCCGCCCCAACAGGCGCAGGAAGGTCATGCCGCCCCGGCGCTCATCGCCAGCCATTCGCAGCAAGGTGCCGAAAAAGCCATCGACGATCTGCGATGGTTTCAACGGCTTGCCGGCGGCTTCCGCCTCCATCACGTTGAGCACCCGCATCCGCTCTTCGTTCAACCAGTCCAGACGACGCCGAAAAACCTCCTGCATCAACGACTCCTTGGAGCCGAAGTGGTAATTCACCGCCGCCAGGTTGACGCCGGCATCACCGGTGATCTGGCGCATCGAGGTACCTTCATAGCCGTGGGCCATGAACAGCCGTTCTGCAGCATCGAGAATGCGTTCGCGGGTGTCGACCGAGCGGACTTCAACCATGGCTTGCTCCTATGATTCATACGTTCGTTTGAATCATAGAAAAAAGCATCTGGCTTTGCAAGCGTTATTTGTTCTTCAGGAATTGTATTGACGAATGAAAGTCATCACTTCATCGGCCGGCACTGGGCGACTGAAAAGGAAGCCTTGCACGAGATCGCAACCACGACTGCGTAAATGATCAAGCTGAGCCTGGGTTTCGACCCCTTCCGCCACAACCTTCAACTCGAGGCTATGCGCCAGGCCGATCGTCGCATCGCAGATCAGGGCACCATCGACATCGTCACCAATCTGTTCGACAAAGGAACGATCCAGCTTGAGATGATTGATCGGGAACATGCGCAAGTAACTCAGCGACGAATAGCCGGTACCGAAATCATCGATCGCCACGTTAATTCCCATGCCGTGCAGGAGATCGAGAATCCGTACCGTCTCGGTCGGCTGCTCCATGGCCGCCGATTCGGTAATCTCGAAGATGAGATCGCTGGGATGGATATCGTAAGCTTCGATCACTCCACGAACCAGTAGCGGCAGGTTGCCATTGCGCATCTGGATGGCCGAAATATTGATCGCCATCCTGACGTCGGAAATGCCGGCCGCAACAAAGTCCGCCAGTTGCCGGCAAGCAGCCCATAACACCCATTCGCCCAACGGCTGGATCAAACCAGTTTCTTCGGCAATGCCAATGAATTTGCCGGGCAGCAACAGCCCTTTTTCAGGGTGGTTCCAGCGGATCAATGCCTCCAGCCCGGCAACCCGATTGCTGGCCAGATCAATGACCGGCTGGTAATAAAGGCAAAACTCATTATTGGCCAGCGCCCGCCGCAAGGCATGCTCGGTATTAAGTCGTTCCAATGCCACTTCGTTCATCCTGGCATCAAAAAACTGGAAGTTGTTCCGACCAGCCATCTTGGCGTGGTACATCGCAGCATCGGCATTCTTCATCAGCACGTCGCCATCCTCACCATCGGTCGGATAGATGGCGATGCCGATACTGGGCGTCGAATAAAGATCGTACCCCTCGACCTGATAAGACTGCCCAACACTGAATACCAGTTTCTCAGCCACCATGGCGACGGCGCTGGTATGTTCTACACCGGACAGCATGATTACGAACTCGTCGCCGCCAACCCGAGCGACAACGTCGCTGTCGCGCACGCCATCACGCAGGCGATTCGCCACTTCGATCAGCAACTCGTCCCCAACGTGATGCCCCAGCGTATCGTTGATCACCTTGAAACGATCCAGGTCAACGAAAAGAACCGCCACCCTCGACCCGTCCCTTCGGGCGGCAGCCAGCGCCTGATCCAGGCGCCCCTTCAGGCTCAGACGGTTCAGCAATCCGGTCAGCACATCATGGTGAGCCAGGTGCTGCAGGCGCTCTTCGGCGGCGCGCTCTGATGAGACATCAGTAAAGTGGGCGACGTGGTAACGAATCCCCCCATCCTCGCTCCGAATCACCGAGATCGACATCCACTTCGGATAAATTGCGCCATCCTTGCGCCTGTCCCAGACCTCCCCCTGCCAGAAACCACGTTCGGCAATACTCTTCCACATCCGCTCGTACTCTTCGGGCGTCGTGCGGCCAGCTGACAGGAAGCGGGGATTGCGCCCCACAGCCTCTTCGGAGGCATAACCGGTGAGACGGGTAAATGCGGGGTTGACTGTAACGATCCGATTTTCAATATCGGTAATCAGAATTGCCTCGCCACTGTATTGGACGGCGCTGGCCAGAAGTTGCATCTGCGCCAGCATCTCCTGCTGGGCAGTCACATCCTGCGAGGTACCGATTACCCGCAGAGGGGTTCCATCCTCACGATATTCCGTTTCACAGAATTCCAGCACGTATTTGATCCGGCCGTCCGGCATCAGCAGTCGGTGTTTCAGGGAGACTGCCTGACGCGACACGATGGAATCGTTCAGTGTCTTGTCTACCAACGAACGATCATCAGGATGGATCTGGGCAAAAAAATCCTGATATTGATAAGTACTTTCGCGTTTTTCGAGTTCGAAAATCCGGTAAAGCTCGTCGGAACAGGTAACGTCCATCAACGGCAGATGGATTTCCCAACTGCCCAATTGGGCGATGCGTTGCGCTGCATTCAACTGCTCACCGTTGCGACGCAACTGTCTGGCCACCGCTTGTTCCCGCCTCTGGGCCCGGAACAAGCCAAATATCACGACCATCAGGCAGGCCAGCAAGGTGGCGCCCAGCGTAGAAACCATCGTGGCCCGCTCGCGCCAGAAGGCCATTACATCGGCCTCGGACAAGCCAGCAAGGACATAGAACGGGTAGTTTTCGAGAACACGGTATCCGTAAACTCGTGACACCCCATCCGACTGCGCAGCAAATTCGAGAATTCCACGGCGCTCACCGGCGACTATTCGCTGATAAACCGGATGCGATGAATCGAGCTTGCGGTTTATCTCAGCTGCTACCCGCGGTTGCCGAACCACCAGGGCATGCGTGTCGCTGCGCCGAATCGCCAGCGCACCGGAAGCACCCAGCCGAACCGATTTGAAAAAGGCTTCGAAATAGCCAAGCTCAATCGCCGCACTGACCACCCCCAAAAACCGTCCATCCGGTGATCGAACGCCCCGCGCTGCAACGATGGTCTCCCGGCCGGTAATCCGCGAGGTAATCACCTCGGAAAAAACAATCCCGGCGCCCCCCTCTTCCCTGGGTAACTTGAAATAGGATCGGTCCGCAAGATTGGCATAATCCCCGCCACCAGAGCGGTAAAGCACATTGCCATCGGCCGCTATGATCCGAAAGCCGGCCACCTCGGGAAAGACACGCTGCGAGCGCTGGAGATCATTTTCGATCGCCACTCGAAAACGTGGCATCGCCTCGACGGCCAAAGCCTCTTTGGGCACACGTTCGGCCATGTCATTCAACGTTGCCTCGACACGCCGCAAGGTCGAGTCAAAGCGGGCCTCAAGCAGCTCCGACTGACTATCGGCGACTGACCGAGCCTCGGCCCATACATCCTGATACGCCGACCACAGCACATAAGCGAGCAAGATGAAGCCACCCGCGACCAGGGAGATCAAGGCAATCCACAGGTGATACCCGTATCGGGAAATCTGTCCTGGCGTCATTTCCATGCTCACCGTCTGCGCTCAGTGGCTCCAAATGACCATTCTGATCATCCGGAAACAGAATTGCAATGAACCAGCGGCACAGGTTTGGGGTTCAGTTGCCGATACTGCAGGAAACGGCAAACGACATCCTTGTTACTCAGGTTCTCATGCAACAGCTTGAGCTCCTCGGCATGCAATTGCCAATGATCGAGTGGAATAGTGTCAGGAAACAAAGTATCGCCGGCAAATGCCTGCTCTATCCGGGTCAGGTAGAAACGGTGGCAATAGGGCCAAGCGGCGGCATAAACCGACGCTCCACCAATGACAAACACCGGCTTGCCGGTCGCCAGCGCCCCGCGCAAGCCTTCCTCTACCGAAGCAACGCGAGTGCATCCCGGCCGCATGACCAGGTCTGACTGACCGCTGACCACAAATGAGTCTTCCGGCACGACATCCATCGACTCATAGGTCAACCGACCAATCACCAGCGCTGCACCTGCCACTGTCCTCTCAAAATAGGCGAGCTCCTCTGGAATATCCCAAGGAAGCCAGCCAGCCAGGCCGAGCATGCCATTGCTGGCAACGGCACCGATGGCAGAAATCAGCGTTTCGTCTTTTGCCATTGCTCGCGCGTCATGGAAAGCGAAATGGCCGGCGTGCTTTGGCCGTTATAAACATGCGGTTTGTGCATCGAGACAAATGCCGAACTGACAATCTGCATGCCAAAAATGGCGTCCATCACTTCCAGTATGCTCGACTCGAGACACTCGCAATGTGCATTGGCTTCCAGCTTGCGAATGGCCAGAAAAATCACCTCGTAATCGACCACCTGACGGATGTCGTGGGGATCAGCGACCGCATCCATCGGCGCCCAAGCATCCGCGTGGACGAGCACAGCCTGGGGACCGTGTTTCTCAAGAGGATTACAACCAGTACGTAATTGAATGGTGGCATCGACGGAGGCACACCAGTGATTGGCTAGCAAAAGGGAACTCCTTTGTTATTTCATCTACATGACTTGCCAACAACGATACCAAGACCCTGATGGCATGGGCAAAAAAAAGGACGCCTATGCGCCCGTCGACAGACCACTTCACCCATAACTCAGGCCGTCACGTTCACCAATGTTCCGGTCTCCTGACCAAATGAATTGACCACCGGCGCCAAGCTTGCCGAGGTATTGGTCGTGCTTTCCGACTTGAGCACGGTGCTGATCTGCTCGCGCAAGTCGCTCAATTGCACTTGCACCTCCCCCAAGGAAGATAGCTCGGCCACCCCCCGCTTCGCCTCGCTCGCTTCGCCCTGCGCCTGATTCGACCTCACCTGCAGCGAACGCGCACTCTCCTGAGCACGGTCAGCCACCGCCTGAGCATCACGCGCACTGGATGCCAATGCCCTGGCGCGCTGCTCAGCCTGGTCAGCATTACGCTGGGCCTGTTGCTGCTGAATCTGGCCCCAAAGCGCACTACCACCTGCCTGACTTCCGGATAAGGACGCTACTGCCATTTGATGTCCGAACTATCGTAAAACCGAGACCACGAAATCTCAGGCAATCACGTTGATCAGCGTACCCGTCGGCTGCCCTTGGGCATTCACGACCGGACGCGGCGGCTCTTCCTTCTTCTCGACACGTTCCTCGGGACGAGGTTCGCGTTTTTCAGCCTGCTGGGCTTGAAGCGCCTGTTGCGACTGTTGCGTCTGGCTGGCCTGAGTGCTCGAACTAGCGTAGGCACTGATGCTGGAAGTCACTGATTGAATAGCCATATCGTCACCTTCATTAACAAATGCTCCTAGCTAAACTCTACACCATTCCACAAAATATTCCAGAAGTATCTGTTGCAACCGAACCAACAAAAACAACAAATTCAAAAAATATCAATATTCATTTTGAGTCCGGATCACAACTGACCAGTAGATTTTCGAAAAAGGCCGCCGCTCCGCCATCACGGAATAAAAGGCAATTGAAGGCCAGCCGTACTGCTTGCTCCCTCGGTGGCCGAGGCACAAAGCTGACGAAAACAGCGTGCAGCAGCACTTTCAAAACGCTGCCGATGACGGGCAAAATAAAAGCGCCTGCCCAAGGAGAACTGGGGCGTCCCAATTTCGACCAGGCTACCTCGACGAAACGCCTCGCGCAAAGCCAGTCGCGATAGGCAGCCAATTCCCAGCCCGGACTCGACTGCACGCTTGATCGCTTCGGTATGTTCCAGTTCCAGACGCAAATTGACCTGATCCAGATGACGACCAATTTCGCGATCAAAATGGCTCCGCGTTCCGGAGCCTCGTTCGCGCAAAATCCACTGTTGTCGAGCGAGCGTTTCGTTATCTACAGACCCCTGTCCGGAAAGTTGATGGCCCGGGGCGCAAAAAACAACGAGTTCATCGTCCATCCACGGCTCGATCAGCAGATCCGGATGACTAACCTCCCCTTCAATCAGACCCACATCGCACTCATAGCGCAACAGTTGCTCGACGATCGCATCGGTATTGGCCACATGCAAGGCAACCGGCGCCTCGGGATGCTGATGCATATAGTCAGCAATGATCAGCGTCGCCAGATAATTGCCTATGGTCATCGTGGCGCCAACGCTCACTGGCCCGAGCTTTCCACCCGACAGATAGGCTTCGACATCGCTCGCTTGCGAGAGGAGGCTCTCTGCCAGCGGCAGCAAGCCCTGACCGGTGGCGTTGAGGCGCAAGGACTTACCGACCCGGTCGAAAAGCGGGCAATCGTAAGCCCTCTCCAGTTCGACCAGAGAGTTGCTCGCGGCTGACTGCGACATGGTCAATCGCTCAGCAGCACGGGACACGTTCTCGGTCTTGGCGATGGCCGCAAAAATTTCGAGTTGGCGCAGGGTAAGCCGCATATCTACTTTATCGATAAGTGATACATAAATTATACGATTCTACAAATTACCAACAAAGCCTAATATTCAAACATTGCCAACCTGCACGCCAAGACCATGAGCAACTTCGCTACTGAAACAGTCCTCTCGGTTCATCACTGGAACGACAACCTGTTCACGTTCCGGACCACGCGCGACCCCGGTTTGCGCTTCAACAACGGACAATTCGTGATGATCGGCCTCGAAGTCAATGGGCGGCCACTGATGCGGGCTTACAGTGTCGCCAGTGCCAATTACGAAGAACACCTGGAGTTCTTCAGCATCAAGGTCCAGGACGGCCCACTGACCTCCCGCCTGAAGCATCTCAAGCCAGGCGACCCTTTACTGGTCAGCAAGAAGCCAACGGGCACTCTTGTTTTACGTGATTTGAAACCTGGCAAGCGGCTCTTCCTGTTTGCCACCGGCACCGGACTGGCTCCCTTCATGAGCCTGATCCACGATCCCGAAACCTACGAGCGTTTCGAGAAAGTCATCCTGATTCACGGCGTACGCTGGACCAATGAACTCGCCTATCACGACTACATCGAGCAGGACTTGAAGGACCACGAATATCTGGGCGAACTGCTCCGCGAAAAGCTCATCTACTACCCCACCGTGACGCGTGAGCCTTTCCGCAATGAAGGCCGGCAGACCGACCTGATCATCTCCGGAAAACTGTTCGACGATATCGGGGAATCACCGCTCGATCCGGCCACTGACCGCGGCATGATCTGCGGTAGTCCGGCCATGCTGAAGGAAATCTCGAGCCTGCTCGACAGTTTCGGCTTCGAGATCTCGCCCCACATTGGCGTCGCCGGCGACTATGTCATTGAACGTGCATTCGTCGAACAATAGACGAAAATTCAGCACCTGAAAGTGCTATTTCGCCAGCAGATCAGTCGAATAGGCACACGATTTGCATATTGGTGATCGTGTTCGTTCATAGGCATCGAGGTGATCAAAATGCTGGAGCCAGAAATGCTTGTCGTACTGAGTTGTGGCGCGGTTCTTCCCTATGTTGGAGAAGCGCTTTGGAACTGGATTGGGCAGAAAATAAGGCACAGGACAAGTGCGTGAACGCTCGCTTTATGCACCATTGTGAGCTACGCCGTTTCTCCACAATTTCTGTGGATAACCCTGTGGAATGGCCGTTGGCAGTCTTTACAAGCGCTGTCAGGCCAATGACTTAACTTTCGCGCCTAAAAATAAGGCGCCACTTGCCGCGCCCCCCTCCAAGCACTCGCTACCTGAACCTGTTTTGTTGGCACAGGTCAGGAAAACTTCTTCTCATGAACCTTTAGCGCTTTCATGCGGGCCAGGAATAAGCGAAGTCTCACCGCATCCGAAAATATCTGATCGTTGTCTTCATCATTCCGGTCCGCTTTCTTGATGACTTTTGGACGACCAAAGGACGACTGAAGATCAAGGTCGCCTGCGCCGCCATCTGCGTCTTCATCATTCAACGAACGGGACAGCATTGGCTCAGCGGACTTTGGTGCATCAACCAGTAAAGCGAGCCGGTGACGTTCCGTTCTGGAGAGCAAAGACTTGGGCAGGCGCTTGCTCCTTGCAAGCTTTTTGCCGGAACCGACGCCCTGATCAGGGTTTAGCGCCTTGATCGACTCGACTGCCACCGAATGGTCAGAAACTGGAGCGAAGGCGCTATCTGCTGAACTGCTCGCTACAGTAGCGGATTCCGAAGCATTGCCTCCCATTGGAGACAGGGCAAGCACTGTGGCAATGACGATCCAACGCACTTCGATTTCCTTTGACCAATAAACCTCACAGCTTATCTAACGCGCCAGCAATCATTTGGTTGTCATGGCTCCGGTGAAAACTTTCCGGTCATTTGCGCGCGCCGCAAAACCGAGCCGGCGCTGAATCAGCCAGGCTAAACAAGCTCCGGAAACAACACCTCGGTAAATCCAAAACGCGCGAAATCGCGCATCCGCGATGGGAAAAGCCGACCAATCAGGTGATCGCACTCGTGCTGCACGACCCGTGCATGGAAGCCTTCCACGGTACGATCGATCGGCAGGCCGTTCGGATCGAAGCCCTGATAGCGAATGCGTAGATGGCGAGGCACTTCGCCACGCAAGCCGGGAACCGACAGACAACCTTCCCAGCCCAGTTCCTCTTCATTGCCCAAGAGCGTAATAACCGGGTTGATCAAGATGGTCTGGGGCACCGAATCGGCATCCGGGTAGCGCTCGCTTTTCTCAAAACCGAAGATGACGACCTGCAAGCCGACGCCTATCTGTGGCGCCGCCAGGCCCACACCGCCTGCCGCATGCATGGTGTCGAACATGTCCTGGATCAATTGCTTCAATTCGATCGTCCCGAATTCAGCGACCGGGTCGGCAGGCTTGAACAGAAGCGGTTCGCCCATGCGCAGGATGTTTTTTGCTGCCATTCTGATGTATCCCGAAAAGTCGACTCAGCCAATGACAACACAGTTTGTCAGCCTCGACAAACGCCATGCCTTAGTAAGTACACGGAAAACATCTCGCTCCCGGCCAGCCGAACGAGCAGGGGAATCGCCTCCAGAACTCGATATCCGAGCGTCGCTATGGCATTCTGTGGGTAGATAATATAAACAACACAGAGAACAGAAAGAACAATCAAAATGCGATGCAGCAAGCTGCTCAAATGGATGCCCGGATTGCTGGCCTGCCTGCTGGCGGCCAACGTGAATGCTGCGCCGCTCAAGCTCCTCAGCCTGGAGGACATGTCCTGCCAGGCATGGAGCGCTTCGAAGCAGGAACCCGATCAGCGTCACATCTATCTGGCTTGGGCGCGCGGCTTTCTGAGCGGGCACAATTATGCAAATCAGCGCCAGCAGGTGACCGATGTTTCAAACGGAACCATCGCGGGATATGCGGACCGTTTCTGCCGGGAAAACTCGAAATCATCCTTTGCCGATGCCATCTTCCGAATGAGCGATGATTTCTCCGGACGAGGCGGTCCGATCGCCAAATAGGCCCCAAAAGACAGCCCGACGAATCCCGGTCAGCGCCTGAAGTGGCTGGCGCATGGACTCAATCCGGCGCAGGCCTTGGCTAACGTATTTGTGACCTCCTCGGCACCGCCAGCCAACCAGGAAAACACTGCAAAAAATCTTATTTTGCTGCAGTGCACAATTTTTTCATTTAGTGCTCTATACTCCATCCTGAACATACCAACTACACCACTTTTCAGGATACAGCCATGTCTATCAATACCGAACAATTCACCACCGCCAACAAGGCCACCGTCGATTCCCTGCTGGCTGTCGCCAACACCGCCCTCGCCTCTGCCGAGCGTATCGCTGCCCTGAATCTGGACACCGCCCGCGCCGCTCTGGAAGATACCGTTTCCGGCGTTCAGTCCGTGATGGCTGCCAAGGATCCGCAAGCCGCCCTCGCCGCCCAGTCGTCGCTGGCCCAGCCGGCTATCGACAAGGCCGTTGCCTACTCGCGCACTGTTTATGAAATCACCACCCAGACCCAACAGGAACTGGCCAAGATGGTTGAAGCCCAATTTGGTGGTCTTCAGAAGTCCATGGCCGGCATGATGGCCATGGCTGCCAAGTCTGCCCCGGCTGGCTCCGAAGGTGCCGTTACTGCGATCCAGAGCGCTATCGCCGCTGCCAATTCGGCTTTCGGCAACATGAATAGCGTCACCAAGCAATTCGCCGATGCAGCCCAGGCCAACATCGCCGCGATGACCAAGAAAGGCCGCTAAACCCGGCTGGTTGTTGTGACACAAGAGGCCCTGCCAGATTTGCAGGGCCTTTTCACTGGGTTACAAACAAGCCAACGACTCGAATGGAGAAGAACTCAATGCCAGACAAAGACGCTGACTTGAACGCCGACCGCATGCTGGAAGCCGCACTTGGCGGCATGACGCCGCACGAGGCACTGATTCAGGCATCGCTTGCCGATACGGCCGATACCGAAGGACGCGCAGCAGCTGCGGCGAAGAACCGCGAACGCGCCCTGAAATTGCTGGAAGCCATCGAGAAATCGATGGGTTGATCGAACCTGTGCAGGATGTCGGAAAACACAAGATTTCCGGCATTCGGCGCATGCAACGCCCGCCCCCCCCGGCGCAAAAATGCGTCGCGCTGCTTCAAGGTGGTTCTTAAGGAGCCCCCTCCCCTTGAATCACAAGCAAAGAGTGGGTGGCAATCCGCGATCAATGCGTAAAATCACGATTGATCCGCTCCGCGCGAGCCGCCATTACCCCCCCCAATGCCCCCATTGACCAGAGATTTCCATGAATCCGTCTTTGTACGACATCCCGCTTAAACGCCTGGATGCTTCCCCCATCACGCTCGCCGCCTTCAGGGGCCAGGTGCTGCTGATCGTTAACGTTGCTTCCAAGTGTGGGCTAACCCCCCAGTATTCCGGCCTTGAAGCATTGTTCGAACGCTATCGCGAGCAGGGCTTACAGGTGCTTGGTTTTCCCTGTAATGACTTTGCAGGCCAGGAACCGGGCACTGCCGACGACATTCAGGATTTCTGCGCCACCAACTACGCTGTCCAATTCCCTCTGTTCGAAAAAACCAACATCAATAGCGAGCCTCGGCATCCGCTATATGCGGCGCTGATCGAAGCTCAGCCTTGCGGCACAGCCCCGGCCAATAGTGATTTGCGCGCCAAGCTGGCCGAGCACCAGCTCCTGCCCAAGCAGGACAGCGATGTCCTGTGGAACTTCGAGAAATTTCTGGTTGGTCGCGATGGAGAAATCCTGAGCCGGTTTGCCCCGGACATGACACCGGATGATCCGATACTGCTTGCCGCCATTGAAGCAGCGCTGAATTGATCGGAGCCCGCCAACAATGACAGCAATGCACATGCCCCGCGTCCCCAAACCAGATGTCTGCCAGCCGACCGGTTCGGCCGAGCTGGCCATGCTGGATGTCTATATGCCGATGATGAAGTCTTCGGCCATCATCTCGGCCGGACGCCTGGGTCTGTTTGAAGCCCTGGCTGCCGGCCCGCTTACAGCCGCGCAACTGGCCGAGAAAATTCAGTCCAGCCTGAAGGGAACGGCAGCTCTGGCCGACTTTCTGATTGCCCTCGGCTACCTGGAAAAACAGGATCAGCGCCTGGCCAATACGGCAAGCACCCAGCGTTGGTTCACCAGCGTGGGTCAGGTCGATTACACCCCCGGTCTGCTGTGGACGCACGAGGCCTGGCCGATGATGGGCGGCCTCGCTGAAGCCGTGCGCAGCGGCCATCCGGAGAAAACGCTTTGGGATGCAATGATCGAACAATCCCATCTCGGGGAACTCTTCTCTTCCTACATGGCGGCGTTTGCCTCAGATCTTGGGCCTGACCTGCTCAAACATGTCCCCGTTTCGCCCAAGCAGCACCGCTTGCTTGATCTGGGCGGATCGCACGGCTTGCATGCGATTCGTTTTTGCCGGCGCTATCCGCAACTCAGTGCGGTAATCGTCGATCTGCCCAGCGCCTTGACGGAAACTGGCACGACCATCGAGAAAGAACAGCTTGCCGACCGCATCCGCCTGAGTCCTGGCGACTTGCAGGCGCAGGATTGGGGTGGCGAACATGATCTGGTTTTCTATCTTTCGGTCGCCCATAACCATACGGCCGAGGAAAATCGCCAAGTCATCCGGCGGATCGGCGAAACACTCAGCCCGGGTGGCTTGCTGGTTATCCATGAATATCTGGCGGAAACACCACTCGATGCGCTCGATGCGGCATTTCGCCTGACCCTGCTGGTAGAGACCGGCACGCAGACCTATCGCTACGACGAATATTGCAATTGGCTGACGACCGCCGGATTTGATTCCATCGTACGTATCGACCTCGATCCACGCGAAAAGGGCTCATTGATACTGGCACGGCGCTAGCAACGACGAACTGTTGTCGCTGCCGACAGGGCCAATGAAACGACCACCAGCACCGCCGCCACTGCGAACGTGATTCGCATCCCGGTGGCAACTGCTTCGGGGGGTGCCGTTGTAATGTCGGTGGCCGCAGCCGCGAGCGAGAACACAGCCCCCATGAGCGATGCGCCAGTAATCAGCCCGAGATTGCGCGACAGGTTGAGCAGGCCGGAAACGGCACCCCGCTGCTCCGGGCTGACATCTCTCATGACGGCGGTGTTGTTGGCTGTCTGGAACAGCGCATAGCTGGACGTGATGACGACAAGTGGAGCAAGGTAACCGGGGATGCCGAACATCGTTGGCAGCAAGGATAGCGTGCAGGCGCCAGCAGCCATGCCGGCGAGCCCGATGCTGGTGACGCGTTGGGCGCCAAACCGGTCGGCAAGGCGCCCGGCTGGCGTAGCGGTCAACGCGGCTACCAGTGGACCGACCGACATGACGAACCCGACCATTGCCGCATCAAGCCCAAGCGCCCGAGCCAGATAAAACGGCCCAACCACCAGCGTTGCCATCATCACCGTCGAAACGAGCAGGCTCATGACAAGGCTCGCACTCAGTTCCAGATTGCGGAACATCGTCAGTTGAATCAAAGGGGATAGGACTCGCCCTTCGGCTCGAACAAAGATGCCGACGCCAACCGCAGCAAGTAACAGCAAGCACAGGTTCAACAAGCCGAAACTGCCGCGCCCCAGCGTCATGGCCAACGCATACGCCGCCAGCGTCAGCGCAAGCAGCAAGGTGCCGACACCATCAAAGGCTGGCCGGCTGGTTGTTTCAGCTTTCTTGTCGTCAGGCAGGTAGCGACAGGCAAGAAGCAGCGCCAGGATGCCCAGCGGCACATTGATGAAGAAGATTGCCTGCCAGCCCCATCCCGTAATCAGGATGCCACCGAGCGTCGGGCCGAGCGCGGTGCCAATGGCCGACATCGTGCCGAGCAAGCCGATGGCGCTGCCGGTCTTTTCCTTGGGAACCGTTTCGCCAACAAAAGCGATGGTGAGTGCCATCATCATGGCTGCGCCAAGCCCCTGCAGCGCCCGGGCGACAATCAGCAGCCACAGTGACGGCGACATGCCACAGAAGCCCGAGGCCACCGTAAATAGGAAGATTCCGGCCATGAGCAGCTTTCTGCGGCCGATGATGTCACCGAGCCGGCCGACGCTGACGATCAGGGTGGTGATGGCGAGAAGATAAGCCAGAACGATCCACTGCACCTGCTGGAAGGAGGCATCGAATGCCTCTGCCAGATTCGGCAAGGCCACATTGGCGATACTGGTGCCGAGCGACGATAGCAGCACGGAGAGCGACAGGCTGGCGAGTGCCCAACGAACCGAAGATGTCTCGTCCGCGCTTGACGGTGTTGCCTGATCTTTGGCTGAAACGATTGCTTTCACGATGAGCTCCTTTTAATCACAGCCCCCTGTACGGGACTATCTGAATCGTAGTGCCTCGTTTGACATGGCGGAAGGCGCAGCATTTGCACTTTATTGTTGCGCTTGACGCCACCTATTAATCAAACGCTGCTATCGTTGAAGCATGTCGAAACCCGATCTGAACCTGCTGGTCACCCTTGATGTATTGCTGGCGGAAGGCAGCGTCGCGCGTGCCGCCCGACGGTTGCGGCTTAGCCCGTCGGCGATGAGCCGGGCGCTGGCGCGATTGCGCGAGACAACGGGTGATCCGCTGCTGGTCAGGGCCGGACGCGGTCTCGTCCCGACGCCACGAGCGATCGAACTACGCGAGCGAGTCGGTCAGCTCGTACAGGATGGTGAGGCCGTATTACGTCCGGCCGAAAGACTTGATCTGAAAGCATTGACCAGGACGTTTACGCTGCGCACCAGCGAAGGGTTTGTCGAGAATTTCGGGCCGGACCTGATCGCCCGGGTCAGCGCGGAAGCCCCCGGCGTACGCTTGTGCTTTGTGCAAAAACCCGACAAGGACAGCACACCACTTCGCGATGGCATGGTGGATCTAGAAACGGGGGTTGTCGGCCAGACGACAGCCCCTGAGCTGCGGGTACAGGCATTGTTCCGCGACCGTTTCGTTGGGGTTATTCGCCTTGGCCACCCGCTATGCCAGGGCGAAATCACCCTTTCCCGTTATGCGGCTAGCCGGCACATCTACGTTTCGCGGCATGGGCTGGACAAGGGAGCGATTGATGAAGCGCTGAAGCCTTTCGGACTGGAGCGACAGATCGTCACCATCGTCGGTGGTTTCTCCACTGCGCTGGCGCTGGCAAGGGCCACCGACCTGATCGCCAGCGTTCCCGAACGACATACCGGAAACCTGCGCGCCGGGATGCACAGCTTCCCCCTCCCCGTCGTGATGCCGGAAATCACGGTTTCCATGATCTGGCACCCAAGGCTGGAAGCCGACCCAGCCCATCGCTGGCTGCGCGGTCACGTCAGGGATGTTTGCGCAGCGCTCCGCTGAAGGCAGTGAATTGCAATGAGACCAAGGGAGCCACTACGCAACAAAGGGATCCGGCTTTCGCGTGAGCAGACATAGTCATGAATTAGCACTGTTAAGCAAGATCACCGACTCAAGATGGCCAGGAGCCGCCGCTCGGGATTTTTTTCCATTGCGGCCATTCATTTTCACTCTCTCTCGGAAGCGGTCGTTGACCCGAGGGTATACAGATTTTTTTGCCTGGCCGGCAGGTTTGCAGCGATAGCGGACTGTCCGTGGAGCGGAGGCCATCGGCAACTACCGGCCACAATGTTGGAGTTAAAAAAGTTACTCCGTTTTGCTGATAATTTGGCTTATTGCACTTCAACTCATTGCCAACAACATCAAGGGGTGTCGGATATTTTTTCACTTAAGCCACAAGCCTGTGGCACCAGAGAAATGAAAAACGGCGACTGAAGCCGCCGCTTTGTGGCGCTACCGAAAAGACGTTCAGCCCTTACGTCGACGGCTTAAGCCTACACCAGCCAGACCTATTCCGAGCAATGCCAGCGATGCCGGTTCTGGTACCTGGGCGTCCTGCTCTCCGAAAATGCGAACGCCAATACCTATTGGACCCATGTCGTACCATGGCTGACTGTAATAAAAGTTGGCATACGCCTCATTCGCCAATGGCGATGGCGCACCAACAGGCATGCCGCCGGAAAAATATTGTCCCACCGTATCCGCCCAAAAAGCCACCCAGTAAGTTCCGGCGTCGAGTGTCCAATTTAACCCGCTCGCCCCGTCCCAATCGTAGTCTGCATCTGCAGTGAAATTGGTGCTGAATAATGTCGTGCCTGGTACCTCTCCTCCATCCGTGGTTATCTTCAAGGTCGCCGTGCCGTTGGCCCCACCTCCTATCCAGCCCTGTATGTCGGTGATCTTGGTCGAGGTGGTCAACGAAAATTCGCCCGCAACATGCACATAACCTAATCCAAACTGGATCCACGAAGGCCCACTACCAATAGGGTTGCCAGAAGGAACACCGGTATCGACAACTGTGGTGGCGCTCGCCACACCACCCAAGAGTAACTGGCATAGCGCCAGACCGAGTAACACCTTTTTCATGGTCATACTCCCTTTGAAAATTGTTACGGGAGAGATAAAGCATTACAGATGCCATGGTTATTATTTTTCTAATATTCAACTAGTTGCTGTGACATGATCTGCATTGCACTGTGCAACATGTAAAAATATCCGACATATCCACCTTCCTCAGACCATGATCCCGCGCTTACTGTCCGTCATCCCACCGACGACACAGATCAAGATGCCAACAAAACGTTGATCGAATGGCCGCTGACAGTCTGAAGCCGCCCTTGGCATCAAGAAATAGTGCGCGCCCAGTGCATAGTCGGCTGTTGACCGGTTTGCTGTCATTCGGAATTTGCGGGCGTCAGGCAGGAGGGTGCCCGTTGCGGTCTTTCGATTCATCAGCAGATCAATGGCAGGTATCAGGTGCAGAGGGGCCATTCCTGACGACTGCTTACCGATAAATCATCGGCCAAATCAAACTGCCGATCCAATGCAGACAATGTTTAGGCAGCTCCGCTGAGGCCACCTTTGCGATCGGTGCTAGCATCAGTTGCCCTGTGCTGAAGCTGGACGGAGCGGGTCGCGGAGAGCGATATGGTGTCTGGCTTGTGAAGGAGGTCAATTGGGCTTCCGTCGATGGCTCAATGCCCGTACTTTGGGAAAGCTGTTGCACTGCTCAGCCAGGACTGCGGCTGGATTCCAAGCTGGGTTTCCTTTAATCATTGGCGTAGCTCTTCACTTTCCGCCACAGCGAAACCCGATCGATACCCAGCATTCTGGCGGCTTGGACTCGGTTTCCATCGCAATATTTCAACACATCAAGAATATGCGCACGCTCCAGCTCGGCCAATGTCTTGATCGATGCTTTTTCGGGTGTCTTGGCATGCGCTGAAGCTGCGCCAATCACATTTTCCGGCAGCAAGGTTTCGTCAATCACTTGACTGCAAGATAAGGCAACCGCCCGCTCCAGGATGTTTTCCAGCTCTCTGATATTCCCTGGGAATGCATAGTCGACGAGATGCTTCATCGCCTCGTTTGATATCTGAGGAACTGCCTTCCCCATCCGGGCGGCATGCCGGGAAAGAAGGTGGGCGACTAGGACAGGAAGATCCTCCTTCCTTTCCCGCAGCGAGGGGATTTCCAGACCCAGCACATTGAGGCGGAAATACAGGTCCTGGCGCAGAACGCCGGCGGCAACAGCTTCCAGAGGATTGCGGTTGGTGGCCGCGAGAACCCTGATATTTGATTTGATCACTTGGCTACCGCCCAGCCGCGTGAATTCTCGTTCCTGCAGTACGCGTAACAACTTCACCTGGATGGCCGGCGGCATTTCGGTCACCTCGTCCAGAAACAAGGTGCCGCCCTCGGCAACTTCGAGAAGCCCAGGCTTTGTCGCTGCAGCGCCGGTAAATGCGCCGCGCTCATGGCCGAAAAGTTCGTTGGCCAGTAACTCTTCCGAAAGAACGGCGCAGTTGATTGCGATGAATGATGACGATGCCCGATTACTGCGTTCGTGGATGTGCCGTGCAATGAGCTCCTTGCCGACTCCCGTTTCTCCGTGAATCAGCACGGTACAGTCGGTCGGGGCAATTTGAGTTGCGGTGGCCAGCAGGCGTTGCATGAGCTCGGAGCTGCTAACAATCCGGCGTGAATTCGCGCTCTGTGCCAGCTCGACTTTGAGGGCGACGTTTTCGCGTTTGAGTTGCGATTTTTCCAGCGCCTCGTGGACGATTTTTCGTACATCGGCAATGCGGAACGGCTTTTCAATGTAGAAAAATGCACCGGCACGCATTGCTTCAACCGCTGAACCGGCACTGGCATGAGCCGTGATCACGATGACTTCAATAGCGCTATCCCGCTCTTTTATCGAATGTAAAAGAGCAAGCCCATCCATGCCCGGCATGCGCAGGTCGGTCAGGACCAGCTGATAGTGGTTTGTGTTCAGCAAGGCCATTGCCTGGGTGGCTTCGGCCGCGCAATCAACTTGCCATCCCTCGCGCCCCAGAACATGCATCAAGTTCTGGCGAGCGATTTCCTCATCGTCAACAACCAGTATTCGTACTTCATTTGCCATGTGATTCACTTTCGATAACCAGCTTCCACCTGTCACTCGTCATTGCCCTGCCTATGATTCATGGGATTCCTGGCCTAACTCAGCAGAAGCGTTTTCCGTCTCATGGGCATGGCTCTGGTCAGGCACATGAATCCAGATTCTGGTTCCACCTCCTGGCGCGCCTTCTGCGGTGATGATTCCATCATGTTGGGAGACGATTTCATGAGCAATGAACAAGCCCAGGCCGACACCTTGACCCGTCGGCTTCGTCGTGTAAAAGGGATCAAAGATGCGCTGGGCCACGGCATCGGTCATTCCCGTACCATCGTCCTCGATCTCCCAGGTTGTCCCGCGTCCTTCGGGGAAAACTTCGCGCCACGCCCGAATGATGATCTTTCCATCTGCCTCGACCGCCTCTGCGGCGTTCTTGATGACGTTGATCAACACCTGCTGAAAGCGTGTCTGATCGACCATCGCCTCGATTTTTCTATCGGCATCGATGGTGATCGTCACGCTTGGCAATATCTGGTTCCGGAGCAACGAGGTCGCTTCTTCGGTCAGGCGATACACATTTTCCTTGGTACGGTGCAATGCCTTGCTTTCCGGGTCGTTGGAAAGTGAAGAAACGATGCGTTGCGAACGCAGTACCTGATTGTCGATCTGGCTTAACAAGCGCTGAATTTGGTCGCCTGGCAATTCCTGCCATTCCTCAAGAAGGATCTGGCAGGAGGATGAAATATTGGAAAGCGGATTGTTCAACTCGTGCGCGACACCGGAGAGCATTGTGCCAAGCGCAACCAGGCGGGTCGATTGAGCGACTGCCTTCTGACGAGCTTCCAACTCCTGCAAGGTATCGTTGATGGATTGTGCCAACGAAGCCACCTCTTCGCTCAAGTCGTTTCCAGCCAGCCGGCCAGTTTCACCCCTGGCGATCTTTTGAAGGTTTCGCTCGATCTCGCGGATCGGCCGGACGACACTTCGCGTGACCAGAATGCCCGTTATCAAACCCAGTAGCAGCCCGGCCCAGATGCTTCTTTGCAAGTTCGTTTCATGACGAAGAAGCGCTTCTTGCACCGTTTGCTGGGTTGTTGAATTCAATTGTTCGCCAAGCCTGAGGGCAGCACTACCCGCCAGGTACACTGCCTTCAGCAGATCCGGCGGAACGGACTGCTCACCTTGCACGTGCATGAGTTCAAGTAGACGGTCCCGATAAGCGGTTACGGCAACGAGCTCGCTATCGGCGAAGTCGATCTGCTCACCAGCAATATCTTTCAATAACTGGGCGGCGCTAGCGGCTTTATCAATGGCCTCATTGAGATCGCCTTTCTTCTCATACAGCAGGAAATTCTTCTCCAGTCGTCGTGCATCTCTTAATGCATCAAAAAACACCACAGTAGCTGTTTGTTTGCCCAACTCGGCCTGAAGTAGCCGGAACTGAATCAGCGAGTTGACTATGAATCCGACAAAGAGCACGCCGACGACGGCATAGCCGATCAGTATTTTTGCATGGAGCGAAGTCAAAATTTTCATGGTGTTGAATAGTGCATCACGTTAGGTTGCAATATGCAACGTTTGCTGGTGGTGGACATTGCCTTCGAATCAGGTAGTTGCATCAGCTCAATACTTGGGCGTCAGTTGTAATTTGCAACGCAAGTCTCAGTCAAATCGAATTCAATAAATAAATTTCCACATTAATCAATATGTTGCACGTTTTCCGTTGTGGCATGAGCTGTGCTAGCAATGAATGATCCATGCCCGGGATGCCTGACGTTTCCATGGGGGGCTGGGATGCGTGCCAGGGGTTTACTAAGCCCCCTGGGGTAGATGAACAACTATTTCTAATTGAGATTTCTATGGCTAACAAAATTACTCAAACAATTTTCCTGTCGGCGGTGTGCCTTGTGGCAGCCTGTTCCTCGACGGGTAATGCACCAGCAACCGCAACGCCTCAGCCGGTCCCGGATAAACTTCCTCCGGTAGCAGCCGTAGCCCCTAGTGGTCTGACCGCTGCAGAACTGGCTGCCTTGCGTGATCCAGCCAATCCGCTGTCAAAGCGCAGTATTTACTTTGATCTGGATAGCAGCCTGATCAAACAGGATTACCGTAGCGTCGCTGAAGCACATGGCAAATTTTTGGCCAAAAAACCCGGGGTGAAAATCGTTGTTCGCGGGAATACTGACGAGCGCGGTAGCCGGGAGTACAACGTTGCGCTGGGGCAGCGCCGGGCAGATGCCGCAAAACAGGCGCTGAGTGCCTACGGCGTTGCTGCCGACCAGATCGAGACCGTGAGTTTCGGGAGCGAAAAACCGGTCGCCGAGGGGCACAGTGAAGAAGCGTGGGCGAAGAATCGCCGTGCCGACATTGCATACCCTGGTGAGTAATCATCTGCAGGCCATATTTTCATACCAAAGCTAATGCGTATGAATGGCAATAGACCAGGAATCCGCCAATGGATGCGGCTGGCAAGGGGAATTCCTCTTGCTGGCCTGCTCGCGCTCTCGGCGTGTTCTTCCAGCGTGCCCCGCGAGACTCCTCCAGATTCCTTGAAGGATGCAGGGGCAACAAGCGGGGCTGCGAAGAGTAGCTCCGCTGCATCCGGTGCGAATAGTCCCGATGCCGTGGATAGTCGTAAGCCGAGCTCTACTGTGCATGCGGAAGAGAAGAATGGCGCGGCTGGAGGCAGCATCTATTTTTCAGATGGTGACGCCGCGCTAAGCGAGGAAAGCATAAAAGTACTGCGGCAGCAGGCGGAATACCTCAAACAGAACCCCAAACGGTTGATTGTTCTTCGTGCCTATTTGGACAGTCTTGGCAGCCGAACGTTTTCGCTCGCCATTGTGCAAAAGCGACTGAATGTCGTCGCGACAACACTTCGTGAACAAGGCGTAGCAAAGTCGAGAATCCGGCAAGTCATGCTTGGTCAGAGAAGCAAAAAACAGAGCTGTGAATCCCCCTCGTGCCAGAACAGAGGGCAGCGCATTGAGTTGCTTTACAAATAGCGGTCTCTGAAATTAGTCGGGACGTATGCCGAAGGGTTTGCTAGTCAAGTTGTTGCTACTGGTCGCCATAGGTGCCGGCATGGGTGCAATAGCGCAAATCATGCTTTCTCCGGGGAGGGCGCCGGCGGTCATGTTTCAGCCCTCTGGCTGGAGCTTGCTGACAGATGACGAGCAAAAAACTCTGCTCCCTCTTGCTGACAAATGGGAGGACATGGGCAGTATCCAGCAGGAAAAATGGCGCGCCATAGCCAGGAAATATCCGTCGCTACCGCTGCGTGAACAACAGAAAATACAACGTCGCATGACGCGTTGGGCTGGCGCCGCACCTGAGCAGCGAGCGATTGCCAGGCAGAAATTTCAGCGCTACAAGAAAAAGAAGCCAGAGGAGCAAGAGCGCGTGCGCTCAGCCTGGCGCAGCCATCAGACTGCAAAAAAGCAAGACACCCCGGTTTTCTCGCCCAGTGGCAACGAGCGTCCCGTTAACGATGGGGCTGTGGTCAAAGAATCGGAAAACGGATCTTCCTTTCCACAACCCGATTCAGGTCCGGCTACCGAAAGTCCAAGGATAGAAAACGAGAAATGACTCCCTCCACCGAACGATGGGCGCCCCTTGGCATCGCTGTTCTGATGATGACATTGTGTGCCTGCTCTCCCGATCAGCCCCCTTCTGCTGGAGAAAAGCTATCGCCAGTGTTCCAAAGCACATTGCGGGAGATGAACGCTCTCGGCGCGCAAGGCAATCGGCAGCAGACATATGCCTACGCGCTGGCCGAAAACTGTGATCTTCGTGCGACGAAATCTCTCAATGCTTACCCGATAAAGCAGATGGCATTCTTGCTAAGGGATACCCGGTTTGAGCGCTATGACTATGCTCCCGGTCTTGGTTACGCAGTACGAAGCGTAAACCAGGGCGTCGGGACCGATGAGGTGGTTTTCGACGCTTTCAGACTGGAATCGATCCAGGCCATGCTTGAGTTGCTCATAAAGATCAAGGCTGAATGCCTAGGCGCATCGGCGCCCGGTGATCATGTTGAGGTGAGGAGCCCCGGCTGACAAAACCAGTGTGAGCGGCGAAAAACCCCGCGTCACCTGAGTGAGCGGGGGGCTATCTGTTTGTTGGTGACTTACATCTTTGCTTCGCGCTTCATCAGGTCTTCGATGGTGATGCCGATTTCATTTTGGCCACCGAACACGGTGCCAATCTTGTTCTTCTTCACATGCTCGAGGTTGCCGGTATAAGCGGAGGCCGGCAGCGGTACGTACTTGACTTCCTTGGTCAGTGCAGCGCCGTTCTTCATGTAGAACTCGACGAACTCCTTGACTTCAGGCTTCTGCAGCGACTTGGCCTTGACGTAGATGAAGATCGGACGCGACAGCGGTGCATAGGTGCCGTTTTCAACATTGGCCGCTGACGGCTCGACCGCCTTGCCGGTCTTCGGATTGACGATCGGCAGCGCCTTCAGCTTGCCGGTATTCTCGGCATAGTAGGCGTAGCCAAAGTAACCGATGGCATTGACGTCACGCGAGACGCCCTGGACCAGCACATTGTCGTCTTCGGACGCGGTGTAGTCGCCGCGCGAGGACTTGGCCTTGCCGACCATGGCTTCGGTGAAGTATTCGAAGGTGCCGGAGTCGGCGCCAGCGCCGAACAGCTTGACCGGTGCATCAGGCCAGGCCGGGTTGATCTGGTTCCACTTCATGATCTTGCCCTGGGCTGCCGGTTCCCACAGCATCTTCATTTCGGCGACGGTGGCCTGCTTGAGGAAGGCATTCTTCGGGTTGATGACGACGGTCAGCGCGTCAAAGGCGACCGGCATTTCGATGTACTCGACGCCAGCGGTCTTGCACAGCTCCATTTCCGACTTGGTAATCGGGCGGGAAGCATCGGAAATATCGAGTTCGTCACGGCAGAACTTCTTGAAGCCGCCGCCGGTGCCGGAAATGCCGACGGTAACCTTGATGGTGTTCTTCTTGGCTTTCTGGAATTCTTCGGCCACCGCTTCGGTGATCGGGTAGACGGTGGAGGAGCCATCTACTTTAATAACTTGCGCGTGCGCAATATTAGTGCCAAGTACAGTAACGCCAAGGAGAGATAATATTGAAACTGATTTTTTAATCATGAAAACTCCAGCTGGTTTAATTGTGGGCCAAACATGACGCTTGGCGTAGCTAGGATGCTAATAGTCATTTGTTACAGTTTTCTTTCAGAGATTTTCCAGAAAAACTGAATTGCATAATAAACAGTACTTCTGATATGTTTTTCGTTGCCGCCTTGCGTTTCAACATGAAACTATTCAGGGCAGATATTTGATATTTAAATGCAATCCGTTGAAATATAAAAATTTAAATTTAATTTGATCGTTGCATAATGCAACATATTGCTATTTAAAAATGCAACGATTTAAAACTGACTAAAATATATTTTCATGTAAATATTTGACAGTTTTTAGCTCCGCCGACCTGTCTATGCTGAAAAGCAATCCGACCACGCAATCGAATTCTGAGCTGAATGACTTGGCCAACGCCCGTGTTTGGCACATTTACCATCGGAGAGCGCTCTCATGCTTACCCTTGGCAAAGATAGATACTTCCCGCCAACAGTTGCTACGGATATTTTGAAAAGCTGAGTTGCGCGAACGGCTAGTAACAATTTAGCTACTGGCCGTTCGGCATTGCTAACGACAGAGGTTTTCGATGGATATACCTCGTCCACAACACTCATTGCCCGTCAGCGGCCACGACCACCGCCCATGCCTCCCCCCGAACCCATACCACCGCCAGCTCCCATTCCTTGACGCATGCCCCCACCCTGAGCGGGCGGCGTATCAGGCAGAGTTAATCCGCGTTCCTTGGCTCGAAGCTGCATTTGTTCATGGTGCTCCAAACGAACCTGCTCGCGCTCCTGGGCGGTTTTGGCGGCATTCAATTTCGTGCGGTGCTCCATGCGCTCCTGATTAGTCATCAACTGACTGCCATAAATGGGCTGATCGGCAGCAATGGCACCGGAGGTCATCAACCCCAGAGCGATTGCGGTCAGCAAAACTTTTACTGTGTTCTTGGTCATTTTTGCGCTCCCAATTAAATAAAAATAACTCAATGCAACTGCACAATCCGAAGACCACTGGCATCCCGTCATCAAGTCTTCACTTGAGTTATAGCTCTAATTTTCAGGAAAGCTCTCACTGCAACAAATGCTTGCAATTAATGCGATAGATCTGAGCCAAGAAAAACAAACAAAGGTATCTGGAACCGGCTGTTCTGGAATCGAACAACCGCCATTGACCATGAAGACATCATCAGGCCGAAATGGGCATGAAGTATGCGTTAGCCGGAATGAAAAGCTGACGCTCAGCCTACTTGGCGAATGGGTGACAGCTTCCCGACTCATTGCAGACTGCGTCAGCCTGCAAACCGAACGGCGGTAATGGCCGATTTCTGTGATTTCGCTTTCCGTCCGGTTCCGGGGGGCAGCAGTCGTTCGGATGACGGCTTTCCGGAGGCATCCAGCGGCGGCTCCTGGCCGGGTGCCGTAATCCAGCTCGGCGCGGCCAATGGCCGGACCTGGCAGGAAAGCCGCCGTTCAGGCAAGAAACTGGATTCCGGTTCGTGAAAGGCCGCTTTTGCTTGGCGTGACCAACTGGCGAACGTCAGCTTCCATTTCTTGCCAATGACGGCAAAGGGCACACAACTGCCATTCAACGTGGAGCAACCAGCGTCACTTCGTTTCCCTTGTTTGATTTCAACGGCAGATTCCGTATTTCCCAAAAAAATGCCCCGGAATTGCTTCCGGGGCGAACCGAGTTGCTGCAGAGAGAGATGGTTACCGTCAGGCGTAAGTCGGGGCGAAGACGGCTTCGGGATTGGCGGCCGGGCCCTTGTCAGTCCAGTACGGTGAAAGTTTGCGCAGTTGGGCGATGATCGGCGGAACTGCTTCGATGACGCGATCAACTTCGGCTTCGGTGTTGTAGACCGAGAGCGAGAAGCGGATCGTGCCGTGGGCTGCGGTGTAGGGAATGCCCATGGCCCGCATCACGTGCGACGGCTCGAGCGAGCCCGAGGTACAGGCCGAGCCGGAACTGGCAGCGATGCCGAGCTTGTTCAACAGCAGCAGGATGGCCTCGCCCTCGATGTATTCGAACGCGATGTTGCTGGTGTTGGGCAGGCGGTTGGAAACGTCGCCGGTTGGGAAGCAGTGGGTAATCTGGCTAAGCAGGCCACTTTCCAGCTTGTCGCGCAGGCGACGGACTTCCGTGTTCTCCACCTCCATTTTGTTCATCGCCAGTTCGCAGGCCATGCCGAGGCCGACGATGGACGCCGAGTTCTCGGTGCCGGCACGGCGACCACGTTCCTGGTGACCGCCACGAAGCAGCGGACGGAAACGGCAGCCGCGGCGCAGATAGAGCACGCCGATACCCTTGGGCGCATGCAGCTTGTGGCCGGAGAGTGACAGCATGTCGATCTTGGTGTTCTTCAGATCAATGGGAATCTTGCCGACGGCCTGGACGGCATCGGTGTGGAACATGATCCCCTTGGCCGAAGCCAGCTCGGCCATCTCGACCACCGGGAAGATGGTGCCTGTCTCGTTGTTGGCCCACATCGCTGAGACCACAGCGACGCGGTCATTCAACAGGGACTTGTACTCGTCCATGTCGATGCGGCCCTTCTTGTCCACCTTCAGCTTGTGGACAATGTAGCCTTCCTTCTCCAGCCATTCGCACAGCGTCAGGATGGCCGGATGCTCGACGTTGGTGGTGATCACCGTGTTGCGGTCCGGCTGCGCCTTGAGCGCCGAGAGGATGGCGGTCGAGTCGGACTCGGTGCCGCAGGAGGTGAAGATGATTTCCGAGTCGTGCTCGGCGCCGAGCAGCGCCTGCACCTGGCTGCGCGCCTTCTTCAACGCCTTGCCGACTTCGCTGCCGAAGGCGTGAATAGACGAGGCGTTGCCGAAATGCTCCGTGAAGAATGGAAGCATGGCCTGGACCACGGCGGGATCGCAGCGCGTGGTGGCGTTGTTGTCCAGATAGATCGGTTCCATGGCGCTGTCCTTTATAGGGTCTCTGTTGGGGTTGGGGCGTTGATCAGGCTTCGGCCGGCATCATCGACGAAGGCAGCACCTGCACCAATTCGCCGAGCGTTTCGATCATCTTCTGCTGGATGCCGCCAAGGGTGGCCGCTTCCATCATGCAACCGGAGCAGGCGCCCTTGAGATGCACGTAGATCTTCTTGCCCTGGACGTCGGCCAGCTCGACGTCGCCGTGGTCGCGCTGCAGCATCGGGCGAACCGACTCCAGCACTTCCTCGATCTTCTTGATCTTCTCGACGATCGACAGCTTCTTGCTCGGCGGCTTCGGTGCTTCCGGGGTGGCCGGGCAAGCCGGCGGCGGCGAGACTTCGCCAGGGCCGGCGCGTTCAGCCATGACCTTGGCCAGAATTTCCTCGATGCCTTCGTGGCAAGCCGCGCAACCGCCGCCAGCCTTGGTGTAGAAGGTCACTTCCTCGACTGTGTTGAGGTTGTTGGCCTTGACCACGTCCTCGATCATCACGGCATCGATGGCGAAACATTTGCAGATCAAAGCGCCCTCTTCGTGGTCGTCGGACCACTCTTCGCCACGGTAGTTGGCGATGGCAGCCTGCAGGGCTTCGCGGCCCATGACCGAGCAGTGCATCTTTTCCGGCGGCAGGCCGTCGAGGTAATCAGCGATATTCTGGTTGGAGACTTCCAGTGCCTGATCCAGCGTCATTCCCTTGACCATTTCGGTCAGTGCCGACGACGAAGCGATGGCCGAACCGCAGCCAAAGGTCTGGAAATGGGCGTCGAGAATGATCTCGGTTTCCGGCTCAACCTTGAGCATCAGGCGCAGCGCGTCGCCACACTGGATGGAACCGACGTCGCCGATGCCGTTCGCTTCTTCCAGCGGGCCGGAGTTGCGCGGGTTGAAGAAGTGTTCGCGAACCTTGTCAGAATATTCCCACATGCTGTGTGCTCCTTAGACCGAGAACGAAGAGCCGCAGGAACACTGGGCGCTGGCGTTGGGGTTGTCGAACTTGAAACCGGTGTGGGTCAGGGTGTCGACGAAATCGACGGTAACGTTGTCGATCATCGGGAAGGTCATGGCATCGACCAGCAGCTTGACGCCATCGACTTCCATTTCCCAGTCGTCGTCAGCCTTCTCGTTTTCGAGCTTCATGCCGTATTGCAGGCCGGAGCAGCCGCCACCCGAGATGGTCAGGCGCAAACCGATAACCGGTGTTTCGGAACCGCGGATAAAACGTTGAACAGCCTTAACGGCAGCGGGGGTCAGATTGATCATGGCGATTCTCCCAGAGTAGATGGGCTATTCATTGCAAGGCCTGTGCCATGCCGGAGAATCAACTTAAACAACTGAATTAATTGGATTGTTGCAGCGCAACGTCTTGTCGCTTTTGCGACAATCAACCAAGAACGTGTTCGTAAGCCCGCCGCAGCAGGTTACGTTCGACCTCGGTCAGCTGGCGCGATTCGGTAATCGCGATGAATCGGCTGTTGGTCCGCTCCGCCGCCGAAAACGGCGGGTCTATCCCGGCAAAGGCGGCCAGCAGCACCGGTACGTCACCTTCCGGCGTATCGACCCAGGCCTGGAAATCAGCCACCGGTTCGATCGCCCCTTCAGCCAGCCCGAGATGAATCTCCGCCTCGCGGACGGCTGCCGTCGGGTGGAACTGGAGGGTCGGCGAATAATCTTCGTCGCGCAGCGCCGACAGCGGTGGCAGCGGCTTGAAGGCGACAACGCCGGAACTCAGGCAAAGGAAGCGGACGCGACCGCTGGTCGCCTGCTTGTGAATCAGAATCAGCCGGGGCAGCGCAGTCATCGTCTACTTCATGTACTCGGCGATCACGGCTTCACCACTCAACTTTTGAGGGCTGCCCCAGATCTGTACCGAGTCGACATAACTATCTTCACGCTCCGGATGCGGCAGCAGCACCTGGTATTCGGCAAAGATGCGGCCATCCGGAAAGAAAGTCGCCTTGCCGAAGCGCGCCTTGCCGCGCCAGTAGGCAACGACGCTGACCTCCTGCGAAAAGGGGTCGGTCGCTTCCTCGAACGTGGCCTCGGCCCAAACCGGCTCATCGCCGATCGACAGGCCGAGTTTTTCCACCTGGCTGCGCAGGGCGGTGCACACGGCCTCGCCTTGATCAGCCATGGTGGAAACTTGCGACGGCAAAGCCATGGTCAGGCCGGAGCGTAGGTGTAGCAGTCCTTCGGGCAAACCCGCCCACAGGAGCCACAACCGATGCAGTCCGCCGGGTTGGCCAGCGACATGACCATCATGTTATCGTCTTCGTCATCGTTGTCGTCGTCCAGCTCGCGCTCGACCAGATCGAGCACATTGCGCGGGCAGACCTTGTAGCAACGGCCGCAGCCGATGCACTTGGACTGGTCGAGTTCGGTGGCGAATTGCGGCGTCCATTCGGTGCCGCCCTTGGTGAGTCCGGTAATCATGCGGGTTGTCCTTTCTGGGCTGCGGCAAGGCGCTTACTGGCCTCGGCCCAAGCCTGGCAGGCGTCGTAGGTGGATTGGGCGATGCCGGGAATCTCGAGGTAGGCCGCCGGCAGGCGGTCTTCCACGAGGTCGTGCATCTGGGAAGCCCACTCGGAAGCAATGCGCTTCAACTTCTTCACTTCCTTGTCGAGGGCGGCGATTTCTTCGTCGGACATAAAACCTCCGGGAATTACAGGCCGGCGACGGCCGGATGCTCGCCAATGCGCTCAATGGCGATGGAGAGGATCTTGTCGGCTTCGTCCTTCATCTTGGACAGGCTGGCAAAGCCGAAGCGATGCACGTCACGCAGGGTGCGATCGACGGCAACCAGCTTGCCGACGGTGATCAACGCACGGCCGAAGCCTTCGTGCGTCAGGTGTACCAGCGGCACGGCGAGCAGCTTGCATTCCTTTTCGATCAACACGGCAATGGCGTTGTAGAAGGCCTTGACGCGGGAAATGGTCTCGTCGTCCGGATCACCGATCAACGGAATTTCAGCCTTGCGTTCCTTGGTCAGGATGTACGGGTCGAGAATCTTTTCGACGCTCCAGCCCTGATAAGTGCCGTAGGTGTCGAGGGCGCGCATCTGGCGGGCCATCTCCTTGACGAAATCGGTTTCAAAGATGGGATCGAGGGCAATGGCTTCAGTCATGGTGATACTCCTTGGGGAATGCGGGGGATGGCTTGGAAATTGGAATCAGTTGGGGGGCAGGCATCAGGCCCGGAATCAGGCCGATGACGACACGCGCAATGCTCAGCGCGCCGAGAAAACCTGCAATGGCACCGAGGGCGGTGGCACCATCGCTGCCATCAAGGACAGCACCGAGCCAGGCACCAAAAATCATGGTAAAGGCCGGGAAGAGATAGCCGAGTAATGCGGAAAGGGTCAGCTTGCTTTCCGGCAAGCCGATCAGCACGAAGTCGCCGGCCTTGAGGTCGCCGCTGACCGGCAGGGTAAGCAGCGTGGCCGGGCGGCCGCTGGCCATCTTGCCGATGCCGCAACTGCTGCCCTGGCCGCAGGAGCTGCAACCGGCAGTTTCCATGGCGACGATGGCCTTGCCATCTTCAACACGCTGGATGATGCCGCGATGTTCGATCATGCCGGCGCTCATCCTTCCCACCCCTCTTCTTCCATGCTGGCAAAGCGATCTTCGGACTTGGCCTTGGCCTGTGCCGCAAGAGCGCGATCAATCCAGGCGACACCGCCTTCGGTCATCGCCTTGGAAATTTCGAGCAGCAGGTCGTCGATGGCATCGACCTCATCGACACGGATCGGCTGTATGCCCTTGGCCAGCAGCTTCTTGATTGCCGAAGCCCCGATCGCCATGACATAAACCGCGGCGCAACCTTCGAGGAAATCGACCTTGGCACCGAGCTTGTCCTCGTTGCCATCCATCGCCTCTTCACCGAATTCGGCCACGCCGACCAGCGTTGCATTCTCCGGGGTGATCTCATAAACAGCGAAACCCTCGGCCGCGCCGAAGTGCTGATTGACGCGCGAACGGTCAGTGGAGGCAAAGGCGACCTTGATCACGGCTTCCGGCTCCTTCTTAATGGACCAGACCAACTGCAGACGACGAGATGACATGGGGCTTGCCGGCGCCATCGCGGTCGTCGGCCCAGTAGATTGATCGATAGGGTTCGAGTTCATGGTGTTGTCCCAGCATCAGGTTGGCAAGATCGAACAGGGCTTGCCGCGTGCCGCGGTAGCCCACCCAGGTGCGGGCATAACCGCCCACGTGGTCGTACTGCGGGAAGCCAGCGCGCATCAGCGGCAGGCCAAGTCTTTGGGCGGTTTCGGCAGCGTGGGAATTGGCGATGATGAATTGCGCACCGGTCGCCCTCGCCTCCTTCTCCATGTCCTCCAGATCGCCGATGATGACCTTGGCAATCGGCAGGCCAGCCAGGCTTTCGTGCTTGTGCGGGCTGACCGCGCTGACCACTTCGGCGCCCATGCCGGTCAGGAAACGCGCCTGCATGCCGAGCAGGTCGGGGTCGGCAGCCAGCGCGACGCGCGCGAAGCCGATCATGAAATGGCTGTCGACCATCGCATCCTGCAACTGGGCACGATGCCGCTCGATCCGCTCCGGTACCGGCTTGCCCGAAATCTCGGCCAGCGCCTGGGTGAAAGCGTCGCAATCGTCGAGACCCATCAGGCCCTCGAAATGGTAATCCGGCACGCCGGTACGAGCCTTGAGAATGTTGGCCGCCTTGTGCAGCGAGGGGCCGACCACCAGCGTGGCGGTCGACTCGCCCATGATCTCGATTTCCGAACGCGGCGTACCACCCAGGGTCAGTGAAGAGGTTTCAGCTTCGACCAGATGGCCATCGAGCGAATCCCCAATATCCGGCACAACGATCGGACGCAGGCCGAAGGCTTCAACCCACTCCTTGATCGCCTCAATGTCGCCCGGCGTCAACATGGCCGATGCCAACACATTGACCTGTTTCGGCCGCTTGCCGACGCTCTGGCTTTCCGGCACCAGCGTTTCGATCAGTGATTCGATGGCCAGCGCGTAACCGCTTTCCAGACAGCCGACGTAATCCGGCGTATTGACCGGCACCACGGCGACATGGGCGAATTCGGGAAACTTGGTGCGGAAATCGCGCAGGCAACGCCGAATGTCCGTCCCCTGCGTTTCCGACAGGCCGGTGGTGACCAGCCCGATGATGTCCGGCTTGCTCTTGTCGGACAGCGTGCGCAGCGCCTCGATCACGTTGTCGTCGGCACCCATGATGCTCGACACCTGATCCATCGCCGTCGTCTGCAAGGGAATCGGCTCGCGGAAGTGGCGCACGAAGAAGACCTTGCCGAAGGCCGTGCATCCCTGCGAACCGTGCATCAGCGGCAGGCTTTTCGCCAGGCCCAGAAAGGCCAGCGAAGCGCCAATCGGCTGGCTGACCTTGAGCGGATTGACCGCCAGCGCTTTCTTGGAGTGGATGATTTCAGCCATGGTTTTCCCTTTACGCAGCCAGCACGGTGCCGGGACCGCTTTGCTTGGCCCAGGGTGCCGGCTTGCGCACGGCAGCCCACACCGGGCTTTCCATCGACAGCGCCAGTTGGCGGGCCAGTTCGCTCATGCCGGCATAACCGGCGTAGCCGAATTCACGTTCCTGGTTGATGTCGAGGAAGGGAATCCGCGCCTTGAGCGCCGTATAGAGATTGCGGCCGCCGGCGATCAGGATGTCGGCCTTGTATTCGTGATAGGTCGACAACAACGCCTTCGGGCTGCCGTCGTCGATCATCTTGGTGTCCTCGCCCATCAACTCGCGGATGCGCGCCTTGTCTTCTTCGGTCGATTTCTTCGTACCGGTCGCCACCACCTTCATGCCCAGGTCCTGCAGTGCCGACACGATGGACCATGACTTGACGCCGCCGGTGTAGAGCAGCACGCGCTTGTCCTTGAGGCGGGCACGCCAGGGTTCGAGCGCGGCGTGGGCCCTGGCTTCCTCGCGGGCGATGACGGCTTCGGTGCGCGCCGTCAGGTCCGGGTCGCCGATCAGCCGGGCGAAATCGCGAAGGGCGTTGGAAACGTCGGCCACGCCGTAGAAACTGCCTTCGAAGAACGGAATGCCGAAGTTGTCTTCCATCTTGCGCGCCACATTGAGCAGCGCCTTGGCACAGACCACCATGTTGACCTTGGCACGGTGCATGGTCTGCACTTCATGGAAGCGCGAGTCGCCGGACAGCGTGCAGAGGATGCGCAGGCCGAGTTCATCGAAGAGCGGCGCAACGTGCCAGAACTCGCCGGCAATGTTGTATTCGCCGATCAGGTTGACGTCGTAGGTCGGCAGGCCGTCAGCGCGCGGGGTGGCGGGTGCCGGTTCGGCGGTACCAATGACATGCTTGAACATCGCTTCGCCAGCCAGCCGGTTGCCGAGGTTCTTGGTACCGTAGAAGCCGGCGGCATCGACCGGAACGACCGGCGTACCCCAGCGTTCGGTCGCCGCCTTGCAGACGGCACCGACGTCATCGCCGATCAGCGCGGTGACGCAGGTGTTGTAGATGAAGACCGCTTTCGGCGCATAGCTGTCGATGGCCTGCTTGATGGCATGAAACAGCCGCTTCTCGCCACGCCCCATGACCACGTCGGTTTCCGACAGGTCGGTGGTCATGCCGATCTTGTACAGGGTCACGCCGGACGAGCGCGTGCCGCGGTTGTCCCAGGAGGAGCCGGCACAGGCAATCGGGCCGTGCACGATGTGGGCGACGTCAGCAATCGGCAGCAGCGCAATCTGCGCGCCGTCGAAGGAACAGCCACCCGCCGTGGCGCCAGGCTTGGGCTTGGCGCAGCCGGACTTTTCCTTCGTGTTATGCGTACAGGCCGGCTCGTCGAGCAGGGCCTGGATTTCGCTGGCTTTCAAGCTCATGCTGTTCTCCAGAGGTCTGGAGTGCATTTAGCAAGACGGGTGCCACCTTTAATTCATTGTTTTGTATAACTATTTACAGCACAGGGATTGTCACAAAAGCAACAATCCCCGTTTCATGCGACAAACTTGGCTTAAACCGTCAGCAAATCGCGCACCTTGGCTAACAGCTTGGGGCCGACGCCCTTGACCTTGGCGAGATCGTCGAGCGAGGCATAGGGACGACCGGCGATGATGGCTTTAACCAGGGTAGCGCTCAGGCCTTTGACGGCAAGCAATGCAGTTTCGTTGGCGGTATTGACCGCAACAGTCTTGGTGACAGGTGCCTTGGCTTCCTTGCCTGGCGCCTTGGTTTCCTTGACTGCCGGCTTCGGCTCAGCCTTGGTTTTGGCCTTTGCCTTCGGGGCTTCTTCCTTGGCGGCAGCCTTTTTGGCAGCAGCCTTGGGCTTGGCCTTGGTCTTGGCCGGCGCTTCCAGCGAAAGATTGCAGTAGTCGCGGGTCACGTAACCGGTCGGGCCCCATTCGCGCAACATCAGGGTCAGAACGCCCGGGCCTTCGGGGGCTGCTGCCGGCACGACAAAATTGCAGTCAGTCAGCTTGTTACCACCACCGAGCACACCAAGAACCATGCTGGCGACCGGAATACCCTGCCAGCTACCGCCGGCATAGGGTTCATCAAGCGCCCACACTTCGAGGGCCAGGGTGCCGCTCAGGTTGTCTTCAGCGCGCGGGTTTTCAATGGCATCGATGGCCAGCGTGGCCATGCCGTCAGCCAGCGCACAGGTCACGTTGCCCGACAGCTTGGGCTGAACGAAGCTCTCGGCGACCGGATAAACAGCCAGATCGACAACCGTCGGCAGGCCGTTGTAACCCCAGCAAACCAGCGCCAGCGCCATGTTCTGCTCATCAGTACCCGCTGGCGGCATGGCGGCAAGCGTTGCGGCCAGGCTCTGATAACCGGCGGCGGGATAAACGGCCAACTCGGCGACCTTGACGCCAGCCAGTTGCTGATCCGGAAAGCCTGACACGCTGCTCCACAACTGCAGCGCCCATTGCGATGCGGCACCCAGTGCAGCATCTGAAAAGATCAGTTCAGCATTGATCTGGACGGAGTCGCCATCAAAGCAGTAACCATGCGTTTCGCCAATGCAGGCCAGAGCGTTTCCGGAAATATCTTGCGTCATAAATTGATACCTGTTCTATCGATTTGGGAGGCGCATTATATGTTCTATATTCTGTTTTTTATCATATAGTTAGTATTGTTTTTTTGCACTGGAATGGTGCGCAAAACAGAAGTATTTTTGTCGCAAATCCGACATGAAAAAAGGCGACCGAAGCCGCCTTTAATTTCATTTGTTGCCGGTTTTTACTTTTCACATAATAAACCCGGTTGACCGTGCCCCGAAGGGAGCGCCCTTGAGGTGCAGGATTACTGCGCCGGTGCTGGAACCGCCGCTGGCACTTCGACCGCTACCGGCTCGGCCACTTTCTTGTGGCCTGCATCGGGATGCCAGCCGAGCACAGCCAGCATGACCATGAAGCCCACGACGTAGGCGACGGCAACGTGCCAGCCATGCTTGAGCCACTGGGCAGCCGACTTGGCTTCCGGATACATGTTGGACAGCGCGACGCCAGCCGACGAGCCGAACCAGAGCATCGAGCCGCCGAAGCCGACAGCGTAGGCCAGGAAGCCCCAGTCGAAGCCACCTTGGCGCAGAGCCAGGGCCGTCAGCGGGATATTGTCGAAGACCGCAGAAACGAAGCCCAGCGTGAAGGCCGATTGCCACGAAGCCGGCGGCAGTGCTTCGACCGGCATCATCGAGGCGCAAAGCACCAGCGAGAGCAGGAAGATCGAGCCCTTGATGGTTTCCGGCATCAGTTCCCAGTCGTGGCGGCGCACCGGGATGGTCAGGATGATGGCCACCCAGACTGCGACGCCGATGAACGGGAAGTGCTCGGCCATGGCCGGGAACTTGACGTTGATGGTGATATTGGTTGCCACGGCGAAAAACAACATGGTGGCGACAATGAAGATGCGCCCCCAATCCACCTTGGTATGGGCGTGCGCGTGCTTGATGATCGGCGAGTAGGCGTGCTGCTGCTTGGCGCCGAAGTAGCCAATGATGAGCAGCGCCACGCCGGCCGCAACATAGGCGTCAAACACCTGGACCGGGCTGATACCGTCGATCCACATCATGGTCGTCGTCGTATCACCGACTACCGATCCGGAACCGCCGGCATTGGAGGCAGCGACGATGGCGGCCAGATAACCGATATGCACCTTGCCCTTGAACAGCTGGTGCGCCATGGCGCCGCCGATCAGGGCAGCAGCGATGTTGTCGAGGAAGCTGGAAATCACGAAGACCATGACCAGCATGACGAAGCCGCCCTTCCAGTCGTTCGGCAGATACTTCGGCAGAATCACCGGCACGTGGCTCTTTTCGAAATGTCGGGCAAGCAGCGCAAAGCCGGTAAGCAGGCAGAACAGGTTGGCCACTGTCACCCACTCATGACCGAGCAGCCCCATGAAGCCTGCAACGCCAGCACCAGTTTTGAAACCGGTGAAAATGATCTTGTACAGGCTGATCGTGAACAGCCCGGTCAGCGCAACGTAGAGGGTGTAGTGATGAAACAGCGCAACGCCGAGCAGGGTCAGACCGAAGAGGATGAAATCGACCGGTATGCCGCCAATGCTAGGCAGGGCATCGGCCGCAAAAGCGGAAACCGGTAGCAACAGAAGTGCGGGTAATAAACGGTGCATGGCTGTTCTCGTGGATGTTGAAATTCTGGTTATTTGTGCTGCAAAGCCCCCTGAAGCAACGTCCTTCAGAGTGCATCCCTGCCGGCAAACGACGCCATTGTCGACTGCCGGGATCAGGTTTTCAAGTTCGGAGTTTCCCGTAAGGCATCAATCGTCGGCCATATCCTTGCGCGGCACGGTTTCCGGGTCGGCGATAATGCCGCGGTAAATCTCCACCCGGTCGCCTGGTTTCAAGGCTGCATCGAGCTTGACCAGCTTGCCGAAGACGCCGACTTTCTGCGCCGTCAGGTCGATATGCGGAAACTGCTTGAGAATCCCGGAGCGCTCGATACCCTCGGCGACCGTCGACTCGTCGGGCACTTCAATATTCAGCCAGATTTGCTGGCCCGGTTCGGAATACGCCACACCGATCTGCATTGCTATTCTCCTCAGGCTGCCGCCAGTTCGGCTTTTTCAGCCGAACGCTCTTGAATGCGCTGTTCCATCACCCGCTTGCCGGCCAACAGGAAGCCGAGGATGGCGAAACCACCCGGCGGCAGGATCATCAGCAAGGCGCCACCGTAGCCCGGCAACTTCATTTCGAGAAAGGCGAAGGACGGCCCAAGCAGGTTGGAAGCCTGGGCGAACAGCGTGCCGGAACCCAGGAACTCACGAATCAGACCGATGAAGGTTAGTGCCCCGGTAAAGCCCAGCCCCATGGCCAGGCCATCGACTGCGGAAGCGACAACACCGTTTTTCACGGCAAAAGCCTCGGCCCGGCCGAGAATGGCGCAATTGACCACGATCAGCGCAATGAACAGGCCAAGCACCTTGTACAGTTCATGCAGCCAGGCGTTCATGGCCATATCCACCACTGTCACCAGCGTCGCGATCAACACGACGAAGACCGGAATCCGCACCTGCGAACTAACGGTATGGCGAATCATCGAGACCAGGATATTGGAAACGACCAGCACGGCCGTCGTTGCCAAGCCCATGCCAAGTCCGTTGGTACCGCTGGTGGTGACTGCCATGGTCGGACACATGGCCAGCAGTTGGGCGAAAACGACATTGTTTTCCCACAGACCATCTTTCATCAACTTGCCATAAGAATCGCTCATCATCCGCTCCTAGCCCGTGATTTCCGCTTTGTGGGCGGCGAAGAACTCCAGCCCGCCCTTGACCGCCTTGACCACGGCACGTGGCGTGATGGTCGCCCCGGCAAACTGGTCAAAGATGCCGCTATCTTTCTTGACTCCCCACTTCTCCGGCGCCGGATCGCCCAGCGACTTGCCGTCGAAATCCTTGATCCACTTGTCCTTCTTGACTTCGATCTTGTCGCCAAGACCAGGGGTTTCGGCGTGCTTCAACACCCGCACACCGAGCGTCTTGCCATCGATATCGACCGCCATCAACACCTGGATGTCGCCGGCGTAGCCACGCTCGGCCACCTTGAACAGCGCCGCCTTGACCACCCCGCCCTGCCGGGCGCGATAGATGGTGATCGTTTTTTCGCCATTTTTCAGGTCGACCGTGTCCTTCAGGAAATCGTTGTCGGCCAGTCCCTGCGGCAGTACCTCCGACAGCGAATCACGCAAGTCCTTGGCCTCGGCAGCGGCAATCGCATCGCCGGTGGCGCTCGATGCCCAGGCCAGCGCACCACTGGCCAGCAGGGCGAAGACGCCGAGAAGGAATGGCTGGTAGCCGATCTTTTCACGTATGGCTTCAAGATTCATCTCAGGCCTCCTTCCCTTCCGGAATATCCAGTGGTTTGCCCTTGCGGTCCCGACCGAGGATGCGTGGCTTAATGAAGCGGTCGATGACCGGCGTCATCGCGTTCATGAGCAGCACTGCAAAGGCCATCCCTTCCGGATAGCCGCCCCAGGTCCGGATCACCCAGGTCATGAAACCGATGCCAAGGCCAAAGACGATCTGGCCTGCCGCAGTGTTCGGCGAGGTGACGTAATCGGTAGCGATGAAGAAAGCGCCGAGCATTGCCGCCCCCGACAGCAAGTGGGCCGAAACGCTGAGGTAATGCGTCGGGTCGACGCTATGGCCGATCGCGGCGGGAATCGCCAGTCCGGCCAGCACGGCCACCGGCGTATGCCAGCTGATGATGCCGACGCCGACCAGATACAGTCCGCCGGCCAGGATAAGCAGCGAGGCCGATTCGCCGAAACTGCCAGAGCGGGCGCCGATCCACGACAGCGCCGGCGCATGGTCGCCAGCCAGCGAATGCAGCAAGTCGATGCCGCGCGACAGTTCGGTCTTGGTATAGCCGAGCAGCGAAGCGCTGGCCATCGCATCCGGCTGCGGCAGGCTGGTCAGGAAAATGCGCAGGCCGTCGATGAAATCCGGCGCGGCCAGCGAAGTCAATGGCAGCGGATAGACCCACTGGGTCAGTGGCACCGGGAAGGAAACCAGCAGCGCAACGCGGGCCACCATGGCCGGGTTGAAGACATTCTGCCCCACCCCGCCGAAGACCTGCTTGCCGATCACGATGGCGATGAATCCGCCGACCACCGCCACCCACCACGGTGCCCAGGGCGGCAGCGTCATCGCCAGCAGCCAGCCGGTAAGCAGCGCCGAACCGTCAAACAGCGTTGCCTTGATGCGGGTGACACCCATCATCTTGAGCGACAGGGCTTCGAAACCGAGGCAGGAAAGAATGGTCAGCAGCCACAGGAAGAAGGACGGCCAGCCGAACAGCCAGAAGCCGTATAACGTGGCCGGAACCAGCGCCATCTGGACGCGGAACATGGTACGGGTAACCGAATTGCCACCATGGGCGTGCGGCGAGGCAATCGGCTGGGCGGTTATGGCGGCGCTGTTCATGCGATTTCTCCTGTTTTTTCTGGGATGACCGCAGTCGCGGCCTGCTGCGCCGCCTGCTGCGCAGCGCGTTCTGCCTTGCGCCGGGCCGCTGCTTCGGCCTTTTCGCGAGCCTCGCGCTCCATGCGATCCTGCCGCGCCAGGGCCAGCTTTTTGGTCGATTCGGTGCGCAATTGGGTTCGCTGCCTTGCCGAAAGGTCACCCTTGGCGTGATAGAAATACTGGACCAGCGGAATGTGCGAGGGGCAGACATAGGCACAGCAGCCGCAGGCAATACAGTCGGCCAGGCCGAGGTCGACCGCGCCATCGAGATCGTCGTTGCGAATATGAGCGCTCATTTCCAGCGGCAGCAAGCCCATCGGGCAAGCCTTGACGCAGGAGCCGCAGCGGATGCAGGCCTCCGGCTCGAAAGCCGCCGCTTCGCTGGCATCGAGCAGCAGGATGCCGCTCGTTCCCTTGACCACGGGCACGTAGGTTTGGGGCAAAACCGTTCCCATCATCGGGCCGCCCATGACAACCTTGGCAATCTCGGCTTTCGTACCGCCCGTGAAGGCAATCAGGTCGCTGATCAGGGTGCCGAGCGGCACTTCGTAGTTGCCTGGCGTTACGGCTGCATTGCCATTGAGTGTTATCAAACGACTGACCAGTGGCCGACCGAGACAGACCGCCTGCTGCACGGCGTAGGCAGTGCCTACGTTATGAACAATCACGCCGACATCGGCTGCCCGGGCATCGGATGGCACTTCGCGGCCGGTCAGCTCGACGATCAACTGGCGGTCGGAGCCCATCGGGTAGCGGGCCGGAACAACAACGACCTCAACCTCAGCGTAGCGCGCAGCAGCGTCGCGCATGGCAGCAATCGCTTCCGGCTTGTTGTCTTCGATCCCGATCTTGGCCACTTTGGCCCCGGTCGCGATCAGCATGAGGCGAATGCCGGAGACGATTTCGGCAGCGCGGTCGCGCATCAAGCGGTCGTCGCACGACAGGTAGGGTTCGCACTCGCTGCCATTGATGATCAGGGTATCGATGCTCGAACGACGCCCGAGGTTGAGCTTGACCGACGAAGGGAAGGTCGCGCCACCCAGGCCAACCACGCCGGCTGCCGCGACCCGGGCCGCGATGTCGGCTGGTGCCAGCGCGTAGGGATCGGCCGGCCGCTCGACCTCCAGCCAGCGATCCTCGCCATCCGCATCAAGCGAAATGGCCATGGCCGGCAAACCGGAGGTGTGCGGTGCCGTGATCTCGCCAATGGCCGTGATCACACCCGAGGTTGGCGCATGCAGCGGCGCCGAAATATTGCCTTGGGCAGCGGCAATCAGCTCTCCCTTGAGGACTTTCTGGCCGACCAGCACCACCGGCCGGGCCGGTGCGCCTACGTGCTGCGACAGCATGAGATGCAGACGCGGCGGCAAGGGCAGGCGGCGCACCGCCTGCTCGGAAGCGGGTCGCTTGTGATCGGCCGGATGGACACCCCAGTGGTTGCCGAGGAAGGTTTTGAAGAGATTCATGAATCCCATGATCGCTGCCCTAGCCTACCGATTCCGTTTGCGCAGCCGCTTTGGCCGCTGCGGCCGCTTCCCGCTCGGCCTTGCGCTTGGCTGCCGCCTCCGCCTTCTCGCGCGCCTCGCGCTCAAGGCGCTCCTGACGTTGCAGGGCCAGCTTCTTGGTGGCATCGGTGCGCAATTTGGCGCGATCCTGTGCTGCCAGTTCGCCCTTTGCATGGACGAAGTACTGGACCAGCGGAATCTTCGAAGGACAGACGTAAGCGCAGCAACCGCAGGCGATGCAGTCCTTCAAGCCCAGGTCGATGGCTTCGCCGTAGGCCTCGTTGCGGATGCGCGAACTCATTTCGAGCGGCAGCAGACCCATCGGGCAGGCCTTGACGCACGAGCCGCAGCGGATGCACGGATTCGGTTCCTGCTCCGCCACCTCGGCCGTATCAAAAGCCAGGATGCCGCTGGTGCCCTTGACCACCGGCACGCGCCAGTGCGGAATCTGCATGCCCATCATCGGACCGCCCATGACGCGGCGCGCCAGCCCAATGCCATCGCCCTTCAGGCCACCGGCAAAGGAGATGACTTCTTCAACCAGTGTGCCGACACGTACCTCGATATTGCCCGGCGCGGCCATGCAGTTGCCATTAACCGTGATCAGCCGCGAGATCAGCGGCTTGCCTTCCCGCACCGCCGTGCGCACGGCCAGTGCCGTGCCAACGTTATGAACGATGACGCCGATGTCAGCCGGGCGCCCATCGGCCGGGACTTCGATGCCGGTCAGCACTTGAATGAGCTGTTTCTCCGAACCCATCGGATAACGCGCCGGTACAGGTCGAACCTGGACGGCTTCAAATGCGGCAGCCGCGGCCTGCATGGCGGCAATGGCTTCCGGCTTATTGTCCTCGATGCCGACCAGCGCGACCTTGGCGCCGGTGGCGTGGAGCATGATGCGGATGCCATCGACGATGCCGGCGGCGGCATCGCGCATCAGGCGGTCATCACAGGAAAGATAGGGTTCGCACTCGCCGCCGTTCATGACCAGTGTCGTCACCTTGGCGCGCGAAGCACCAATCAGTTTGACGGCCGAGGGGAAAGCCGCCCCGCCCAGTCCGACCACTCCGGCTGCCGCCACCCGCTTGCCGATCTCGGCGGCTGGCAAGGCAAAGGGGTCGTCGCAACCGTGCAACTCAATCCATTCATCAGCACCATCCGCTTCAAGGATGATCGCCGGCAGCGTCAGGCCCGAGGGATGCGGTGCAGTGATTTCGGTGACCGCTGTAATCGTGCCGGAAGTCGGCGCATGGATCGGCGCCGAAACCATGCCCTGCGCCTCGGCGATCAATTCGCCCTTTTTGACTTTCTGGCCAACCAGGACGGCCGGCCGCGCAGCACCACCCAGATGCTGCTGCAGCGGCAAGTACAGTTTGCCCGGAACCGGCATGACACGAACCGGCTGATCGGCAGCCGGTCGCTTGTGGTCATCCGGATGCACACCCCAGTCATCGCCGAGGAGGTGCTTGAAGAGGTTCATCACGCCCATGTCTGATCTCACGCCGCGGCGGGTTTGGGCATGACCCAGTGCTGCAGGGTCACTGGCACCGGCCGCATGACCAGCGCCTCGGTCGGGCATTTCTCCACGCAGCTGGAGCAGCCGGTACAGGCTTCGCGGAAGACGTTATGTACCTGCTTGGCGGCACCGATGATCGCATCGGTCGGGCAGACCTTGCTGCAACGGCAGCAGCCGATGCACAACTCTTCGGAGACCATGGCGATCTTCGGACCTTCGTCGGACATCGCCGAAAGATCGACCGTCAGGCCCAGCTTGGCGGCAATGGCAGCCGCCAGCGATTTGCCGCCCGGAGGACAGCAGGTTGGGGCAGCCGTACCGTCGGCTATGGCCGTTGCAGCGCCGGAGCAACCGGGAAACCCGCACTGGCCGCAGTTGGACCCGGGCATCATGGCAATCAGTTCATCGACCAGCGGATTGCCTTCGACCTGCAGGAACTTGTTGGCGACACCGAGGATGATGCCAAGAGCGGCACCGAGGAGGGTCAAGCTAAGGATGGCGGCGATCATTGTTTTCTCCCCTTTACACGCTCAGGCCTGAGAAACCCATGAACGCCAGGGCCAGCAGGCTGATGGTAACGAACGAAATCGGTGCTCCGGCGAAGGCGCCTGGCACGCGTGCCAAGGCGATCCGCTCACGCAGCCCGGCGAAGATGAGCAGCACGATGGTGAAGCCGAGCGCCGAACCGAAGCCGTAGAGCAGGCTCTTGAACAGGCTGAATTTCTGTTCGACGTTGAGCAGCGCGACGCCGAGTACTGCGCAGTTGGTGGTGATCAACGGCAGGTAGATGCCGAGCGACTGGTAGAGCCCGGGGCTGGACTTCTTGATGAACATCTCGGTGAATTGAACCACCGCCGCAATGACCAGGATGAAGGTCAGGATGCGCAGGTAGCCCAGCCCGAGCGGCTGCAGCATCCAGTTATCGAGCATCCAGGACGCGCCGGCCGCCAGCGTAATGACGAAGGTGGTCGCCAGTCCCATGCCGAAGGCGCTATCGACACTTTTCGAGACGCCCATGACCGGACAGAGGCCGAGGAACTTGATGAGCACCACGTTATTGACCAGCGCGGTGGAAAGCAGCAGTAGGAGGAAGTCACTCATGGCAGTCGGGCTCAAGTTGTTTCGCTGCCTTCACTGCACAAGCCGTGCCAATTCCCTTCCTCTCCGCGCAAACCCCACGCCGAGGCGGCTCCTGCGCATGACGCACAATAGTGGTGCGTTTTTCAAATAAGTCGAATGTCGCAAACGCGACAGGAATTCGTCGCATTTCAGCCGAAAGCCTGAAGGCAGGCCCTGCTTCATCCGCCATTCAATCAAAGGCACGGAATCTGCTACAGCCAAACACATAGAACTAACGCGACTACACCTAAAGAATTATTCAGGAGCAAAGTCATGTCGGCTGTCACGCGTGCCCAGGCACCCTTTATCGAACAGATGCTTCCGCCGGAAGTGTATCGCCAGGCCGTCGATCAGGCCGATCTCGCCATATCGATCACCGATGCCAAGGCCAATATCCTGTTCGCCAATGACGCCTTTACCCGCGTTACCGGCTACAGCAAGGAGGAGATCGTCGGCAAGAACGAGTCAATGCTCTCCAACCACACCACCCCGACCGACCTGTACAAGGTGATGTGGAGCGATCTCTCGGCCCAGAAACCATGGTCTGGCAAGCTTCTCAACCGGCGCAAGGATGGCGAGCTCTACTTGGCCGAACTGAGCATCTCCCCGGTCGTTGATGCGACGGGCAAAACCACCCATTTCCTCGGTATGCACCGCAACATCACCGAGTTGCATCGACTGGAACGCGTCGTCGCCAACCAGAAGCACCTGATCGAATCGGTCGTCGATGCCGCGCCAGTCGCCTTTGCCCTGCTGGACCCGACCGGCCGCGTCATCCTCGACAACCAGGAATACAAGAAACTGGTGACGGACCTGCGGGTCAAGGAACCTGCACACGTCGTACTTGATAGCCTGATGCCGGCCTGGCGCGAAGCACTGGCCGAAAACCCGCAGCAACTGGTGGTCAGTAACCGCGAAGCCCGCGTCGACCGCGCCGCCGGCCGGGCCCGCTGGCTTTCGATGACTTCGTCGGTGATCGACATGCACAGCGACTGTGCCGACAGCTATTTCTGCGCCGCCGGCCAGCCCGGCCTGCTGCTGGTCATCGCCGATGTCAGCAACCTGCGCGAGGAGCAGGAACGGGCCCGCGCCTCGGCCCTGCAGGCTGTGCTGGCCGAGGAGGAACGCACCGCGGCCATCCGCGAAGGTCTGTCGGCCGCCATCTTCCGGCTTGAAGAGCCAATGAACGTGATGTCTTCGGCCATTTCGGTACTCCAGCGCCGCGACCCGGCCAGTGCCGCCATGCTGCAACAGGCGCTTTCGGGCAGCCGCGAGCACATGGAGTCGCTGCGCCAGGTCATCCCGCAAAGCCCGCAGGAAATCGTCGTCAGCGTGAACATGAATGAAATCCTGCGCGATGTGCTGGAAGTCAGCACGCCGCGCCTGCTCGCAGCCGGCATCATCGTCGATTGGCAACCGGCCGCCACCCTGCCCGCCATTCTTGGCCGCCCGCTGCAACTGCGCATGTTGTTCAAGGCACTGGTCGACAACGCCATCGAGGCGATGAACATCAAGGGCTGGAAGCGCCGCGAACTGTCGCTGACCAGTGCCCTGAACGGCGACTGCATCGTCGTTTCGGTGCTCGACAGCGGCCCCGGCATCCCGCAGGACTGGCGCTACAAGGCCTTCGAGCCCTTCTTCACGGCCAAGGGCGGCAGCGGCAAGCACATTGGCACCGGCCTGTCGCGCGCCCAGCAGGTGGTGGCCGATCACGGCGGCATCATCGATCTCGACGAAAGCCCGAGCGGCGGTTGTGCCGCGATCGTCGAATTCCGCGTCGACGGCGACCCGATCTAAGAGCAAAAACGAGAACAGCATGCACGAACACATCATTCAACCGCTCAGTGAAGAATGCCCGCCCGGCGGCGGCTTCTGCCGAACGCATGAGCTGAACATCCAGTTGCTGGCAGCGCTCTACGCGGTCAGCCGGGTGCTCAGCCGATCCCTCGACTTCAACGAAACGCTGCGCGATGTGCTGCGCGTGCTGCACGACGAGGCCGGACTGACCCGCGGCCTGATCAGCGTCGTCGACCCGGAAAGCGGCAAGCTGAGCATCCGCACCATCTACACGCCAGAGGGCTCGATCCTCGACGACAATCAGTACGGTCCGGGCGAAGGCGTCATCGGCCTGGTTCTGGAAAAGCCGCGCACCATCAAGCTGGCCCGTGGCGCCGATGAGCCGCGCTTCCTGAACCGCAACGGGGTGTACCAACCCGAGCTGCCCTTCATCGCCGTGCCAATCAAGGTCGGCGGCGACTTGAAGGGCGTTCTGGCCGTCCAGCCGGAAGCGCCGGAAGACGGCCTGCTCGAGGAACGTGCCCAGTTTGTCGAAATGGTCTCCAACCTGATCGGCCAGAGCCTGAGCCTGTCGATGCAAGTCGCCCAGGAAAAATCCTCGCTGCTTGAAGAACGCGACCTGCTCCGGCGCACCGTGCGTCATCAATTCGGCTTCGACAGCATGGTCGGCCGCTCGGCCGTGATGCGCCGGGTGTTCGATCAGGCCCGCATGGTCGCCAAGTGGAACACCACCGTGCTGATCCGCGGCGAAACCGGCACCGGCAAGGAGCTGATCGCCAACGCCATCCACTACAACTCGCCGCGCGCCCGCAACGCGCTGGTCAAGCTCAACTGCGCCGCGCTGCCCGAAAACCTCCTTGAATCGGAGCTCTTCGGCCACGAGCGCGGGGCTTTCACCGGCGCTGTCGAATCACGCAAGGGACGCTTCGAGCAGGCCCACGGCGGCACGCTGTTCCTCGATGAAATCGGCGAAGTTTCACCGGCTTTCCAGGCCAAGATGCTGCGCATCCTGCAGGAAGGCGAATTCGAGCGGGTTGGCGGCAGCAAGACCATCAAGGTCGACGTCCGCATCATCGCCGCCACCCATCGCGATCTGGAAACCGCTGTCGAAATGGGCGACTTCCGCGAGGACTTGTTCTACCGCCTCAACGTCATGCCCCTCTTCCTGCCACCGCTGCGCGAACGGATCGAGGACATCCCGGAAATCGCCCGTCACCTGCTCGGCAAGATCGGCAACGACCAGAAGCGCAAGCTGACCCTGACCGACATGGCCAATCGCCGGCTGGCCAGCCACGAATGGCCGGGCAATGTCCGTGAGCTGGAAAACTGCCTCGAACGCGCCGCGGTGTTGTCCGACGATGGTCACATCGATGTCGACCTGATCCGCTTCCCCAGCGCCCGCGAACGAACCAGCCCGCGCCCGATACGCACCGCACCGACGGCGTTCAGTCCGCCTTCCGCTTCAATCCCGGAAATCGACATCAACGACCCGGACCTCTCGGAAAAGGAACGCGTCATCGCGGCACTGGAGCAGGCCGGCTGGGTCCAGGCCAAGGCGGCCCGCATCCTCGGCATGACGCCGCGCCAGATCGCCTACCGGATCCAGACGCTGAATATCGAGGTCAAGCAGTTCTAGCCAGCCTGGCGGCCGGTACCGCGCCGCCAAAAGCCTACCAGGACCGCGCGCCCATCAGGTAACTGCGGGTTTCCTGCTTGACGGGCGGCTCCACCACCGGTGGAACCACGGGCGTTTCGACGACCACCGGCACAGGCTCGACCGGCAACAGACAGTCGCGCAAACGCAGGACCATGACCAGCAGATCCTCATCGTCTGCCGCCTCTTCGATCTCGGAAAGCCGCTGCCGGGCATAGGCCGGGTTGCGGGTCAGACTTTCCAGATCAACGCTCTCGCCCAACGCCCGCTTGACCTGCAATTTGAAGCGGGCCAGCAACTGGGCCATTTCCATCTGTTTTTCCATCGACACGATTTTTTCCTTTTTCTGGATGCACCCCGGTGGGGAAACGGGTACGGAGATGCAGCGAAAATCGTGCCGATTCATGCAGTGCACAATCGCCTAATAAAAATCAGTGACTTAGGAAAATATAACTTTCCGCCTACGTTTCAGGCGACTCGCAATGGTGCAGGCGAAGCGATGGATGAACATTTTTTGTGCAGGGCAGCATTTTTCTTCGCCCCCTGCCCTGCAAATCATGATTGTCGCAAAGCAGACAATACTTAAAAGACGTAAGTCACTGATTACATTGAATTCAAACCTGGCACCACCCTTGCAATGCATTAGCCATCAACCAGGAGAGTTCCATGCCCAAACCCAAGAAACACGTTCTCGTCTGCGTTCAGGGTCGCCCCAATGGCCACCCGCGCGGCTCCTGCCAGGAAAAAGGCTGCGGCCAGACCTGGCAAGCCTTTTCGGATGAATTCACCACCCGTAATCTGTGGGCATCCGGCTTTGCGCTGACCAACACCGGCTGCCTCGGCCCCTGCCACCTCGGGCCAAGCGTGTTGGTGTACCCGGAAGGCATCATGTACACCAACGTCAAGCCGGAAGACGTCGGCACCATCATCGACGAGCACCTGATGTTCGATCAACCGGTCGAGCGCCTGCTGGCGCCACCTGACGTATGGGCCTGAGATCATGGAAAAAATCCAGTACGAAGTCGGCGACATGGTCTTTGCAGCCGAAGACATCCTGAACGATGGCGGCATGCCCGGCATTGACGAAGAAGAAGGCCTGATCGCCGCGGCCGGTACGCGCGGCGTGGTGGTCCATTTTGGCGTGGCCGAAATGGACGAAACCCAGGAAATCTATCTGGTTCAATTCGAAAACGGCCCGGATGGAAACCTCGGCAATCCGGTCGGCTGCCTGCCGGAAGAATTGACGCAGGAAGAACCGGTCAGCGCATAAGGAACAGTCATGGCCAGAATCGGCATTTTCTTCGGCACCGACACCGGGCGCACCCGGCTGATTGCCAAGCAGATCGCCAAGAAGCTGGGCGATGCTGCGGACGTGCCGGTCAATATCGGCCGGGTCACGCTGGCCGACTTTCTCGCCTACGATGCGCTGATCGTTGGCAGCCCGACGCTCGGCGACGGCGAACTGCCCGGTCAGTCGGTCGGCCTCAACCAGCCGAGCTGGGAGGAATTCCTGCCGCAACTGGCCGACACAGACCTGACGGGCAAGACCATTGCCATCTTCGGACTCGGTGACCAGAAGAAATACGCGGAGGAATTTGTCGATGCCATCGGCCTGCTGCACGACGCTTTTGCCGATGCCGGTGCCCGCATGGTCGGTCGCTGGCCGACCGAAGGTTACGAGTTCGCGGCCTCGAAGGGGGTTGATGGCGACGAATTTCTTGGCCTGGCCCTTGACCAGCACCACCAGCCGGTGCTGACCGAATCGCGCATCGATACCTGGCTGGCCCAGATCAAGCCGGAACTGCTGCCATGAACACCAACCCCTGGTCCATCCCCAAAGACCGCGCCTTGCGCCGCCTGCTCGTCTCGCTTGATGAGCACATCGGCAATGCCTGCGACATCGCGCCGGATGCCGGCAGCGATCCGTGCATCGTCACGCTGCGCCACGCCGAACTGGAAAGCCTGCGCGCCCATGTCTATCTGCATGGCCAGCGCCCCGGCACCTATGGCCTCTTCTTTGAATATCCCCACCCGGTTCCCGGCATCCTCGAAACCGAAGAAAACCTCGCCTTGCCCCAGGCAATCGCCTCTCTGACGATGCATTTCGATGCCTAAGCCTCCGGGCAGCACGGCAATGCACAAGCAAATAGCAAACTTAGGCCAGCCATGAAGATCGCCATCGCCACCAAGGATTTCGCCACCGTCAGCAGCCACGCCGGGCAAACCCGGCAATGGCTCCTTTACGACCTCACCGAACACCGCGCCAATCGCCTGCTCCCGGCGCCCCGCCGGGTGGATCTGGAGAAGGAACAGGTCCTCCACGTTTTCGAGGATGACGCACCGCATCCGCTCGATGGCGTCGATATCGTCGTCGCGGCCAGCGCCGGCGACGGTTTTATCCGCCACATGAAGAAACGCGGCACCGAAGTGCTGCTGACCGGGGAAACCGACCCGGCCATCGCCATCACCCGCCTGCTGGCCGGCGAAGCCCTGCCCGACCCTCGCTTCGACATCACGACCAGCCTGTGCCGGATCCGGGACCTCTTCTCCCGATACTGAACTGCCAGCCTCAGAGCACCGCCTCGAACAGTTCCAGTTGGGGCGGCCCGAGATAGAAATCGCGCGGTGAATGGCCAGCCGCCATGTGCGCCTTGCGGAAAGCCTCCGACTGCGTCCAGTCGGCAAAAGCCTGCTCCGACTCCCAGACGGTGTGCGAAGCGAACAGGGTTCGCTCCTCGGTGGTGTCGCCGCGCAGCAGGTTGAAGGAGACGAAGCCCGGCACCTCGCTCAGATAGCTGTTGCGGTTGCGCCAGTGGGCAATGAAATCATCCTCCTTGCCCAGTGCGATACGAAAACGGTTCATGGCGAGAAACATCGATACCTCCGGAAGATTGGCGTTTCAAACTGTGCATGCTTGTTGCTTATTCAGGTGCATAGCAATCCTGATACCAGACCCAGCCACCATGATCGCATTCGACATTGACGACAAGCTAGACTTCGGCCACCTGCCTCCAGCCGTCGACCACCTGCTCCAGCAAGGCGTTGCCGCCCATTTCACCCATCCGGCGCTGGCCGAAAATGCCTTCATCGCCGCGCTCGCCCTGGCCCCGGATGCGCTACCGGCCCACCGTTGTCTGGTGAAACACTACAACCGCTGTCGACAATTCGACAATGCCCTGATGGCCGCCCAGCGCTGGGTTTCCGCCGCTGCCCGGCAAGCCGGCCTGCCGGACGACTGGCAACTCTGGCAAACCGCCCCCGGCAGCGCCTTGGCGGCACTGAAGGGACTGGCCTTCATCCACCTGCGCAACGGCCAGCCGGCCATGGCCGAAGCCGCCATCAGCCGCGTGCTGGCAATGGACCCGGAAGATGGTGTTGGCGGCACGGTCATTGCCGCGCTGATTGAAGACACCCTGCTGGCCGCCTGAAACCGCGCAGCCTCACCCGTTCAAGACATCGAGACCATATTGACTCTGGCATCTGCTTACGCAACCCGCTTCTGAGGCACCCCGTCCCAATTTTGCGGGCCATCGAACATTCCGCATCTTTATCCGCGAATCCCTGGTTTTCATGCAAAGCTTGGCGATCAGGCAAACCACAGCGGGTTAGCTCGGTATACTCCCTCGATGCATCCTCAAAATCCACCTTGTCACACAATGACAAAGCGATTGGTCTGCTTTGTTGCGCTATGCTTTTTGATGGCCTCCAAGGTATTTTCCGGAGAGGTAGCGATTGGCGTTTTCGCCTATCAGGGCGAGCGTGCTGCAGCTTCCGACTGGTCACCAGTTGTCCGCTACCTGAACCAGGCATTGCCTGAACACCATTTCCGCCTGGATCAGTATGACGCAGTCGGCCTGCGCCATGCCATCGCAGGGAATCGCGTCGATCTGGTCATCACCAATCCGGGTTATTACGTGACCATGGAAGCTGAGTTTGGTATCAGCCGGATTGCCACCCTCGACACCGATGAGAGTCATCCGGCGCACGCTCTCGGCTCTGTGGTCATGACCCGGGCAGACCGGCCTGGCCTTCGGGTATTGGCGGATCTGACAGGAAAGCGTGTCGCCGCGGTTGCGCCAGAAGCTTTTGGTGGCTATCTGGTGGCCGCACGGGAAATGCTTGGACAGAATGTCGATCCGGAATCCGACCTCAAGGAAATACGCTTTGTCGGATTACCGATGAACCGGATCATCGAGGCCGTACAGCGAGGAGAGGTCGACGCCGGAATTGTCCGTGCCTGCCTCCCGGAACAGATGGCCAGTCAGGGCTTGATCCGGCTTGAGGAATTTCGCGCACTCTCCGCGCGGCAGGATCCGGATTTGCCGTGCGCGCTATCGAGCCGGCTTTATCCAAACTGGCCGATCGCGGTCACCCGCCATACCGACCCGGGACTTGCCAAGGCCGTTGCCCGCGCCCTGCTGGCGATGCCGGAATCAGGGGGCATGAGCTGGGCAGTCCCGGCAGACTACCAGCCGGTGCACGACCTCTTTCGCGAACTGCGCATCGGCCCCTACGCCTATATGCGTGAGATTACGCCGGAAGGGCTGGTTCGGCGGTTCTGGCCATGGTTGCTGGGGTTGCTTGCCATCCTGACCGCCTGGATAGTTCATACGGTACGCGTCGAACATCAGGTCCACCGGCGAACTGCAGAATTGCGGGAGTCTCTAGCTGCCCGCGACCAGGCGGAAGCGAAAATGCGCGAAAGTCAGGAGCAGATGGAACACCTGTCGCGCCTTTCGGTGCTCGGAGAGCTTTCCGGCAATCTCGCTCACGAACTCAACCAGCCGCTGACCACCATCGGCACCTACGCGCGAACCGTCCTGCGTCGTCAGGAAAGTGGCAACCTGACGCCTGAAGCCGTCACCGAGGCATCGACAGAAATAGCCCGAGAAGCTGAGCGGGCTGGCGGCATTGTGCAGCGCATTCGCCATTTTGCACGCAAGCGTCTGGCCCCCCGGGAACCGGTCAACCTGGCAGAAATCGCCGAGGAAGCGCGACGTCTGATCGTTGGAATGCTGGCCCGGGCGCCAGAGGTCATCATTGAAAATCGCCTGACTGAAAATTGCACGGTGCTGGCCGATGGCGCCCAGATCCAGCAAATCCTGCTCAATCTAATCAAGAACGCCATCGACGCCAGTCGCGACTTGCCGATTGAACGACAGAACCTGCGCATCGTCATCGAACCGATGGACAATCGCATGGCAGTCCATGTCATCGATCAGGGCGTTGGCCTCAATGCCGAGCAACTACCCCATCTGTTCGAACCATTTTTCACAACCAAACCGGATGGCCTCGGTCTTGGGCTGCCGATCTGCAAAACCATCATCGAAGCCCACGGCGGAAGACTTTGGGCCGAACCCAACCAGGATGCCCCGGGCATGTGTTTCTCATTTTCCCTTCCCTGCCATGAACTATCAGCCTGAAGCCTGCGTCGTACATGTCGTTGACGACGATCCCGGCCTGCGCCGCTCCTTGCGTTTCCTGCTCGATTCGGTGGGGTGGACTGTCCAGCTCCATGCTTCGGCCGAAGAGTTTCTCGATGTTGTTGCAGCGCCGCAGACGCAGCCATGCTGCCTGCTGCTCGATATTCGCATGCCGTCGATGAGCGGCCTGGAGCTGCAGCAGGTGCTTCGCGGGCGAGGCATCGATTTGCCGATACTCTTCATGACAGGCCATGCCGATGTCTCGATGGCGGTGCAGGCGATGAAATCCGGCGCCATCGATTTCATCGAAAAACCCTTCAACGACCAGAAAGTGCTCGACGCCGTGGCTGCGGCCATCCGGCATAGCGCCGAGGCAATTGACGAGGCTGGGCGGCGGCATGCTGCCGGGGCCATGTTGGCGCTGCTTTCACCCCGCGAGCAGGAGGTGGCGCGGCTGGTTGCCCAAGGGCAGCCGAACAAGCAGATCGCATCCAGCCTGAACATCAGCGAAAAGACCGTCCATATCCATCGTCAGCATGTGATGGAAAAAGCCGGCGTTTCCTCAGCCGCCGAACTGGCCCGCCTGATGTTGCGGGCCAACCCGGCAGCGTTGGATTAACAGCGAACGTCAGGCCCGTTGCAATCTGGCCGGCAGGCCGTTACGCACTGAGGCGCCGGATATTGCGTCGACCCACGGTGATTTGTCTGGCCGGGTCGGATCGATCAGACCAATGTCGTTCAGGTTGACACCAGCAGCCAGACGCTTGTCCTTCGGTTGCTGCGTGCGGCCAATTCTGTGGGCACGGGCACCCAGTTCGCGGTGACCAAAACCGTGCTCAATGGCGGCAACACCGGGCGTAATACCGGCATGGACCATGATGCGTGCCTTGAGACTGCCACCCGGCGTACTGATCTCGACCAGATCGCCCATCTCGACATGCAGGCGACGGGCGTCATCGGGGTGAATCAGCACCGGGTTTTCCGGATGCAGGCCGAGCAGACGCGTGGCGCCAATCGAATACGGATTTTGCAGCGCCGACTTGTAGCTGACCAGCTGCAACGGCCATTTGTCGGCCGGGTAGACTTTCCGCATTGGTGTGCCATCGGCAAAGGCCGGCTCGATCCAGCTGGCGCAGCCGATGTTGCGCTTGCCGGACAGACTGTTTTTCGACGCACCAACATTTTCGTTCCAGAGATGCGCCATCGATTTCATCGGATTGCGCATCCAGCGCGCATCCTCTTCATCGTAGGCATCCTTGCCCGGCTGGTAGCGGCCGCCGCGACTGAGCAGGAAAGCCACCTTGGCGACCTCCTCGGGTTTCAGCGTTTTTTCCAGTAGCGGGCGCAGACGTTCGACGCCGGACAGGATGATGTCTTCTTCGGTCGCATCGGCCACCGGCTCCTTGCCCAGCCAGGCGATATTGGCGCCGCCGCGCAGATACCAGTCTTCCGGCGTATTGAGCGCGTAGGTGTTGCCTTCGGGATCGGCGATGGCGTTCTCGCCAAAGCCGGGCAGCTTCATGGCCTTGGCCAGCGCGATAAAGAAGGTTTCCATGCCGATGGCCTTGCCTTCCGGTGTTTTCGTCGCCTGCGGATCGATGACCGGCCAGCGGGCGCTCATCGCCTTGGTCGGCACGCCATTCCAGGCCGCTACCCAGCCCCAGCTTTCGTACATCAGCGAATCCGGAACAATGTAGTCGGCGAAGGCGTTGCTTTCGTTGATGAACGGGTCGACCGAAACGATCAGTCCCAGCTTCTTCGGGTCGGCGAGATCACGGGCAATTTTGTTGTGCAGCCCGGCGATGCCGTAGAGCGGATTCGACGACCACAGGATCAATGCCTTTAGCGCATAGGGATAGCCGCTCAGGCCGCCGGGCAGCAGTTCTGTCGTCAGCCCCGGCGCATTCGGGAACCAGGGCGCACTGGCCGGGTACGGCTTGTTTTCGGCCTTGCGAACGGCAAACTCGGCGGTTTTTTCATAAGGCACGTTGCGCCCGAGCGGCGTACCAGTTGGCTTGGCCATGCCGGCAAAGCTGTCGAGGTTGTAGCGCGGCCCCTCGCCGTTGTCCTTGAAGCCGCCGCCATTGGCAACGAAACCGCCTTTCCAGTTGATGTTGCCGAGCAGCGCGTTGATGCTGAGCAGGGCATAGGCGTTGTAGAACCCGCTGCCGCTCATCATGCCGCCATGGGCGATCACTGATGCCTTCTTGCCGTGCGACGACAACTCTTTCGCCAATCCAGCCAGTGTTTCGGCCGGAATGCCGCAGGCTTCGGCATAGGCACGCAGATCGAGTCGCAACGCCTCTTCGCGCAAGAGTTGCAACGACGATTTGACCTGAACCTCCTTGCCGCCAATGCTGAGTACCGTATCGACAAACAGTTGCGCGGGGCCCGTGGCCTGATCATGCAAAACCGGCTTGCCGGCCTGATCGAGGCAGACGAAGGCATCGCCATCCTTGTAGCGCTGATCTTCAGGCAACTCAAAGCCCAAATCTGAGGCGCGCAGCATGCGTTGTTCGCGCGGGTGCTTGGCTTCGACAACGACCAGATGGCTGGCATTGGAGAACGACGGCTCACCGTTCTGTTTGGCCAGCGCCGCGTTCGGGAAGCTCAGGAAATGGCTGTCGATGCGCTCGTTTTCGAACAGCCAGCGGATGATCGCCATGGCCAGCGCACCGTCGGTACCCGGCTTGATCGGCAACCAGCGGCCGCGGTCGCCACTGGCCCGGTTATCGGCATGGCTGAGCACGGGATCGACCACGACGTAGGACAGTTTGCCCTCGGTGCGTGCCTTGGCAACCAGGGTGCCCTGACGCTTGAAAGGGTTGCCGGCCTGCCCCGGTGCCGTCCCGACAAAAAGCACGAATTCGGCATTGGCAAAATCCGGCTTGCAATGCGGCATCGCTTTCATGTCGCCAAACAGTGCGCCGGAGCCAGAGCGGTAGGAGCCGCCACAATAGGAGCCGTGGCCGATGAAGTTGAGCGTGCCGTAGGATTTCTGGAAGAAGCGGCGGGCGAAATTCTCGCGTCCGTCGTTGACGCTGGAGAGCACCGCGACCTGATTGACGCGTGGCCCGAGTGCCGGCTGCTTGCTGTCGATGGGCGTCGTCAGGTCACGCAGGGCACCCAGTCCTTCGACATTGCCTTCACCGAACAGATTGCCGCCATTGACCACCTCCTTGACCAGTTGCTCGAAGGAGATGGGCTCCCATTGGCCGCTGTTGCGCGGGCCAACCCGTTTCAACGGGGTCAGAACGCGGTACGGCGAATCGATTTGCTGTGCTACCGCGTTACCCCGGCCGCAGGCGGTCGAGCGGCCATCCAGGCCTTTGCCGTTGAGCGCCGAAATTGAGATGAAGCTGTCGCGGACGCTCGCCTTCATCGGGAGGTGCGGATCGGTGGACAAGGGGCTGTACGGATTGCCGCTGACCCGCAGTACCTTGCCGCTGACCCGGTCGATGCGTACTCGAACACCGCACATCGTGGTGCAACCAAGGCAGGTGGTGTAGCTGACCTGCTGGGTCGGGTTGATTTCAAGCTTGCCCTGACGATCGACGCGAAATTCCGGTGCGGGCGCGTCGCCGGCGGTCTTGTGTTTCGGCGCATCATGTCCGAATAGCTTGCCGACCATGCGGCCTGCGGTTTCCGAGTAACCGGCAGCAAAGGCTGCGAGGCCACCGAGGGCGAGAACTTGACGACGTTTGCTGATTTTCATGGTCGGTCTCCTCAGGCGTTAGCCTGGTCATCCCAAGGGATGAGGCTGGTCAGGATGATGTAAAGGGTGATGCAGAGGCCGGCCATGCCGACGATGCCGAGCAGGCTGTCCGGTGTCAGAGTCAAGATGTATGGATGGCTTGCCGAACCCATCTTGGGCAGGCTCTGGCCACCGATGAAGACAATCCAGCGGATCAGCCAGGCCCCATGCAGCGCCAGCAGCGCCGGCATGATCAGCGAGTTGCGCTCATTCCGTGCCAGCCACAAGGTCAGCATCGTCGAGCCAAAAAGCCAGCCACCGGTCATCTGCCAGCCGAACGAACCGCCCATCGCAGCCAGTGTATCGGCCCCTGTGGGCGAGCTGCCGGTAAGGCCGAAAGCCAGCCACAAGGTGAGTAGCACCAGCGTCAGCCATGAGCCACGTACCAGCCATCGGTTGAGCAGCGGGGCCGATTGCCGGCTGCCGCTCAGTGCTTCGAACAGTGCCGTCATCCCGATGCCGCCCGTCATCGCGGTGACAGCGAAGATCACCGGAAGGAAGGCGGTATTCCACAGCGGACGAGCCTGGACGACCATGACTTCCATGCCGGTATAGAGCAGGACCAGGAATGCCCCCAGCGTCGCTACCAGGGCTGCTGCCTTGATCGCCGAAGGGTTATCGTGACCGCCATAGGCCAGTTTGCGATAAAGGCCGGCGAGCGGACTCGGGCGTTTCGCCAGATCAGCCATTTGAGGCCGCAGGCAGAGCCAGGCATAGCCGATCAGACCGAGCAGGTAGAGCGGGATGAAGAACGAGCCCCAGGCCATCCACGAGCCAAGGTTCGGGTGCAGGTAGAAGTTGAGGAAGCGGCCGGGTTGGTGCAGGTCAGCCAATAGTGCGACGGGTGCCGTCAATCCGCAGACCAGCGCGGCCAGCAGGGCGCGGCGGGAAATGCCGCGCCAGTCCGGATGGCGCCAGACCAGACCGGGGAGTGACAAGAAGAAGGCGGCGGTCGAGATGCCGATCAGGAAGAAATACTGCACAGCCCAAGGCAACCAGGCAGGTTCGCGCGCAAAGCCAAGCACTTCAACGGTAGTGTTCATGATCATGCTCCCTGAGTGTCCGGACGCCACATCATGTCGGCGGTCGAAGCGCCATCGACCCGGCCGTCCAGTTGCTGATCCAGACCGATGTAGAAGACACGCGGTGTCGTGCCTGCCTCCGGCTTGAGGACGCTGGTCTTGCCGTCGGCGGCAGCGAGGCGACGACTGATGTCGCTTTGCGGATGGTTGATGTCGCCAAAAATCCGGGCACCACCGACACAGGTCTCGACGCAGGCTGGCAGCAACCCGGCTTCGACGCGGTGGCTACAGAAGGTGCATTTGTCAGCCTTGCCGGTGTGATGATTAACGAAGCGTGCATCGTAAGGACAGGCCTGGACGCAGTAGGCACAACCGACGCAGCGCTCGCCATCGACGAGTACGATGCCGTCCTTGCGTTTGAAGGTGGCACCGACCGGGCAGACCGGAATGCAGGGTGGCTCCTCGCAGTGATTGCAAAGGCGCGGCAGCACGGAGAGACCCGTTTTGCCGGCTTGATCGGTGACCGCATAGGTGGCAACGACCGTACGGAATTGCCCTTCAGGCGAGACGTTTTCCATCGAGCAGGCCATGGTGCAAGCCTGACAGGCTATGCAGCGACGGGTATCGACCAGCATGGCCCAATGCGGATTAGCCTCGTCCGCTGCATGCGCCGGAATGGCCAGGCCGGCGGTTACAGCCGGCAAGGCGGTAAAGAAAGCACGCCGGGAAAGATCGGGATGCGCGTTCATGCAAGGCTCCTTGGAAGTGATGGAGCCAGCTTAGGTTTAATGGCGACGGGCGAAAATTGGAAGAAAGGTGCAGTGGAATAGGGAAAAATACCTAGCTGCCTCAGTCCGCCGGGGCAATGCCATTTCGCGCACGCCTGGTATTTGTGGCAGCAGCCTTGTCAGCAATGAATTGGCTCGAAGCGCTGACTAATGGGTTTCAGGCACGACAAGCAGGTTGCTAAACGGGAAGTTGCCATTCTGGGATTTGCGTCAGCTCGTAGCCAGTACGCAAAAAGCAGACTACAAATACGACACATTTCCGGCACACTGAGCCCAAGAGGAATAAATTGTCTGACGATGAAATGCATTACCGACGCCTGGGATGAATATCGAAGTGAATTAATCCACTTCGTGGTCAGTCGCATCCCGAATGCGCAGGAAGCGAACGATGTCGTTCAAGAGGTGTTCCTGCGCGCTACGCGTCTGGAACATGGCCTTTGCGGAATTCAAAACCGCAGAGCCTGGCTGTTTCAGGTTGCACGCAACCTGCTGATCGACCGCTATCGGCTGAGCAGGGACGAGGTCGAACTGGATGAATCCCTGCTTCCGGCAACAGATGCGGAAACCATTGCACCTGTCGATTCCCTGTCTCAATGCATCCCCAGAGTCCTGTCCGAACTATCTGCCGAGGACCGTGAGGCAATAACGCTCTGTGACATAGAGGAAATGTCGCAGCAGGAATTTGCAGACCGGATTGGACTTTCGCTTCCGGCGGCCAAGTCGCGGGTTCAACGAGCTCGAAAGCGACTTCGGCAGCAACTCGTAGCTGCCTGCCAGGTCAGATTTGACGACCTTGGCCAGGTATGTTGCTTCACTCCCCGCGGTCCCGTCGAAGAATAATACCGGCCGACCTGCATCCTTTTTGTGATTGCCTCGTCTTCAATAGCAAGAGCAACTTACACGAGCATGCAATGAAACTCGAAACCTCACCTGTCCCCAATGCCTTGAATCAGAATCTGCGGTGGGTGGCTGGCATCACTGCGGCAACACTCATCTGGTTTGCTGCCTACACGCACTTGACGGAATTTGCTGATTTTTGGTTGGGGCTGCTCGGTCTAAGCAGAAGTACCGCGCTAGGTGAAGCCATTCACTTCTTTCTCTTTGACACGCCGAAAGTCATGCTGCTGCTGACCGGCATCGTCTTCGTGATGGGCATTATTCAAACCTTCTTCGCACCCGAACGAACCCGTGCCTTGCTTTCGGGCAAGCGCATGGGGATCGGCAACATTCTGGCCGCCTCGCTCGGTATCGTGACGCCGTTCTGCTCCTGCTCTGCCGTACCACTATTCATCGGCTTCCTGTCGGCAGGCGTCCCGCTGGGGGTAACCTTTTCGTTCCTGATTTCTGCACCCATGGTCAATGAGGTTGCGCTGGCTCTTCTGTTCGGGATGTTTGGCTGGAAGGTCGCCGCTCTCTATCTGGGGCTCGGCCTCCTGGTCGCCATCGTTTCAGGGCTGGTGATCGGCCAACTGAAGATGGAGCGTTATCTCGAAGACTGGGTGAAAGCCATCCAGGCGAGAGCCGACCAGGGATACGAAAGTAGCTCGATGACCTGGGTCGAGCGTGGTGAAGCCGGCCTCAGCCACATTCGGGAAATCGTTGCCAAGGTCTGGCCGTACATCGTTGCCGGTATCGCACTGGGCGCTGGCATTCACGGCTATGTACCCGAGGACTTCATGGCATCTTTCATGGGCAGGGATGTCTGGTGGGCCGTACCAGCTGCCGTGGCACTCGGCGTGCCGATGTATACCAATGCAGCCGGCATCATCCCCATTGTTGAAGCGCTGATCGGCAAGGGTGCCGCCCTTGGCACCGTCCTGGCCTTCATGATGAGCGTGATTGCCCTGTCGGCTCCGGAGATGATCATTTTGCGCAAAGCCTTGAAGCCACAACTGATTGCAACCTTCGCTGGCGTCGTGGCCTTGGGCATTCTGATGGTCGGCTACGTATTCAACGCGCTTCTATGAGGAGAACATCATGAAAGAAATCAAAGTGCTCGGTCCGGGTTGCTCCCGTTGCAAAGCCTTGGCCGAAATGGTCAAGCAGGCTGCCGAACAGAGCGGGGTCGCGATCAATCTCGAAAAAGTCGAGGATATGGCTACCATCGTCGGTTACGGCATCATGGGCACTCCTGGCTTGGTGATCAATGGCAAGGTTGTTCACGCCGGCAGCTTGCCGGACCCCAAGAAGGTGGCAGCCTGGCTCCAGGAAGGCTGAAACGTCTAACTGGAGCTCTGAGGCATTGATCTGCTTCGAAGATGATCAGCCCGCCACCTCCGCTTGATCCATCGCCCGGAACATCGAGCAGCGGCGGAAGACATCCTCGGTCGGCGGCAAGGTTTTCTGGCTGCAGTATTTCGCCACCAGCTTGGCCAGGCCCTTGATGTCGCGGCCGGAGGCTTTCGGGAAGATGTCGGGCAGTCGTTCGTGCAGTTCCGGCGGCAGATTGAGGCCGAATTGGGCGGCCATGACGCCCCAGATCTTCTTGCGATCGACGCGATCCGGCGGGTAGAAGCGGATCAGCGCGATGCAGCGCGAGACGATGGCTTCGTCGATGTCGTCCACCCGGTTGGTGGTCAGGAAGAGCAGACCGTTGAAATACTCCAGCACCCGCAGGAAGACGCCGACGACGGCGTTCATCGTGATGTTGTCGTCGCGCTTCTTGATGTAGACGTCGGCCTCGTCGATCAGCATCACCGCCCCCCAGCGCTGGGCACGGGTCAGTACTTCCTTGAGCGCCGTTTCCATGGCCGCGACGTTGAGGCCCAACTGGCCGGAATGCACGCGGTAGAGCGGCCGGCGGATGATTTCGGAATACACCTCGGCAGTCAGCGTCTTGCCCACCCCCGGTGGCCCGGCACACAACACGGTCGTGCCACCCGACTTGCCGGAGACGATGTCGTCCATCAGTACGTCCATCTCGGCGGTCAGGATGTCGATCAGGTCGGTCTGTTCGGGCGGCAGGACCAGTTTGGTCTTGAGCTCCGGCTGATAGGCGTAGGGCTGCATGTCGTCGACGTGCACCCAGACGTAATGGTGCAGGTCGAGGTGGAACATCAGCATGTAGAAATGCACCGGCAGTTCGGTGAACAGCCCCTTGGCGATGCCGGCCTGGGTTTCTTCGATCTCGGCCTCTTCCTTGCCGGACAGCCGCGAGTTGCGCTGCACGCGGCGGACGAACTTGGCCATGATGTCGCCGGTCGCATCGAGCGCCAGCACACGTTCGCCGAGAATGCTTTCATCGTTGACCAGCCGCGCCGGGCTGCCGGTCGATGACAGGATGATCTGGTCCTTGCGCGAGTAGTCGGTGTCGCGGTGGGTAGCCGTCGGGTTCTCGGCAAAGTAACCGACACCGGTCCCGGAAAACTGCGCGCCATACTGCCCGCGCCAGTCGAAGTAGCGCTCGACGCCTTCGTCGTAGCTGGCCAGCAGGGCCGGCGTTTCCTTGACGAAGCCCTTGGTGGCGAAGACTTCGGGGATCGTCCGGCCGGCGATGTCGGGGCCGGAAATACGCAGCGTCGCCGTCGCCAGCCGCGCCTTGGCGTTGGCTTTGAGTTCGACGAAGATCTTGCCGGTTTCTTCTTCGGAAGGTGGCGTGAAATCGAGCCGTGTCACGACGTAAGCCAGCGGCTTGCCGGTGATGCCGGCCGAAAACATCCAGCCGCGCGAGGCATTCTCGGCCAGATAGCGGGCGATGGCCGGCACCACCATTTCCAGCTCTTCCGCCTCGAAACGCTTGCCGCCTTCGTGCAGGGCCTGGCGCAAGGTGGCGATCTGGGCCGCCCGCGCCCGCAATTCGCTGTCACCAGCCGCGTAGAGGCTTTGCAGCAGATCCAGTTCAGCATCTTCCAGCTGGTTGAAGCCGAGCTCGACCCGATTGCCGAAACGCAGTTGCTCGCGCACGAATTCCAGGCGAGGAAAGGCAGCCAGCATTGCTTCAATGTGCTGCCGGTCAATTTGAAGTTTCATGGTGCATCCTCTTCATCATCAATCCGTGTTTCCAGCCCCGCGAACAGCCCCCGGGCGCGAATCATTGCCTTGAAGGCCTTCATCACCGGCCGCGACAAGGTGGTTTCGGCCAGCAGGCGGTGTTCGTAGATGGTGTTGCGCAGCGTTTCGCCAGCCCCGTCGCGCGCGCTGGCGATCAGGGCATGCAGGTCGGCGCCGAAACGCTCGCCGGGCCTATCCTTCAGGGCATCGTAAAGGTCGGCCATGACGGCCTTTTCCAGCGCCGGCATCTTGCACTTGCCGTCCAGGATCTTGAGCATGACCGTGGTCGCGCAATCGACGTCACTGGGCGTCAATGGCTGCGCGGCAACCCAGGCGGCAACGTGCGCTTGACTCATGGCGTCGCGGCGAGCGCCGTGTGCAGCGCCGGATAGCCGCCATCAATGCTGAACACCCGCGTGTAGCGAAAGTCGGCGAACATCTGGGCGTAGGTCTTGCTGGCATTGCCCTGATAGCAGTAGATCAGGACCGGGGCATCCTTGGGGATGCGCTTCATCCAGGCGAGCAGACGGTCCTCCGAGAGCTGCGCCGCGCCGTCGATATGGCCGCCCCGATAGGCTGTGCTGTCACGCACGTCGAAGAGAACGGCGGCCGGCTCGCTACGCAGCAGTTCGGCGGCCGTGCTGCCTGGAATGCAACTGAAGCTGCGGGATTCGCTCATGCTTGTTCTCCGTTCAGGCCGCGACGGCCAGTTTTTCGACCAGCAGCGGCGTGACCTGGGCCAGCCAGGCTTCGATGCGCTCGTCGGTGAACATGCCCTGCGTGCGCTGGTCGATGATCAAGCCGATGAAACGGCCATCGACGACTGCCGCCGACTGATCGTAGGTATAGCCGTCGATCGGCCAGTCGCCGATGATCTCGGCGCCCCAGCCCCTGAACTTTTCGACAAGCGGGAACAGCGAGCTGCAGAAGCGGTCGGCGTAGCGTTCCTGGGCGCCGAGGCCGAAGAAGGCGATGCGCTTGCCGGTGAAATCGGGGTTGGCCGGCATCTGGTCGAAAAACTCGGCCCAGTTCGGCTCGAAGCAGCCGGAAGCGCCGTGGCCGGGAATTTCGCCGATGCCGTAGCTCGGCGTGCCGAGGATCAGCGCGTCGTACTTGAGCATTTCATCCGGCGTGATGCGATTGACGTTAACCGGCTTGTCGCACAGTTCGTCGCCGATCTTCTTCTGCATCTTCTTGGCGATCAGGCGGGTGGTACCGGTTTCGGTGCCGAAAAACAGTCCGATTTTGTTCATGACTCACTCCTTGAAAATGGGTTGGCACGCCAGTTGCGACCCCCCGTTAAAACCAGTGGCCGACGTCGACTTTGCGACACAGCCGAAAAGCTCACCCCAACCCCAACGGAGTCCGCCATGCCTGCCACCACCATCGACTGCAAGGGCCAGACCGTCGCACCGGGCGACCTGGTCCGCGTTCTCGGCATTACCCCCGACCCGGATCTCGACGAGGACGATCTCGACATGTTCATGGACATGGTCGGCTCGACCTGCGACGTCGAACGCATCGACGCCGACGGCGCGGCCTGGGTGGCAGTCTGGTGGAATGGCTGCGAAGGCACGCTGATGACCCTGGTCGGGCTGGAGCCGCGGCAGATGGAGAAGGTGGCGGCCTGAGCCGCCGCTTGCCTGATCATTCCTCAACCTCGGCGGCGCTGTAGTTCTTCAGGCGCTTCTCGGCCGCCACGCCGAGGATCTTCAGCAACCAGGGTGGCGGCGATTCGACCATGGCCACCTGGAAAGGCTTGAGGATGTCCAGCGCCGGCCCGCCATCGGGAATCTTGATCGGATAGATGTCCGCCCGGATCACCTTGGCCGCTGCCGGGCCGCCGATCGACACGACGTAGCACACATGGCAATCGCCAATCAGCTTGGCGCGCCAGAGGTTGCGGTCCTCGGCAAACTCGGCGTCCATGGTGTCGCGGATGTCGACCAGCCGGATTTCGCTCGGCGATACCTGATAGACCAGGAAGCGCAGGCAGGAGCCGAAGTGGCCGGACAGCAGGTCGCCCTTGTCGGAAGCGATGGCGACGCGCACCGAGCCGGGCATCTCGCCGTCTTCATAGGACTCGATCTTGGGCAACGTGTCGTCGCCCTGGGTTTCGCCCCACAGGATGCGGACGGCCAGCTTCATCGCCTCCAGCCCGATGCCGATATCCTCGCCATCCTCTTCACCATCGGCACTGGCGAAACCGGTCTTGAGCATGGTCACGGTGACCTGGCGCAGGGTTTCCTCGTTGATCTCGTCGCCGAGCCGGCGCTGCAGCAATTCGATCAGGGCCGGCAGGCTGGCGTTGGGCATCGCCCGCGCCGCCAGGGCGACGCGTAATGCAGCCTCTCGGGTAATCGGCGGCTTGGTGGCTTCTTCCATGGTTTTCTCCGTTGGGCTTGAGATGGTCTTGTCTTTTCACAAAGCCCTTGCAGAGATGGTGCCAGCCCGAATTGATTCCATAAACCACTGATTTAAAGGCGGAATAGACAACCCGGAGTGAACCTTCGGCAGCAGAACGACACGACTCGTGTCTGTTAACCGACAAAATCCAACGGAGACGCACTGGCCAGCCAATTCCGGGCTGCTGCTTTTCGAGCCGGGTAGGCCATCCATTTTTGGTCGTGCCCTTAAAACCACCCACTGACCTGTCAGTTCCCTGTCACATATACGACAAGACAACCGACAGGCCGTTGAAACCGGATTCATAAGCACCTGTTTTATATGGCTTTCAATGACTGGCACACCGATTGCTGAATAGGCTCCGCACAGCTTTCGAGGAGCCTTCATCGTGGAACTTCCAGTCATCAGCAACACCGCGCCGGCAGCAGAAGGCGGCGGCTGTTCCTCCAGCGGCTGCGGCACTGCGCCGGACGCCCTGGGCCATCTACCTGACCATATCCGCGCCAAGGTCCAGGACCACCCCTGCTATTCGGAAGAAGCGCACCACTACTTCGCCCGCATGCATGTGGCCGTCGCCCCGGCCTGCAACATTCAGTGCAACTACTGCAACCGCAAGTACGACTGCTCCAACGAATCCCGCCCGGGCGTCGTTTCCGAGCTGCTGACGCCTGATCAGGCGATCAAGAAGGTACTCGCCGTCGCTGCCGAAATCCCGCAGATGACCGTTCTCGGCATCGCCGGACCCGGAGACCCCTTGGCCAACCCGGGCCGCACCTTTGAAACCTTCGAACAGCTCTCCGCGCGCGCCCCGGACATCAAGCTGTGCGTGTCGACCAACGGCCTCAGCCTGCCGCAATACGTCGACGAAATCGCCAAACACAATATCGACCACGTGACGATCACCATCAACTGTGTCGATCCGGAAGTGGGCGCCAAGATCTATCCGTGGATCTATTGGGAAAACAAGCGCATCTTCGGCATTGAAGGCGCTCGCATCCTGATCGAACAGCAGCAGAAGGGTCTGCAGATGCTGACCGACCGGGGCATCCTGGTGAAGGTCAACTCGGTGCTGATCCCTGGCGTCAATGACGAGCATCTGAAGGAAGTCTCGAAGATCGTCAAGGCCAAGGGCGCCTTCCTGCACAACGTCATGCCGCTGATCGCCGAGCCCGAGCACGGCACCTACTACGGCATCATGGAGCAGCCGGAACCGACCCCGGAAATGTTGCAGGACCTGCAGGATGCCTGCGCCGGCGACATGGCAATGATGCGCCACTGCCGCCAGTGCCGCGCCGATGCGGTCGGCCTGCTCGGCGAAGATCGCGGCGACGAGTTCACGCTCGACAAGATCGACGTCATGGATGTCGATTACGAAGCCGCCATGGTCCGCCGCAAGGTGGTGCATGACGAGATTCTCGAGAAGCTGGACGCCAAGCGCGGCATCGTCAAGCCGAAGCACGAGGGCATTCCGGAAGGTTCGCGCCCGGTGCTGATGGCGGTGGCCGGCAAGAACGGCGTCGTCGCCGAGCACTTCGGTCATGCCAAGGAATTCCTGATCTACGAAGCCTCGCCGGAAGGCGTGCGCTTCATCAGCCACCGCAAGACTGAGCTGTACTGCGGAGGCATGGATTCCTGCGGCGATGGCGACGTGGTCGACGAAGGCGCAACGGAATCGCTGCTCGACCGCAACATCCGCGTGCTCGAAGGCTGCGAGGTCGTGCTCTGCTCCAAGATCGGTTACGAGCCCTGGGGCAAGCTGGAAGCCGCCGGCATCGCGCCGAACGGCGAACATGCCATGGAGCCGATCGAGGATGCCGTGATGGCGGTGTACAAGGAAATCGCAGCAACCGGCAAGTTGCTCGCTTCAGCCGACGGCAGAAAGGCAGCCTGATCATGGCCCTCCAGATTACCCAATCCTGTGTGAACTGCTGGGCCTGCGTCGATGTCTGCCCGAACGACGCAATCTATCAGGACACGCCGCACTTCCTGATCGATGACGGCAAATGCACCGAGTGCCTGGGCGATCACAGCGTGCCGCAATGCGCCGCAATCTGCCCGATCGAAATGGCCATCGTCGATGAACTGGGCGTCTTCCTGAACCCGCCCGGTTCCCTGACCGGCATTCCGATCGAAAAGCTGAAGGAATTCGGCTTGTGGCGGGAAGCCGCGTAATGCAAGGCAACCCCTCCCAGCCTCCCCTTCTCAGGGGAGGGGCGTCGATCCAGCACTTACCTCTCCCCCCTGAAAAGGGGGGCCGGGGGGGTTTGCCTTGGCTTGGCTCTAATTTCCACCAAGGAATCAACTGATGGCCGTCGTCACGTTCTACGAAAAACCCGGCTGCAAGGGCAATCTTCGCCAGAAGACCCTGCTCGCTGCAGCCGGCCACACCGTCCAGGCCAAAAGTCTGAAGACCGAGGCCTGGACGGCCGACCGGCTGCTGATGTTCCTCGGAAAATTGCCAGTCACCGACTGGTTCAACCGCGCCGCCCCGGACATCAAGTCGGGCGAGATCGTGCCGGAAAACCTCGGTTTCGAGGATGCCCTGCACCTGCTGCTCGACAACCCCTTGCTGATCCGTCGTCCGCTGATGGAAATCGGCGAGGAGCGCGTGGTCGGTTTCGACATACCGACAGTCGACGCCTGGATTGGCCTGAACAACGTCGAACTGCCGGAAGGCAATATCGAAGCCTGCGTGCATGGCCCGGAAGGCCATGGCAGTTGTGGCAGCCACGCACATGAACATGAGGCAGAGGAAAGCAGCCATGGCAGCTGCGGCAATCACTGACAGCGCCGTAGAGATTGCACCGGGCGTCCACTGGGTGGGCGCCCTCGACCCGCATCTGCGGAGTTTCGACATCATCCTGAAAACCGCCAACGGCACGAGCTACAACTCGTATGTCGTGCGCGGCGAGAATGGCGTGGCGATCATCGACACGGTGAAGGAAAACTTCGCCGACGATTTCTTCCGTCGACTCGAATCGGTGGCGAAGTACGAAGAAATCACCACCATCGTCCTCAACCATCTGGAACCGGACCACAGCGGCGCCCTGCCCGAGCTGCTCAAGCGTGCCCCGCAGGCCAAGGTCTACCTGTCCAGCCGCGCCCAGATGATGCTCAAGGCGCTGCTGAAGCCGAGCGGCGAGAAGCCGCCCGAATACATTCCGGTCACCACCGACGACACGGTCGACCTCGGTGGCCGCACCCTGCGTTTCCTCCACACGCCTTACCTGCACTGGCCGGACACGCAATGCACCTATCTGGTCGAAGACGGCCTGCTGTTCACCGGCGACATCTTCGGCTGCCACTTCTGCGACAACCGCCTGTTCAACGACACGGTCGGCGATTTCCGCTTCTCGTTCGAGTACTACTACGCCCACATCATGCGGCCCTTCCGCGAGTATGTGCTCGACGCCATCGCGCTGATCGAACCGCTGGACATCCAGCTGATCGCCCCGGCCCACGGCCCGGTGCTGCGCCACAAGCCGCGCGATTACGTGCATCGCTACCGTGAACTGGCCACGCCGCGCCTGTTCAATGAAGCCCGCAGCGAAAAGACCCTGGTCGTCTTCTACCTCTCCGCCTATGGCAACACCCGGCGCATGGCCGAAGCGCTGGCTGCCGGCGCGGAATCGCTCGGCGGCGTCCGCGTCTCGCTCTACGACCTTGAGGGTGGCGAAGCCGACATCTTTACCGATCTGGTCGAGGAAGCCGATGGCCTCGCTTTCGGCAGCCCGACCATCAACGCCGATGCGGTCAAGCCGATCTGGGATCTGCTGTCGTCGCTGACCACCGTCAACGTCAAGGGCAAGCTCGGTGCTGCCTTCGGCTCCTATGGCTGGAGCGGCGAGGCGGTACGCCTGATCGAGGACCGCCTGCGCGGCCTGAAGCTGCGCGTTCCGGTCGAAGGTTTGCGCATCAAGCTGGTACCGGACGCAGGCGAACTCGATGCCTGCCGGGATCTCGGCGAACAACTGGCCCGTCACCTGACCGGCCGGGTCGAACACCGCGAGATCGACATGGCAGCTCTCGCATAACAACCAGGGGGAAAAACAATGCCAAAAGCCAAAGTCACTTTTCAGGATATCGGGGTCTCGGTCACCGTACCGGCCGGCACCCGGCTGATCGAAGTTTCCGAAAAAGTCGGCGCCGGCATCACTTATGGCTGCCGTGAAGGCGAATGCTGCACCTGTCTGACCAAGGTCATCTCGGGCGGCGAAAACCTCGCGCCGCCGAGCATCCTGGAGGACCAGGTACTCAAGGACAACATGGCCCCACGCGGCCACCGCCTGGCCTGCCAGGCACAGATCATTGGCGGCGAAATCGTCGTCAAGCCGGCCTGAACGTCGGCAGCAACCAACAAGATTAAAAGCAATCACCCAACCACAACAGAGAAATTCAAATCAACCCGCTCTCCAGGAGAACTTAAAAAATGGCCCTCATCACTTTCACCAGCCCCATGCACAAGGACAAGACGGTCTACGCCGTCGCCGGCAGCCATACCCAGACCATCCTCGCGCTGGCCAAGGAACATCACATCCCGATCGACTTCGGCTGCCAGGAAGGCAACTGCGGCACCTGTCTGGTCAAGGTCTCTTCCGTCGACGGCAAGCGCGCCCCGATGGGTGGCCCGCTCAACGTCCGCGAAGTCGCTGCCCTGCTCGAACTCGGCCACATCACCAAGGCCCAGATCGACCAGATGTACGTCGATGACATCCCGCCGACCCAGTGGCGCCTCGCCTGCCAGATGATCGTCCGCGACGAGGACATCCTGGTCGAATATCCCAGCAAATAAGCCCGAGCAAACAAGGCACATGCCATGAACGGTCCGGATCGTCTGCCCCTGCGGCCATTGCTGCTGGCCGAACTGCTGGCTGCGCCAGCGGTCGGCTCGGCGGCGCTCGATCCGAACCGTCCACTGCTGGCCAGCCTGATTGCCGGCCAGGCCAGTGGCAGCGGCTGTCTGCCGCCGCACCTCGGCCTCGGCCCGGCGGCCTACCGCTATCTGCGCGAAGCCTACTTTCCCGGCAGCGGAGCAACGCCGACCGCCCGGGAAATCGAATCAATCCCCGAATGGGAGGATCTGCAAAAGCTGCTGCTCGACCACCGCGCCCGCAAATCGCCCAGCGAATTGCTGATGGCCAATATCGTTGCCACCGCCTGTGTCGGCCGCGACCATCTCTGGCAGGACCTCGGTCTTGCCAGTCGCGAAGAGCTCAGCAAGCTGATGTGGGTCAACTTTCCCGAACTTGCCCGTGCCAACACCGGCGACATGAAGTGGAAGAAATTCCTCTACCGTCAGTTCTGCTCGCGTGAAGGCATTTATGTCTGCCCCGCCCCGTCCTGCGGGGTCTGCAAGGATTACGCCAAATGTTTTGGACCGGAGAACTGATCGCCAAGACCGCGCCGATACGCCGGCGCGCCGCTCCCCCGCCATGGGTTTCACCGCTGCAGGACAGAGCAGCGGCGGCCTATCTTGGCCTGGCGATTGGCGATGCGCTGGGCGCCACCGTCGAATTCCTGACGCCCAATGAAATCCGCCATCAGGTCGGCATCCATACCGAGATCACTGGCGGAGGCTGGTTGCGCCTGAAGGCCGGCCAGGTTACCGACGACACCACGATGTCGCTGGCCCTCGGCGAATCCATCCTGGCCAGTGGCGGGGTCGACGCCAAGGCAGCGGCCGAAGCCTTCGATGCCTGGATGCGCGCCAAGCCGGTCGACATCGGCAACACCGTCCGCCGCAACCTGATTTCCTTTCGCAAGACCGGCAATCCGGAAGCCGCCGCCTCCGAACACGATGCCGGCAACGGCGCTGCCATGCGCATCCTGCCTGTCGCCCTGGCCTGCCAAGGCAAGCCACCGGAACTGACCGTCAGTGCCTGCCGTGCCCAGGCCCATGTCACCCATCACAACGCCCTGTCCGATGCCGCATGCGAGACACTGGCCTTCATGGTGCAGGACTTTCTGGCCGGTCGCGACCCCATCGAGGTCGAACGCGAACGGGCCTTCAAACTGGTCAGCGACTACCCGGTCTTTGCCTACGACAAGAAGCGCCGTGAAAATCCGAGCGGTTTCGTCGTCGATACCATGCAGGCCGTGCTGCAATCCTTCTTCGCCACCGAAACCTTCGAGGATTGCCTGCTCGACGTCGTCAATCGTGGCGGTGATGCCGACACCACCGGTGCCATCGCCGGCATGCTGGCCGGTGCCCGTTACGGCACGGTGAGCATTCCACGGCGCTGGCTGAAAACCCTCGACGAGAACATCTCTGCCCAATGTTCGGCACAGGCCGCCGCCCTGCTGGCGCTGGGCGAATCGGTTTCCAGCCAACAGACCGCTCCGATGTGAGCGGCTGGCCGCGTCTGGCGCTTTGTCGATAACGGAGCAATTGAAATCCCGCTTGCCGCGAGTGCCGCGGGATCAACAATGTTGCGCCGGCAAAACGCATATCAGGGGAATCGTGTTTTAATTTCCCGATGAACCTCGCGCCCCCCAAGCCAGCCACACAACAAGTAGTAAAGATTCGCCGCGACTACAACACCTGGGTCGCCAACGAAACGCTCGAAGACTACGCCCTGCGCTTCACACCGCGCAGTTTCCGCAAATGGTCGGAAATGCGCGTTGCCAATACGGCCTTTGGCGCCGCCTCCTTCCTGGTGCTCGAAGCCGTCGGCGCGACGATGCTGGTCCAGGCCGGCTTCCTCAACGCTTTCTGGGCCATTCTTGCCACCGGCCTGATCATCTTCCTGCTCGGCCTGCCGATCAGCGTCATGGCGGCGCGACACGGGCTGGACATGGACCTGCTGACCCGCGGCGCCGGTTTCGGCTATATCGGCTCGACGATCACCTCGCTGATCTACGCCAGTTTCACCTTCATCTTCTTTGCCCTCGAAGCGGCGATCATGGCCTACGCGCTGGAACTGGCCTTCAAGATACCGCCGGCCTGGGGCTACCTGATCTGCGCGCTGGTGGTCATCCCGCTGGTCACCCACGGCGTGACGGCGATCAGCCGGCTGCAGGCATGGACGCAGCCGCTGTGGATCTTCCTGCTGATCCTTCCCTACGCCTTCCTGTTCATCGAGGAGCCGCAGGCGCTGGCCGGACTGTGGCAATACGGCGGCGAACGGGGTGGCGATGCCGGTTTTAACCCGCATCTGTTTGGTGCTGCCCTGACCGTCGGCATCGCCCTGGTCACGCAAATGGCCGAGCAGGTCGATTACCTGCGCTTCATGCCGGAAAAGACCCCGGCCACCGCCCGCCGCTGGTGGTTCGGCGTCATCATCGGCGGCCCCGGCTGGGTGGTGCCCGGCATCCTGAAAATGCTCGGTGGTGCCCTGCTCGCCTGGCTGGTGCTGCGCAACGGCATTTCCGCCGACAAGGCAGTCGATCCGAACCAGATGTACCTGATCGGCTTTTCGCACGTCTTCGACAACACGACGCTGGCCATTGCCGCGACGGCGCTGTTCGTGATCATTTCGCAGCTCAAGATCAACGTCACCAATGCCTACGCCGGGTCGCTGGCCTGGTCCAACTTCTTCGCACGCCTGACGCACAGCCACCCCGGCCGCGTCGTCTGGGTCGTCTTCAACACGCTGATCGCCTTGCTGCTGATGGAACTGGACGTCTTTCAGGCGCTTGGACAAGTCCTCGGGCTGTATTCGAACATCGCCATTTCGTGGATGGCGGCGGTGGTGGCCGACCTCGTCATCAACAAGCCTCTTGGCTTCTCGCCCAAGGGCATCGAGTTCAAGCGCAGCCACCTCTACGACATCAACCCGGTCGGCGTCGGCGCCATGGCCATCGCCTCGGCGCTGTCGATCTGCACCTTCGTCGGCGTATTCGGCGATGCCCTGCAACCCTATGCCCCCTTCGTCGCCCTGACCGCTGCTTTCATCGTTTCGCCGCTGATCGCCTGGATCACGCAAGGTCGCTACTACCTGGTCCGCCCGAATGAAGCCGCATCCGCCCACGCAACCACCTGCGCGATTTGCGAACGCGAGTACGAAGCCGAAGACATGGCCCACTGCCCGGCCTACGAGGGGCCGATCTGCTCGCTGTGCTGTTCGCTCGACGCCCGCTGCCATGACCAGTGCAAACCGCAGGCCCACCTTGGCGCGCAGTGGAATGCCGTGCTGCGCCGCATCCTGCCCAAGCCGGCGCTGCCCTACCTCGACACTGGCCTCGGTCACTACCTGCTGTTGATGACCGGCATCGTACCCATCCTGGCGCTGATCCTCGGCGTTCTCTATACCCACGAACTGCTCGCCCTCGGCAGCCCGGACCCGGCAGTGGTCGCCAGGCTGCAGGACAGCTTCATCAAGACCTTTGCCGCGCTGCTGATGCTCAGCGGCGTCATCGCCTGGTGGATGGTGCTGACCCAGGAAAGCCGCCGCGTCGCGCAGGAAGAATCGAACCGCCAGACCCAGTTGCTGATCCAGGAAATCGAATCGCACCAGCGCACCGACGAAGCCCTGCAAAAAGCCAGGATCGTTGCCGAGCAGGCCAACCAGGCCAAGAGCCGCTACATCACGGCGATCAGCCACGAACTGCGCACACCGCTCAACAGCATCCTCGGCTACGCGCAGATTCTCGCTGCCGACGAGGAGATTCCGCCCAACCGCAAACAGGCGGTCAGCGTCATCCGGAAATCCGGCGACCATCTGCTGTCGGTCATCGAGGGCACGCTGGACATCGCCCGCATCGAGGGCGGCAAGCTGACGCTGGACGTCAAGGCGATGGATTTCCCCGAACTGATGCAGCAGATCGTCGGCATGTTCGAACTGCAGGCGCGCAACAAGGGGCTTTCCTTCGACTACCAGCCGGTCGGCGAACTGCCGGCTGTGGTCCGCGCCGACGAAAAACGCCTGCGCCAGATACTGATCAACGTCATCGGCAACGCGGTCAAATTCACCGTGCGCGGCGGCGTCAGTTTCAAGGTCGAATGCCGGCGCGACATGGCCATCTTCGAAATCCGCGACACCGGCCCCGGCATCCCGACCGCCGACCTGGAGCGCATCTTCGAGCCCTTCACCCGCGGCAGCACGGTGCAGGCCGGGGGCAGCGGTGTCGGCCTGACCATCGCCCGCATGCTCACCGACCTGATGGGCGGCGAAATGCAGGTCTCCAGCACGCCTGGCGACGGCACCCTGTTCCGCATCCGCCTCTTCCTGCCCTCGGTGCATTCGGCACAGGCCGCGAAGGAACTGCCGAAACTCAACCGGATCGGCTACATCGGCGTACGCCAGCGCATTCTGGTGGTCGATAACGAGAAGGTCGATCGCGACTTGTTGCAAAACGTGCTCGAACCGCTTGGCTTCATCGTCGAGCAGGCGGCCAGCGGCTACGAATGCCTGGCGACCGCGCCCCGCTTCGCACCGCACCTGATTTTCATGGACCTCGGCATGCCCGGCATCGACGGCTGGGAAACCATCCGCCGCCTGCGCCAGCAGGGCCAGAATGACGCGCAGATTGCCATCCTCTCGGCCAATGCCTTCGACAAAGGCCTGGACAACGATGTCGGCATCACGCCTGACGACTTCATCGTCAAGCCGCTCAAGGTCAATGAACTGCTAGCCTGGCTGGGCAAGAAGCTCGGCCTCGAATGGGTGACCGCCGACACGCCTGCCGCTGCATCACCGGCTGCCCCGGCCGAACCATTGCCCTTGCTCCCACCCGACGAAACCGAACTCGCGGCCCTCGACGAACTGATCACCCTCGGCTACCTGCGCGGCATCCTCAACAAGCTGGGCGAAATCGAACGCCTCGATGCCCGCCATGGTGAATTCGTCCGTGTTCTGCGCGATCTTGCGCGACAATTCCAGTTTGACGCGATGAAGGAAATTCTCAGGAAAATGCGCGATGCCGCCCGTTGATAGAAACATCTCGGACATCGTCCTGATCGTCGACGATGTGCCGGAAAACCTCTCCCTGCTGCACGATGCGCTCGATGAAGCCGGCTACACCGTGCTCGTCGCGACGCACGGCGAAGCGGCGCTGCAACGCGCCCGCCAGAGCCTGCCCGACGTCATCCTGCTCGATGCGCTGATGCCGGGCATGGACGGTTTCGAAGTCGCCCGCCGCCTGAAGGCAGACTTCTCGACCCAGCACATTCCCATCGTCTTCATGACCGGGCTGACCGAAACCGAGCACGTCGTCGCCGCCTTTGCCGCCGGTGGTGCCGACTACGTCACCAAGCCGATCCGCCCGGCCGAGGTGCTGGCCCGCATTGCCGCCCACATGATGAACGCCCGCCAGATGAAGCAGGCGCGCAGCGCGCTCGATGCCTTCGGTCAGGCCACCGTCGCCGTGCGCGCTGCCGACAGCAAGGTTGTCTGGCAGACGCCGCTCGCCCGCGGCTTGCTGAACAGCTATTTTGCCAACCCGGAAACCGTCGCTCCCGAAGAACTGCTCGTCTGGATCGCCGCAGCGCTCCGCGCCCGGGCTGATGGCCGCGAACCCGCACCGCTGCTGATCGCCGAAGGCAACAAGCGTCTGCTCGCCTCCTTCCATGATCAGACCGGCGACGATGAATGGATGGTCGTGCTGCGCGAAGAAAACGATGCCTCAGCGGTCGAATCGCTGATTGCCGCCTTCCGGCTGACCCAGCGCGAAGCCGAAGTGCTCTATTGGGTGGTGCAGGGCAAAACCAGCAACGATATCGGCGACATCCTCGGCAACAGCCCACGGACGGTCAACAAACATCTGGAGCATGTGTTCGAGAAGTTGGGCGTCGAAACGCGAACCGCCGCCGCCAATCTGGCGATGAGCAAGATCCGCGGCGCCTGAAAGCGCCCCGGATCAGCCATCATTTACCCGTTTCAGGCCGCCAGTGCGGCCGTCACGATGGTGCCGGCCTCGGCCACCAGTTGCTGCAGGTGCGCCTCGCTCTTGAAGCTTTCGGCGTAGATCTTGTAGATATCCTCGGTCCCTGACGGACGGGCGGCAAACCAGCCGTTCTCCGTCGTCACCTTCAGCCCGCCGATCGCGGCATTGTTGCCGGCCGCCCGCGTCAGCCGGGCGGTGATCGGCTCGCCGGCCAGCGTTGCGGCGCTGACCCGGTCGCCGGTCAGTTGCTTGAAAGCTGCTTTCTGGGCGGGCGTCGCCACGGCGTCGATGCGCAGGTAATACGGCGTGCCATAGCGAGAGGCAAGATCAAGGTAGTGCGATCCAGGATCCCGGCCGGTCACCGCGGTGATCTCGGCCGCCAGCAGCCCGAGGATGATGCCGTCCTTGTCCGTCGTCCACACCGCCCCGTCGCGGCGCAGGAAGCTGGCGCCGGCGCTTTCCTCCCCACCAAAGCAGATGCTGCCATCGAGCAGGCCGGCCGAGAACCACTTGAAACCGACAGGCACTTCCAGCAGCGTGCGACCCAGCCCCTTGACCACGCGATCAATCAGGCCGCTCGACACCAGCGTCTTGCCGACCGCCGAACTGTGCGGCCACTGCGGGCGATGACCGAGCAGATAATTGATCGCCACCGCCAGGTAATGATTCGGGTTCATCAGGCCGAGCGAGGGCGTGACGATGCCATGGCGGTCCACATCCGCGTCGTTGCCCCAGGCGATGTCGAATTTATCCTTCAGGGCGACCAGGCTGGCCATGGCATAGGGGCTGGAACAATCCATGCGGATCTTGCCGTCGTGGTCCAGGGTCATGAAGCCGAAGGTCGGATCGACCGCGGGGTTAACCACCGTGATGTCCAGCCCGTAATGATCGGCAATCGGCTTCCAGTAAGCCACAGCCGCGCCACCCATCGGATCGACGCCTATCCTCAGCTTGGCCCGACGAATGGCCTGCATGTCGATGACACTGCCCAGTTCAGCAATGTAAGGGCTCATCAGGTCGACAACCCGGGTCGTTGCCGCCGCCAGCGCCTGTCCATACGGCAGGCGTTTGACACCCCGGTTGCCATCGGCCATCAGCGTATTGGCGCGTTGCTCGATCCAGCCGGTCACGTCGGTATCGGCCGGGCCACCGTGCGGCGGGTTGTACTTGATGCCCCCGTCCTGCGGTGGATTATGCGAGGGCGTGATGACGATGCCGTCGGCGCGTTCGACGGCCGGCTGGGCGTTATGGACCAGGATGGCGCGCGAAATGACCGGCGTCGGGGTATAGCCCTGGTTTTCCTGCAGATGGATCAGGACGCCATTGGCGGCCAGCACTTCGATGACGTTCTGCTGGGCCGGGGCGGACAGCGCATGGGTATCCATGCCGAGGAAGAGCGGGCCGCGAATACCGGCCTGCAGGCGGTATTCGGCCACGGCCTGGGCGATGGCGAGAATGTGCGCTTCGTTGAAGCTGCCGTTGAAGGCGCATCCCCGGTGGCCACTGGTGCCGAAGGCGACGCGTTGTCCGGGTTCGTTGATATCAGGCTGCTGGTGGTAAGCGGCAAGCAGCGCGGGAATGTCGGTCAGGCTTGCAAGCGGGGCCGGCTGGCCAGCGAGGGGGTGAGCCATGCTTTATCTCTTTTCTGAAAAAAGGTGATGTTCTTGGGCAAACGGCATACCGAAGATTTTAATCCCGTTGGCAAACCTGGGGGCTGCGTACCCTACGCAATCTAACGTATTTCTCCCGGGCAACCCCGGTCGTAATCTGGCGCTGCACTGCAACAACGCAGACCAGATTACCCAACCTCCGAGGAGATTCCATGAGCAATCGTCGCAACTTCATCAAGGCAACCGTTCTCGCCGCCGCCCTGTCGTCCATCGGCATGGCCGCCCACGCCGCCGACACCATCAAGGTCGGCGTGCTGCACTCACTGTCCGGCACCATGGCCATTTCCGAGACCGCGCTCAAGGAAACCGTGCTGATGACCATCGACGAAATCAACAAGGCTGGCGGCGTGATGGGCAAGAAGCTGGAACCGGTCGTCGTCGACCCGGCTTCCAACTGGCCGCTGTTCGCTGAAAAGGCCCGCCAGCTGCTGACCAAGGACAAGGTTGCCGTCACTTTCGGCTGCTGGACCTCGGTTTCCCGCAAGTCGGTGCTGCCGGTTTACAAGGAACTGAATGGCCTGCTTTTCTACCCGGTCCAGTACGAAGGTGAAGAACTCGAGAAGAATGTTTTCTACACCGGCGCCGCCCCCAACCAGCAAGCCATCCCGGCCGTCGAGTACCTGATGTCCAAGGACGGCGGCGAAGCCAAGCGCTTCGTGCTGCTCGGCACCGACTACGTCTATCCGCGCACCACCAACAAGATCCTGCGCGCCTTCCTGA